>NZ_CP060635.1:1590000-2316250 GCF_014337215.1 Wansuia hejianensis | reverse complement strand
AGATGCGCGGGCGGAAAATAAGCGGCAGAATGAGTAAAAAGCTGGTAGGATTGTTTGTTGCAGTCATACTGGCTTTAGTCGGTTTATCCATCCGTATCACTTATATCAACGCCACAGACGGTGAACAATATAAAAGAATTGTGCTGAGCCAGACACAGCAGCAGTACGAGAGCCGGGTGATCCCATTTCAGAGAGGCGATATCCTGGACAGGAACGGGACGATTCTGGCCACCAGTGAAAAGGTCTATAATGTGATTCTGGACTGCAAGGTAGTGAATGATATCAGCAAGGATAAAGAGGGCAAAGACGTCCAGAAATATCTGGAGCCTACGGTAAAAGCCCTGGTAAAAGTGCTGGGCTTAGAGGAAAAGGAGATCCGGAGCAGGCTGGAAAATGAAGAGACGAGGAACAGCCAGTATCAGATCCTGAAATCGGACCTTTCAATAACTGAAAAGAAAAAGTTTGAAGAATACCTGGCGGAAGCAGAGGACGAGGAGTCGGAGCTTTCAGATGAAGAGAGGCTGGAACGCCAGAATGTAAAAGGAATCTGGTTTGAAGAGGATTATCTGCGTGTATATCCCATGAATTCACTGGCCTGTGACCTGATTGGATTTACTTATTCGGGAAACGTGGCGGACTGGGGGATTGAAGGCTATTATTCCAGCGTGCTGAACGGTGTGAACGGCCGTCAATACGGGTATTTTAATACGGATGCGGATGTGGAGCAGACGATTATATCGCCGGTGGATGGCAAGAATGTGGTTTCAACAATCGATGTAAATGTGCAGCAGATCATCCGGAGCGCTCTGGAGACTTACCAGACGGAAATGGCCGCAGGGCCCAACGGGACGAAGGGAGCCCAAAATGTTGGCGTAATCGTTATGAATCCCAATAACGGTGAAATCCTTGGAATGGATTCTTCTGACTGGTATGACCTGAATGACCCAAGAGATCTGACTCCTTTCTATACCCAGGAAGAGATCAATGCCATGGACAATGAAGCCATGCTGGAGAATCTCAACAATATCTGGAGAAATTACTGTGTGTCCGATGCTTTTGAGCCTGGTTCCACGGTAAAACCCATGACGGCGGCAGCAGCGCTGGACACGGGCTCGATCAACACGGCGGAAGGCTTTTACTGTGACGGCTATGAAATGGTCGCCAATCAAAGAATCCGCTGCTCTATTTTCCCGGATGAGCACGGGGAACAGACGGTGGGAGACGCTCTGGTGCACTCCTGTAATGACGCCATGATGCAGATCGCGGCAAAGACGGGCAGTGAGAATTTCCTCCGTTACCAGGACATTTTTAATTTTGGATCTAAGACCGGGATTGACCTGCCGGGTGAAAATTCCGGAATTTTGCATACGGCTGACAGCATGGGCGAAGCGGAATTGGCTACGGCGGCGTTTGGACAGGGCTTCACCTGCACGATGGTTCAGGAGGCGGCAGCCTTTTCCTCTGTCATTAACGGCGGATATTATTATAAGCCCCATGTGGTCAGTGCGATCACCGACAGCCAGGGAGCCGTGGTTCAGGTGGTTGACAGTGTGCTGGAACGCCAGACGGTTTCGTCTGCGGTCAGCGACGCCATCAGAAAGGATCTGGGCGGTGTTGTGGAAGAAGGCGGAACGGGTACGGATGCCAAGGTAGAGGGCTACAGCATGGGCGGAAAGACAGGTACGGCTCAGAAAATCCCGAGGGACAGCGGTAAATATCTGGTTTCCTATATCGGATTTGCGCCTCTGGACGATCCTCAGGTGGTAGTCTACGTGGTGGTGGACGAGCCGAATGCGGCGGATCAGGGCAGCAGCGTATATGCCCAGAAAATCGCTAAGAATATTTTCACCGAGCTATTGCCATATATGAATATATTTCCCGATGAGGGAACGGCTGAAGGAGGAAACGGCGGAGGGGCGCCGGAGCAGGGCGTTTCTGATCCCGGTGTGCCGGAGCCGCCGGCCAGCCAGCCGGATGAATCGGTGGTAAACGGAGGAAACGGACTTCTGAGCGACGGGATCAGCAACAATGACCAGAAGCTGACAGAGTAAAAGAACTGAAGTGCAGGAACGCACTTTTGCATAACTCCGCAGAGCCTGCCATATAGTAGAATGACAGGTTCTGTGGGGTTTTTTATGCGGAAAAATAAGACATCCAATAAAAAGAAGGTAGTGGTCATCTTCTTCCTCTGCGCCGGCCTTCTGCTGGTGCTGGCAGGGCGTCTGGTCTATCTGATGGTTTTCCGTTCGGATTACTATTCAGAGAAGGCAGATGACCTCCACGAAAGAGAGAGGGATATAAAAGCGGCCCGCGGTAAAATACTGGACGCCAACGGGACGGTGCTTGCGGCCAATAAGACAGTTTGCACGATTTCCGTCATACACAGCCAGGTAAAAGAGCCGGAAAAGGTGATCGCCATGCTGGTAAAAGAGCTGGGTATCACAGAAGAAGCGGCGCGGAAACGGGTGGAAAAAAGATCCTCCATTGAGAGAGTAAAAACCAACGTGGAGAAGGACGTGGGCGACCGCATCCGGGCCTATGGTTTTGCCGGAGTTAAAGTGGATGAGGATTTTAAACGGTATTATCCCTATGATGAACTGGCGTCCAAGGTGCTGGGGTTCACCGGCGGCGATAATCAGGGCATCATTGGTCTGGAGGTGAAGTATGATGAGATACTTCAGGGGATTAACGGGAAAATTCTGACCACCACTGACGCCAGGGGGATCGAACTGTCAGAGATCGGGGAAAGCAGAGTGGAGCCGATTGCCGGGTATAATCTGCAGATCAGCCTGGATATGAACATACAGGAATACTGTCAGCAGGCAGCTCTGAAGGTAATGGAGGAAAAGCAGGCAGACAGCGTTTCTGTGCTGCTGATGAATCCTCAGAACGGTGAGATTTATGCCTGTGTCAATGTGCCGGAGTTCAATCTGAACGAGCCGTTCACTTTGAATACTGATGTGGATACATCAGGAATGACCGATGAAGAGGTGCAGGATCTGCGGAACAGAATGTGGCGGAATGCCTGTATCAATGATACATATGAGCCAGGTTCCACGTTCAAGATCATCACTATGTCTGCGGGGCTGGAGGAGGGCGTCGTGACGCCGCAGGATACTTTTTCCTGTCCGGGATATAAGATCGTCGAGGACCGGAGAATCCATTGCCATAAAAGGGCCGGGCATGGGGCGGAAACCTTTGTCCAGGGCGCCCAGAACTCCTGTAATCCTGTTTTTATCGAAGTGGGTCTGCGCCTGGGTGTGGATAATTATTACAAATACTTTGAACAGTTCGGGCTGCTCACTAAGACGGGGATAGATCTGCCGGGTGAAGCCGCTACGATCATGCACAAGAAGGAGAATATCGGCCAGGTGGAGCTCGCGACGATTTCTTTTGGCCAGAGTTTTCAGATCACGCCGATCCAGCTTGCTACGACAGTCAGCTCACTGATTAACGGCGGGACCAGAGTAACCCCTCATTTTGGTGTCCAGGTGATGGATGATGACGGAAATCTGGTAAAAACCTTAAAATACGATACCAAGAAAAATATAATTTCTGAGGAGACTTCAGAAACCGTGCGGACGATCCTGGAGACGGTTGTGTCCGAGGGGTCCGGCAAAAACGCATATATTGAAGGATACACGATTGGAGGCAAGACGGCTACTTCACAGACATTGCCCAGAAGCGCCAACAAATATATATCCTCATTCCTGGGATTTACGCCGGCTGAGAATCCAACGGTACTTGGATTACTGGTGATTAATAATCCACAGGGAGTATATTATGGAGGAACGATAGCGGCGCCTGTCATGAAAGATATCTTTGAAAACGTGCTGCCTTATCTGGGAATAGAAAAGGCGGAAGTGCCGGATGCTGAACCGTCTGAAGAGGCACAAAACAGTTGATTATTAAATAGAAAAGCTATATACTGTTACGTGTGTGAAATACCCTGCACAGGCAGAGTATTTCACCCCGCGGACAGCCGCCGGCCGGTTCATGTGGAGCAGCGGAGGCTGCTTCCTGCCGTTTTAAGGGGCGGATTCCGGTCTGCAGGAGAATGTGTCTTATGAGGCACGGGCAATACATATGTATACTCTGGAATATGAAAATGGTTGGGGAATCTCGCGGGAATAAATACGATTATGAGTACTGATAAGAGGTGGATTATGGATTTGACTTTTGTGGTTCCGGTTTTAATTTCTTTCGCTGTCAGCGTGGCTCTCGGCCCGGTGATCATACCTTTTTTGAGACGGCTGAAGATGGGGCAGACTGAGAGAAAGGAAGGGGTGCAGTCCCATCTGAAGAAGGCGGGGACTCCGACGATGGGAGGTTTGATTTTTCTCATCGCGACGACAGTGACTTCACTGTTTTTTGTCAGGGATTATCCGAAGATTGTCCCGATCCTGTTCCTTACGCTGGGATTTGGGCTGATCGGATTTTTGGATGACTACCTGAAGGTGGTGCTGAAGAGGTCTGACGGACTTCTGGCCTGGCAGAAGCTGCTGTGTCAGTTCGTGGTGACCGGCATTTTTGCTTTTTACATGATACGCTATACGGATGTTACGCTGGAGCTGCTGCTCCCGTTCTCCGGCGGTAAGGCCCTGGATATCGGCTGGCTTGCCATTCCGCTGCTGTTTATCGTGGTTCTGGCGGTTGTCAACGGCGTGAATTTTACCGATGGCCTGGACGGCCTTGCTTCCAGCGTGACTGTAATGGTAGCCGTATTCTTTACGGTGGTCGCAGTGGGGCAGAAAAGCGGGATATCACCGATTACCTGCGCGGTTGTGGGGAGCCTCCTGGGCTTTTTACTGTTTAACGTATTTCCGGCCAAGGTTTTTATGGGAGACACGGGTTCTCTGGCTCTGGGCGGCTTCGTGGCAGGTACGGCGTATATGCTGAACATGCCGCTGTTTATACCGATTGTGGGGCTTATCTATGCCGTTGAGCTTCTGTCTGTTGTGCTTCAGGTGACCTACTTTAAGGCGACTCATGGGAAACGCCTCTTTAAGATGTCTCCGATCCACCATCACTTTGAGCTGTGCGGATGGTCAGAGACCCGCATTGTGGCGGTTTTTTCGATCATCACGGCACTGCTCTGCCTGGTGGCGCTGATGGGTATTTAAGGAAGACAGATAGTTAAGAGGAGGACAAGCAGCTATGGATTGGAAGGATAAAAAAGTGCTGGTATTTGGCTCGGGCAAAAGTGGAACCGGAGCCTGTGAGCTTTTGATAAAGGAAGGAGCGCGGCCGGTCATCTACGACGGGAACGGTGAGCTTTCCAAACAGGAGATTCTGAATAAACTGAGTGAGCCGCAGCGGGCAGAGGTGGTTCTGGGTGAATTCCCGGAGGAGATGATACGGGAGCTGTCGTTGGTGATCATGAGTCCGGGCGTGCCCTGTGACCTGCCGGTGGTCAGAAAATTTAAAGATTCCGGCCTGCCGGTTTGGGGAGAAATCGAACTGGCCTACAGGCTGGGCAAGGGAAAAGTGCTAGCTGTGACTGGAACCAATGGAAAAACCACCACCACGGCCCTTCTCGGACAGATCATGAGAGACTACTGTCCGGAAGTATACGTGGTTGGAAATATCGGGACCCCCTATACCGGTGTGGTGCCGGAGCAGACAGAGAATGCGGTGACCGTTGCTGAGATCAGCAGCTTCCAGCTGGAGACAATCGATACCTTCCATCCGGAAGCAAGCGCGATCACGAATATCACGGAGGATCATCTGAACCGCCACCATACGATGGAAGAATATATCCGGGTAAAAGAGCTGATTGTAAAAAACCAGACAGAAGAGGATGTATGTGTCCTGAACTACGAGGATGATGTCCTGAGGGAATTTGGAAAAGCCATCCGCCCGAAGGCCATATATTTCTCAAGCAGAAGAGTTCTGGATCGGGGGATTTACCTGGAAGGCGGCGAAATAAAGATTTCTAATGGAAAAACAGTTACCTCAGTGGTGCGCACCGGCGATCTGAAGCTTCTGGGGCTTCATAATTATGAAAATGTCATGGCAGCTGTTGCAATGGCCAGCCATGCTGGTGTTCCCCTGGCCAGCATACGGAAAACCATCTGCAGTTTTGCAGGAGTAGAACACAGGATCGAATATGTGGCGGAAAAAGACGGCGTCAAATACTATAACGATTCCAAGGGGACCAACCCGGACGCTGCCATAAAAGGTATACAGGCCATGAACCGGCCCACTGTGCTGATTGGGGGCGGTTTTGATAAGGAATCCTCCTATGAGGAGTGGATTAACAGCTTCGACGGCAAAGTAAAAGACCTGGTTCTGATCGGCCAGACCAGGGAGAAAATCGCGAAAGCAGCCATTGCCTGCGGTTTTCCGGAGGAGCATATCCTATTCTGTGAGAACCTGGAAGAAGCGGTGAGGACCTGCGCCGCAAAGGCAAAAAGCGGAGACGCAGTGCTGCTGTCGCCGGCTTGTGCGAGCTGGGGGCAGTTTGACAATTATGAACAGAGAGGCGATAAATTCAAAGAGTATGTGAAGCAACTTTAAATATGGGTTTGTGGCGAGGGGGGAGCCAAAGACATCCCCTTCCCGCCCAATTAGAAGCAAAATACATATTTTGGGGGTTGGGTTAATAGGATAGGATAAAGAATTAAGGCCGGGCCATGTGATGAAAAAAACAGATAGCCGGAAGGTTGACGGCACTCTTTTGATACTTGTGTTGATCCTGGTGATTTGCGGGCTGGTGCTTTTGTACAGTACCAGTGCGTATAACGGACGGGTGAAATTTAATGATCCTGCCTATTATTTTAAGAAGCAGATTTTTGCTACGGCGCTGGGGGTGCTGGGGATGTATGTGGTTGCGAAGATGGACTACCACAATATCCTTAAGTATGCTCCGGCTCTGTATCTGGTCGCGCTGGGGCTGTCTACGGCTGTGTTGTTTTTTGGCCAGGAATATAATGGCTCTAAGAGATGGCTGTCTCTGGGGCCGCTGTCATTTCAGCCCTCGGAATTTGCCAAGGTGGCTGTGATTCTGTTTCTGGCATGGGTGATCGAAAGGACGAGGCGGAAAACCACTAGCTTTCTGTTTATGGTTTTGGTTCTGGTCAGCATTCTTCCGATTGTGGGTTTGGTCGGATCGAACAATCTGAGCACGGCAATTATTGTTCTGGGGGTGGGAATAATCACCATATTTGTCTCTAATCCCAGATATCTGCCATTTTTCTGGATTGGAGGCGCCGGGATAGGGTTTATCGCGGTGTTTCTGAGTGTAGAAAGCTACCGGATGGAGCGTCTGGCGATCTGGAAGAATCCGGAGGCTTTTGATAAGGGGTTTCAGACGATTCAGGGGCTTTATGCGATAGGCAGCGGAGGGATTTTCGGAAAAGGGCTGGGAAGCTCGCTGCAGAAGCTGGGATTTGTGCCGGAAGCGCAGAACGATATGATATTCTCTATCATCTGCGAGGAGCTGGGGCTCGTGGGGGCGATTTTGGTCATGCTGGTGTTTGCCCTGCTGATCTGGCGCCTGATGGTGATTTCTACGCATGCGCCGGATCTGTGCGGGGCGCTGATCGCGGCCGGTATCATGGGACATATAGCAATTCAGGTTATCTTAAATATTGCCGTGGTGACAAACTCAATTCCTAATACTGGTATTACGCTTCCATTTATCAGCTATGGAGGAACCTCGGTTGTGTTCCTTCTGGGAGAGATGGGGCTGGCTCTTTCGGTATCCAGGAATCAGGGCTTTTATCTGGAAAGGTGATAACAGTCCCGTCCGGGGGTTCCTGTGTGGCAAATTCCGGAAGCCTGCATATGATAATATGAGAAGGTGTACGGGAGAGCGGACGGTGGATCTATATCAAATGGAAGGCGGATATCCCCTGTCGGGAAATGTCCGGATACAAGGATCAAAAAATGCGGTTCTGCCCATGATGGCTGCCGCCCTTCTGCAGCGGGGAACCGTAGTATTTCATCATTGTCCCAGAATCGCAGACGTATGGTGTATGGAAGAAATTCTAAAATCTGTAGGCGCCAGAACCAGATGGTGCAGGGATAGCCTTTTGATAGACTGCAGCAATATATATTCGGGCGAAATTCCGGGAGCGTATGCGGATAAAATGCGCTCCTCTGTTTTTTTACTGGGCAGTTTTCTTCCCAGATACGGGCAGATTTCAATCAGTTATCCGGGCGGATGTACGATTGGCCGGAGGCCGATCGATCTTCACCTGGCAGTGCTTAAGGCTCTGGGGGTGGAGATCTATGAGGATAGCTGCGGCCTTCATGCCCGTGCGGGAAAGCTGACGGGGTGCCGGTACTGTTTTCCGAGAATCAGCGTAGGGGCCACTGAGAACGCCGTGATGGCGGCAGTTGTGGCGGCGGGAGTGACTTGCCTGTCCAATTGCGCCAGAGAACCGGAAATTATCCATCTCTGCCATTTCCTGCGGGCCATGGGTGCCAGGATTAAAGGAGAGGGAACCGGAGAAATCCTCATTAAAGGCGTATGCCGGCTGCATCCGGCTGAATTTTCGGTGCCTTCCGACCGGATCGTGGCAGGTACGTATCTGTTTGCCGGCGCCGCGACCAGGGGAAAGGTTGCCCTGGAGAGTGCTCCGGTAGAGGAGATGGAGGCTGTCCTGGGCGTATATCAGAAAATGGGTGGACAATATCAAGTGAAAAGTGGTACACTAGTTACGGACAGCAGCCGCGTGAGAAAGGCTGTTCCTTTTCTGGAAACTGCAGGATATCCGGGATTTCCGACGGATCTTCAGTCACCGCTGGCAGCAGTGTGCGCTACGCTGGAGGGAAGCAGCAGGATCCGGGAGACGATTTTTGAGGATCGTTATAAAGCGGCTATGCAGATGCGGAAAATGGGCGCCGATATCCAAAAGTGCGGCGATGTGCTGGAGATAAAGGGCGGAAGCCTGCACGGTGCCTGTGTGAGCGCCGAGGATCTGAGAGGCGGCGCCGCTCTGGTTGTGGCCGGTCTGGCAGCCGAGGGCAGCACTGAGATTGATGAGCTGACCTATATTGACCGGGGCTATGAGCATATAGAAAAAGACATTACTCTGCTGGGAGGAAGAATCAGCAGGATATACAGGAGTTAAGATGCGTAAAAGAAAGTCAAATTACCGAAAAGCCTCCAAAAAGACCAGGCGGATGATCCGGTGGTCTGTTGTTGGTGTGGTAGTTCTGGCGCTTTTGCTGTTCTGGGGGTTGTTTTATATCACAGAGGTGGAGGTTGTCGGGAATACCAGGTATACAGAAAAGGAAGTGGAGAATATGGCGCTGGAGGGCTTCTTCGCCCACAATTCCGTTCTGCTTTCCACCTTCCAGGGGCATATTAATCTGGATGATATCCCGTTTATGGAATCCGTAGATGTGGAATACTTAAACAGGAATAAGATCCGCCTGCATGTCAATGAAAAACAGCCCATCGGCTATGTCCGGCAGGAGGATATGGATTACTATTTTGATAAAGACGGTCTGGTGCTGGAATCTCTTTCGGCAGCGGAGTCACAGAGTACGGATGACAGCAACTCCCCGGCCGCCGGACCTGCCGGAGAGGATGGGCAGGCAGAGAGCGGCGGCGCCATGAGCGGAAGCAAGACAGATACCACAGCCTTCCGTCCGGCTTTGACGGACGTCCCTCTGATTACGGGCCTGAATTATGAGAGTGTGGCTGTCGGGGAGATTCTTCCGGTGGAAGATCCTTCGGTATTCAACACCATACTGGCGCTGACCCGTATGATTGACAAATATGAGATTCAGCCTGACAGCGTGGAATTCGCCAGAAATCAGTCAATGACCCTGAATTATGGACAGGTCCGGATCTCGTTGGGCACAGATTCCTATCTGGAGGAAAAGATGACCAGGGTTGCGGCAATATTGCCGAAGCTCTCAGGAATGTCAGGAGTCCTTCATCTGGAAGATTTTACAGACGATACCCAGAACATCATATTTGACCAAGATTAAAGCGCCTTCCGACAGAAAAAAAGTGGGGAAAAAATCGAAAAAACAGTTGATAAATTCAGGAATAAATTATATTATATATCTGTATACGTAACTGATAATGAGATTAAGATACATTTCGAGGAGAATATAAATAGGCGAAAGCCGTGAAGGAGGAAGTACTTTGTTAGAAATTATGACAAATGAAGCAGAATCATCTGCAAAAATCATCGTCATCGGTGTCGGGGGAGCAGGTAATAATGCTGTGAATAGAATGGTGGAGGAATCCATCGGTGGTGTGGAATTTGTAGGCGTAAATACAGATAAACAGGCACTGACACTCTGCAAAGCGCCAACCGTACTTCAGATCGGCGAAAAGATCACGAAGGGTCTTGGAGCCGGGGCTAAGCCGGAAGTGGGGGAGAAGGCGGCCGAGGAGAGCATAGAAGAGCTGAAGCAGCTGATGGAAGGTGCCGATATGGTTTTCGTAACATGCGGAATGGGCGGTGGTACTGGTACCGGCGCTGCTCCTGTTGTTGCCAATATTGCCAAGGAGATGGGCATACTGACCGTCGGGGTCGTGACAAAACCCTTCCGTTTTGAAGCGAAGACCCGTATGAGCAACGCCCTGATGGGTATTGAAAAGTTAAAACAGAGCGTGGACACATTGATTGTGATCCCGAATGATAAGCTGCTGGAGATCGTTGACCGCAGGACAACCATGCCGGAAGCCCTGAAGAAGGCTGATGAAGTGCTGCAGCAGGCCGTACAGGGAATCACTGACCTGATTAACCTGCCGGCTCTGATTAACCTGGATTTTGCGGATGTGCAGACCGTCATGACGGACAAGGGCATCGCGCATATCGGTATCGGCGAAGCGAAGGGAGACGACAAGGCTCTGGAAGCTGTACAGCAGGCCGTATCCAGCCCGCTGCTGGAGACAACCATTCAGGGAGCGAGCCACGTTATTATCAATATTTCCGGTGACATCAGCCTTATGGATGCCAACGACGCCGCCAGCTATGTACAGAATCTGGCAGGCGAGGATGCGAATATTATCTTTGGCGCGATGTATGATGATACCGTTGCAGATACTGCGAAGATCACGGTGATCGCTACGGGACTGGATGATGCGACAGCAAGGCAGGCCAGCGTATCCGATGCCAAGAAGGCGGCCGAGGCCACTAAGAAGAGCGCTTTCAGCAATGCCGGCTTTAAGATGCCGACCTTCCAGATGCCGCAGCAGCAGGCTCCGGCACAGGGGTATAACATGCCGAAGGCTTCAGCGCCTATGACCAGCAATGTACCGAAGAAGGATATCCAGATCCCGGATTTCCTGAAGAACAGAAAGTAAGAATAACAAAGAAAATAGCTATGAAAAATCTCAAAAGTCCCTTGCAGGGCAGGCAGATGCAAACGTGTGATCTGGCTGTCCTGTGAGGGGCTTTTTGGTCGTATACCTCAGTCCCAGAACCAGAAGGGTCCTTCCAACTCCCGGAGACTCAAGGAAAATAAATATCCGATGAAAGAAGAGGAATACGGGCTATCTTAAAATTTCGTTTTTTGCCGAAGAGACTTTAATGAATTATATGAATATGATATAATTGAAATGTATAGTCGGTGTGTTACAGGGCAGTTGGAGCTTTTTTATTGATATTCTAATACATTTAAATAATAGGGGCAAATATTCCCCATATGAAGTTTAACAATAGTCCTGAATAAGCACTTAAAAGAAAAACAAGATCTGAATTGATGATAAGTTTCCAGAGGACTTGTGGTTAGAAAAGGCAATAGGGGTCTTTTCTTTTTTTGTGCTTGTGTAAAGGCTCTGGCGTAGTGAAAGATGTACAAAAAGAATTTCGGAAAAAGCACAAATGTGCTTAATTAAACAAAAGAATTTTGAATAAAAAAAGATGATAATATAAAACTACAAAAATTAAAGATCAAAAGCCGAGGAGGATTGTAAAATGGCTGAAAATTACAGAGAACCGGAGATTATTTTTGAAGGGTGGATGGCTCCGGAAGGTACCGGGATTATTGTGACGGGAGCAGCGTCAGGAATTGGAGCGGCGACGTGCATTCTGGCGGCCCAAGGGGGACTGAAGGTAGCTGCCTGGGATATGTTTGCTGAGGGAATACAGGAAACGATTGAACGAGCCGGGGAATTTGGGGAAAATATTAAAGCTATTCAGGCAGATTTAGGATCGGATGATGCGGTAGATAGGGCAATGAAGGAAACTTTGGATTTCTGTAAGCCGTTATACCTTGCAAATGTTGCAGGGCCTAAGATGCTGAATAGCCAGTGGAATTTTGAAGAAGTAATTGCCCTTGCCCTTGGAATGATTCATCGTGTTTGTCTGGCTTTTGAAGCGACTAATCCGGGACCTGGTTCAGCGATTGTAAACGTTGGGGCTCTGGCCGGAACTTTTGAAGCCGGAGGAGGACTTCCCTGGTATGCGGCAGCTAAAGCAGGAATTACCGGCTATACAAAGCACCAGGCAGTAGCCTTAAAAGGTGAGCCGCGAATGAACTGTGTCTGTCCCGGCGGCCCGATTCATACCCCCAGGAATCATGAAGCGCAGATGGGAGAAGAAATGCAGCATCTGATTTCAATCAATCCCATGGGAAGGGCCGGGCGGCCGGAGGAAGAAGCAACGGCGATTATGTTTTTGCTGAGTCCTGCTTCCAGCTATGTGAACGGAGTAATACTGCCGGTTGACGGCGGACTTTGTCAGGCAAGATAAAGAGGAGGAGAAAAATGGTTACGGAAATCAGAAAAAAAGAACTGATAAAAAATATTGAAAAACTGGAGGCTTATCAGGAAATCCAGAATGAGATGGGAAGAACGATAGCTGCATTTAATTTCAGGGAAGCGGATAAGGTACTTTCACACTTCGCCCTGGAGGCAGAGGGCGTATCTGTGGAAGTAGCGGATGAAGGTGTCTTTGAGGGAAAGGAAGCGGTAGAGACAATCATCAAGGAAACAGTCGGGGCAGAGCCTAAGGCCGGAGAAATGATAGATATTCAATTGACTACACCGATGATAGAAGTGGCTGGTGACAGGAAGAGTGCCAAAGCGGTATGGTGGTGTCCCGGAGGGGGTGCAATTCCCAGGGAGGGAGAGGATCCTGAGGCAATCTGGGCATGGGGAATGCTGGCTGCAGATTTTATAAATCTGGGCGGAGAATGGAAAATCTGGCATCTGCATTATTTTCGATATATCAAGTGTTTATATTCAAAGGGATGGGTTGAAGACACCAGCATGATTCATCGTCTGAATAAACCGGTGCATCCGCTTGCGAAGCCCACTACATACCATAATCCCTATTCACCCCTCTCTGTCCGTGAAGCAATCCCGGCCTGTCCGAGACCCTATGAAACTTATACAGATAACGGCTGGATGCTTGAAAAAGATAAGACAAAATAAAAGCGGGGGATATGGCGAATGGATGATTATATGGAAATTATAAATGAGATGTCTGACGAAGAATTTGCCGCATTGGAGATCAGGATTGAAAAATTGCTCTCCGTGTGGGAAATAAAAAATCTTCGGGGGCAGGCCGCTACGTTCCATGATGACCAGCATATTGGGGAACGACGCAGAGAACTGAAGGCGCTGAAACACCCCAGTTTTGATGTGGAAGGAGAGATGGCGTTCCGAGCGAAAGCGGTAGTGGACAGTCTGGAAGGAAACTCGCTGATTCATCCGCTGACGACACCAGTGATCGAGATAAATGATGATTGTTCAAAGGCCCGTGCGGTGTGGTGGTCCTTGGGGGTAGAAGGTTTATCAAAATTCAGGGAACAGCCGATGGCAATCATCAGCCTTGGGATGGTACCGGGTACCCATGTGAAGGAGGACGGAGAATGGAAAATTCTGTCTGGCGCTTGGCAAAGGACAACAAAATGCGAATATCATAAGGGGTGGGTACACAGCATGGAGCCGACAAATACAAGGCCTCCGCTTACACCGGAGCAGGATAGGAATTTTCTAGGAAAATATGCGTATCAGAAGGATGAGATCAGAAAAGCCGTTCCGGAGCCGCCCCGAAAGGATACCTGGGAACAATTTCCAGAAGAAACAGATAATCAGTGGATGTATATTAATATTAAGTAACCCTGGTAAGAAGTATAAAACGGAGGATGATGTATGCTTAAGTATATTTTCAAGCGGATTTTGATGATGATTCCCGTGTTAATAGGGGTGTCAATTATCGTATTCATGCTTCAAGTTCTAACTCCAGGAGATCCGGCCGATATGGCATTGGGGGCGGATGTTACGGAAGAGGCGAAAGATGAGTGGAGAGAATCTTACAACCTGAATGACCCTATTGTAGTCCAGTATGGAAAATATATGTTTCGTTTGATTACAAAAGGAGATCTGGGGCTGAGCTATCGGTCTGGAACATCAGTGAACGCAGAAATTGCCTATCGTTTTCCGATTTCCTTTCAATTGGCCCTGTACGGGACCATTGTTGCATCCCTGATTGGCGTACCGCTGGGAATTGTTTCAGCTAAGCACAGAGGAAAAATCTTAGATTCTCTGTCAAGGCTGGTTGGAATTGTGGGAATTTCAATCCCCATTTTCTGGTTTTCCTTCCTGATGATTATGCTGTTTGCTGTGAATCTTGGATGGTTTCCGGTGTCTGGCCTCTACAGCTGGAAACACTGGGTGCTGCCGGTGGTTACACTGGGGGTTCTGAGTTCGGCCTCTATCCTGCGTGTTACCCGTTCCTCTGTACTGGACTGCATTTCTCAGGATTATGTACGGACTGCGCGGGCCAAAGGGCAGGCTGAAGGAGTAATTACGAAACATCATATATTGAGAAATGCTATGATACCGATTACTAACAGTATTGGAACGCAATTTGCTAATGGGCTGGGCGGTTCGGCAATTATAGAATCGGTCTTCGTGCTGAATGGTCTTGGAACCTGTATGGTTACAGCAATCAACAGCCGTGATTATGCGTTGCTTCGGGCCTGTGTACTTTTGATAGCGGTAGCAGTATCTGTTGTAAACCTGTTGATTGACGTTATTTATACATTTATTGATCCACGGGTGAAATCTCGTTTTAGTTCAGGCAAAAGAAAAGAAGCAAAAAGAAGGGAGGTCATAGACAATGTCGAAGCAGGCGAAGAAAAACCAACAGGTAAAGCATAGAAGTATGCTGAATGTAGCAATGCGGCGTCTTGTGAAAAATAAGATGGCAATGATTGGCCTGGCGGTGATGCTCGCGATTATCCTTCTCTGCGCTTTGGCAAATATTATTTGCCCAGAAGGTTATGACGCACAGAATATTGCAGACCGTTTCATTGCCCCCTGCAAGCAATATCCGTTTGGTACGGACAGTCTGGGACGTTCCATGGTGGCCAGGATCCTTTATGGTGGCAGGTCTTCATTGATGATTGGTTTCTGTGCAGCAGGTCTCAGCACGGTGTTTGGCGTGATACTTGGCGTGTGTGCAGCCTTTTTCGGAGGAAAAACTGATAACATCATCATGAGAATCCTGGATGTTTTGAATGCAATTCCTGCTATGCTGCTGGCTATCTGTGTCACTGCGATTTTTGGTGGAACGGTGCAGAATTGTATTATTGCAGTTGCCATTGCTAGTATTCCGGGTGCTGCAAGGACGATCCGCGGACCGGTGCTTTCTGAAATGAGTCACGAATATGTGGAAGCGGCACGAAGCATTGATGCTGGGAATGTCCGAATTATGTTTAAACATATTTTACCGAATGTGAGCAGCTTTTTAATCGTGCATTTTACGATGCAGGTAGGGTTTTCCATTTTGACTGCAGCCGGGCTTAGTTTCCTGGGTCTGGGTGTCCAGCCGCCTTCACCAGAATGGGGGTCTATGCTGTCAACGGCAAGAGAATATATGCGGCAATATTCCTATCTTCTGACGATCCCGGGTTTGGCGATTGCGAGCGTGGTACTCTCCATCAATCTGTTTGGGGATGGTCTGAGGGATGCATTGGATCCCAGACTGAAATACTAGTATGAGGAGAGGGATATGGAGAATAATATTTTATCGGTAAAAGATTTAACGGTTCATTATGTTACCAGTGATGCCGGGGTCTGCAGAGCGGTTAATCATATTTCCTTTGATCTGAAAAAAGGCGAAACCCTTGGCTTGGTAGGAGAGACGGGGGCAGGAAAAACAACTGTAGCGCTGAGTATTTTGAGCCTCCTGCAGTCGCCTCCTGGAAAGATAATCAGTGGGAACATAGAATATGAAGGGAAGGATCTGCTGAAAGCAGGCAGGGCAGAAATGCGAAAGATTCGTGGAAAACAGATTTCCATGGTATTCCAGGATCCGATGACGGCTCTGAATCCTGTTGATTGTGTGGGTGATCAGATTCTGGAGGTTCTTTATCTGCATCAGAAGATCAGCAAAAAAGAAGCAAAAATAAAAGCTATTGAGATGCTGGAGATGGTTGGAATTTCAGGGGAACGGTATAATGAATATCCCCATCAGTTCTCAGGCGGGATGAAGCAGCGAGTGGTAATTGCGATGGCACTGGCGTGCTCTCCCAAGATTTTACTGGCCGATGAACCTACAACGGCTCTGGATGTGACCATTCAGGCTCAGGTGTTGGATATGATGAATGATTTGAAAAAAAATCTGGACACGTCAGTTGTGTTGATTACCCATGATCTGGGCGTAGTGGCACAGATGTGCGACAGAGTGGCAATTATGTATGCGGGCGAGATCGTAGAGCTTGGCAGTGCGGAGCAGATATTTGATCAGACGGCTCATCCGTATACCGTCGGATTGTTTAATTCGCTGCCCGGATATGTAAAAGACAGTAAACGCCTAAAACCGATAAAAGGGCTAATGCCAGATCCTGCGAATTTGCCGGAATTCTGTAAGTTTGCTCCACGGTGTGAATATAAATGCGAACGGTGTGAAAAAGAACTGCCTGAACTGATGGAACTTGAGGAAGGACATTTCGTGCGGTGCCTGCATCCACATAAAAAGGGGGTGAAGTGATATGGGAGAATTAATTTCTGCAAAGCATTTGAAGAAATATTTTAATGTTGGTTCCGGTACACTTCATGCCGTTGATGATGTGAACTTTTCGATTAACGAAGGCGAGACGCTGGGCGTGGTCGGTGAATCTGGCTGCGGAAAGTCAACTTTGGGACGTGTGCTGATTCATTTGCTGGAGAGCACAGAAGGCCAGATCATTTATAAGGGGAAAGACATCACAAAAGTGAAAAGGAAGGAGTTGCATGCACTTAGAAAAGAAATGCAAATTATTTTTCAGGATCCGTTTTCTTCCTTGAACCCACGTATGACGATTTATCAGACGATCGCTGAACCTATGAAAATCAGCGGAGAGTTTTCAGCAAAGCAGATAGACGAGGCGGTTATGGGAATTATGGATACGGTTGGCCTTGCAAAGAGGCTAGTGAATGCGTATCCGCATGAGCTGGATGGAGGAAGGCGTCAGCGTATTGGAATTGCTCGTGCATTGGTTATGAATCCGAAGTTTGTCGTATGTGATGAACCGGTATCGGCCCTGGATGTTTCTATCCAGGCACAAATCATCAATCTGCTGCTAGATATACAGGAAAAAAATAGCCTGACCTATCTGTTCATTACCCATGATCTCATGGTCGTAAAGTATATCTCTACTAAAATTATGGTTATGTATCTGGGACAGGTGGTGGAATTCACAGGGAATGAGGAATTGTTTGCGAATCCCAGGCACCCTTACACAAAGGCGCTTTTGTCGGCGGTTCCGGTGCCGGATATTCATTGTCCGCAGGAGCGGATTATGATGGAGGGAGAAATCACTTCTCCGATCGATCCAAAGCCCGGCTGCCGTTTCGCAGCAAGATGTAAAGAGGCAACAGATAAGTGCAGACAGGAAACACCGCGGCTGACGGAAGTTAGTTCAGGGCATTTTGTAGCGTGTCATCTTTGCAAAATTGATAGTAAGGTGTGAGGACACCTGAATATAAAGTGAAAGGAGAAAGAAATATGAGAAAGTGTAGTAAAATCAGTAGGTCTGTACTGGCAGGAATTCTTGCTGCATCCATGCTGGCGATTACTGCCTGTGGAGGGGGTAATGAGTCTAAGAACACCAGTACTAGTACAAGTGGGAATGCAGGGAGCAGTGAGATAGGATCGGGAAGTGCAGCCGAAACTGGCGGCGCAACGACCAAGGACGAAATGGTTATTATTTTTAATGGGGATCACGGAAATGTAAATATGGCTGTTTCAGTTGGAAATAATGCTTCTGCACTGACATCTATGTGTACAAACTATCTGGTGGATAATTATTATCTGGAAGACGGTTCTTACGAAGTAGGAGTCTGTGACCGTAGTTTGGCTGAATCTTATGAGTGGGACGAAGATTATATGGGGATCACTTTTAAGCTCAGGCAGGGTGTAAAGTTTCAGAATGGAGAGGAACTGACTGCGGATGACGTGGTGATGAGCATTGGATTTTTTACTGTTAAGAATGGCATGGAATTTATAGATTTTGACAATGTAAAAGCAGTGGATGATTATACAGTTTATGTTCCGTTTACGGAGCTTCATAAAAGCGCATTGACACAGATTGGGCTGATTGGGATCTGGAACAAAGACTATTATGATGAAGTGGGCGGGGATGAGAATGTATTTTTCCATGATGCGCCGATTGGTACCGGAGCTTTCCAGATTAAAGAATACGTGACGGATGATTATGTTTCCTTGGAGAGGTTTGATGATTATTTTGAAGGAGCTGCTATTCTCTCCAAAATTACAGCCCGGTTTATTGCTGATACGTCTGTGGCATTTTCTGAGCTGGAGACAGGGAATGCGGATTACATATTTGTTCCGGGTGGAACGGATGCAGCAAATGTGTTGAATGGCGACTATGAGAATCTGGCATGTTCGGAAGCACCGTTGGAGGATGCGCTCAGCATCGGATTTAACGGGTATTCAGAAAAACTGCAGGACCTGCGAGTGCGTCAGGCATTGTGCTATGCATTTGACCGTGAGGCCATGGTATCTGTATATGACGGTATGGGTGAGGATATCTATACAATTATGAGCAATAAACCGGGCACAATGACGGATTTCAGTGATGACTGGTTCTATGAGTATGATTTAGAGAAGGCTGCTGCCCTTTTGGATGAAGCAGGCATCAAGGATACGGACGGCGATGGCATGAGAGAGGATGCTGACGGCAACGACTTCTCCATTACTTATCTATACATTGGAACCAATAATATCTATGCTACGATCGGCGAAATTATGAAAAACAGTCTGTCCTCCATAGGTGTAACTCTGGAGCTTGGCGGATATGATGTAAGTACCTATGACGATATGATGAGAAATGATGTAGATTCCTGGGATATTTTTGAAATGGGCCTGGGAAGCATCGCCAGTTCCAATGGCTGGAACTATACACCACAGACTCAGATGAATACATATGCGCATTCGGAGCAGTTTGATTCCTGGGATGAGTATTACAACACCTATATTGAGCCGCTGAATACGACCATGGATGACGAGAAGTGGTGGACCATGTTCCGTGAATTTGAAGAGGTTGCGTTAACGGATTATCTTTATTGGTATCCGATTGTGCAGAGGATGGACAAGTCTGTTTATGCGGCTAATCTAAAGGGGTTAGAAAGAATAGGATGGCAGACCTGGAATCTGACAGGTGTTTATTTTGAATAAAAAAGATTGAGGTACAGGGCTGCTGCATTGTTAGATATCATGTGGCAGCCTTGACTGTTAAAAGGGAATGAGGAATGGATCAAGAACATGATATACCGGAGATTCCTGTAACAAAGGGGCTTGTTTTTGTCAGCGGTTCTTGGCATCAGATGGGAGTACAGTATGGAAAACAGGCTAAAGATGCCGTACGCATAAAGTGTGCCAGCGGTATCGCTAATGCGGTAGATTACTGGCGCAGAAAAGGAACGGCATTGGAAGCAGTACAGGAGTATCAGAAGCTGTTAGAGGAGAAAGCACCTCAAATCAGCATGCTTTGGCATGGGATTGCAGAGGGAGCAGGGCTTGATTTTACAGATATTGGTTTGGCATATATGGATTTTCGCAAAACAGATATGCGCTGCAGTAATATATCGGCCTGGGGGCAGGCCGCAGCAGGTCAGAAAACATATTGCGGTATGAACTGTGATGAGAAAGAACTTGTGAATTATTATGCGCCGACGGTTATAGCCTATCCAGATTGTGGATATCCGTTTATTTCGGCAAGCGGGTTTACCTGCAATTGTGTGTTAAATACTCAGGGATTAGTGCTGATGGCATCTTGCGGTCAAAATGCAATGCCGGAAGATGTGGGGGTGGGGCTGCCTAACTGCATTTCGCTAATATTGTGTGCCGTAAGCTGTAAAAATGCAGAGGCGGCGAAAGAAAAAATATTAGCAGAAAGACTGGGCCCTGGGGGCGGAGAAAATATTCATATTGCAGATAAAGGAGGTAAGGCTTTTGTAATTGAACATACAGCAGCACGGGATATGGTCAGGATGGCTGGAGACAATGGAGAAAAAGACTATTTGCTGGCCACTAATCATTTTATGATACCACAAATGGAAAGTTCAAATTTTTTTGGACAGAAGCATGAAGAATGGATGAACAGTTATTTTCGCTATTGGTCAGAGGAACAGGTACTGGTTGAAAATTATGGGAAGATAGATTTGGAGCTGTTGAATAATGCATTAGGAAACCGGCGCTTTTTTGCCAAGGACCTGTCTGTCCTGGGCAAAAAGAGATGGAAAGTTCCGGAAGCAGTCAGATCAGGGTGGAACGATTTATGGGGTGGAGGCAGCCAGCTCGCTGCACGTCATACCGGAAAATTTTCGCCGGAAATCCGTACAGCGGATGCAAAATGTGTATTTAGTGCGTTAATTTATCCGGAAAGATTGGAATTTTATCTCCTAAATGGGTGCCGGGATAAAACGATGTCCATGAATCCATGGGCAACGGGAGTGTTTACCAAAACTATTATGGCTCATTCAGCGCGGGAAGTTACAGAATCTGTCTGGGAAGAGGCAGCCCGGCGTATTTATGAAGTCTCATGTATGAATGATATGGGAGATTCTCTTAAGGAAGCAAAACTTGCTTATGCGGAGGGAATATACTGGAGAAATCTGGCAATATGTGAAGAGGATTGTGAGGGAGACCTGGAACTATGGAGCCATTCTGCCTCGGCGTTTTTAAAAGCGCAGCAATATGCGTTTTTAAATATTGGGGAAGGAAAATGCAATGGGTTTTAATGAGTTTTTAAAAAAGGATTATGAATGGGAACGGAAAGCCTGTAATAATAAAAAGGGATATCGTTGGGTCTACAGCTATAAAGGTAAGTGGAAGCAATTGAATTTGACAGGCTGGAAATTATGGCTGTATAAGGCTGGACTTTTAATTTTTATGTTTTTCGGTTCATTTGTATTTTTATATGGAAGTTCTATACGGTGTAAAGTGAATCAGGTAAAAGAAAGTGAAATTTTTCTTCTACTGGTATTAGGTGCAATGGCATTCCTATATACCGGGGTGGGGTGTTTTTTGTTTTCCAAGGAAAAGGTGGCAGAACCAGATATTGTCTTGCAGAAACGGCTGATTACCTGGAGTGCCGGAATTGGGTTGCTATTATTAATCATATCGGTGGTCTGCTCTGCTTTGCAGTTCAGGGGCAGATTTACAATTCAGGATAAAGTGGCGATTATATGCCAGATATTGACGGCTGTTTGTGTATTTGTAATTCTGCTGTTGCAGAAATTCTTAAAAGCGACAGACATCTGATTACAGAGAACATCATAAAAAGCACAAAGGTGCGGATTGGCTTAAACTGCGTTCACTGGGCAGGTTTATGCTATATTCGGATTAGAATAATGATGGAGAAGTAATAAAGATGAACATATTAGTAATTGATGTTGGCACATCCAGTATCCGGGGTATATTATATCGGAAAAATGGCGAGAAAGTATTTGCAAAACAAGTAAAATATCAGCCTGTTCATGGGGAAAATGGACGAGTGGAACAGCCGGCGAAAGATTTCGAGGACGCATTAATTCTAATTTTGCGGGCGTTCACAGCGAGGATACACATCTTTAATGCAGAAATAGAAGCAGTTGCAATAACAGCTCAGCGTTCATCAGTAATCCCGCTAGATGCATCCGGCCAGCCATTAATGAATGCAATCATGTGGCAGGATACACGGAACCGTGATATCTGCAGAGGCCTGGAAAAATATGATAATGAAATATTTGCCCTCAGCGGCGCGAAAACGAATTGTGTATTCTCAGGTGGGAAGATGCTCTGGCTGCGTATGGTCAGACCGGATATATATGAAAAGGTATATAAGTTTGTAAATATTCCGGAATATCTCATTCATTTGATGACAGGTGAGTATGTGACAGATCACACCTATGGCAGCCGATCTAATCTGATGAATTTGAGAACAAGGGAATGGGATGACCGTTTACTAGAATTATTTCAAATTGAAAAGGAAAAGCTTTGTACCCTTAGAGAACCGGGGAGCGTTGTCGGAGTGATTACTGAAGAGTTCTCACATATTTCCGGTCTTCGAGAAGGAGTACCGGTAATCAGCGCCGGTGGCGACCAGCAATGTGCGGCAATTGGCCATGGGGCTTATAGAGAAGGGGCAGTCTCTATTGTGACCGGAACGGGAGCATTTTTGGTTGCGGCAAGCCGGCAAATACCTGATAATCTCACGCCGGATATTATCTGTAATTGCTCTTCGATTGCGGGTGAGTACATTATAGAGGCAAACGTTTTAGCCTGTTGTTCTGCGTTTGACTGGTTTTGCCAAACATTCTATGACTGGGAGCGAATTGACTATGGTCAGATAAATCATGAGTTGGAAAAATTGTATAAGGAAGATGTTTCCTGTATTGTCCTTCCGTATTTTCAGGGAAGAAGTACTCCGAAATGGAATGCGGAAGCAAGAGGCGCTTTTTTGAATATTACTTTGGGGACACGGCGTGAAGAAGTTTTAAAAGCAGTTCTGGAAGGGATATTTTTGGAGATCAGCAATAATATAAGCATTTTTAGAAAATATGTGGATGTAAATGCAGCTTATATCAGCGGGGGATTAACGAAGAGTGAAATTATGAACTGCATGCAGGCGGATATTTATGGTATTCCGCTATATCATCTGGAGGATTCAGAATCTACATCGGTAGGAGCTTTGATTGTTGCCATGAAAAACCTGACAGGAAAAAACATTTCCGTTGAAGAAATCTTCGCCGCTGTCCGCAGAAAAGACGCGATTGAAAAATATGATTTTGATGATGAGAAACATCTGATATATCTGCAGAAGCAGGAAAAAATGAATGAATTATATTCCAAAATTTATGAATAGCGGAGGCAGAGATATGAGCAAAATTGACAAAATCTCCAGAGAGAGCTGGATTATGAGCACCTTCCCTGAATGGGGGACCTGGCTGAATGAAGAAATAGAGAACGAGGAGGTAAAACCAGGAACGGTCGCGATGTGGTGGCTGGGCTGCACCGGCATCTGGTTCAAGACTCCGGGCGGCTGTAATATTTCTGTGGATCTCTGGTGCGGCAACGGAAAACGCACCCATGGGGACGGCAGGATGAAGGTGGGCCATCAGATGGCGAACATGTGCGGCGCCCGCGCCATGCAGCCGAACCTGCGGGCGGTGCCCTTTGTCATTGATCCTTTTGCGGTGAAACAGGTGGACGCCGTTCTGGCCACCCATTACCATCAGGACCACATGAGCGCGGAATATGCCGCCCATGTGATCAAAAGTGGTCTGACGACTGTGGATGAGAATGGGAAGGAGATTCCGGTACCGTTCATCGGGCCGAAAAAATCCGTGGAACTGTGGCAGAAGTGGGGAGTCCCTGCGGACCGCTGCATCACTGTGAAGCCGGGGGATTCCATCAAGATCAAGGATGTGGAGATCATCGCCCTGGACTCCTTTGACCGCACCTGTATTGTGACCACAGATTCCCAGGGGCCCGACCGGGAAGAGCTGACGGGGAAATGCCCGACAGACATGGACGATAAGGCGGTCAACTATCTGATTAAAACGCCGGGAGGGAACATCTATCACAGCGGGGATTCCCATTATTCCATTTACTTCGCGAAGCACGGGAAGGATTACGACGTCGATGTGGCGTTCGGCTCCTATGGGGAGAATCCGGTGGGGATGGCGGACAAAATGACCTCCTGCGATATCCTGCGGATGGCTGAGGCGCTGCGCTGCAAGGTTGTGATCCCGATCCACTATGACGTCTGGACGAACTTCATGGCGGATGTGAATGAGATCAAGGTACTGTATGACATGAAGAAGGACCGCCTGGAATACGGCTTTCATCCTTTCTTCTGGGAAGTCGGCGGAAAGTATGTCTATCCAACAGACCAGGAGAAGAGAGCGTACCATCACAGAAGAGGATTTGAGGATTGCTTTGAGGCGCCTCAGAACATACCATTCCGTTCCCTTTTGTAGAAAAGAGGAACAGGGAGGAGGTGGCCGCATGAAACGGGAACGGGCGTACATAGATGAGAGAAGGAGAAAACTCCTGGAAATTGTGCGGAATAACCAGCAGATCCGGATTGAAGAGCTGGCCGTGAAGCTGCAGGTATCCATGCTGACCATCCGTAGGGACCTGCAATATCTGCAGGACCAGAAGCAGCTGGTGTGTGTCCGGGGCGGCGCTGCATTTCCGGAGTCAGAGAGCCGGAACCCGGAGGAAGCGGAAGATGATGAGAGGAACAGGTACCAAAGGCTGATTGCCCGGTATGCGGCTGAATTTGTCGAAGAAGGCGATACTCTGTTCGTTAATTCCAGCGCCAATGCCCTGCAGATGCTGGAATACATTAGGGCGGCAAACGTGACGGTTATCACCAACAACGGACTTGCGGTTCAGGCAAAATATTCCCGTGGTGTGAACCTTATACTGACCGGGGGAGAGGTGCGCCATAACAGGAATGTGATGGCAGGTGATTTCGCCGTGAGGAATCTGCAGACAGTGTATGCGGGTAAAGCGTTCCTGGGATGCTCCGGCATTTCAGCGCATACTGGCCTGACCACGGAGGCGGCAGGGGAAGTGGAAATCAATCAGCTGATGATCCGCAACTCCGGCTGTGAGGTGTACGTGCTGGCAGATTACAGGAAGATCGGGCGTGAGAGTGGATTTATCAGCGCTCCGGTACGGAGTATCCGCCATCTGGTCACTGACGAAAAGGCTCCGGCTGAGGCAATTGCCGGGCTGCAGGCGACCGGCGTGCAGATCCATCAGGTTCATAAAGGGGATTTTAAGGAATGAAAGATTATACGATTGGGCTTTATGAAAAGGCGATGCCGGGTACCTTGAGCTGGCGGGAGAAAATGGCTGCGGCGGGAAAAGCCGGCTACGATTTTATAGAAATCAGCATCGACGAGACGGATGAAAAGCTGGAGCGGTTGGATATGGGAAGGGCGGAGCGGCGGAAGCTGGTGGAGCTGATGTGGGAGACAGGCCTTCCTATCCGGACCATGTGTCTGAGTGGCCACCGGAAATATCCTTTAGGCAGTGAGTCTGAGGCGGTCAGGGAGCGGGGGATGCAGATCATGGAAAAGGCGCTTATTCTGGCCGGAGATCTGGGAATCCGGATCATACAGCTGGCCGGCTATGATGTATATTACGAGCAGGGAAATGAAAGAACCAGAGCGCTTTTCCTGGAAAATCTCCGGAAAGCAGCCGATATGGCCGCCGCGCGCGGGATTCTCCTGGGCTTTGAAACCATGGAAACAGAATTTATGAATACGGTTCAGAAGGCGATGGAGATTGTGCGCCGGATGGATTCCGCTTATCTGAATGTCTATCCGGATCTGGGAAATATCACCAACGCGGCCGCAGACAGCGGCGGAAATGTGCAGGACGACCTGGAGACAGGGCAGGGGCGTATCATCGCCATGCATCTGAAAGAAACCGTGCCGGGGAAATTCCGTGAGATTCCCTTCGGCACAGGCCATGTGGATTTTGAGAAGGGTATCCGGAAAGCCTGGGAACTGGGCGTGCGCCGGTATGTGACTGAATTCTGGTATACAGGAAGCCCGGATTGGGAACAGGACCTGGATTACGTGGCCAGAACCATGTCTGCCATTCTGGACAGGCAGAGTTAGGAGGAGATTTCTGTGAACATAGAGAAAAAAGTGATGGCAAACCTGACAAAATGCTATTCCATTGCCCCGCTCACCTACAGGGGACGGGAGCATATCCTGGTGGCAGCAGAAAAGAAGGATCCCTGTTATCTGTTTGACACAGACGGGAATCTGGAGGACACGGTATGGGAAGGGCCGGGCGGTGTCATGAGTATGGTGCAGGTTCCGGGCAGCGACGGATTATTCCTTGCCACGCATAAATTTTATTCGCCCAACGATTCTAAGGAAGCGAAAATTGTGGTGGCAGTTCCGGTTTCCGGGGGAAACTGGCAGGTCAGGACACTGGCGGAGCTGCCACATGTCCACCGTTTCGATATCGTGAGCAGGAACGGATTTAAGTATCTGATCGCCTGTACGCTGAAATCAGGCCACGAGTACAAGAATGACTGGTCGAAGCCCGGTAAGGTCTATGCGGCAGTCCTGCCGGAAAGCCTGGACGGTTATGATGAAGGGCACCAGCTAAAGCTGGAGGTCGTTAAGGATGGCATGCTGAAAAACCACGGTTACTATAGAATCGGGGGAGAAGAGGGTGATACCTGCCTGATCGCCTGTGACAGCGGCGTCTATCAGTTTATTCCTCCGGAGGCGCCGGGCAAGGCATGGGAGATCCGGCGTCTGACAGAGGAGGCGGCCAGCGATGCGGTGCTGGTGGATATGGATCAGGACGGAATCGGGGAGCTGGCCGTAATTTCGCCATTCCACGGGCAGCATATCTCCTTCTACAAGCATAGGGAGGCCGGATATGAAAAGATTTACAGCTATGACAGGGCAGATTTTGCCCACGCGATCTATGGCGGGATGCTGGCAGGCCGGCCTTCCGTGGTCATCGGGCACCGGGAAGGCGAGAGGAGCCTGTTGTTGTTTACTTATGACAAGGAGAAAAAAAGCTACCGGGCGGAAGTCCTGGACACGGGCTGCGGGCCGGCCAATGTCTGTCACTATATGAAGGATGGGAAGGATGTCCTGATCGCCGCCAACCGCGAGATTGACGAGGTGGCCATGTACAAGCTTTCGGATAAATAAAAGAGGTGGGAATATGCTGGGGCAATTAAAAGAAGATGTATACCGTGCAAATATGGAGCTGCCGAAAAGGGGGCTTGTAACCTATACCTGGGGAAATGTCAGCGGGATAGACCGCGGCAGCGGCTGTTTCGTCATTAAACCCAGCGGGGTGAGCTATGACAGGCTGCGGCCGGAGGATATGGTGGTGGTGAATCTCCAGGGAGAGTGTGTGGAAGGCAGCTGCCGCCCGTCCTCCGACACACCGACTCATTTGGAGCTGTACAGAAAATATCCCCGGATCGGGGGGATTGTGCATACGCATTCCTCCTGGGCCACTTCCTGGGCACAGGCAGGGAGAGATATCCCATTATACGGAACGACACAGGCAGACTATTTCTTCGGGCCGGTGGCCTGCGCGAGGGAGCTGACGGATGAGGAAATCGACGGAGAATATGAGAAAAATACGGGCCTGGTGATGATCGAATGCCTGGAAGCGCGAAAGATGAACCCGGAGTATCATCCGGGCATGCTGGTGAAGAACCATGGCCCCTTTACCTGGGGAAAGGATGCGGCTGAAGCAGTGCACAACGCGGTGGTTCTGGAGGAGATCGCGAAGATGGCGTTCCGGACGGAGCAGTTAAATCCTGAAGCGGTGCCTGCAGGGCAGGCGCTGATTCAAAAGCATTTTTACCGCAAGCACGGAGAAAATGCCTATTATGGTCAAAACTGACAGGAGAAAGAGGAAAAGTTTATGCAGAAAGTACCGTTTAGCGAGGGCGAACTGAAGGTCCGCCGCGTGATCCCGAATCCCCGGGGAACCATCGGTGTGCCGGTGTACAGCGCTCCGGTTACGGCCGGAACGAATATTAAGGAGGCCATCTTCCGGAAAGTCCCGGTGTTTCTTCCGGATTTTAAGCATTATCAGTTTTTCACGCCCAGAGTTGTCCCGGATAATGAGGCCAGAGGCTTTGTGGCGGACGGCGGGGATCCGGTACGACATCCGGAGGGCTTTAAGGATATGTTCGGGATCAACTGGCTGTTTATTGAAGTGGCCGGAGGGGCCATGGTGGAACCGGGGAATCCTCTGATGCAGGACATGAATGAGTGGAAAGAGAAGGTGCGGTGGCCGAAGATTGATTCCTGGGACTGGGAAGGTCAGGCGGCGCTCAGCAGGGAATTCGTGAATGATCCGGAGCTGGCGGTTGTCCCGGTAATTATGAGTGGTTTTTTTGAACGGATGATCTCTATGATGGATTTTGAAAATGCGGCCCTGGCTCTGATCGATGAAGATCAGGAAGAGGCTGTTCACGGGTTTTTAGACCGTTTAGCTGATCTGTACTGTGGGCTGATTGATAAGTATACAGAGTATTTTCACGTGGACGGGATCTGTATCCATGACGACTGGGGCAGCCAGCGGGCGCCGTTTTTCTCCCTTCAGACGGTCCGTGAGATGCTGGTTCCCCACATCCGTAAGGTGACGGATTATGCCCATGGAAAAGGGCTGTTCTATGACATGCATTCCTGCGGGCAGATTGAGGCGCTGATCCCGGCCATGATTGAAGCGGGAGTTGATTCCTGGACGGGTCAGGATATGAATGATAAGCGGAAGCTGTACCGCCAGTATGGAAAGGAGCTTCTGATCGGTGTGGAGACTCCCGTGATTCCGGCAGAAATGCCGGAAGCGGAGGTGGAGAAGGCAGCCAGGAAATTTGTGGATGAATTCTTGAATCCGGGAGCGCCGTGTATGATCGGGGACCGCTCCCAGATCCATCATCCGCATTTTTATGAAAAGCTGTACCGGTATTCCAGAGAACGGTTACTGGGATTTTCGCAGTCAGACGCCGGAGAATGCAATGACAGAGGATAGCGGGAAACGGTCCGGGGCGGAGACCGCCAGACGGTATGTATTATTTATGATCAGCCTGTTTTTTTCGGCACTGGGCGTCGCGTTTACAAAAAAGGGAGAGCTGGGCGTATCGCCCATTTCGTCTGTGGCAAATGTGCTCAGCATCCGGTTTGACGCACTGTCTCTGGGTAACTGGCTGATTGTCTGGAACTGTGTGCTGATCCTGGGCCAGATTGTAATATTGAGAAAAAAATTCCAGTGGATACAGCTGCTTCAGGTTCCTCTGTCTGTGTTGTTTGGATGTTTTACTGATTTTGGAATGTGGCTGGTGTCGCCTGTCAGAGTGGAAGGCTATCCGGCCAGACTGGCCATGGTGGCAGCAGGGACTGTGATTCTGGGATTTGGGATTTCGCTGTCAGTCATAGCGAATGTCATTATGAATTCTGGGGAAGCGTTTGTAAAAGCGGCGGCGGATACTCTTCACAGAGAGTTTGGCTCGGTTAAAATTATCTTTGATGTGGGCTGTGTGGCGCTGGCGGCAATCCTGTCTCTGGCATTCATCCATGGGACAGTAGCAGGCATCAGAGAGGGAACCGTCATAGCCGCGCTCTGTACGGGAATGATAGTTAAGGTTTTCAGGGGCAGGCTGGAAAAAGGGCTGGACCGGCTGCTTAAATGGCAGAGAGGTAATTGATCACGCACTGCATTTCCGGGGAGCACCATTTATCGCGGTGGTATAAAAGCTGAACCCAAATATCCGTGGAGAAATCCCTGATATCCAGCCTGGATATTTCTCCGGCTTCCACCGCTTTCTGAGTGACGAAGTCGGGGAGGAAGGAAAGCCCCATATCCTGTCCCACGAGGCGGCAGATCAGCGGTGTATCGCCGATTTCCAGAAACGGGCGGATCTCCAGGGAGCGGCTGGCAAGATGCTCTTCCAGGAGCTTACGATAGCTCATGCCTTTTTCCGTGAGGATAAATGGCTGGTCCGCGAGCTCGGCCATATATATGCTTTTCTTCCCGCACAGCGGATTGCGGGAGGAAGCGATAAAATGCGCGGATACCTGTTTTTCGGCGGCGATCCTGTAATTCTGGTTGTAGATGTGCTTATCCAGCGTATAGACCAGATCTGTCTCGTTCTGGTTCAGAAGGCGGAACATCTCTTCCGTGCTGGCGGAGGTTACCTTCAGGGTGATGCCGGGATATTGCCGGTGGAAGGCCTCGAATTGGCGGCCAAACAGCCAGTGGCACAGGGAGGAGGCGGTCGCAATCCGGATATGGCCGCCGATCTGGCGCTGCCCGTCCGCCACTTTTTTCATATCTCCCGTGAGCTTGAGGATCTCATGGCACAGCGCCAGGATCTCGCTTCCGCGGGCGGTCAGCTTGACCGTGTGATTGACCCGTTCAAACAATTGGATTCCCAGAGCCTCTTCCAGCTGCCGGATCTGGAAGGAAACGGTGGACTGGGAGTATCCGAGCTTTTCGGCCGCTTTTGTAAAGCCGCCCAGCTCTGCAGTCTGTATAAAGGTTTCCAGATTCTTAATTTCCATCTTTGATAGTTCTCCATCGAAAATTTACATGTATATAAGCAAAAGCATCAATTTTACAAATGTATACTGGCATTATATACTAAATAATATGGGGTTTCAAGTGCTGAATAAAATTGTGTGATTCCGGGCCGGTGTTCACGAGGCTGCTGCGCGGGATATTTTTGTGAGAGCTTTTTTACCCCACAGCGACTGTGATTGAGGGAGGAAGAACTGTTGAAAGAACGAGAGAAATTCAGCTCGCGTCTTGGGTTTATCCTGGTGTCTGCGGGATGTGCCATCGGGCTGGGAAATGTGTGGAAATTCCCCTATATGGCTGGGAAATTCGGGGGAGCTGCATTTATATTGATTTACCTGGTGTTTCTGGTGATTCTGGGCCTGCCCATCCTGATCTGTGAGTTCGCCGTAGGGCGTGCCAGCCGCAGGAGTACGGCGAAAGCCTTTCATATGCTGGAGCCTGAGGGCTCTAATTTCCACAAATTCAGTTATATGAGCATGGTGTCTAATTATGTGCTGATGTTTTTCTATACGATGGTTTCCGGCTGGATGATGTATTATTGCTACGCCACCGCCTCGGGCAGGCTGGCGGGTAAGGATACCCAGGCTGTTGCGGATTACTTTTCCGGCCTGAAGGCTTCGCCGGGGACGATGACCTTCTGGATGGTTCTTGTGGTCGTGCTGTCCTTCGGCATCTGCGCCCTGGGCGTGCAGAAAGGGCTGGAGAAGATCGTTAAGGTCATGATGATCTGCCTCCTGGCGCTGATTACGGTCCTGGCGGTACACTCTCTGAGCCTGGACGGCGCCGCGGAAGGTGTGAAATTTTATCTGGTGCCTGATTTTGATGCCATGAAAGAGATCGGGATAGGGAACGTCATATTCGGGGCCATGTCTCAGGCGTTTTTTACCCTGAGCATCGGCGCCGGTTCCATGACGATTTTTGGAAGCTATCTGGAAAAGAAGCGTTCGCTGGCGGGAGAGTCTATACATATCACGATTCTGGATACCTTTGTGGCGCTGATGGCCGGATTAATCATCATCCCGGCTTGCTTTGCCTTTGGCGTAGAGCCGGATGCGGGGCCGGGGCTGATCTTTATCACGCTGCCGAATGTGTTCAACCAGATGGCCGGAGGAAGGATCTGGGGATTTTTATTCTTCCTGTTCATGTCCTTCGCTTCACTGTCAACGGTCATCGCGGTGTTTGAGAACATACTCTCATACGCGATAGACCTCCGGGGCTGGAGTCGAAGGAAGGCTGTGGTTGTGAACCTGATCCTGATGATCGGCCTTTCCATGCCGGCCATCCTGGGCTTTAACGTACTGTCGGGCGTACAGCCGCTGGGGGCGGGAACCAGCATCATGGATCTGGAGGATTTTATCGTATCCAACAACATCCTGCCGCTGGGCTCCGTTGTCTATGTGATGTTCTGCGTGTCGCGGTATGGCTGGGGATTCGACGGATTTCTCCGGGAGGTTAACACAGGCGACGGGATTCAATTCCCAAAGGGCATCCGGTACTACATGCTGTTCGTCATTCCGGCTGTTATCCTGGTGATTTATCTGAAAGGATACTATGATATGTTCTGCCAGAAAGGGCCGGTGACACTGGCGCTGTGGATGGTGATAGGCGTTCTGGTGCTGGCGCTCGTCGGGTGGTTTATATTTGGCAGAAAGAAACGAACAAAAAAATGTTGATTTTTACTCGAATATACAGCTACAGGTGAAAGTAAAAGGGAACCGGCGGGTTCCCTTTTTGCATGGTTTTCTTTAATTAATGCCTGCGTCTGTCACAGGCCTCACAGAACCTCTGACGGTCAGCTGCGTGCCGATCCTTGTCTTGGTGGTGCGCACAATCGCGGACGGGTCATTTTTGATCTTGCCGATCAATGAAACGATGGCGTCCACGGCGGCAGTGCCGAAGGAATATCTGGGCACGTTGACAGAGGTCAGAGGCGGCTGGGTCAGGCTGGTATTGGGCCTGTCGTTGAAGCCGATCAGGGAGATATCTTCCGGGACCCGCAGTCCGGCCGCCTGGAACGCCCTCAGAGCGCCCACGGCAATTGTATCGTCATCACATACGAAAGCGGTCGGCAGAGGGACGTTTTCCCTCAGAAGGGCCGAGATATCCAGATAGCTGCTTTCTTCCGCATAACGGACCCGGTAGATGTACCGCGGATCCAATTCCAGGCCGAATCTGGCCAGCGCTTCCTTATAGCCCCGTTCCCGTTCGCCAAAACTGCTGATATAATCCTCGCTCTGGAGGTAGCCAATGGCCTGATGGCCCTGGTGGACCAGGTATTCGATGGCCTGGTGGGTTCCAAGCTGGTTGTTGATGGACACGGTGTTGATGTTGAGATGTGAGAAATCGTTATCTATGGCCACGTAGGGGATCGTCAGGCCGGAAAAATATTCAATGTCTTCTTCCAGCATCTCCGTGGCGAACAGAATGACTCCGCTGGCGTTCATCTGATTCAGGCTCTCAATCTGTGGCCTGACAGGAGAATGGGAGTCTATCGTCCTCATCATAATATAATACCCGAATTTCCTGGCCTGGGCTTCGATGCTCTCCATCAAAAGCAGGAAGAACGGATGCTGGTTCAGCACCCTGCCATGCCGGAGATAAACCACGAAGCACAGCATCTGCTGTTGTACAAAGGCCTGCTGCTCCTGCTGGGCAGATTTTATTAAATTGTCGTAACCCATCTCGCCCAGCTGGTGCAGGACGCGTTCTCTGGTTTTTGAAGATATTCCGGGCTTGTTGTTGATAATCATGGAAAATGTCGCCGGGGATATTTTCAGCATATGCGCGAGTTCTCTATTCGTCATCTGAGGGCCTCCTCGATGTAGTCGTATACATTTCATACTAATGTAAATATCTGCATTAATTCCATTATAAAGAATCAGAATAAAAAGTCAATAAGTAAATTTAAATTGTTCAAATAATTTATTAAACGATATAAACGGGAAATACCACTTATCAATTACTGAAATAAAAAACATGGGCATTTATATAGCGATTTAAAAGGAAAATCCAGATGGATATTCAGAGATGAGGGCGATATTACCAAAAAATTTAATAAATATTTGTGAACTTAACCGATTTACAATTGAATGTTTAATGAATATAATTGAATCTATCAGTTGAACAGATTTAAACCGAAAGAGAGGGATTTAGAAAATGATTGAGTACAAAAAAGTAGACGGAAGCTTTGACCTGAGCGGGAAATCTGCGGTTGTCGTGGGCGGCGGCGGAGGCATCGGCGGCGCCACGGCGGAAATGTATGCGAAAAAAGGCGCGAATGTCGCGATCGTTGACTGCAAGGATAATGTAGAGGAAGTGGCAGCGGAGCTGGCGCAGAGGTTTGGCGTCAGAACCGTCGGGATCAAATGTGATGTTACTAAGCAGAGTGAGATTGAGAATACCGTTCAGGCAGTTGTCGGCTCCCTGGGGGAGATTGACATTCTGGCAAATATGCCGGGTTATGTGGAGCTGGAAAGCGCGGAATCCATCGGCATTGATATTGTGGAAAGGCATATTGCAATCAATGCCGTGGGAGTATTCAGGATGTGTCAGGCTGTGGCCAACCAGATGATCAAACAGGGGAAAGGAGGAAAGATCGTATGTGTGACATCACAGGCTGATTTTATTGCCATTGACAAGCATGTGGGCTATACCATGTCAAAAGCGGCTCTTGTGGGGATGATTAAAGTCTGCGCCCTGGAATGGGCAGAGTTCGGCATCAATGTCAATGGCGTTGCGCCTACCGTGGTAAATACATATATGGGGGATAAGGCATGGCAGGGCCAGGTTAAGATTGACATGATCAATTCTATTCCGGCGCACAGATTTGCAGAGACAGATGAAATTGCGGCTGCGGTGCTGTTCCTGTCCTGCGATGAGTCCAATATGATAACAGGCGAAGATCTGGTTGTAGACGGCGGTTTCACAATAAAATAAAAAATGGAGGGTTTAACAATGAAAAAGAAAGTATTAGGTTTTGCACTGAGTGCAATTATGGCGGGTAGTTTACTGGCGGGCTGCGGCAATACGGCTGCAACGGGCAATACGTCTTCAGCCTCATCCGCAGGCGCGTCGTCAAGCGCCTCACAGGCGGCATCTTCAGAGAGCACAGGCGCTTCATCCGCCGCTTCATCGGCAGCAGCCGACGGCACAGGCTTGAAGATCGGCTGTGTATTCGCGGATTTGGGCAATACCTCCTATGTGGCCATGGGCAATGCCATGGAAGAGGCGGCAAAGGCCAGAGGGGCAGAATTCATCCTGAAGGATACCGGCAATGATTCTTCTACGCTGGTGGATGTGATTGAGAACTTTATCGCGTCCGGATGCAATGTCATTATCGAACAGAATTCAGACGCAGAGGTTACAGAGACGGTAAATCAGGAAGCGCTTGACGCGGGGATCATCATCCTTTCATTTGATAACGAGATGGAAAATGCCAGCGCGTCTTATCTGGCGTCAAACTATGACCTGGGCTACCAGATCGGGACCATGTGCGCGGAATGGGCGAATGAACAGTTTGAGGACGGCAAATGCCAGATCGGCCTTCTGAATGCCAGCTCCTATGATTTCATTCTGGACAGGGTGGAAGGCATTCATGCGGCTCTGGCCGAAAAAGATCCCAATTGTGAGATCGTCATTGAGACAGACGCGGTTTCAACCACAGACGGCCTGGAGGCTGCGGAAAATTTCCTGCAGGCTTATCCGGAACTGAATGGCGTGGTAGGCATCAATGATTCAGTGGTTTTAGGCGCTTATGAGGCATTCAAGGGCGCGAACAGGGTCGGAGACGATGTGGGACTGTTCGCCTGCGACGGTTCACTGGAAGGCCTGGAGGCAGTGGCGGAAGGGAGTATTCACAGAGGGACAGTTTCACTTCATCTGAATGAGGTAGGAGTGCAGATGATTGAAGACGGCATCACTCTGGCTACCGGAGGAATCCTTGAAGAGACAGTGAATTATTTCCCGCTGGAGGCCGTGACGAAAGATAATGTACAGAGCTTTCTGGATGCGCTGAAATAATAAAAGCAATTTGCAACCGGTACGCCCTGGCGGGCCTGGAGTGTTACCGTTCGCGGGCGGTGTATTTGTGAACGGAGAAGCGAAGGCCGCAGAGAACCCGCGGGTCAAAGATCAGTGCGCGGTGTTCCCGCGGCCCGCCGGGGAATGTTTCATGAGTGATCATTTGGGAAGGAGAGACTGGCGTGGAAGAAAATATATTGGAATTAAAAGAAATCACAAAAAAATATCCAGGTGTGACCGCACTGAACCAGGTGTCGCTTGGGTTGAAAAAGGGGGAAATCCATGCTCTGGTAGGAGAGAATGGGGCGGGGAAATCTACTTTGATTAAAGTGATTTCCGGAGCCATCACTCCGGACGAGGGGGAGATAGCCGTAGAAGGCCAGAGTTATGCAGCCATGACGCCGGCGCTCTCCAAAAAGCTCGGTATCGAGGTGATTTATCAGGAATTTAACCTGATCCCCAATCTGTCGGTTGCCGAGAACATGTTTATGGGCAATTTTATCGGAAACAGAGTGACAGTAGATTTCAAGGCGATGGAACGGAAAGCGGCGGAGATTTTCCGGATGATGAAAATAGATATACATCCCCGGACTCTGGTGAAGGATCTGTCAGTCGCTTATATGCAGATGGTTGAAATCGCGAAAGCGATAGTAAAAAACGTGAAAATCCTGATTATGGACGAGCCTACGGCGCCGTTGACCAACAATGAGGTGGATATTTTGCTGAATCTGGTGGAGAACCTGAAACGCGAAGGCGTCACCATCATATATGTTTCACACCGGATGGATGAGATTTACCGAATCGCGGACCGGCTCTCGATTTTCAGAGACGGACAGTGGATTTCCACACATAAAATCAGTGAGATCTCCAGACATGATCTGGTGTGCGCTATGGTTGGCCGTGAAATTACAGAGACCTATCCCAGCCGGGGAGACTGTATCGGTGAAACTGTGCTGGAGGTGAAGCATCTGACCGGAAAGGGTGCTTCGGACATCAGCTTTGAGCTGAGGAAGGGAGAGATTCTCGGCCTGGCAGGCCTTGTGGGAGCCGGGAGGACGGAGACGGCAAGAATGATCTTCGGGGCGGACCCCATGGAATCGGGGACAATCCTGATCAGGGGCCGGGAAGTGAAAATCCGTTCGCCGAAGGATGCGGTGGATAACGGTATCTGCCTGGTGCCGGAGGACAGAAAGCAGCAGGGGGTGATCCTGAGCCTGCCGATCCGGGACAACATCACATTGCCGATCATTAAGAAGATATCAAGGTTTGGCGTAGTGAACCGCCAAAGTGAAAATAGAATATTGCAGAAACACAAAGATGATCTGCGGATCAAGACTCCTTCTTTTGGGCAGAAGGTGGGCAATCTGAGCGGAGGCAACCAGCAGAAGGTCGTATTGAGCAAATGGCTGGCCAGCGACGCGGAAATCCTGATATTCGACGAGCCCACAAGAGGCATTGACGTAGGCGCAAAGCAGGAAATCTATTTCCTGATGAATGAGCTGGCTGAATCGGGGAAGGCCATCCTGATGATTTCCTCTGAGATGGAGGAGCTGATGGGGATGTCTGACCGGATCGTTGTGCTCTATGAAGGACGCCAGACCGGTGAAATCTCAAAAGAGAATTTTTCGCAGGAAGGCATCATGGCGAAGGCGTCAAATATAACAAAGTAGGAGGATGAGAAAGTGAACAAAACAAATACGAAGAAGTTTGATTTCAAAAATATCATTCGGGAGTCTGCGGTTTTGCTGGTGCTGATTGTGATTATCATTGTTTTCTCCTGCCTTTCACCGCAATTCTTTAAGATCAGCAACTTTATAACGATTCTTCGCCAGATATCCATTCTGGCAATCGTGTCCGTGGGCATGACCCTTGTTCTGATATCCGGTGGGATTGACCTGAGCGTAGGTTCTATCGTATCGGTTGTCAGCGTCATTACCTCTATGGCAGCGGTCAATCTGGGAATGCCCGCCGGCGCTGCGATTCTGGTCGGACTGGTGATCGGTATTCTCATGGGCCTGATCAACGGGCTGATGATTACCCTGACCGGCATGCCGCCGATGATCGGCACGCTGGCCACCCAGCTGGTGTTCCGGGGGCTGGGCTTCATCATCTGCAACGGAGCGTCCATCTACCATCTCCCTGAAGGATTCAAGGTATTTGGACAGGGCTATGTGGGCGCAGTCCCGGTGCCGGTGATTATCATGGCTGTCGTGCTTCTGGTCTTTGCGTTTTTCCTCAGCAAGACTTATATGGGACGTTATTTCTATTCCGTGGGCAGCAACTCGGAAGCTACCAGGCTCTGTGGGCTGAATACAAGAAAAATACAGATCCTGGCGTATGCCATGTGCGGGTTTTTAAGCGCTGTGGGCGCGATCATCATGACCTCCCGCGTGAATTCCGGGCAGCCCAAGGCCGGCGACGGATATGAGATGGACGTGCTGACAGCCTGCGTGGTGGGCGGCATCAGCATCAACGGCGGAGAAGGTAAGATCCGTCATATCATCGTAGGCGTACTGATCATCGGCATTCTTTCCAACGGACTGACGATCATCGGCGTCAGCGAATACTGGCAGCAGGTGGCCAAAGGGCTGATTCTGGCCATGGCGGTTGCTTTCGACGCGGTTCAGAAGAAGAGAAAGGCAGCATAAATGATTGAGAGGATAGAGAAAATCGCAACCACGGAAGAATCACATCCCTTCGCGGCGGCGGCCGTCAAATGCGGCTTTGCTGAAAAGGGATACCTGGAGGAGGAATATTTTATCCATGGGAGCTCCAACGTTTATGGCTGGAAAGAGGGCAGGAAGACGGTGATTTTTCCGGAATGTCCCTATACCAACAGATTGCTGGTGCGCCGGCCGGAAAATCCTCAAGGATTCAGCGGGAATGTGGTGGTTGAGATACTGAATTCCACCAGCTTCATAGATTTTGACCGGTGCTGGGCGCTGAACTACCGTTATCTGATGAGAAACGGGGATATTTACATAGGGATCACAAGTAAACCCAACGTGATCCCCGCTATGCTGAAGGTGGATGAGGCGAGATACAGGCCGCTGAACTGGGCTAATCCCGTGAAAGATCCCGTTTACGGTATGGAGGATAAGGACCTGGGGAACATGGAAGGGGCTTCTTCTCCTGAGACAGAGGACGGCCTGTTCTGGGACATGCTGACTGACCTGGCTCTGCTGCTGAGGAAAAAGGGAAATGAGCTGATCGGGAATTACGGGCCTTATTACCAGTACCTGGCAGGCTGGTCCCAGTCGGGAGGCTACATGATCCGCTTTATTAACGAATTTGCTTATGAAAAAGAGCTGGAGGTCCCGTATTTTGACGGATACTATTCTGCGGGAAGCGCCGGAAGCTGCATGCCTGACCTGAACCAGGGCTGCGGCCGCACGGCGATGAAAAGCTCCCGGAAATTGAAAAAGGTTTTACAGCCTTTCCTGGAAATGCATACAGAAAGTGAAAATGCTCTGTGGGGGAATGCAGAGTCGAGAGGGGTCACCACCTTTGAGAAGGAAATGCAGTATTGTGTGTATGATGTTCCTGGAGCCACCCATGATGGGAAATCTACGATGATTGATTACTATCTGGGGGATGTGGATGTGTTCCTGGCAGGCATTGTGCCCAATTATCCGGGAAAAGAGACGCATCCCAATGATTTTCCCTATGAAGTGGCGTTTCAGGCAGCCCTGAGTCTTCTGTACGGCTGGGTGAGAGACGGACGGCGTCCGTTCACGGCAGAGCCGGTCAGGGTGGATGAACATCTGGTCAACCTGGTGGATGGTTCAGGCAACGCGGTGGGAGGTTTCCGCCTGCCCTTTGTGGAAGTGCCCCTGTGCATCTATCACCCGGTATGTACGCCCATGAAGCCGGATTTCGCCTTTGCCAGCACGCTGTTCGGCTATGTGGAGAATTACTCCAGAGAAAGGGCGGAAGGGCTGTATGGCTCCAGAGAGGGTTATCTGGAACGGTTCCGGAAGAGCCTGAGGGACTGTGTGAGCCGGGGGCTGGTCCTGGAAGCGGATCAGGAGCTGTGTATGGCTTATGCGCTGCGGAAAGCGGCGGAGGTATTTGGTGAATAGATGCTTTTGTATGAAAGGAGAGCGTATGGACGATCTGAGGAAATTAACCTATCAGCTGCGGAAAGATATTATAGAGATGATACATAACTCCGGAGCCGGCCATGTAGGAGGGGATCTGAGCGTCGTTGACATTCTTGCGACCCTGTATTTTCAGGTGATGAATGTGTCGCCTGACAACTGGACAGATCCGGACAGGGACCGGTTTCTGCTGAGCAAGGGACATTGCGCGGATGCCCTGTACTGTGTGCTCGGTGAAAAGGGCTTTTTTGACAAGCAGGAGGCGATCCGGACTTTCAGTCATTATGGATCCAGGTATATCGGCCATCCGAATGCGGAGGTTCCGGGGGTGGAAATTAACTCCGGTTCCCTCGGTCACGGGATATCCATAGGAGTAGGGATGGCGCTGGCGCTGAAGCGCGACCACAGTCCGGCCAGGGTCTATGTGGTGACCGGCGACGGAGAGATGGCGGAAGGTTCTAATTATGAAGGCATGATGGCGGCGGGCCATTATCACCTGGACAATCTCTGTGTCACCGTCGACCTGAACCGCCTGCAGATCAGCGGCAGGACGGACGAGGTAATGTGCAGCGCCGATCTCGAGAGCAAATTCCGCGACTTTGGCTTTCATGTGATCCAGGTGGCGGACGGCAACGACTGCGGGCAGCTAAGGGCCGCTTATGAGCTGGCGAAGAGTTATCAGGACGGGCCAACCGCCGTGATCGCCCATACGGTCAAGGGCAAAGGAGTATCCTTTATGGAAAACCAGGCTTCCTGGCATCACGGCGTGATGAGCGGGGAGCAGTACAAGCAGGCGGCGGCCGAGATCGAGGAGGTGCTGGTATGAATAAAATAACGAACCGGCAGGCAATTTGTGACACCCTGTTAAAAGCGGCAAAAACGGACCCGGATCTCGTTGTGTTGTGTTCGGATTCCAGAGGGTCCGCGTCTCTGACGCCGTTTTTTAAGGAATATCCGGACCAGAGCTATGAAGTGGGAATCGCTGAGCAGAATCTGGTGTCGGTATCGGCCGGAATGGCGTCCTGCGGAAAGAAGGTTTTCGCGGCCTCGCCAGCCAGCTTTCTGTCCACCAGGAGCTACGAGCAGGCGAAAATTGATGTGGCCTATTCTAAAACAAATGTTACCCTGATTGGAATCAGCGGGGGAATCAGCTATGGAGCGCTGGGCATGACTCATCACTCCTGCCAGGATATTGCGGCCATGTGTGCCCTTCCGGATATGCGGGTGTATCTGCCCAGCGACCGTTTTCAGACCAGCCGGCTGATAGAAGCCCTGCTGGAGGATGAGCTTCCGGCGTACGTCCGCGTCAGCAGGTCGGCTACGGAGGACGTATATGACGAGCAGACAGAATTCACCCTGAACAGGGCAAAAGTGATCGCTCAAGGAGCAGACGTCACACTGGTGGCCTGCGGAGAGATGGTGCCTTATGCGGTGGAGGCGCGGCGTATTCTGGAAGAAAAGGGGATATCCACGGGGCTGATTGATATGTACTGCCTGAAGCCTTTTGACCGGGAGACTCTGCTGCAGGCCGCGGGAAGAACCGGCTGTTTTGTAACGGTGGAAGAGCATGCGCCCCATGGGGGGCTGGGGAGCCTGGTATGCCAGGCGCTGTCTCAGAACATTCCTAAAAGGGTGCTTCAGCTGGCACTTCCGGACGGGCATATCATTCCCGGAGAAAATAAAAAAGTGTTTGCAGCGTACGGAATGGACAGCCAGGGAATTGCCGGGAGGGCTGCGGCATTTTGGGAGGAAGGCCGGGTATGAAATATATACTTTCAGTGGATCAGAGCACACAGGGAACCAAAGGGCTGTTGTTTGATGAAAACGGGATTCTGACAGAGCGGGCGGACCGTCCCCATGCGCAGCTCATCAATGACAGAGGCTGGGTGGAGCACGATCCTGTGGAAATTCTGAAAAATACCCTGGCCGTATGCCGGGACGTGGTGGAGAAAGCCGCCGTTTCAACGAAAGACATTCTGGCGTTTGGGATTTCCAATCAGAGAGAGACGGCAGTAGCCTGGAACCGCAGGACGGGAGAGCCTGTGTATCCTGCGATTGTCTGGCAGTGCGCCAGGGCGGCGGAGATCTGCGAACGGCACCGGGGCGAAGCGGAGATGATCCGTACAAAAACCGGAATTACCCTGTCGCCGTATTTTCCGGCCTCCAAGCTGGCGTGGATCATGGAACATGTGCCGGAAGCCTGGCGGCTGGCAAAAGACGGCGATCTGGCCGTGGGAACTGTCGACAGCTGGCTGATCTATCAGCTGTCTGTGGAAAGGGCCCATAAAACAGACTATTCCAACGCATCCAGGACGCAGCTTTTTAATATCTTTGAGCTGTGCTGGGACGGGGAAATCTGTGACAGCTTCGGAATCCCGCGGGAGGCTCTTCCGGAAGTCTGTATGTCGGACAGCTGCTTCGGCACGACGGATCTGGGAGGCCTGCTGCCGGGTGCGATTCCCATACACGGCGTGCTGGGAGACAGCCATGGAGCGCTGTTTGGACAGGATTGCCGGAAACCGGGACAGATGAAGACCACCTATGGGACAGGCTCTTCAGTTATGATGAATATTGGGGAAACGCCCAGGCTGAGCGATAAAGGAATTGTCACCAGCCTTGCCTGGGGCATGAATCACCGGGTCAGTTATGTGTTTGAAGGAAATTTGAATTATACAGGAGCCGTTATCAGCTGGCTGAAAAATGATGTGGGACTGATTGGCCGGGAATCGGAGACCGGAGAAATGGCAGAAAAGGCGAATCCCATGGACCGCGCCTACTTTGTGCCGGCTTTCACGGGGCTGGGGGCGCCTTATTGGGATTCCAGAGCCACCGGGCTTCTGACCGGGATCACCCGGACGACGGGAAAAAATGAAATCGCCAAAGCCTGTCTGGAGAGCATCGTTTATCAGATTACAGACCTGATCCATCTGATGCGGGAAGAATCAGGAGAAAAACTGGAGGAAATCCGTGTGGACGGAGGCCCCACCGCCAATGAATACCTGATGCAGTTCCAGAGTGACATGGCGGATGTGCGCGTCAGCGTCCCGGAGCTGCAGGAGCTGTCTGGGATGGGGGCCGCTTATGCGGCCGGCATCGCCGCGGGGCTGTACGACCCGGAGCGCATCTATCAGCATATCGCCCACAGGAGTTATGAGCCGGCCATGGAACAGAGGCTTAGGACAGAGTTGTATAGCGGATGGAAGGATGCGGTGCGCCAGGCGCTGACCCATCGCTGAATAGAGAAAATATATTGATAAAAGGTAACCGGCCGGAATGGCAGAGGAACATATAGAAGTATTGCGAAAATACTAACCTATGCCAAGTGAACGGGAAATAAGAAAACTCTATGTGAATGGACGAACCATTTGCATAGAGTTTTTCTTTTGCTTATTAAAAATTTTTCAGCGTCCGCAGGACGCGCAGCCGCTACCGAAGGTAGCGATCTTGGGGGCTTGGGGGTTATCCCTCAACAAGCATTTTGGCGGGTAGAAAACCCGCCAAAATCGCAAACATGTACATGTTTGCATTGCTTGCCAATCTGTGAAAACAGCTTATGAATATGTTTCTCCAAATCTCTGCTGAAAGACATGGTAGAAATTTGATACTCCATGATAGCCAACTGCTTTTGCGATGTTGCCAGTGGACATATCGCTTTTTTCAAAAGGTTCCAGAGCAAGTTCCATCCGCAATGCCCGAATGTATTCCCTAATGCTTATGCCTTCTGTAAGCTGAAATGCTTTTTGGAGCTTGTTTTTGTTAAGCGCAACCATAATATAAAATGCCACAGGATCAACGTGAACTTCTTGCGGCATTTATTTTCGTCAAATCCTCTATATTTAAGGCGCTAATTTCAAAGTTGTTTTCGATCCAGCGCTATACGCTCGCTCAAAACTTGTTGACAAATCACACTGCTTATGTTAATATACCAATGGTATATACCGATGGTATATGAAGGGAGAACAAAACGTGAAGCTGACTGATACGCAAAAGCGCATTCTTGAGGTTGGAAAGCGGGAGTTTTTGGAGAAGGGCTTTAAAGATGCTTCCCTGCGGGCCATTGTCAAAGAAGCCGGTTTTACCAAAGGGGCCTTTTATGGCTATTACAACAGTAAGGAAGCGTTGTTTGACGCTTTGGTAGCTCCGGCGGCCGACGAACTGATCGCTCAGTTTAAACAGGCGCAGCAAGCACATTATGAATTGGTTACAGAGGATAAAACGGGACAGAGCCAAGATTTATCTACCAGCTACCTGAATTACTTTATCAATTACATCTATGATCATTTCGATGCGTTCAAACTGGTGATTTGCTGCTCCGAGGGAACCCGGTATGCCAACTATATTCATGAGCTTGTGGAGCTTGAAGTCGATCAGACGGAGGATTACTATCAGCAGCTCCGGCAGCTCGGGAAATTGGAGGGGACGGTCAACCGTGACCTTCACCATATGATCACAAGCGCCTATTTTACCGCCGTTTTTGAAACAGTCGCCCATGATATGAGCCGGGAACAGGCGATTGGCTATGTCAATGAACTGGCAGTCTTTTTCAACTGTGGCTGGAGCGGCCTTTTAAGGTTCAAATGAACCTTAAATTTTTGCGCGATGGTTAGCGTAGGCTAACTCTAAGGAAGGAGGATATTCGTTTGGATGATGCAACCGCCTTTCCGCTGTCCGGAATGCGGGCCATCCCCTTGTGTTGAAATGGGGGCGGACCGTACAGCGGGGAACACATCAGGAACTCATGATACAGGACGGCCTGTACGGCGGTTTATAGGGGCTGCGTGAAAAGGCATTAAGCTGGAAGCTGCAAGAATCATAAGAGAAAATAAAGGAGAATCAAAAATGGAAAACGCAAAAAAATGGTCTGTAAAAGACGTTATCACACTGGTACTGATGACCGTGCTGCTCATTGTCATTCAGCTGGGGCTCAACATGGTCTGCATGGTAAATGATTTTGTCAGCATGGTGCTTTCCGTAGGCATTAGCATGCTTGTCTGCGGGCCTGTCTATTTTTTGATGGTAAACCGCATCCGCAAACGGTTTGTTTCACTGGTATACATGACGCTGCTGGGCCTTGTCTTTCTGATGATGGGCAACTGGTTTTTGCTCCCGTGGTTTATCGTGGTAGGAATCCTCGCGGAAATCATCCTTTGGAAAGGAATTACGCCAAACCGATTGACTGTCTCCTGGACGCTTTCCAGCCTGTTATACAACGGGGTAAATCTGCTTCCCATCTGGTTTTTCTGGGATACCTATTACAGTTTTGCGGTTGCCAGCGGTATGGAGCAGAGTTATATCGACGCTTACGTTCAGTATTATACAGCGCCGGGCTGGGTGATTTTTATCCTGATTTTTACCGTGCTCTGCGGATTCTTGGGCAGCTTGATCGGACGGAAGCTGATTCAAAAGCATTTCAAAAAAGCGGGTGTTCTGTAAATGCGGGAAACAGCCTTATCCGTTCCGGTAAAAGTGTGGGCGACGGCCTGCGCGATCCTTGGAGTGTCGCTTACCGCAAACACCCTGCTGACCTGTCTTCTTGCGCTGCTTGCTTTCTGCCAGTTGGTTTTTGAAAAGCGGTGGCGGCTCTGCCTGACCTTCGGCATTTTTTATCTGGCGCTGGCGCTGCTGCTGTATCTCATTCGCTTTCACGGCCTGCGTATGGTGTTTTTTTCGGAGTTCTATGTGCTGATGTTTTACAACCTTATGCCGGTATTCCTGGTGGCGTGGGAGCTCATTACCACGCCTCCGGGACAGCTCTCGGCCGCCCTGTCGAAAATTCATACCCCCACTCCGGTTATCTTAGGGCTGCTGGTGGTATTTCGGTTTTTCCCAACCATGAAGGCGGAACTGAAGGGGATTCGGCAGTCCATGAAGAACCGAAGGCTGACCGGACCAGTGCAGGTGCTCCGCCACCCTGCCGTTACCTGCGAATATGTGTTGGTGCCCATGCTGCTGCGCTGCCTGCAGATTGCGGATCAGCTTTCCGTATCGGCGATAGCGCGTGGCGCCCAGGCACCGGGGGTGCGGGGAAGCTACTATGCCAGAAAGCTTCAGCTGGCTGATTTCCTCTGGATGGGAATATGGGCGATTGGAATCATCCTGTTTTTCATAATAGGAGGGATAAAGTGATCCGGTTTGAACATGTGAATTTTCAATATGCCGACTCCGAGGCAGGCGTGACCGATATTTGTCTGCATGTCCGGAAAGGCGAATGCGTGGTATTGACCGGCCCTTCGGGAAATGGGAAAACCACCTTGATCCATATAGTGAACGGCATTGCGCCTGCCTTTCATATGGGCCGGTTTTCCGGCCGCCTTCAGATTAATGGGAAAGACAGAAGCGATGAGCCATTGTGGAAACGGGGAAAAACGGTGGGCAGTGTGTTCCAGGATCCGGGAAGTCAGTTTTTCTCCTCTGAAATGCCGGGAGAAGTTGCTTTCAGCTGTGAAAATTACGGCTTCCCGCATGAAAAAATAGTTCTGCGAACAGACGTGGCTATCCGGCGGTTTCGTTTGGAACAATTGCGTGACCGCTCCCTTGATGTGCTTTCCAGCGGAGAAAAGCAGCGTACAGCCGTGGCCTCTGTCTACGCCATGAACCCTCCCGTTTATGTTTGTGACGAGCCTACCGCCAATCTGGACGGCCAAGGTGTTAAAGAACTGCGGGAAGTTCTCCAAGGGCTAAAGCGGGAAGGCTGCACGCTTCTGATTGCGGAACATCGGATTTCCTGGCTGATGGATGTAGCGGATCGCTTTGTGTATATCCGGGATGGAGCCATCCAGTGGGAGCGCACGCCTGAACAAATGCGACTGCTCCCTTCTGAAGTCATGAAACAGTTGGAACTGCGCGCTGTACAGCATTGTATGCCTTCAAGGCTCTCCATACCTGCCGTCACAGGCTCGCCTCTTCTTTCCCTGAAAAGCCTTTCCTGTAAGCGAGGGAAGCATACAATTTGGGAGAATTTAAACCTTGCAGCCTGGGCGGGGCAGATCATTGCCATCACCGGACACAACGGGGCGGGAAAAACAACACTGGCAAAAATCGTTGCCGGCTTGGAACGTCCGTCCAAGGGCAGTATTTCCCTTCACGGTCGGAAAGCCGGTTCGTCACGGCGGCGGAAAAGCTGCTGGTACAGTTCCAACGACACTGGCACACAATTCTTTACAAACAGCGTAACAGAAGAACTGTTCTTAGGGATTTTCAGGACAGAGGAACAATTGGAAAGGGCCAGAAATTTGCTGAAGAAATTAGATCTTTACGCTTACAAAGACGCGCATCCGGCTATTCTGTCCGGCGGACAGAAGCAGCGCCTTTCCATTGCCTGCGGCCTTTTATCCGACAGGAAAATTTTATTGTTCGATGAACCTACGTCGGGGCTGGACGGCGGGAACATGCGGAAAATTGCCTCTGCATTGGAAGATGCCGCGGCCGAGGGAAAAGCCGTATTAGTGATCACCCATGATGAGGAACTGATTCAAGCCTGTTGTAGTTTTCAGTGGGATTTGAGTAAATAAGAACTAAAAGAGAGGAGCCTTTATGTCTTTAACTTCTTCGATGGAAGATTATCTGGAGGCCGTTTTAATAATGCAGCAGCGTCATGGCTATGTCCGTTGCGTGGATGTTGCAAAGCAGTTGGGGGTAAAAAAGCCTTCCGTAAGCCGGGCAGTCAAGGAGCTTTCTAAATCCGGCTATCTTGTTAAAAATGCTGACGGCACACTCTCCCTCACAGAAACAGGATTGCAGCTTGCCGAACAGATTTTTGAAAAACATCGTTTTTTTACAGAACGGCTCATAGCGGCAGGCGTAGCCCCCAAAATAGCAGAACAAGACGCTTGCAACATTGAACATGCGATCAGCGCGGAGTCTTTTCAAAAGTTAAAGAAAGCATTGGATGATGGTTAGGTGGTGGTGATATGGGAAATTAGCCGTACTTGATTTAGCTGAAACCGGCTGGCAGATCGGAGAAAAACTGTTTGCCCTGCTTTCCGCAGATCAGCAGCGGGAACTAGCGCAGTTTATCCTTAAAGGGGATATAAGCGGCATACCGTATCAAACCATCTTCCGTGGCAAATATTCTATCCCCCAAAAGTCAAATCATCCCCTGACGGAAGCTCGAGCGGGAGATTTGTACTTCTGCTTGGATCATCGGCTTGTTACAATCCGGGAGCAGCCGATAGAATTAACCGTCAAGGAATTTGAAATCTTTTCCCTGCTTATCTTAAACCCGAAGCGGGTATTTACCTATGAAATGCTTATGGATCTGGTGTGGGAAGAAGATTATACTTACTATTCCCGCAAAGCAGTCAACAATCATGTGAGTAATTTACGGAGGAAACTAAAGATTGCTCCCGATCTGCCGGACTATGTGAAAAGCGTCTACGGTATTGGCTATAAGTTTGAGGGCTGATACGATACAAAGGCATGGTAGCTACAAAATTCGCTACCGTGCTTTTTTTCTTTCTCTAATGAAGTAAAAAACTTAACAAAAGCCACATTGACAGCCCAGAGGTTTTGTGATAAAATGAAAACGATTTTCAAATTGCAGGAGGCGGTTCAGTGGCACGCAAAGCACAATATCAAACAAAGCAGATGGCCGAATTGCTGGCCTTTCTGAAATCCGTCCCCGGCAGCCATGTCACGGTCAATGATATTTGCGATCATTTCAAAAAGGAAGGCATCGCAGTGGGAATGACGACGGTGTATCGTCATTTGGAGCGCATGGTAAAGCAAGGCGTGGTTGCAAAATACACGATTGAGGGAACAAACAGCGCCTGCTTTGAGTATATCGGAGAACAGGATGCCTGTGAACCGCCGAGCCGCTACCACTGCAAATGTGAAAAATGCGGCAGGCTGATTCATGTTCAGTGTGATGAAGTCGCTCATTTGGGACAGCACATGCTGGAGCACCATGATTTTGAAATGGATTCCCTGCGGACGGTATTCTATGGGATTTGCAGCGAGTGCAGACAAACAGGCTGCTGACGGATAAATCATTTTTTTGAAGGAGGGAAAGGTATGGATAAAAAGGCGCAAAGAATCCTTGCCGGGTTTACCTGTGCTGCCTTTGTTATTGTCGCCTTCTTTTCTCTCTTTTTTATTGTGAAAGAAGCCCATCACGACTGCACAGGAGAGGATTGCCCTGTATGTGCCTGTATTCATCAGGCCGAACAAACATTAAAGCAGATCGGAACCGGCTCGTCTGGAACAGCCGGGGCGTTTGCGCCTCAGTTTCCGCTGGTTGTGGCATTTCTTTGCCTCCCTCTGTTTGTACCTGTCGCTTCCCTTATCAGCCAGAAGGTAAGAATGAACAATTAAATAGAATCCTTTGATACAAGGGAATACTATGCCCATTTTGTAGCAGGGAAGGTTATCCCTTGTATTTTTGCGCCCATTTTTAAGCAAATACGCGAATTTACGGAGGATTCAATTTTATGAAAAAATACATTTCAATTCTGTTGGCGGCGATACTGGCCCTTGCCTGCCTGTCCGCCTGCGGCACTTCCGATAAACCGGCAGATGCCGATAATTCGGAGAAGCTGTCTGTTGTAACTACGATTTTCCCCCAATATGATTTTACCCGCCAGATTGTAGGCGACAAGGCAGACGTTACAATGCTGTTGAAGCCCGGCGCGGAAAGCCATTCCTATGAGCCGACCCCGCAGGATATTAAGACGATTCAGAACTGCGATTTGTTCATCTACACCGGAGGCGAGAATGATGTATGGGTGGACGATATTCTGAACTCTATGGGCGATCAGAGGCCGGACACCCTGCGTTTGATTGATTGTGTTCCCACCGTCAATGAAGAAATCGTTGAAGGGATGGAGCACGAGCATGACCACGACCATGGGGAAATTGTGGAAAGCGAAATAAAAGACCGCCCGCTTTCTGATTTTGCCGGAGATTTTCAATCGGTGCTTCCCTACTTTGAGGATGGAACGCTGGACGAGTATATCACAGAAGAAGCCGAGGAAAATGAAAAATCCTTTGATGAAATGAAGCAGGAGTTTTTGGAAAAGAGGAAATCCGATTACAATACGCTTTCCATTGAGGGGAACAGCGTTTCTTTCCACACGCCCTCCGGGACTGTATCTGCGGAGTATGAATATCAGGGGGTTCAGACGGTAAAAGACGACGATGGAGATATTACCAGCGTGTGGTATACATTCCAAGCCAAAACGCCTGATTCAGGAGCGCCGGTTTATCTGGCCTTTAACGACCATGGCACCGGCGCCGACAGTCATGAAGAAGAACACGAGGAACATGAAGAAGAAATCGCTCATTTCCATCTGCGCTATGGTAATGAAAGCGTGGAAGCTCTCATGAGCGTAGAAAATTGGGCCCCCACGTTTTACGATGCTGACGCTACAGCAGACGAGATCAAGGAAGCCCTGGCAGGACACTCCCACGAGCACGAGGAGGAAACCGACGAACATGTGTGGACTTCTCCGAAAAATGCGATTGAAATTGTAGATAAGATTACTTCTCTTATCTGCGAAAAAGATCAGGATAATGCCGATACCTATGCGAAGAACAGCGCCAATTACAAAGAGCAGTTGGAACAGTTGAACGCTTCTTTCCGAGAAGTTGTAGACAGCGCAAAACGTAAAACGATTCTGTTTGGCGACCGTTTCCCGTTCCGGTATTTTGCCGACGAGTATGGCCTTAGCTATTACGCCGCCTTTACAGGCTGTTCGACAGAAACCGAAGCCAGCGCCGCAACGGTTGCATTTTTGACCGATAAGGTGAAGGAAGAACAGATCCCGGTTGTCTTTACCATTGAGCTTTCCAACGGAAAAATCGCAGATTCTATCTGCGAGGCTACCGGAGCGAAAAAGATGACCCTGTATTCCTGCCATAATGTGACGAAAGAGCAAATGGAGAACGGGGCTACCTACCTGTCTATGATGACGGAAAATGTAGACAGCCTGCGCGCTGCCTTAAACTAAAATGAGCAGCGGCGGCGCGTGAGTACTGCCGCTGCTATTTTTTCAAAAGGAGGGTACAAAAACGCAATGGATTTAATTACATGCAAGAATATATCTTTTGTATATGACGGCGTTCTCGCCGTAAAGGATTTGGATTTTTCAGTAGAGCCGAACGATTATCTTTGCATTGTCGGGGAAAACGGCGCAGGAAAAAGTACGCTGATTAAGGGGCTGCTGCGTTTGAAGAAGCCAGCATCCGGTACGATTCATATGGGAAACGGGCTTTTGGCAAAAGAAATCGGCTACCTGCCGCAGCAGACGGCGGTACAAAAGGATTTTCCCGCCAGCGTTTACGAAGTCGTCCTTTCCGGCTGCTTAAACCGATTGGGATTCAAGCCCTTTTATACCAAACGGGAAAAAGAGCTTGCAAATGAAAACCTGCAAAAAATGGGAATTGCAAAGCTGAAAAACCGCTGCTATCGTGAATTATCCGGCGGCCAGCAGCAAAGGGTTCTGTTGGCCCGCGCTCTATGCGCCACGAAAAAGGTGATTTTATTGGATGAACCCGCTGCCGGGTTAGATCCTGTGGTGACACAGAGCTTATACGAGCTGATCCGGCAGATCAATGAAGATATGGGGATCACGGTCATCATGATTTCCCATGACATCCGCGCAGCGGTACAGTACGCAAAACATATTCTGCACCTGTGCCATTCCCAGCTTTTCTTTGGTACAGCGGAGGACTATCGGAACAGCGAAGTGGGCAGCCGTTTTATAGGGGGTGTTTCCCATGCTTGACTTGCTGAAAGAGATGTTTTCCTACCCCTTTATGGTTCGCGCAATCCTCGTGGGAACCATTGTAGCCCTTTGTTCCTCTCTGCTGGGGGTAAGCCTTGTCCTAAAACGGTACTCCATGATTGGGGACGGGCTTTCCCATGTCGGCTTCAGCGCGCTGGCTTTAGCGACAGCGCTGAATATGGCCCCGCTGACGGTTTCCATTCCCATTGTGGTATTGGCGGCCTTTCTGCTGCTGCGAATCAGCGAAAGCAGCAGGATTAAAGGCGACGCGGCGATTGCTCTAATTTCCACTGGCGCATTGGCTGTAGGGGTTATGGCTATCTCTTTAACCACAGGAATGAATACGGATGTGTGCAACTATCTGTTCGGAAGCATTCTGAGCATGTCGCAAAGCGATGTGAATTTAAGTGTGGTTCTATCCGTCATTGTATTAGTGCTGTTCATTTTATTCTATAACCGTATTTTCTCCGTTACGTTTGACGAATCTTTTGCGAAAGCAACAGGCACGAACGCGGGCCTTTACAATATGCTGATTGCCCTGCTGACTGCTTTGATTATTGTTTTGGGGATGCGGATGATGGGCGCTCTTTTGATTACCAGCCTGATTGTGTTCCCTGCGTTGACCTCTATGCGGTTATGCAAAAAATTTAAAGCTGTGATTATCAATTCGGCTATCATATCCGTAATATGCTTATGGATTGGACTGACGGTTTCCTATGTATACGCAACGCCCACGGGAGCCAGCATTGTCCTATGCAATATCATTGTCTTTTTCCTCTATTGGATGATACAAACCGTGAAAGGGGTGGTTGGACGTGCGTAAAATATGGAAAAGGATTGCGCCTGCTTTATTGCTGTGCCTGCTGTTGTCTGCTTGCGGCAATGGCGGCGGCAAAACAGGGTTCAATGTTACGCCTCCCGATTCAAACAGCCGGGAGCCTTCCTTAAATATTGAATCTGCCGCTCCAGAAACCAACGCCTCGGAAGAACCTTCTTCCGGCGGGACGGAAAGCCCGTCCTCCACGCCTGACAGCGATCCTTCCAGTGCACCGGCAACAGACCCGGCGGGTGAATCGGCTGAGGGCGATGTGTTGGAAATCGGGGAGAAGATGTTTTTAACGCAGATCAACGATATGTACTACAATTTCGATCACTATAAGGATAAAACAATTATCGTGGAAGGGATGTATGCACAGTTTTATTCATGGGACGGCAGCGAAACTGCTCCGGTTGTATATCGAAAAGGCCCCGGCTGCTGTGGAAATGATGGCTGGGGTGGTTTCCTGCTAAAATACGACGGGGAGTATCCCAACGAGAACGACTGGATCCGAGTGACTGGCACTCCAGAATTGGTTGAAGAAGGATACTACCTAAATTTATATCTGAATGTTACATCGCTCGAGGTAAAAACAGAACGCGGGGCAGAGTTTGTCACGCAGTAAATTATGGCGAAAATAAAATCACTTCGATATATTGACAGTTTGGTGGTGATGATATGGGAAATTAGCCGTACTTGATTTAGCTGAAACCGGCTGGCAGATTGGAGAAAAGTTGTTTGCCCTGCTTTCCGCAGATCAGCAGCGGGAGCTGGCACAGTTTATCCTTAAAGGGGATATAAGCGGCATACCGTATCAAGCCATCTTCCGTGGCAAATATTCTATGCCCAAAAAGTCGAATCATCCCTTGACGGAGGCTCGGGCGGGAGATTTGTACTTCTGCTTGGAGCATCGGCTTGTTACGATTCGGGAGCAGCCGGTAGAACTGACCATTAAGGAATTTGAAATCTTTTCCCTGCTTATCTTAAACCCCAAACGGGTATTCACCTATGAGATGCTAATGGTATGGGAAGAAGATTACACCTACTATTCCCGCAAAGCAGTCAACAACCATGTAAGCAACCTGCGAAAAAAGCTAAAGATTGCTCCTGATCTGCCGGAGTATATCAAAAGCGTCTACGGCATCGGCTATAAGTTTGAGGAAAAATAGGAAGGTGAGGTAGTATATAAATGCTGCCTCGCCTTGCTTTATCTCCAATGTCTGAAATGCTTCTATGGGTAATTTCCCTCTTGACAGAACCCGCTTCTCGGTATAAAATATAACAGCGATATATAACAGTGTTATAAGGGGGCGAAGAAAATAGACGGAAATCTGACAACCTTAGAACGCATCCACCGGGCCGCAAAAGCAGAGTTTTTGCAAAAAGGCTACAAAGACGCTTCCCTGCGGAATATCGTAAAATCCGTAGGTATGACAACCGGAGCCTTTTACGGCTACTATAAAAGTAAAGAAGAATTGTTCGAGGCTTTGGTGGGTGAGCATTATGCGTATCTCCTGAACTGTTTTCAGAAGGCGCAAAAAGATTTTGCCAATCTCCCCCACGAGCAGCAGCCGGAGGTTATGGGAGATATTTCCGGCGCTTGCATGTTTGATATGCTTCATTACGCCTACGAACATCTGGAAGAATGTAAACTGATTCTCTGCTGTTCGGAGGGCACGAAGTTTTTCGGTTTCATTGATGAAATGGTGGAAATTGAAGCAGAAGCGACCCATGCCTATCAGGAAGTCTTGCAGGAGCTTGGACGGCCTTCCCCGCAGATCGACCCTGTGCTGGAGCATATTCTGATTACCGGCATGTTCCACACCTTTTTTGAATTGGTGATTCACGAGATGCCACTTCGGGACGCGGAAAACTATGTGAAGGAAATGCGAGCCTTTTATACAGCCGGATGGATGAAAATTATGGGGCAGTAACGCCCTGTAATTTTTGACCAGCGGTTAGCGATAACTAACTTATACGGATATAAGAAGAACGCGCTTGTGTTCTCTTTATCATAAATAAACGAAAAGGAGGAATCTTTTTTGAAAAAACAATCCAATCTATCACGGCTGCTTGCGGTTGCAGGCGGCCACAAATACCTGCTCTATGCTTCATGGGTGCTTTCGGCCATCAGCGCCCTCATAGCGTTAGTGCCTTTCTACTATATCTGGAAGGTCATGCAGGAAGTGTTGGCAGTTGCGCCGGATTTCAGCCACGCGCAAAACCTGACCCATAACGGCTGGATGGCGGTGCTGTTTGCCGTCATTGCGGTATTGATCTACATAGGAGGGCTGATGTGTTCCCACAAAGGGGCGTTCCGCATCGCCACCAACCTGCGTCTGCAAACGATGGAACATATCGTTAAACTTCCCCTGGGTTTTGCAGAGCAGTTTGGCAGCGGCAAGCTGCGTAAAATCGTCAATGAATCCAGCGCCGCCACCGAAACCTATCTGGCGCATCAGCTTCCCGACCGTGCCAATGCCATTGCGACACCATGCGGCCTTTTGGTTCTGCTGCTGGTGTTCGACTGGCGGCTGGGACTTTTGAGCCTTGTGCCAGTTTTGTTGGGCTTTCTGATTATGATGACGATGACCGGAAAGAAAATGCAGGAAAAAATGAAAGAATACCAAAACGCTCTCGATGATATGTCCAATGAAGCGGTGGAGTATGTACGGGGGATTCCCGTTGTGAAAACCTTCGGGCAGACCATATTCTCCTTCAAAAAATTCAAGGATTCCATTGATAGGTATAAGGTGTGGGTAATTGCCTATACCAAGCAGCTTCGAGCACCCATGATGTTTTATACGGCAGCCATCAACGGCGTCTTTGCCGCGCTGATTGCCGGTGCGTTGATTTTTACAGGGGGCGGCGTTACGAAGGATTTCCTGCTGGATTTGATGTTCTACATCATCATCACGCCCATCATCTCCGTCACCCTGACCCGTATCATGTTTCAGAGCGAAAATGCCATGATCGTGGACGATGCCCTGCATAGAATCGACAGCGTATTGAATTTGAACCCTCTTGCAGAAGCAGCACAGCCGGAACACCCAAACGGCGCTTCGGTACAGCTTAACCATGTTCATTTCAGTTATGATGGAAAAAACGAGGTCATCAAGGATATTTCCCTTTCAATTCCCGCAGGGCAGACGGTGGCCTTTGTGGGACCTTCCGGCGGTGGCAAGACCACGCTTGCCAATCTGATCTGCCGGTTCTTTGAACCGCAAGGCGGGCAGGTGAAGATTGGCGGCGTGAATGTGAAGAACATCGCCAAAGAGGAACTTATGAATACCGTTTCTTTTGTATTCCAGAACAGCCGCCTAATCAAAGCCTCGATTTTGGAAAATGTGCGCATGGGAAAACCGGATGCTACCCGGGAAGAAATCATGGCTGCCCTCCACAACGCCCAGTGCGATGATATTCTGGAAAAGCTGCCGAGGGGCGCAGACACCGTGATAGGGACAAAAGGTGTGTACCTTTCCGGCGGCGAACAGCAGCGGATCGCCATTGCCCGCGTGATGCTGAAAAATGCGCCTATCGTAATCTTAGACGAGGCCACCGCCTTTGCCGACCCGGATAATGAATCCCGCGTACAGGCAGCTTTTTCCAAGCTGTCACAGGGGAAAACGGTGATTATGATCGCCCATCGGCTCTCTACAGTGGCTGGCGTAGACCAAATCTATGTCATTGAGGACGGGCAGATCACAGAGAGCGGCAAAAGCCGTGAGCTGTTGGAAAAAGGCGGCGTATTCAGCCGCATGTGGCAGGACTATCAAACTTCTGTTCAATGGAAAGTTGCAAAGGAGGTACAATAACATGATAAAACGGCTGCAAAAACGGTATGCCCTTTCCGAGCAGGGGGTGAAGGATCTGGTAAAAGGCTGCCTTGCCTGCGTTCTTCAAAATCTTTCCTTTATGTTCCCAGTGGGCCTCTTGTATTTTTTAGTCGGCGATTTGATGGCTGGCGGCGTACCCGGCGAAAAAATTGCTTTTTACATCGTGGGCTGCGTGGTGTGTATCGGCCTGATCCTGCTTACCACATACTTTCAGTACAACGCCACCTACTTTGCCACTTATACAGAAAGCGGTGTGCGGCGGATTACGCTGGCCGAACAACTTCGGAAGATTCCGCTGTCCTTCTTTGGAATAAAGGATTTGGCGGATCTCACCAGCACCATCATGGCCGACTGCACCTTTTTGGAGCAGAGCTTTTCCCATTTTATTCCCGAACTGGCAGGCTCCATCATCTCCACTGTCTTAATTTCCATTAGCCTTTTGGTGTTCGACTGGCGCATGGCATTAGCGGCGCTGTGGGTGTTGCCGGTTGCCTTTGCCATTGTGGGGTTCTCCTCCAAGGTGCAGGAACGGCTCAATCAGAAAGCGATGGATGTAAAGATGGCTTGCGCCGACGGGATTCAAGAGTGCATTGAAACTGTGCGCGACTTAAAAGCCAACAACGCCGAAGCAGAATACCTGAAAGGCTTGGAAAAGAAAATCCGCGCCGTGGAACGTCGCTCCATTCTCAATGAGTTTGGGTTGGCTGCCTTTGTGGTGTCCGCGTCACTCATATTAAAGCTGGGAATTGCCACCGTTGCGCTGATAGGCTCTATTCTGCTGATAGGCGGCAACCTCGATGTCCTGACTTTCTTCATGTTCCTGCTGGTTGTTTCACGGCTCTACGACCCGCTGCAAGGGGCGTTGCAAAATCTGGCGGCGGTTATCAGCACCCGCACTAATATCGCCCGCATGAATGAAATTCTCGATCACCCGATTCAGCAGGGAGAAAACAGACTTTCCAACAAAGGCTATGATATTACCTTCGACCATGTAGGCTTTGCTTACAACACAGGAGAAACCGTATTGAAGGATGTTTCCTTTACCGCAAAACAGGGCGAAGTCACAGCTTTAGTAGGGCCCTCTGGCGGCGGCAAAACCACGGTATCGCGGCTTGCAGCAAGGTTTTGGGATGCGAGCCGGGGAAAAATCACTGTGGGAGGTATGGATATTTCCAAAATGGACCCGGAGGCTCTGCTTTCCTTGTTCTCCATTGTGTTTCAGGATGTTACGCTGTTTGACAATACCATTTTGGAGAATATACGAATTGGGAATAAGGATGCAACCGACGAACAGGTATTAGCAGCGGCAAAACTTGCCAATGTGGATGAATTTGCCGAAAAGCTGCCGGATGGCTGGCATACCAACATCGGGGAAAACGGCTGCGAGCTTTCCGGCGGTGAACGGCAGCGTATTTCTATTGCCCGGGCTTTCCTGAAAAACGCGCCGATTATTCTCTTGGATGAAGCAACCGCTTCCCTCGATGTGGAGAACGAGACCCTGATTCAAACTGCCCTCTCCCGTCTGATTGCGGATAAGACGGTGCTGGTGATCGCCCACCGGATGCGCACCGTAGCCGGGGCAGATAAGATCGTGGTGCTTTCTGAAGGAACCGTGGCCGAAGAAGGCGCACCGGAAAAATTGTTAAAGCAAAACGGCTTGTATGCCCGAATGGTGAAGTTACAAACGGAGAGCCAAAGCTGGAAACTGGCGTAAAATTTTTGTTTCCTCCGGTTTTATTATCCGCCGCATCGGCTATAAGTTTGAAATTTGAGAAATACCATCATGGCTTGAAATAGTCGTGGTGGTATTTTTTTAACTTTATAGGAAATTGCTTAGTTATGGATTTGGGAATGAAAATAGCCGTTTCTGATTTAGAAAATATAGAATCCTTCTTCATCAAAATCGTCCTCATCGATATCATCGAATTCATGTAAAAAATAGTCCATATCCAGAAGGTCATCGTCATCCATGTCACGGACTTCATCAGAAGTCATGCCTTCCGGAGGATTTTGAATATATTGCGCCCGTAGTTCTTTTGCAAGCTCCGCTTCAGTCATACGTTTGATTGTAACCGCCTCCATTCAGATTTAAGATAGTTTCATTGTATCACGAGAATGAAGGATGTGAAAGTAACAGAAGAGGAGCAGGGGAACGGCAGCGGTATTTCCGCATTGCCTTTTCGTATAATTCATGCAAAGGAACGGGCTTGTGGTTAAAGTAAAGCTCTAAGAAGAGCATGGTTGTGCCACAACTGGGGCATTTTAACGGGTCATATCCAAAAGAATGAAGGATGGAGTCCCGCCAGCGGTTGAAAGAGAGATAGATTTTATGTTTTTCTTTAGAAATAGCTCTGCGTAAAAGCAGGTCAGATTGACGATGTCTGGCATAAATGCCATAGTAGCGGATCATTTTAAAGTGTTTTTCGGGGATATGCTGTGTTAAACGGGAAATGAAATCAAGGGCATAAATCGTTTCAGTAATCAATTGATTATCTTCATGGCGGTTGTAATGGAAGGTTACACAAACGCCGTCATAAGAGTCAATGCGAGAAGTAGCGATGACAGGTCTGCCAAGGTAGCGGCCGATATACTTAATGACTTGACTGGGATTGCATTGATTGGGCATAGCTCTGACATAGAACCCATTGTTGTGGTCTGCATAGATGTGGGATTTTACATTTTTAAAAGAATCCCCCAGCCGTTTGTGCAATTCGTTGAGGAGAGCGGTCTGAAAGGAATCCCGTAAAAGTTTGTAATTGAAATGCTTTTTGTGACGCCACAGGAGCGAGGAACCAACGCCACCTTCCGGGACTAAGCAATGGATATGAGGATTCCATTTGAGATCCCTGCCAAAGGAATGGAGGACACAAATGAAACCGGGAGTAAATAGCTCTGATTTGTTATCTTTATGAAACATGCGGGAAACAACGCTATTAACGGAGGAAAAGAGAGAGTTTAAAAGGGAACGGTCCTGCAGAAAAAAGGGACGAAGTTCTCTGGCGATAGTAAAGACGCAGTGCCGGTGCTGGACATCAATGAGCTTAAAAGACATAGAAGTAGTCCTGTCAATGGAATACATGTTGCCGCAGGTAGGGCAGAAGCGGGAATGACAGCGAAAAGGGACAAATTTGAAATAGCCACAGCAAGGGCAGGCAAACATGGCACCCCCAAAGGAAGGATTGCCGCAGTGAATCATTTTTTCTACATTTTCGATGACAGAGTCACGAGGATGTTGAAGATAAATCATTTCTTCAAAATGGTCGGAAAAAATCTTTTGTAGTATATTCATAAGACTATTATGAAGGAAAGTAACAGAAAAAGAAACCCCTAACCCTTCAAGATTGAGGGGCAGGGGAGTTGAAGTGTCGAAGACACTTTTTTACTTTATAGGAAAGTTCTCCTTTTGGAGAACTTCTGAATTAAAAAAGCTCGGGGGGAGGCGGGCATGAGAAACAGACGATCCTGGATCAGAAGAGATAAAACCCTTCTTCGTCAAAATCGTCATCATCAAAATCGTCAAATTCATGAAGAAAATAGTCCATGTCCAAGAGATCTTCATCACTCATTTCACGGACTTCATCAGAAGTTACATTTTCTGGCGGTTCTTTAATATATTGTTCTCGAAGTTTCTTTGCAAGTTCTGCTTCTGTTATGTATTCCATAGTGACAGCCTCCGCTTTCTGATAGATAGTTTGATTGTATCACGAAAACGTTGGAGTTGGAAGATTTGGAATTAGGGCGGGAGACCGGCACATGTGCTTATGCATTACCTTTTCATATAATTCATGCAAAGAAACAGGTTTATGATTGAAATATAGTTCTTGAAAAAGCATTTTGCTGCCACAGTTAGGACATTTCAAAGGATCATAGCCAAAAGAGGAAAGGATACATTCTCGCCAACGGTTAAAGGATAAGAGAATCTTATGTTTTTCCTTGGAAATAGCTCGTCGCAGATAACAATCCGATTTACAATGCCTTGCATAGATACCATAATAGCGAATCATTTTGAAATGCTTTTCCGGTATGTGTTGCGTAAGACGAGAAATAAAATCAAGGACTGGAAGATTTTCAGTCATAAGTTTGTTATCCTCATGACGGTTGTAATGGAAGGTAACAAAGTCACCATCGTAAGCATCGATACGAGAAGTAGCAATTACAGGCCGGCCAAGATATCTTCCAATATATTTGATTACATTGGAAGGATTGCATTTATTAGGCATGGCACGGACATAGAAACCATTTTTGTGGTCAGCATAGATGGTAGATTTTACTTTTTTAAAGGAGTTGCCAAGGTGTATATGCAGTTCGTTAAGCAGGGCGGTTTGAAAAGAATCCCGAAGGAGCTTAAAGTTGAAATGTTTTATATGACGCCAAAGCAGAGAATTGCCGACCCCACCTTCTGATGTCGTATAAATAAAGTTGGCACCTTATTCTCAAAGAATTCATGTATAATAAAGAGAATAAGGAGGAACTCTCAATGTCACGTACTCAACGTAAATACGACCACGAATATAAGATCCAGGCTGTCAAACTTGCCAGAGAAATCGGCGGTGCTAAGGCAGCCAAAGAATTAGGTATTCCAGAAGGAACCATCCATACATGGCTGAAAGCAGTTAGAGCCGGTACATTGGATATTGGCGACGGTGCACATACTCCAGAAAGTGCCATGAGTCTCGCTGAGGAACTTGCTATGCTCCGCAAACGTGTTAAGGATCAGGATAAAGAAATCCGGCGTCTAAAAGAGGAAAATGAATTTCTCGAGGAAGCAAGTGCTTTTTTCGCAGCCAGCCGTCGGAAGTCAGCAAGAACCAAAGAATGATGTTCATTGCCATAAAAACGGAAGACGGCGCGATTAAGGGAAAACTCTCATTCTATTGCCGGATGCTTGGTGTCAGCCGCCAGGGGTTCTACAAATATCTTGCTAATAAAGACCGGCCCTGGAAATATCAGGATCTCGCTGATGCTATGATAGCAATCCATACTGAAGATGAATACAATGATACATATGGGCGCATTCGCATGTATCAGGCACTTCTCCTTAAGAAACCGGAAGGACTCAAGATTCCCAGTGAGCGAACCGTCTACAGGGTCATGGATGAAATAGGCCTTAGTCATCAACCAAAGCGTAAGCCGAATGGTATTACCAAGGCTGATCGGGAAGCTCGTAAGTCAGATGATCTTCTGAAGCGAGATTTCAAATCCGACAAGCCACTTGAAAAATGTGTAACTGACATTACAGAAATCAAGGCTAAAGATGGGAAACTGTATGTTTCAGCTATCTTTGACTGCTTTGATTCCGGTGTCCTTGGTCTGGCAATGGAAACCAACATGAAAGCAACGTTGTGTGAGCATACCCTGGATAATGCCTATCTGGCATATCCTGATCTGCGAGGGGCTATTGTACACTCTGACAGAGGAACACAATATACCAGTGAAACTTATCGTAAGGCTCTTGCTAAATACGGTATTATTCAAAGCATGAACAGTGCTGGTGGCAGGTGCCACGATAATGCCCGATGCGAAAGCATGTGGGCCAGAATGAAAAGTGAGCTTCTCTATGACCGCTACAATACGGAGACTATGACCATAGAGGAACTGAAGGTTCTCATTTGGAGATACTTCATCAGTTACTGGAATAACAGGAGGATCTGCTCTGCCAACGGTGGGCTTCCTCCGATAATTAAGCGACAGAGATACTACCAATCTCTGGAACAGGCTGCATAGGCAGTGATATCTTTGAGATAAATGTGTCAACCAATATTGACAATATCATTCTGAGACAAGACAATGTATATGGGGATTCCATTTTAAGTCTCGTCCAAAAGTATGCAGGACACAGATAAAGCCAGGAGTGAAGGACTCTGATTTGTTGAGCTTATGGAACATACGGGAGACCACGCTGTTAACAGCGGAGAACAGACAGTTTAGAAGGGAACGGTCTTCGAGAAAAAAATGACGGAGTTCGCTGGCGATGGTAAAAACACAGTGTCGATGCTGGACATCAATGATTTTAAAAGACATGGAAGTAGACCTGTCAATGGAGTACATGTTGCCACAGGTAGGACAGAAACGGGAATGGCATCGAAAGGGAACATATTTGAAAGTACCACAACAAGGGCAGGCAAACATGGCGCCACCAAAGGAAGGATCGCCACAATGAATCATTTTTTCGACATTTTCGATGACAGAGTCACGAGGATGTAAGATATAAAACATTTCTTCGTAATGGTCTTTAAAAATATTTTGTAAGATATTCATAAAACTATTATGAACCAAAGTAACAAAAAAGAAAACCCCACCCCTCATGAATGAGGGGCAGGGGAGTTGAATAGGCGAAGCCTATTTTTTATTTTTACCCCCCACTGTAAAAATCTCTGAGAAATGAAGTGACTATTAGAAGCATATTTTTGTGTTTACCCATGCAACAATCCCCCGAAAAATGTACGGATATATGAAAGATATTTTGAGCCATCTCAAATTTATTTTCAAAAGGGGGTGTCATTTTGCTTTCAAAATGTACAGATAGATAGGGAGAGTTTTTTAACAGCCTGAAATGAGGCGATGGAAATCAAAGAAAAAATCCCCATCATGACCTATTCCCAGTACCGCAGAGCCAGAAAGCTGGTTCATCAGTGCTGCAACTATGAGAGCGGGAACTGCCTTGCCCTTGACGATGGAGAAGAATGCGTGTGCGTACAGAGCATTTCCTACTCCCTGCTGTGCAGGTGGTTCCGTGCCGCTGTCCTGCCCTTGGATGAACCTCTGGCGGCTGCTTTGCTTTACCGGAAGGAACATAAACGGTGTACTGTCTGTGGCCAATCCTTTTTCCCCGGTTCCAACCGGGCAAAATACTGTAAGGCCTGCGCCGCCATCTTTGTAAGCGCCGGTCAATGGGATAGAGGGATAAATCCCTTATACCTATCCCAAACGGACTTCTAATTGTCCGAACAGGCTCTTGACCTAAACGGGATTTTCCCGAACAGGCAGCAAGCTGCGTACATATAGGCTGCCGCCTCATTTTACCTCCTAAACGGGAATATCCAGGATTGGTTTTTCAGAACATGGCAAAGCTGACGCTCTGAAACGTCCATATCCTGTTTTTCAGTCCGCAGCTTTCCCGCCTCTCTGACAGCCCGGATTTAGACGGTAGTTAATAAGAAAAAGTTAAATACAAAACAGTCAATATCAATCTATCTATCATGCCGATGGATAGGAAGGAGAATTTATGATCCCATTCAAAACAGATACGGAGATTTCGTCTTACATCATTTTCCCACGTTCCCTTATCCCCCTGGACTTATCCAATGACGCCAAGGTGCTGTACGCCCTGCTTTTGGACCGGGCAGGGATTTCCAGAAAGAAAGGCTATATCGAAGCGGATGGGACCATCCGCTTGTACTTCGCTGTGGAGGACGCCAAAGCGAAACTCCGCCGGAGCAGGCAGGTAGCAACACGGGCGTTTCACGAACTAGAATCCTGCGGCCTGATCGTCCGCCGGAAACAGGGCTTCGGAGGCCAGCTATTATCACATTGAATTTGCCTGTTGACAAAAGGAGGGACGCCAATGACTGATGAACAAAAGCTGTATGAACTGCTGAAAGACTTTGACCCCGCTGTGGGGGAACGGATGGAAAAGTATTTCAAAGACGGTGCGTATCACTTTGATTTGGGAAACAGCAAATATACATACTTTGAAGGTGCCTCCGTCTACACGGTCATTCCCCACTTTGCGGAAAAAGGCTCGGAAGGGATCGTGATATTGTCAATATTGGTTGACACATTTTTCTCAAGGATAACACAGACTATGCTGCCAACTCCAAACTATCATAGTACTGCTTGCGTTTTAGCATAGGAGGAAGACCACCATTGGCGGAGCATATCCTCCGATTATTCCAATAACTGATAAAGTATCGCCATATGACCACCTTTAATTCTTCTACAGTCATCTGCTCTGTATCATAACGATTATATAGTAATTCGCTCTTCATCCGTGCCCACATACTTTCGCAGCCAGCGTTATCATGGCACCGCCCACCGGCACTGTTCATGCTCTGACAAATCCCGTATTTTGTAACTGCTTTGCGATAGATTTCACTGGTGTATTGTGTTCCGCGGTCTGAATGGACAATCGCTCCTCTTAGAGTTGGATAGGCAGTCAGTGCATGATCCAGCGTGTGTACGCACAAGTCAGCCTTCATGTTTGTTTCCATTGCAAGACCGAGAACTCCAAGATCAAAACAATCGAAAATAGCTGATACATAAAGTTTCCCATCCTTCGCTTTAATTTCTGTGATATCTGTAACACATTTTTTAAGCGGCCTATCGGATTGGAAATCTCTTTTCAGCAGATCATCAGTCTTCATAGCTTCACGATCTGCTTTCGTGATACCGTTTGGTTTACGCTTTGGACGGTGGCTGAGACCGATTTGTTCCATTACCCTGTATACGGTTCTTCCACCAAGAATGCTGACTCCTTCCGGAGGCTTCAGCAACAGTACCTGATACATACGGATACGCCCATAGGTATCGTTATATTCATCTTCGCTACAGATTTCTCTCATCGCTTCGGCCAGATCCTGATATTTCCATGGGCGATCTTTGTTGGCAAGATATTTGTAAAATCCTTGACGGCTAACGTCTAGCATATGGCAATAGAAAGAAATGTTCCCTTTCCGTGCGCCGTCTTCTGTCTTGAGAGCAATGAACATCATTCTCAGGTTTTTGCTGACTTCCGACGGCTGGCTGCGAAAAAAGCACTGGCTTCCTCCAGAAACTCGTTTTCTTCCTTGAGGCGGCGGATTTCCTTATCCTGATCCTTTACACGCTTACGCAGCATCGTGATTTCCTCTGCCAGGCTCATTGCACTGGAAGGGGTATGGGAACCCTCTCCAATATCCAGAGAGCCGGATCTGACCGCTTTAAGCCATGTATGAATCGTTCCTTTCGGAATTCCTAATTCTTTAGCGGCTTTGGCTCCACCGATTTCTTTTGCCAGTTTGACTGCTTGTACTTTGTATTCATGGTCATATTTACGTGCCATCTTGAATACCTCCTTATTCTCTCGATTTTATTATGAAATCCTTGAGAATAAGTTGTCAACTTTTTTTATACCACACCATACATATGACTGCGGCTCATTTGTGGTGAATTGAAAAGCAGTTATAGGAAAGGAGCGAAATCGTATAACCGCTGAAATCCAACACAGAAAGGAGCTGTTGCTTTATGAAATCCCTGTTTGAACAGATGGGCGGCACTTACCGTCGGGAGGGCGATTACCTCATCCCAAATCTCGTCCTGCCGGACATCGGCGATAATCAGATCGGCAAATACGGGCGTATGCGCCGCCGTTATCTGAAAGAACACCGAAAGGTGCTTTACACAAACCTGCTGACATCAGGCAATTTGCGTCGCCATCTGGCGGAAATCGATCAAGTCTGTAACGAATGTATGGAAAGCATCTTATCTGCTATGGCAAGGCAGGAAGGCGTAACCGAAGCGCTGAAAGCGGCTGACCAGATGGAATGGGTGCGCCGCTTGAACAGCATTCACAACCGTGCAGAGGAAATTGTTCTGACTGAACTTGTATATGCTTAATCGGATGCCCGTTATCGGCTGTATGGCTGATAACGGGCGTTTTCCACTTCATCAATCTTCTTTCTCTGCGCTGGCTACAAGACGGTCAAAATCGCTCTGATACAAACGATCTTGGATAATCCGGTACTGCTCAAATTCACTTTCCGCAAAGGCTTTGGCGATTGCCGCAGTAACCTTTCCCTTGTCCTGCAAAATTTCAGCGTCATTGAATTGCAGAAACGCATCCAGCTTGGAAGCCCAATCCGCCATTGTCATGGGAATATGCCGTCTGGCCTGCCTTGTGGCATAGTCCAGATACATCGTGACAATCTCGTTCAGCTCCTGCATCTCATCAACGGATAAGTAATTTTTTGCGATAGAAACATCGGCTTTTACAATCTTTCCATTGGGAGCGTTGCGCCATGAAGTCAATCCCATATGTTCCTTTGTGTGGTCAGCCCTTGCCACAATAACCTCCGCTGCGGTATTTCCGTGAACGGCATAATGCATCTTGTTCTGTACCGTCGCAAAAAAATCTTTTGTAATCTGACTGTCAACGGAGTAATCAACGGCAGTGGCATAAATATCCGTGATTTTCTGGTAGAAACGGCGCTCGCTGGCCCTGATTTCCTGTATTTCGGAAATCAGATGGTCAAAATAATCCTCATCGAAGATCTGGCCGTTGATCAGTCTGCTTTTATCTAAGACATATCCCTGCTTTGCAAAGGTGTCCAGCACTTTTGTTGCCCATTGTCGGAATTGTGTTGCCCTGCCGGAGTTGACACGGTAGCCGATGGCGATAATAGCGGACAGCGAATAGAATTTGTATTGATAGGTTTTCCCGTTATCTGCAACTTGTGCAAAATTTGCACAAGTTGCATCTTCGGACAATTCGCCGCTTTCATAAATATTTTTAAGGTGCTTTGTAACAACGCTTCTGTCCACATCAAAAAGCTGGCCGATTGCCTTTTGTGTCAGCCATACATCGTGATCCTGCACACGGACTTCAATGCCGTCTTCGTGAGCGTCGTTCGTAAATACAAGGAAATCCACCGTGCTGTTTCGGATTTGTAGTTGGTTGTTTTTATTTTCAGCCATTGTATATCACCATCCCATCAATTATCTTCCGATTTCGTTTTCTTTGCCCTGCTCTTGTAAACATTGTGCTTATTCTTACACTGCGGGCTGCAAAACACAGCGCTCGGCCTGCTTGCGACAAAGGCTTTTGTGCAGTGCCTGCAAAGGCGGATCGGATTTTTGCTGTCGGTCAGCATAAAGCTGAACATCATTTGTATGCCCAAAAGCAGGGAATGGAAATCCCAGATAATGGTCGGCTTATCCAGCAGAGCAATATGGTAGGTGGGTGCATTGCCGCCAAAGGCTGCCATGCTCTGCTGCATAAGACGACGGGTATCTTCGTTCAATGTGTCGTAATCCTCATAATAAAGCATACTGTTGACATAGGTAAACGCCCAGTCGATGAACTGCTGCTTCATCCAGTCATACCGTTCCGCATACTCCCACTGAAAGCTCATATTGACCGCCATCGGCTTGTCCGTCATGGTCATCGCCAGCGCCATCATCACACGGTCATTTTCGATATTCCACATGGATTCGATTCCATGTTTAATCACATCCAGCTTGTCAAAGGGAAAGAAAAGTTCTAGGTATTTTTCGGTGGGCATCGTTTCTGCTTTTATAAAATGGTTTTTCGGCAGGTACACCGCTTCATATTCCATAAAATCCGGTGTGGTGGGCAGTGCGGTCATCAGGCCGAAAAGCCCGTACTTTACAGCAAATTGGCGGATAGCAGTCTGGATCTCCGTATCCGGTTTCTTTGCCATTCCCATGCGCCCGATGTCGATGGTGTCCAGCACGATCTGCCGGTATTCCGCCAGAGGATCGTAGATGCCCGGCTGCGCTGCTTTTGTGGGTGTAAGATACAGAGTCCCATCCTCTGCCGCTTTCCATTCATATTCGCTGTACCGCACCCATTGAGAACTGGTGCGTTCAAAAAGGTTCGTCATTTTCTCACCCCTGTTTCCAATCGTTTATGCCGTACTTGGATAAAAGCTTTCTTGCCAGCTCCATGCCGCTTTCCGTAATATATACCGACTTGGAACGGGACGGATGATTACCTTACCGGATATAGTCCGCATCATCCATTTCGTTCAGTATATCAAAATCATAGCCTTTCCACGCATAAAAATCGGTTGCCTCGTGAAACTTCTCTCCCTGCGAAAATCTTGAGAGATATAACAGCATCAGCGTTAATTCCCTCATTGCTTCTTCTGCTTTTATATTTCCCATATCAGTCTAAGCCTCTCTTAATATTGTAACCTAAATAACTCGAATTTATATTATCTATTATACTATTTCTTTGTTCCGTTATCAACCTTCAGTCCGCACTCTCTTAAAAATTCTTTTTCCAGCAAGGTCATCGGCTGCTGCTTTTCTGCCTTGTCCGTCAGGGCGGCAAGCAGCTTTTTTCGTATCTTTTTGAGCATTGTGCCACGCACCTTGCGGATATTCCGGTCGCTTTGTCCCCGTATTCTGGCAATCCGTGTGGAGCTGAACAACCGGACGGCGCAGAGGAACAGCAATTCCTTGTGTTCCTCATTCAATTCCAAAAGGATTTGTGACAGTTCTTCCTCCGCTACAAGCTCGTGTATATCATAGGGACAGCAGAAAATCACATCAAGAAAATCCCCTTTTCGGAGCTGCTTTTCCAGCACCCCGTTTAGTGTGCCCGGGAAAAAGAGCTCATTCACTGACACACCGTATTCTAACGGAAGATCGTCCCCGTTGCGGCTGAGCTCGTGATAGCGTTCCCTGCGCTCCCGGTTAGCGTCCAGCCTGTCCCACCATGCGATGACATTTTCAAAATCCTTTTGCGTTCTGGCAGCGTCCTCCAGACGGGCAAGGGCTTCCGCTTGCAATTCCCGCCTGAGTCTCTTCCGTTCCGGCTCTTTCTCTTCGGCATCTTCCTCAAAGGGATGTTCTGCGGCATCGGTTTCCAGCTCTTCAATGAGACGCTGCTCTTTTACAAGCTGCCTATGAGCCTGCCCGGATAAACCAGCTTGTTCGACATCACTGTCGTTTTCATAATCATCTTCAAACACCACAGAAACCTCCCTTCAGAAATATTGTTCAAAATTTCTTTGATGTTGCGAAAAAACAGTTCCGCTAACTGCCCTGTATTTCTCCTCTTAGTGAGGGGGTAATCTGTTTCTCTTGTTTTAGATTACTTCCGACAGTGAGGAAGGAGGAATGACCAATGCCAAGCCAAAACTGTGAACTGACAGGCCGGGAAAAGCAGCGGATAAAAAAGCTGATTACTTCCCTGTGCGCCAACTACGACAAGGAATACGGATGTCTGCCGTTGGACTGCAACTGTCCCATGTTCGGTATCTGTTATACAAACAGCGCCCTGTGCCGGTATTTCCGCAGCGCAGTGCTGCCGACCGACGCAAAGCTGCAAGCTGTATTTAACAGCGAGCCGATGCCATTAACAGCTTGCAGGCAGTGCGGCAAACCGTTCCCGGCTGACGGGAAACGGGTGTACTGTTCACAGCGCTGTGCCGAAGAAGCCCGGCGCAGGCAGACCGCCGCACGGGTACGGAAATACCGGGAGAAAAAACAACAGCAGATGTAACGCTTTTGCCCTCGGAAAGCCTTGCGGTACAAGGCTTTTCCGGGGGCATTTCTGCACCGGCAGGGTTATTTATCCCTAATGTTCGCTTTCGGCCGCATAAATGGTTACACCATGCCGGAACCAAAGACATTATACGAAAATTTTATGAATTTTTCAACAGGAGGTGCCTATGGCAAACAATGAAAACAGTAGCGCTTCCTATATGACATGCCGGATCGGCGGCACCACCTACAAAGTCAGGGTGTGTTTCAGTGAAACGGCACAGGAAACGCTGGAAGATAAAATTTTACGAATGATCCGAAATGAAACGGTTACAAATGCCGGAACTTGTGATATAATGAAATCGCCACAAATGAGCCGGAAGTCTGAAAGGAGCGCATCATGAGCGTGAAACAGACGGAAGGAAAGATCACAGCATTATACGAAAGGCTGTCCCGTGACGATGAACTGACCGGGGACAGCAATTCAATCATCAATCAGAAAAAATACCTCGAAACCTATGCCCGCCAGCAGGGCTACGAAAATCTTGTCCACTACACCGACGACGGGTATTCGGGCGGCAATTTTGACCGCCCGGCATGGAAAGATTTGATTGCGGATATTGAGGCTGGGAAAGTAGCGCACGTCATCGTAAAGGATATGAGCCGGGCGGGGCGTGATTATCTGCAAACCGGCTTTTATACTGAGGTGTTTTTCCGGCAGCACGGCGTACACTTTGTTGCCATTGCAAATAGTGTGGACAGCAACGACCAGAACAGCAATGAGTTTGCGCCTTTCCTGAATATCATGAACGAGTGGTATTTAGGGGATCTGAGCTGCAAGCAGAAAGCCGCTGTCCGGGTGAAAGGCGAATCCGGCAAGCCGACCACCAATATTGCTATTTACGGATACAAAAAAGATCCACAGAACAAATACCACTGGCTGATCGACAAGGAAGCCGCCGCAGTTGTCCGCAAGATATTCTGCCTGACCATTGAGGGAAACGGCCCGTATGAGATTGCCCGCATCCTCTTTGATGAGCAAGTGGAAACGCCCGCCGTTTACTTCGGCAAAAAAGGAATGGGCGTCTGGAAGAGCAGGAAGGAATTTCCCAACCCGTATAACTGGAGCGGCTATATGGTCGGGCAGATTTTATCCAAGCAGGAGTATATGGGACATACAGTGAACTTCCGTTCTCACAAGGTATCCTATAAGGATAAGAGCAGTGTCCCTAACCCAAAAGATGGATGGCTGATTTTTGAAAACACCCACGAAGCTATTGTGGATAAGGAGACATGGGAGCTGGCGCAGAAGCTGCGGAAAACGCCCAAACGCATTGACACCATCGGCGAGGCAAATCCTCTGACCGGGCTTTTGTGCTGCGCCGACTGCGGCGAAAAGATGTATAACCACCGCTCCAGAGGCGGTACAGCGAAAAAGCCGTACCCGTCAGACTTCTTTGACTGCTCCTCCTATACGCTGGCACACCAAAAGCGCACCCACGCTTGCAGCGGCCACTATATTCGGACAAAAGCGGTCAGAGAGCTGATTCTGGAAACCATCCGTACAGCAAGTACCTTTGCCATTACCAATCAGGATGAATTTATGAAAAAGGTACGCTCCGCTTCCCGGATACGGCAGGCGGAAGCCGCAAAGGAAGCCAAGCGGAAACTAAGCAAGGACAAAAAGCGCATTGCCGAGCTGGATACCATCATCAAAAAGCTCTACGAATCCTTTGCTGTCGGGCGCATTTCAGAAGATCGCTTTGACAGTCTTCTGGCAGAGTATGAAGCGGAACAGAAATCGCTTCAAATATCGGCTGCGGAGGCCGAACAGCAGGTATCCGCTTTTGAGGAAGATACCGACCGTGCGGCGCAGTTCCTTTCGCTGGCAAAGAAATACACTGATTTTTCCGAGCTGACCACTCCGATGATCAACGAGTTTATTGACAAGATTATTGTCCATGCCCCGGAGAAGATCGACGGGGATCGGGTGCAGGAGGTGGAGATTTACCTGAAATTCATCGGACGGTTTGAACTGCCCGCCCCGGAACTGACGCCGGAGGAAATCAAGCGGCAGGAGCTGCTTAAACGACACCGCATAAAAAGCCGGGAACGGTATCAGAAAATCAAAGCCGGTGAACACGCTGTGGGACAGCCGTTCAGGCTGACCTGTAAATGCTGTGGGAAAGAGTTTGAATCCAGACGGTCAAACACGCTGTTCTGCGGCCCAAACTGCCGGGCAAAATTTTACCGGCAGGAAGCGGCGGAAAACCGAAAGCGGGAATGCGTCTGCGAGAACTGCGGCAAAGCCTTTACCACAACGAGAAATAATGTGAAATACTGATGTGATGAGTGTAGGACGTAGGCAAACCGGGAAATGCAGAAGGAACGCAATATGGCAAAGAGAGCGGCAAGCACTGTGCCGGTGTTGAAGACGGCCAAATCTTCTAAAAAGATGAAACAGAAAACAGCATAATGATATGGAAAGCGGATTGATGTATGTCGATCCGCTTCTTCTTTTTTGAGATGGTTTTTATTACTGCTTTCGCCCCTTGTTTGGTATGGCTGCGATACCAAACAGAGGCATTTTTGCTATTACTAATATTTACAGAAAAAGCATGATACCAAACGGGAGGATATTTGGTATTACGCCGAAATCAATTAACCCTATTTTAATACCAAAGGAGGATGTTCTATGACCGATAACGAGAAGAAACTATTACAGGCTGAGCACCGGCTGGAGGAAGCGCAGATGCGTGACCGGCAGAAAGAACGCAAGGCACGGACACGGCGGCTGATTCAAGAAGGCGCTATATTGGAAAAAGTCTATCCGTCTGCTGCTGACATGGATTTGACGAAGCTGGAGGATTTTCTTTATTGGGCATTACGATAAAGTGTTATGGAGGCGCTCCGGGTAATGGCGGTTACCTTTTATCATTGATGGATCAGTGCCGTTGCCTGTGAATTTATGAACCGAAGCTCTGCAGATGAGTGATCCCACTGCTTGTGACTCTGTCAGTACCTTTATAAGTTTTAAGATCTTCGCCCACGGGACATACATCAATGCACATTCCGCAAGGCCAATGGTGCTGGTTTTTGACTTCTGCATTGTATGCCGTGCAGGCGATCTTATCCATAGTATAGATTTTATCAGGGCCGGGATTTGTAAAACATTTGCTGGGACAGGCTTTCAGGCATTTACCACAGTGAAGGCAGAGATCGCCTTTAAGCATGGGGTCGCTGTCTATGGGCGCATCGGTAATAATTGAAACAATTCTCACTCTGGGGCCAAATTCCTTTGTAATTAAATTATGGCTGTCTCCGATTGTACCCATCCCCGCATAGTACGCGGCAATCACGTGAGAAAACGCCGCGTTTGGATTATCCAGCAAAACATCAATGCTATAGTAACAGTCTCTCGGAAACCAGACTGCTTTATATCCTAAAGTATTCACTATGTAATTCGTCAGATGATAGGATATATCATCCAGGATTCTGTTGCTTGTATCATATAGCTCCTGATATACCATTGACGGGGTAGAATCGATCATAGGTGCAAATAAGGGGATCCCCAGACAAATAACCTTTTTCGACCAGGGCCAAATATTTTGAGGCCAGAACTCCGGCGGCTGGACCGGCAGCCGTTCCCATTGTTCTGCGTCACAGGTCCGCACGAGATTCACCCTTAGTTCTTTTGCTTTTGAATAGATCTTATCCTTTATCATAGTCAGGCCTCCGCATACAAATTATATTCTTATATATCCATTAAGGATATGTTCGTGGTATTACACTTGATTCTTGGGATTCAATCCCAGTATGGCGCTGGCGGTTGTCCCGTCCGTGATCAGCGTGTTGATCAGGCTGGCCTTCAGGGCATAGGAGATGGCTGTCGCCTTCTGCCGCCCGGAAGCGATGACTACCACGTCGGGCACGCCCTTGATATGGTCGAAGGAGATACTGATGCAGCGGTGATTCCAGGAACAGTCCACTTCGTTGCCGCTCCTGTCAAAGAAGCGGGCGAACATGGCTCCTACGGCTCCTTTGCTGCAGATTTCCTGGTACATTTCCGGAGTCATATAGCCCAGCCAGAAGTCTTGCTGGCTGATGGTCTCTACAGCGCTTATGCTGGTCAGTATCATATCTGAAAACATTCCCTGGTTTATAATTTTCTTGTTATTTATGTCATTACAGATCACCTGACGGGCATAGTCGTCATGTATGTACAGAGGAAGATTCAGGAAGCTACCCTGGCACTGGAATAACTCTGCCATCGTGGACACGATCCCCTGAGGAGTGTGGTTTGGTGAGTTACAGGGTACAGAACCCATCAGCTGGACCACATGCACCGGGAACGGGGCCGGTTTGATGTGCTTGATCGTGTCAGCGAGAGTTGTGCCCCATGAAGTGCCGATTACCATGTCTTTTTTCAGAGATTCCATGATGTAGGAAGCTCCGAGACAGCCTACATCAGCCTGGATGCGGTCTTTCGGCCGGTTGCGGTTATTAAGCACGCGGACATTCTTGACAGAAAAGAGACTTTTGATTCGTTCTTCCAATTCATAGTGCCGCTCAAAGTTATAATTAATGGAGACCTGGACGATTCCGGCTTCTTCCGCCTCTTTCAGAAGACGGGAAACCCGCGTTCGGGACAGGCAGATGCGCTCAGCGATTTCGTTCTGGCTCAGTCCTCTTTCATAATAATCACAGGCCACTTCTGCGAGCAGACTATATTTTTTCATTTCTTTTGGATTCAATGATAATCGCTCCTTTAACTCTGGTAATGAACTTATTCGTTCCTTTATACCCATAATATATCATATGCTAAAAAATTGCAAGAAAAGCACAAAGGTGCTTAATTAACCAAAAATAATTTGCTCAAAAGAAGAATGTTAATATAAATTAAGAGCCTGTGGCAGAAGAAGATTGAGAATTTATGAGCAGTAAGGAGGAGGTTATGGCATTGTTTGTGACGGCAGCGGAAGCTGCAGAAAAGATTAAAGACGGAGCCACGGTGGGGGTGGCCGGCATGGGATTGTCCGGATGGCCGGAGGAGGTCGCGGTGGCGGTCGCAGAGCGTTTTAAGAAGACGGGGCATCCCAAAAATCTCACTCTGAAACAGGGGAGTGCGATGGGAGACTGGCATGACAGGGGGATTACCTGCCTGGGCATAGAGGGGCTGGTCAGTAAATGGTCGTCGGCGCTGGTGGGTTCTGCATTTGCGCTGAATGACCTGGTGCGGGCGAACAAAATTGCCTGCCATTGCCTTCCTCAGGGCGTCATCGTGAATCTGTGGCGGGAGATTGCGGCCCACAGGCCCGGCCTTCTGACGAAGGTAGGGCTTGGGACCTTTGTGGACCCGCGGCTGGAAGGCGGCAAGATGAACGAGGTTACGAAGGAGGATCTGGTGGAGCTGGTGGAATTCCAGGGAGAAGAATACTTGTTTTATAAAGCATTTCCGCTGGATGTGGCGCTGCTCCGGGGAACGACAGCAGATGAAAACGGTAACATTTCCTTTGAGAAGGAGGCTTCTATCAATGAAGGCTATGCGGTGGCACAGGCCGCGAAAAACAGCGGAGGCATAGTTATCGTACAGGTGGAGTATGCCACACAAAAGGGGACGATTAAGCCTAAGGATGTGAAGATCCCGGGTGCGCTTGTGGATTATGTGGTGGTGGCCACGGATCAGAGAGCGTGCTGGCAGACGGAAGGCACCTATTATGAGCCTGCATTTGCAGGAAATATCCGGAAGCCTCTGGATGCCCTGCCGGTGCTGCCGCTGAACCCTAAGAAGGTGATTGCCCGACGGGCGGCCGCTGAGGTGAGGAAGGGCAGCCTGGTCAACCTGGGCTTTGGCATCCCGGCAGATGTGGCCAGTATCATATCGGAGGAAGGCTACATAGACAGCATCACACTCACGACGGAAATAGGAGCCTTTGGAGGCGTGCCTGCGGGCGTGCCGAATTTCGGCAGCTCTTATAATGCGGAAGCGATCGTCGACCACGGGTCCATGTTTGATTTTTATGACGGAGGCGGCATTGACCTGGCAGTCCTGGGGCTGGCCCAGGCGGATGAGGAAGGGAATATAAACGTCAGCAAATTTGGCAGCCGGCTGAACGGGCCAGGCGGTTTTATTAATATCACGCAGGGGTCTAAGAAGGTTGTGTTTGCAGGGCTGTTCTGTGCGAAAGCGGAGGAATCCATTCAGGACGGCTGTCTGGTGATCGGGCGGGAGGGAACAGGAAAGAAGTTTCTGAAAAGGGTACAGCAGGTATCCTTCAGTGGAAAATATGCCAAAGGGCAGGAGGTTCTGTATGTGACAGAACGGTGTGTCTTCCGTCTGCTTGACGGGAAAATGGTGCTGACAGAGATTGCTCCCGGCGCAGACCTGCAGAGGGATATACTGGACCAGATGGATTTTATACCGGCCGTTTCAGACAAGCTGCGGCTGATGGATGCCCGCCTGTTTGAAGAAACCTGGGGCGGGCTGGAACCAGTGCTGAAATAGGGCCGCTAAAACATTAAATGGGCTTGTTATGGACAGGAGGATAGAATGATGGAATATAAAGAATATTTTACGGAAGAGCATGAATTGCTCCGTAAGCTTGCCAGAGACTTCTGCGAAAAAGAATTTACAAAGGAAGTCCTGGACGAAATTGAGGAAAGCGGAGTGTTTCCGGAAGAATTAAAGGTGAAAATGGGGAAAGCCGGATTTTACGGTGTTAAGATTCCCAGAGAATATGGAGGCGCCGGCAGCGATAACCGGGGGTATGTGGCCGTCCTGGAAGAATTCGCCAGGGTCAGTGCGACAGCAAGCATCTACATGAATTCCCCGAACTCTCTGGGAGGGGGGCCGCTGCTTCTGTCGGGAACAGAGGAACAGCTCCGGAAATATCTGGTGCCTGTGGCAAAGGGGGAGAAGAGGATGGCCTTCGGCCTCACCGAACCCGGCGCCGGATCAGATGCAGGAGGGACACAGACACTGGCTGAGGAAGACGGCGGCTGCTATGTGCTGAACGGGAGAAAAGCCTTTATCACAGAGGCGCCGGAGGCGGACTACGCGATCATTTACGCCAAAACCGATCCTGCACAGAGAGGGGCCAGAGGAATTTCGGCCTTTATTGTGGATATGCACGCTCCCGGCGTCTCTACCGGAAAGCCGGAGCGGACCATGGGCCTGATCGGGGATTCAGTGAGTGATATCATCCTGGAGGACGTGAGGGTTCCCAGGGAGGATATGCTGGGAGAGAAAAATAAAGGGTTCCTGAACGCCATGAAGACGCTGGACTATGGAAGGATCGGCGTGGCCGCCCAGTCCATCGGCGTGGCGGGGGCCGCCCTTGAGGAAACGGTGAAATATATGAAGGAAAGAAAACAGTTCGGACAGCCTCTGGAAAAATTCCAGGCGCTGCGTTTTATGGCGGCGGAAATGGCCACGAAGCTTGAGGCGGCCAGAAGTCTCGTTTACCGCGCGGCTTATCTCAAGGATATGAATCAGCCTGCCTCTATGGAATGCTCCATGGCGAAATATTATGCTTCAGAGGCCTGCAATGAGATTTGCGCGAAGGCTGTGCAGATCCATGGGGGCTATGGATTCACAAAGGATTATAAAGTAGAACGGCTGTACCGTGACTGCAGGATATTTACGATTTATGAGGGCACGTCACAGGTTCAGCAGATCGTAATCAGCGGTCAGCTTTTTAAGTAGGAGGCAGAGAGGATGAAGATAGTTGTATGTGTAAAACAGGTGCCGGATACGAACGAGGTGCGCATTGACCCGGTAAAAGGGACTTTGATCCGTGACGGTGTGCCCAGCATTTTGAACCCGGATGACGCAAACGCCCTGGAGGCGGCGCTAGAGCTGAAGGACCTCTATGAGGATGTGGCCGTGGAGGTGCTCACCATGGGGCCGCCTCAGGCGGCGTATATGCTCAGAGAATGTCTGGCTATGGGGGCGGATCATGCCTATTTGCTCAGCGACCGGGCTTTTGGCGGCGCAGATACCTGTGCCACGTCCACAACTCTTGCCGCGGGAATCCGGAAGATTCAGGATGTGGATCTGGTGTTTGCCGGGAGACAGGCCATAGACGGGGATACCGCGCAGGTAGGGCCTCAGACAGCCAGCAGGCTGGGGCTGCCCGTTGTGACTTATGTACAGGATATCCGGCTGGAGGAAGACGGAATCATCGCGGAACGGAATATGGAAGACGGCTGCGAGATCATCCGGGTGCGGCGACCGTGTCTTCTCACGGTTATTAAAGAGCTGAATGAGCCGCGCTATATGACCACCTGGGGAATTGTGGATGCTTTTAAACAAGAAATAACGGTGTGGAACCACGAGGATGTGGGGCTGGACGCGGCAGATTGCGGCCTGAGCGCTTCTCCGACCCAGGTTCTGCGTTCCTTTACTCCTCCGGCGAAGGGAAAGGGCGAGAGGCTGCAGGGGACACCCCGGGAAATTGCGGAAACGCTGGTTTCCAGGCTGCATGAGAAGCATTTGATATAGGAGGATAAAGCTGTGGCAATACGTGTGATTGAAGAAAAATGTAAAGGCTGTGCTCTCTGCGAAAAAAACTGCCCCTTTGACGCGATTCAGGTAAAAGGTCAAAAGGCAGTGATTGGCATGGGCTGCACGGAGTGCGGAAATTGTATAGAAAACTGCCCTTTTGACGCGATAGAAAAGACGTCTCCTGAAAAGAAGGCAGCCGATGTCAGCGCCTACCGGGGAGTCTGGGTGTTCGCGGAACAACGGGACAATGAGATCCAGAGTGTGGTATTTGAGCTGCTCGGAGAAGGACGGAAGCTGGCTGACGAGCTGGAGACAGAGCTGTGCGCGGTGCTCTGCGGCTGCGGTATCCGGGAGCAGGCAGAGGAGCTGATCGCCTGCGGAGCCGACAAGGTATATGTGGCTGACCACGAGATTCTTAAGCATTACCGGACGGAAAGCTATTCGCGTGTTATTTTTGAGGCGATTGAACGATATAAGCCTGAAGTGGTGCTTCTGGGGGCGACCCACATAGGCAGGGACCTGGGGCCATGCCTGGCAGTTAAGGCAGGAACCGGGCTGACGGCTGACTGCACGAAGCTGGAAATCGACCGGGAAAACCGGAGGCTTCAGCAGACCCGGCCGGCCTTCGGAGGGAATCTGATGGCGACGATCATCTGTCCGTCCCATCGGCCGCAGATGTCGACAGTCAGGCCCGGAGTCATGCAGAAAAGTGTCCGGGACGGCGGCCGGACAGGAGCGCTCATCGACCTGCCCATAACGTTTACAGAGGACGAGATTCCTACTAAAATTCTGGATATTATAAAAAGTGTTGGAGAAAAAGTATCTCTGACGGACGCAAAAATCATCGTGGCCGGAGGTATGGGGCTGGGTTCGGCGGAAGGGTTCAAACTGTTGAAAGAGCTGGCAGACAGGCTGGGCGGAGTGGTCGCCTCTTCCAGAGCCTGTGTGGATGCGGGATGGATCGCCCCTTCCTATCAGGTGGGCCAGACGGGAACGACGGTAAAGCCGGCTGTCTACATCGCCTGCGGAATTTCCGGCGCCATACAGCATCTGGCCGGTATGCAGAATTCCGACTATATCATAGCGATTAATAAAAATGAAAATGCGCCGATTTTTGAGGTGGCAGACTATGGAATCGTGGGTGATCTCTACCGGGTGATTCCGGAGCTTATGGAGGCGCTGGGTTAATTATAAAAGGCTATGCCTCCGGGAATTGCTTCCGAAGGCATAGCCTTTTATGATTGCTGATAGAATTATTGTTTTTCAAATGTCATATCTACGCCGCTGCTGCTAAGCTTAAAGGAAGAGCCTGATACGGTGGCGGTAATCGTGTCGCCTTCGGCTGTCAGGTCCAGGGCGCCGTCCTTCTCTTCCCAGGTTCCCTCAATCGCTGAGGTTCCGGTTAAAGCGCTGGTATCTAATGTAAAAGTGCCATCATCCTTGAGCTCTGCCGTTACGCTGCTCAGTGCGTCTGCAGATTCGCCGAGAGAATCGGCCAGCTCATCCAGATCCATGGTGACGCCCTGAGTTGTAACGCTCTTAAGCTTGTAGGTGCCGGCAAGGGCGCTTTTTTTGCTGCCTCCGCAGGCGGCCAGGCTGAACGCGCAGAGCAGAGTCAGCATCAGGACTGCTAATTTTGTACAAAGATTCTTTTTCATTTTCTTCCTCCTCATATTTGTTATGCAAACATTCACATTATAGCACGGACTATGTATATAAACAAGCGGAAGAATATTATTTTTTTTATGGGTATCAGGGGCATTTATCACTTGGAATGAGATGCACTGCAGCGCCCTGCTGCGGGAGGTGGGAAGGTATGCCTTCTAGCCGATGGACTTCTATCCGGGAATGTGGTACAATTTTACCATTCTATGAATGGAGGCAGACATGAAATACGATTTTACGATTACCGGTTATACCGGGCTGACTGGCTTGCTGGGAAGTCCGGTTTCACACAGCCTTTCTCCTCTGATGCACAATGAGGCCTTCCGGCTTCTGGGCCTGGATTACGTATATTTATGTTTTGATGTGGGGGAAGATACCCTGGAAGCTGCGGTTAAGGGTCTGAAGGCCTGCGGGATTCGCGGTTTTAACCTGACGATGCCTGATAAGAACCGGATGGCTGAGCTGGCAGATGGGCTATCGCCGGCGGCGCAGATGATCGGGGCCGTCAATACGGTTGTCAATGAGGGCGGAAAGCTTATGGGCCACAATACCGACGGGATCGGCTTTATGCGCTCTGCGCGGGAAGCGGGATTTGAGCCGGAGGGACAGACGATGACGATTCTCGGAGCGGGGGGAGCGGCCACCGCCATCTGCGCCCAAGCGGCTTTGGACGGAATTCAGACTTTGAACATATTCGCCCGCCCTTCCAGCCGTTTTCATCAGAGGACTTTACAGCTGGTTGACGCAGTCAACCGCACCACCGGCTGCCGGGCAGCACTCTACGACCTGGCGGATACAGAGGTGTTGAAATCGTCTCTTTTGAACAGCACACTTCTGGTCAATGCCACTTCGGTGGGTATGGCGCCGGACACCGGACATTCTGTTCTGGAAGATACTTCCCTGTTTCATCCGGGGCTGACTGTCGCCGATATCATATATAACCCCAGAGAGACGAAGTTCCTGTCACTGGCGAAGGCTGCCGGGTGCCGTACATTTAACGGACTGCATATGCTGCTTTACCAGGGCGCGGAGGCCTTCCGGCTCTGGACAGGCCGGCAGATGCCGGTGGAAGCCATTAAAGAGAAGTATTATATCTGACATGTATAGGAGAGCGGCACATGACGGTAAAACATACGGTTCAATTAAAAAACATAACCCTGGGCGATGGATTCCCCAAAATCTGTGTGCCGGTCCTGGGAGGGACGGAGGGGGAGATACTGGAACAGGCCCGCGTGGCTGCCGGTGCGGAGCCGGACCTGGTGGAATGGAGAGCTGATTTTTATGGCGGAATTACGGATTACGGGAAAGCCGCCGGAGTTTTGAGCGCATTATCTGAGATTTTGGGACAGATTCCGATTCTTTTCACTTTCAGGACGGGCCGAGAAGGCGGAAATCGGGAAATTTCGCCGGAAGAGTACAGGGAACTGAATCTCTGGGCGGCGTCCCGGGCGGAGACGGATTTAGTTGATGTGGAGGGGAGATGGCCGGAGCTTCAGGCTGACAGGCTGACAGAGGCTGTTCACAGGATGGGGAAACCGGTGGTGGCTTCCAGCCATTTTTTTGACAGAACGCCGGGGAGGCCGGAGCTTGTCTCTGTATTTGAAGAGCTTCGCGACACGGGAGCGGAGATTTTGAAAGTTGCCGTCATGCCGGAGAGCCGGGAGGACGTGCTGGAGCTTTTGAGTGTGACGCTGGAGATGGACCGGAGGCTGCCCAATCCGCTGATCTCCATGTCCATGGGGAGCCTGGGCGGTATCTCCAGAGCCAGCGGCCGTCTGACCGGTTCAGCCCTGACGTTCGGGGCCGCGGGAAACGTTTCGGCGCCGGGTCAGCTGCCTGTGGCTGAGCTCCGCCGGATGCTGGAATTGCTGTAAAACTTCTGTCCCAACCTGTCGAAACTCTCTTTCTTTCGACACACGGGTTTTGACAAAATAAATACCCCCTGTAACCTATAATGAAACTTGCTTATTCCAGTAAGTGTTCATAGGATACAGGGGGTATTTCATGCACTATGAGCTTTACATCGATGTATTCTTCATGGAAAATCTGATTATGGATTATTTCCTTTTGCGGCTGGTTAACAGGCTTATGAAATGTTCTGCCACACATTTGAGAAGCCTGGCAGCCGCTGCGATCGGGTCTGGACTGGCCTGTATCAGTATCATTTTCTTAAGAAAATATCTCCTACTGAATACCATACTGGTTTCTGTGGCTGTTACTACATTCATGGTAAGGTTTGGCTGCAAAATCAAAGATAAAAAGCGTTTTTTACAGGGATTACTGTGCCTGTATCTTTCAGCGATCCTGTGCGGGGCCGTATGGAGGCTTCTTCTCCGGTTCACCGGCACGGTGGAGATGAAAGGTTTTGTGCTGTGGGGTACGGCGGCCTATGCTCTGGTCACATTTTTTCTATGGCTGTTTGAGGTGCTGAAGAAGAAAGCTGCCACGATCTGGAGAGTTGTGCTGTACCAAAAGGGTGCCTGTAAAGAGGTAAAAGGACTTTATGATACGGGAAACGGGCTATGGGATGCCACTTGCCGCAAGCCGGTTTCCGTAATCAGCTATTCTCTGATAAAAGAATTATTTTCCTTGGAAATGCAGAAGGAACTGGAGGCATTTTGCACATGCCAGCTGGGTGAGCTGCCAGGAGAGCTGGCCGAGATACATCCCCATTATATTCCGTTCCAGAGCGTTGGATGCCAGGGAGGTTTCCTTCCGGCTGTCATTTTAGATTATATATATCTGGAAAATGGAAATACAAGCAGGGTAGTCACCCATCCGGTGATTGCCATCGACAGAGAGCGTAGTTCTTCTCCCCGGAGCTATCAGATGATTTTGAATCCAAATCTGATAAACAGTTAGGAGGAATGCATCATGATTATGCACGCTGCACTGCCGAACCGATTTCGGCTGCGCATGTTACCAAGGTTTTCCCCGGTTGTTTTTGGTAAGACCGGGGAGCTGTACTATATAGGCGGGACGGATGTATTGCCGTCGCCTCTCTCCCCGGACGCGGAAGCGGAAGCGATCGCAGGTCTTGCGGATCCGGAAAACACAGAAGCCCGGTCTGATTTAATTGAACATAATCTGCGGCTGGTCGTCTATATCGCCCAGAAATTTGACAATACGGGAGTAGGGGTGGAGGATCTGATCTCCATCGGTACCATAGGGCTGATTAAAGCCATCAATACTTTTAATCCGGAGAAAAAGATCAAGCTGGCCACCTACGCTTCCCGGTGCATTGAAAATGAAATACTCATGTATCTGCGCAGGAACAGCAAGACGAGAATGGAGGTGTCCATTGATGAACCGCTGAATGTAGACTGGGATGGAAATGAACTCCTGTTGTCTGACATTCTGGGAACGGACGAGGATGTCATCTACAAAGGGCTGGAGGATGAGGTGGAAAAAAGCCTTCTGGGCAAAGCGATCGGCAAGCTTTCCGACAGGGAACAGACGATTGTTAAGCTCCGCTTTGGAATTAACATGCCGGAAGGCGGTGAAAAGACACAGAAAGAGGTAGCCGATCTGCTGGGTATCTCTCAGTCTTATATTTCCCGCCTGGAAAAACGGATCATGAAGCGGCTGAAAAAGGAAATTGTGCGTTATGAATAGCACAGTTTTGACAAAGCTTTCATAATATGATATGTTTACAGCGTAGCGCCTGTGAATGGGAAACAGGCTGTGTTCCCATTTGCAGGCGCTGTTTAGAAAATGGAATGACAGGTAAGATACGGAGGAGAAAAATGAAGAAACGGATCGTAAATTTACTGCTGGCAGGAATCCTGTCTGTAACTGCAGTTCTGGCTGCGGGATGCGGAAGCGGGAAGAGCAGCAGCAACAGTGGTGAAGAGGGAGAGAATACAGTATCAGCAGGTTCTGAAAATGCCGGCAGCAATTCTGCGTCCAGTTCCGGCAGCTCTGATAACGCTGAAGGAGATGAGAAGGGCACAACCGTCTATCCTCTGACGGTGGAGGATGACCTGGGCAATGAGGTAATTATTGAGGAAGAGCCGGAACGGGTAGTTTCCCTGTCTCCTGCCAATACGGAGACGCTGTTTGCCCTGGGCGCGGGAGAGAGGATTGTGGGCAGGACTGATTACTGCAGCTATCCTGAGGAAGCGGCTGAGGTAGAATCGGTGGGGACCTATACTGCGCCCAATACTGAGCTGATTATATCTCTGTCGCCGGATGTGGTATTCGCGTCCGATTATATTGACGACGCTGTCAGAGACCAGGTAGAAGAAGCAGGTGCAAAGGTGGTTGTCTTCTCGGCCAATGATGTGAAGAGTGTGGAGAAGAACATAGAAACAGCCGGGCAGATTCTGAATCTGAATGAAAAAGCTCAGGAACTGACAGAATCCATGACGGCGGAGCTGGAAGAACTCAAGGATGTAATTGCGGAAGGCGGCGCAGAGAAATCTGCATTTATCGATCTGGGTTCTTATTACAGTGCCGGGACAGGATCTCTGCTGGGCAATATGCTGAATGATCTCAGCGTCCGGAATATCGCTGAGGATACGGGCGAGACATGGCCGCAGCTTTCACTTGAAAAAATCATAGAGAGCGATCCGGATATTTATATTTCGCTGTTCACATCGCCGGAGGAGCTAAAGCAGACGTCAGGGCTTAACGACCTGGAGTGCATCAAAAATGGCAACATCATTTATTTTGAAGGTCTGTCGCCGGAGGCGGATATGATCCAGCGGGCAGGCCCCAGAATTGTAGAGGGAACAAAGCTGTTGGCGGAAAAAATCTATCCGGATTTGTTTTCCTGATAAGTATTTGATTACATCAGAGGAAAGCGTTATGAAGATCAAACGGAAAAAACTGGCAATCGTATTGGCGGTCATTCTGTGTGTGATTATCATTTATATCTGCACAGTGATCGGGGCTGCCTCGATTTCTTTCGAGGATGCCAACCGAATTTTGCTGCATGAACTGTTTCATATGAATGTGGACATGGAGGGAATCAGCCAGGGAAGTATATCAATTATCTGGAATGTGCGCCTGCCCAGGGTGATTCTGGGCTTTCTGGCCGGGGCGTCCCTGGCTGTATGCGGCGCGGGGTTTCAGGGGATTTTTAAAAATCCCATGGCTGACCCGTTTGTGCTGGGGGTTTCATCGGGAGCGGCGCTCGGGGCGTCCGTCGGCATTGTGCTGCATTTTACCGGCGGGTTTTTGGGGCTGAACGGAACTACGCTGTTGGCTTTCATGGGCGCGTTCTTGTCTATCGCCCTGGTTTACAGTATTTCCCGGGTAGGAAAGAGAGTTCCCGTGGCTACTCTGCTGCTGTCGGGGATTGCGGTGAACCAGACGCTGACGGCGGTGATTTCTCTTGTTATGATATTCAATAAACAGAGTATGGACCAGATCATGTTCTGGACCATGGGAAGTTTGAATGGAAAGGGCTGGAATCAGATTCTGACTGTGCTTCCCTACGTGGCGGCAGGATTACTCCTTTTGTTTACCTCCTGCCGGGAGTTGGATATCATGCTGACGGGAGAAGATACTGCTGTCCAGCTAGGAGTCAATGTGGAATTCCTGAAAAAGAAGGTTCTTTTTGCTTCCAGTATTATAACGGCAGCAATTATATCCGTGACAGGCATAATCGGCTTCGTGGGCCTGGTGGTGCCCCATGTGGTGAGAATTCTCACAGGGCCGAAGCACAGGCGCCTGATGCCTCTTTCGCTGGTTATGGGAGGCACCTTTTTGATCATATGTGATACGGTATCCCGGAGTGTCGCCACCCAGGAAATACCGGTAGGGATCATCACCGCGGTCTGCGGCGGTCCTTTTTTCCTATACCTGCTGCGCAAGGCGCGGAAGGGAGGGAGTTCTCTATGAATGCAGAGATGCTGAAATTTTCCCATGTGGCTGCCGGATACAGGGACCGGGAGATTCTCCATGATGTGACCCTGTCGGTGGAAGAGGGGGATTTTGTCGGGCTGATAGGTTCCAACGGGACCGGGAAATCCACGCTGATTAAATGTATTTCCGGCCTTCTCCCGCTGACGAAGGGCGAGATTACTATCTGCGGAAGAGAACAATCTCTGTTAAAAAGCCGTGAAAGGGCCAGGCTGGTGGCCGTGGTGCCGCAGTCTTACCACGTGGATTACGATTTCACTGTGGAGGATATTGTCATGATGGGGAGAAATCCCTATCTGGGCTTCGGAAAGCGGGAGGATGAGAGGGATTTTGAGATCGTTAAAAATGCCATGGAAGCCACGAACACAGAAATATTCCGGGGCAGATTATATAATGAGCTGAGCGGGGGAGAGCGCCAGAGAGTGATTCTGGCCCGCGCGATTGCGCAGCAGCCCCGTGTGATCCTGCTGGACGAACCGACTTCCGCCCTGGACATCCATCATCAGATTGAAGTGATGGAGCTGATCGCCCGCCTGAACCGGGAGGAACATATGACGGTGCTGGCCGTTCTGCACGATATCAACATGGCGGCCCGTTTCTGCCGGAGGATCGTCATGCTGCGGGATGGAACGGTGACCGCTGACGGTACGCCGGAAGAGGTGGTGAACCGGAAAAATATGGAGGAGCTTTATGCTATGAAGCTCATGGTTCGTGAAAACCCGCTGTTTCATAAGCCAGAAATCGTGCCGATCCGGGTGATGGGCGAAGAGCAGGTGGGGAATCCGTTCCATATCCATGTGATCTGCGGCGCCAGCGGCGCTGCCAAAATCATGGAAGAACTGGATGCCAGAGGATACCGGGTGACTGCAGGCGTGGTGAATGTGGGCAGCGACGACTGGGATATCTGCCATTTTCTCGATCTGGAACGGGTGGAAATCGACCCGTTCACGCCAGTGACAGAGGAAGACCAGAAGCGGAACCTGAAGCTGATGGAGGATGCGGATGTGATACTGATCTCGGACGTGCCTTTTGGGGAAAGCAATCTGAAGAACCTGGAAGGGCTGGAGAGCAGGAGGGGACAGATATTCTTTCATAAAAATGCACTGAGCAATGATTACACCGGGGGAAAGCTGGTGCGCAGGCTGGAAGAAATAGGCGTTAAGAAAAATATTGTATATTTTGGCGACCATGATGAGTTCCTGAAAAGCTTGGAAAAAATGCATGAGGAAGGAATATGAAATTTTAATGAAAATTACAGAGAACAGTAAAAATATTTTCGTTATATAAAATATTCACAGAAATAATTCATATTTCACGGATTTTTTATAATATCTATAAAACATTTAGAATTAAAGGACGAATAGATTGACAGCTGGTTTTCTGTGTGCTATCCTTTACCCATCATTTTAGCAAAGACGCTATGGATTTTATCCACAGCGTCTTTTTAATATGTATGAGGCAGACCGGCCTGGCGGAAATGCTACATTTACCGGGATTCCGGAGATACCGGATTGGCCTCTGCCTGTTTTCTCCATAACATGTTATGCAGGACGGTATGACGATACCAAACGAATATGAAGGAGGGAAAATGTATGTTTAGCGCAGTGAACACAATATGGGTCCTGGTAGGGGCCGCGCTGGTATTTTTTATGCAGGCAGGTTTTGCAATGGTCGAAACAGGGCTGACGAGAGCAAAAAATGCCGGGAATATTATCATGAAAAACCTGATGGACTTTTGTATAGGTACTCCTGTATTCTGGCTGGTGGGCTTTGGCCTGATGTTTGGAGCGGGCAGTGGGATTATTGGAAATATTGGAGGAATTGCCTCAGAAGCAAATTATGGGGCGGGGATGCTTCCCGAAGGCGTGCCGTTCTGGGCGTTCCTGATTTTTCAGACTGTATTCTGCGCAACATCGGCAACCATCGTCTCCGGGGCCATGGCGGAGCGGACAAAATTCTCGGCGTATTGTATTTACAGTGCAGTGATCAGTCTGGTCATCTATCCGATTTCAGGCCACTGGATCTGGGGCGGCGGGTGGCTCGCCCAGATGGGTTTTCATGATTTTGCGGGTTCCACTGCCGTCCACATGGTAGGCGGCGTTGCGGCTCTTGTGGGTGCGTCGATCCTGGGTCCCCGGATCGGTAAATACGGCAAAGATGGAAAACCGAAGGCGATCCCGGGCCACAGCCTGACACTGGCGGCTTTGGGCGTGTTCATTTTGTGGTTCTGCTGGTTTGGGTTCAACGGGGCGTCCACCGTCAGTATGGGGGATGATACCATGATTAATCTGGCGGGCAAGGTATTTGTCAATACGAATTTGGCGGCTGCGGTAGCTACAGTCGTAGTGATGCTGTTTACCTGGGTACGGTACAAGAAACCGGATGTTTCCATGTCACTGAACGGCTCGCTGGCGGGCCTGGTAGCCATAACCGCGGGCTGCGACGCGGTAACGCCGGTGGGCGCGGCAGTCATAGGAATTGCGGCAGGATTTGCGGTAGTGTTGATCGTGGAATTTGTTGATAAAGTGTTGAAGGTTGACGATCCTGTGGGGGCGGTTGCGGTACATGGCGGCTGCGGTGCCCTGGGAACAATTCTGACCGGCCTGTTTGCAGACGGCTCCACTACGGAAGCGGGGCTGTTCTACGGAGGGGGCGTCCATTTCCTGGGAGTGCAGCTGCTGGGTGTGGTGACGGTGATTGCTTATGTGGCGGCGGCAATGTTTTTAGTGTTCCAGGTCATTAAACACACGATCGGGCTTCGGGTCACCGAAGAAGAGGAGATTGACGGTCTGGATATCCATGAGCATAACCTGGTGAGCAGCTATGCAGATTTTATGAGCGGAGACGGAGCAGGCGGCAGGATAATCCCCTCTTCGGAGGAGGCGCCGGCGGCAGCCGGGGCTGTGCCTGATGTATCCCATGCCGGATCAGGAGTGTCCGAAGAGGTGGAAGCTGCGCCGCTGTCTAAGGTAGTGATTGTCACCAGGCAGAATAAGCTGGATCGTTTGCTGGAGGCCATGAATAAGATTGGCGTGACAGGTGTCACTATCACAAATGTGCTGGGCTGCGGCGTGCAGAAGGGTGCCGCAAAATACTATCGGGGTGCCGAAGTAGAGATGAACCTGCTGCCTAAAGTGAAGGTAGAGGTCATTGTCAGCACCGTGCCTGTCAGCAATGTAATAGCGGCTGCAGAAGATGTGCTGCATACCGGAAAATTTGGAGATGGAAAAATATTCATTTATAACGTGAGGAATGCTGTAAAGATCAGGACAGGAGAAGAAGGAGCCGCCGCCCTGGCAGATACAGAGGCAGAAGTCACTGTGGCTGGAGAACGGAAAAATAAATAACACGTATGCGTGGCTCCCGCCGTCTGCATGTGGGAATGTCTTATCGAAACTGTCCTCCGTTTCCCTGTCGGTGAAACTGGGAGAGAAAAAGCCCTCTATGCTGGGCTTTGACAGCCTGGCTTCCGTACAGCCTAGGCTGATGGTGGACAGAATCCCGCTGACGGAGATGGAGGAGGGCGCTGGTCACTAAGGGAAAGTGGCTGTCAGAGCTGCTTCAGAATCTGCGCCATCCGGAGAAGCTGCAGAAGAGCCAGGTGCCCGGAACAGTTCATGCGGTGCTGCGGCGCCTGCCTTATAGTCCCTTTATTCTTCGGCGAGATAATTCCGCATGGCCTTCAGTGCGTTTTTCTCCAGCCTGCTGACCTGAGCCTGAGAGATCCCAATCTCTGCGGCTACTTCCATCTGTGTTCTTCCTTCAAAAAAGCGGAGCTCTATGATATGCTTTTCTCTTGGATTCAGCCGGGCGATCGCATCCTGCAGGGCCAGATCCTGCACCCAGTTTTCTTCCTTATTTTTCTTATCGCTGATCTGGTCCATAACATAAAGGGTATCCCCGCCTTCTGTGTACACTGGTTCAAACAGGCTCATGGGGCTTTGGATCGCGTCCAGCGCATAGACGATATCTTCTTTATCAATGCCAATTTCCTCTGCAATTTCCATGATGGTGGGTTCACGAAGGTTCTTTTTTACATAAGTTTCACGGGCATAGATTGCCTTGTAGGCCGTGTCCCGCAGGGAACGGGAGACCCTGATAGAATTATTGTCCCTCAGGTACCGCCGGATTTCCCCGATGATCATGGGGACGGCATAAGTACTGAACTTCACCCCCAGGGAGGTATCGAAATTGTCAATTGCTTTCATTAATCCGATACATCCGATCTGAAACAGGTCATCCGCATTTTCGTTGCTGTTGGAAAAGCGCTTGATGACACTCAGCACCAGGCGCAGATTTCCTTTAATATAGGTCTCACGGGCTTTGCTGTCTCCCTGCTTGATTCGCTGAAAGAGCTGCTCCTTTTCTTCATTGGTCAGTACCGGAAGCTTGGATGTGTTTATCCCGCATATTTCAACTTTATTAAACGCCATAACCAGAATCCTCCTAGAAAATGTTCTAGTTTAAGAATTCTCACTCTGAGGGCCGGATATGCGCAGAGGGCAGAAATTTTATAAAGTTTTAGTCCTTGACAAAACAGTTTCAGGTTCTAAAATTTCAGTTTTGATTCCAAATGGGCGGTGAGGGGGGAGCGTTTGGATACCCAGTCTTTCTGGTGATCTAAAACGCTTCACCCAGGTTCTCCTAAAGTGTCATCGGTATGGTTTCAGCCAGCAATTACTGGCCGATTGGCGCCAGTATTGTTTTATTGAATACTAATTTCTATCGCCTGAGACCATCGGGGTTTCCACCTCTGGAGAGAGCCATTGTACCGTCTGGAACAACCAGAAAAGCAGCAGGAGACCTGCAGAGGTCTGCCCAACAGGCCGCAACCGCTGAAGGTCTCCTGCTGCTTTTCGTCCGGGTATCCATCCCCCCTCGCCACAAAACCATAATTTTATAAAAAATTAATGAAGGATGAATTGCTTTTATCCCCAAAAAGCGATACAGTATTATCATTAGTATTTTGGAAAGGGTCAGGTTTGAATGAATAAATTAAGGGATAAGTTTCAAAACTTTATGGAGGGACGTTACGGAATTGATGAGCTGGGCAGGTTTTCGATGTTTCTGTCTCTGGGGCTGATTGTGGTATCCTTTTTTGTGGCGACTTTGATTTTGTCTACTCTGGCTGTTTTGCTACTGGTGTGGGGGTATTTCAGGATGCTTTCCAGGAATCAGACAAAGCGGTGGGAGGAGAATCAGAAGTTTCTGGAAGTTAAGGAACGGTTTTTCGGATTTTTCCGAGGCAAATCCCGGGCCTTTAAGGATAAGGACCACTGCTATTTCAAATGTCCTAATTGTAAAAAGCTGCTTCGTGTGCCGAAGGGGAAGGGGAATATTTCCATACATTGTCCCCAGTGCCATACAGATTTTGTTAAACGTACCTGAGGGAGAATGAATGTTCGGATATATTACAGTTAATAAGGAAGAATTAAAGGTTAAGGATTTTGAACGGTACCATTCTTATTACTGCGGGATCTGCCGGGATCTGAAGCAGTCGTGCGGAGAGCTGGCCAGGATGACGCTCACGTATGATATGACTTTTCTGGCGATTCTTCTCACGGGGCTCTATGAGGAGAAGAGCAGTCAGGAGCGGCATTTTTGTGTTCTGCACCCCATGCAGAAGCGACCTTGCACAAGGAACCGTTATACCAGTTATGCGGCGGATATGAATATTCTGCTGGTTTACCACAACCTGATGGACGACTGGCAGGATGAAAAGAAGCGGGGAAGCCTGGGTGCGGCCCGGCTGCTGAGGAGGTCTTATCTGAAGACTGCGTCGCGCTATCCGCGGCAGGTCAGAGCGATCCGCCGCTATTTAAAAGAACTTCACAGGGCGGAAGAGGAACGCGTGGAGGATATTGATCTGGCGGCCGGGCTGACGGGGCAGTTGATGGAAGAAATTTTTGTATACCAGGAAGATATATGGAGCAGCGATCTGAGGAAGGTGGGTTTTTATCTGGGAAAGTTCATTTACCTGATGGATGCCTATGAAGATCTGCAAAAGGACCGGAGGACGGGAAATTATAATCCGTTTCTGCCGATCATGGGACGTCCTGACTACGAAGAGAATGCGCTGCAGATACTTACGATGATGGCGGCGTCGGCTTCCAAGGCTTTTGAGAAGCTTCCTGTTCTGGAAAATGTGGACATTTTAAGAAATATATTGTATGCTGGTATTTGGACGAAATATAAAATGCTGAGAGCAGAAAAAGAAAGCAAGCATGAGGAGAATAAATAACGAATGCAGGACCCATATGAGGTACTGGGCGTATCGAGAGATGCCAGTACAGACGAAATAAAAAAAGCCTACCGGACTCTGAGCCGGAAATATCATCCAGATGCCAACATTAATAACCCCAATAAGGCTCAGGCTGAAGAAAAATTTAAACAGATACAACAGGCGTATAAGCAGATCATGGATGAAAAAGAACATGGTACTTCTTCTTCCGGCGCCTATGGAAGCGGCAGCTACGGGTATGGCGGTCAGGCCGGCGGAGGCTACGGCAATGACGCAGAGATGCAGGCTGCGGCCAATTACATTAATAATGGCCATTACATGGAAGCTATGAGTGTGCTGAACAATATTTCCAACAGGAACGGCACCTGGTATTATCTGCATGCAATTGCCAATGCAGGGCTGGGCAATAATGTGAACGCTCTGGAGGATGCGCAGATGGCCGTCAATCTGGAACCGGAGAATCTGCAGTTCCAGAGGCTGCTTCAGCAGCTATCCGGGAACAGTGAATGGTATTCCAACATGGGAGGCGGTTACGGTGCGGGCGATTGCGGCCAGGGCAGCATGAGCAAGGTCTGCTGCTCCTGCTGTGCGATTAACGCGCTGTGCAGCTGCTGCTGTCCATACGGCAGAGTATGCTGTTTCTAAAAAATATTAAATAAAACTGAATAAAGCGGGGCGGGGCGGTAATACTATAAATGTTCATTGGAACCCCTCCAATGAGATACGAAAGATGAGTGAAATACTTATCCTCCCCTATTGAAGAAGCAGGTCAGCGGCAAAGGCGCCGCGGGCCTGCTTTTTTTCGCTTCACACTTTTTTCACAGGATTCAGGTCCTTTTTTAGGTTCATTTAAGGTTTCTTATCTACAATATAAACAGTGCCCCAGGCGGGCGCTGGGCAGAATCAGAAATTCAGGAGGAATCTTCATGAGGAAAAAAGGGCAGATCAAGAAGGAGCAGAAGGAGACAGCCGCAGTTCCGTCCGGCCGGAAGCGGCATGCGAAAAAGAAAAAAGTAATGATTGCGGCAACAGCACTGGGGGCGGCTGCCGTCGCGGGCATTTTTATTGTGCTGACAGGCCGCAGCGGGAAAGCGGCGGTGGCATTGGGTATTACGGTTAATGAGGTGGCGGCTGAGGCCGGAGATATTTCTAATACGGTTGTGGGAACCGGCAATCTGGAGGCGGGCGGGGCTTCGGCCCTGAACATTCCCTCAGGCCTTGTTATTGAAGATGTGCTGGTTGAAAGCGGGGATCAGGTGAGCGCCGGTGACGCGCTGGCGACGGTCAGCGAGGCTTCGGTGCTGGGCGCGATGGAAGAAGTCCAGTCGGCTATTTCAGAGTTGGATGAACAGATACAGGAAAATTTAGAGTCCACTGCAGAAGTTACCGTGACGGCCGGTGTCTCGGGAAGAGTAAAGGTGATATATGGAAGCGCAGGAGCAGACGCAGGTGACTGCATGGTCGGGAATGGTGCCATTATGGCGCTGTCAGCAGACGGCAAGATGGCTGTGACGACGGATAATGGAGCCGGTGCGGCAAAAGGGGATGCGGTAACGGTGTCCCAGGCTGACGGGACAACATGGAACGGCACGGTAGAAAGCGTCAGCGGACAGAGCTGTGTGACTGTATTTTCGGATGAGGGAGCCGGTGACAATGAAACCGTGACGGTGACGGCATCGGACGGCGCCGTTCTTGGAAGCGGTTTGACTTATATTCACCAGAAAATAGATGTGACTGTGACGGGGGGCACGATTTCAGAGATCAGCGTGTCAGAAAATGAAGAGGTGGAAGCCGGGGATACGCTGATGGTTCTGGAAAGCGATGCACGGACCGTGAAGGGAAGAGAGCTTTCAGCAGAACGTGAAGCGCTTGTTGCAACTCTCCAGGAGCTGCTGACGATCTCGAAGACATGTACCATAACAGCAGCAGTCGACGGGACGGTCAGCAGTGTCAACATTTCCGGAAGCGGTATTTCCGGAAGCCAGAGTGGGTCTTCCCAGGCTGTAGTCGCGTCATTTGCGTCATCATATACCGGAAGTGCCCAGGCTGGCACGGCACGGCTGACATCCGTTTCCGGCACAGAGCTTCCGCAGCCGGGAGAGGAGGATGCAGGCACTCAGCTCAGGCTGGCAGTGAAAAGTGCGGGAACGGGCACGGCAGACATACTTGCGCTACCCGCGCCGGAAAAAGGGAAGACGCCTGTGGCCGGCATACAGGCGGAAGACGGCAGTTACAGCGGAACGGTTGTCTGGTCCCCGGACGATACGGAATTTCAGGCTGCTACAGTGTATACGGCAGAGATTGAACTGACTGCCGGCGAGGGGTATTATTTCGGGGCGGACAGCATTCTGTCGGTGGAGATTGGCGTTATTTCGGGCATTACTGTATCTGAAGACAAAAACAGCCTGAGTTTCCGGATTTCGTTTCCGGAGACAGAGACGGAGCAGCAGACGCCTGAAGATTCAGGGGATCATCAGAGTCAGCAGGGCGGTTCAGGTACAGAGCAGTCATCGGAAAAAGGAAGTTCCGGCAATGGCAGCGTTTCCGGCGACGCCGGTGCTGTAAATATGAACGCTGTTAACACTTACAATACAGGGGCGGCGGTGCAAGGCGAGGCGTCATCTGCAACAGAATCCGGCGGGAGCGGTACTGTTTCGGGCAGCGGGTCCGGCTCTTCAGATGATAGCACCGATATCACAGCTTTTACGATAGCGTCCGGCGATGAAATGATATTATCAGTAAACGTGGATGAGCTGGATATAAATTCGATATCAGAAGACTAGGAGGCAGAAGTGACGCTGGATGCCATAGAAGGAAAGAGCTTTGCAGGAACAGTGACAAAAGTGGGCGCCAGTGCCAGCGCCAGCGGTGGAGTGGCAAAATACACCGTGGAAATCACGATTCCAAAGGATGAGCTGATGAAAGAAGGGATGAACGCTTCGGCGACAATTGTCATTGAGAAAAAAGAGAATGTTGTGACAATACCGGTCAATGCGCTGCAGGAACGGGGGAATGAAACTTTTGTCTATACGGAAAAAGATGACGAAGGGAATCTCAGCGGTGAAAAGACTGTGACTACCGGTCTGTCTGACGGCGATATCGTAGAAATTACGGAAGGGCTGGATGCAGGAGATACGGTATATTATCAAAAAAGCGGCAATACAGATTCAGGGTCCGGAAATATAGGCAGTTTCGATTTCAGCCAGATGCCGGGAGAAGGTGATTTCGGCGGGGGCGGCTTTGGAGGCGACATGCCGGACGACATGCCGGACATCATGGCGGGCGGGCAGGGAATGCCTTTCGGAAAGTAGAGGTGGCCGGTATGATACAACTAAGAAATGTCTCGAAAATTTACCGGATCGGCGAAGAAAAGCTGTATGCCCTGAACCGTGCGAATCTGGAAGTCAGGCAAGGGGAATTTGTCAGCATCGTCGGCCCGTCAGGCAGTGGTAAATCTACGATGATGAATATTATCGGATGCCTGGACACGGCAGATGAAGGGGAGTATCTTCTGGACGATATTCTGGTGGGGGAATACTCGGAGAAAGAGCTGTCCGGGATCAGAAACCGGAAGATAGGGTTTATATTCCAGAGCTTTAACCTCCTGCCCAGGCTTACGGCGGCGGAGAATGTGGAACTACCGCTGATCTATCAGAATGTCAGGACACAGGAGCGAAGAGAACGGGTACAGGAGGCGCTGGAATGGGTACGGCTGACGCACCGCATGAATCACAGGCCGCAGGAGCTGTCCGGCGGGCAGCAGCAGAGAGTGGCCATTGCCAGGGCGCTTGTGACCCATCCGTCCCTTTTTCTGGCTGACGAACCGACAGGCAATCTGGATTCAAAGACGGGAGAGGATATCATGGATCTGTTCCATACGCTCCACGATGCGGGAAACACGATTGTGCTGATCACCCACGATCAGCAGCTGGCCGGTGAAGCCGGCCGGAAAATTGCAATTCATGACGGACAGGTAAAGGAGATGGCGGAATGATCAGACAAACCCTGAAAATGTCCTGGAATGCCATACGTTCTAACAAGCTCAGATCCTTTCTCACTATGCTGGGAATAATCATAGGCGTAGTTGCCCTGGTAGTTCTGGTCTCTATCGCGTCGGGAGCTACCAGCTCAGTGGCGGATGAAATTTCCGGCATAGGATCTAACTATCTGACGGTGCGCATCAGCGACGATAAAGAGAACCCTGTCACATATACGGAATTTACGACGTTGTTAACGGATGAGGAAATCGGCGCCGCGGCGCCTGCAGGCACTTCCAGCGTAACAGCCAAAAGCGGATACACCAGCGGCACCATGACGCTGACAGGTACGACCGGAGGATATGCGCAGATCATGGATCTTGCGGTCAGGTACGGCAGATTTCTGAAGAACACGGATCAGGATAACCACTCTTATGTAGTAGTGATAACGTCAGATACGGCGGTGGAGTTTTTCGGGCATGCGGATGCGGAAGGAGAGACGCTGTCACTGGATGGAAAGAAATTCCTGGTGGTGGGAGTGCTGGAGGAAGAAAGCTCTTCTTCGGGCCTTTCGATGGGCAGCAGTTCAGAGAGCGGCACTTCAACTGTGAGCCTGGAAGGCTATATCCCCTATACGACGCTGTGCCGTATGTCTGATTCCATAAGAGATGTAACGCAGTTCTATGTGTCCTCGGTTTCAGAAGAATCGATGGACGGAGCGGAAGAGGCTGTGGAAAGAATCATGCTGAATCGGCTGAAGGGTGATGAAGACGCTTTTACAATCCAGAACCAGTCAGATATCATGGAAGCCGCACAAAATGTCAGCAATATCATGGCGCTGATGCTGGGCGGCATAGCGGCGGTTTCACTGCTGGTTGGGGGAATCGGCATTATGAATATCATGCTGGTATCCGTGACGGAACGGACCAGGGAAATCGGGATCCGCAAGGCGATTGGGGCGGGCAGAGGTTCGATCATGTTCCAGTTCCTGATGGAAGCGCTGATACTCAGTCTGCTAGGCTGTGTGATCGGGATCGGCTCATCTCTGGGGATCCTGCAAATTATAGAAATGGTTATAGGAGACGCCATGAGCTTTCAGATGAACTGGCAGACAGCAGGAGTGGCCGCAGGCTTCTCCGTGATCATAGGTGCCGTATTCGGCTGGTATCCGGCCAGACAGGCAGCGGGAAAGAAGCCGATTGACGCATTGCGGTATTCCGGATGAATGAGAAAGATACAGGCAGAAATCCAGCAGATGGATTTCTGCCTGTTTTGTTTGCCCAGCATGGGCGTATTCTAATGGGTGAAAGTCCCTAGTGCGCGTAGGCAACGACGAAGCACATAGCCGAACAGCAAGGGTGTCCGCCGTGAGGCGGAATCTGAAAGAAGCTGTGAGCAAATCTCTGACCTGACGGACAGGAATCGCATATAAGGCTCGGAAATACGGATAAGGTGGCAAAAGGCACTGAAGTCCAAAAGGTTGCCGGAAGTACGAGTAAATGCGGCAGGGACATGGAGAGAAAGAATGCGCACCTTAACTGGGGAGGTCTCACTGGCGGTTTCATCAGCCGTAGCAACAGCGAACAGTGAGGAGTCAGCAGAAGCCATAGTAGTGGGGAAGTTCCTGTAATGGGAATGGAGCGAAGGGCTGAACAATCAATCAGTTGAAGTACGTTCCACTTCGTAGCCGGAGCAACGTCTGACGATAACTTCAAAGGCGGCAAAGGCAAAAGGGGCAGAAAGGAAACAACGCATGGACACAGGTAGTCTAATGGAGCAGATATTGAGCAAAGAAAACCTTAATGCGGCATATCTGCAAGTCGTCAGGAACAAAGGAGCAGCAGGGGTAGACGGAATGACCGTTGAAGAACTAGGCCCATACCTTTCGGAAAACGGCGAAAACATCAGGGAACAGCTGCGGACGAGAAAGTATAAGCCGCAGCCGGTACGCAGAGTGGAGATACCGAAGCCGGACGGTGGAATAAGGAACCTGGGAGTGCCGACGGTGGCCGATCGTTTTGTACAACAGGCGGTAGCACAGGAGCTGACTCCGATATTTGAGGAGCAGTTTCATGACCACAGCTATGGATTCAGACCAAACCGGTGCGCACAGCAGGCAGTCTTAAAAGCACTGGAGATAATGAATGACGGACACAGTTGGATAGTAGACATCGACCTTGCGAAGTTCTTTGATACAGTAGACCATGACAAGCTGATGACAATCATCGGACGAACCATAAAGGACGGGGATGTGATATCAGTGGTAAGAAAGTTTCTGGCCAGCGGAGTGATGATAGACGATGAGTATGAAGATACAATAGTCGGCACACCGCAGGGAGGGAATATCTCGCCATTATTAGCGAACATCATGCTCAACGAGTTGGACAAGGAACTGGAAGCAAGGGGACTGGATTTTGTCAGGTATGCAGATGACCTCATCATCATGGTCGGGAGCAGGCAGGCGGCGGAACGGGTCATGAAGAGTGTGACGAGATTTATAGAGAATAAACTCGGACTCAAAGTGAATGGCGAAAAGAGCAAGGTGGATCAACCGAAAGGCATAAAGTATCTCGGGTATGGATTTTACTATGACACATTTGCCAAAGGATATAAAGCCAGACCACACACGAAAGCGGTGGAAAAGTTCAAGGAGCAAATGAAGAAACTTACATGTAGGAGTTGGGGAGTCAGCAACACCTATAAGGTGAAGAAACTCAACCAACTGATACGAGGATGGATTAATTACTTCAAAATCGGAAGCATGAAAAGGTTATGTAGAAAGCTCGATAAGCATATCCGCTTTAGAATGCGAATGTGTATCTGGAAACACTGGAAAACACCTAAGAACAGGGAAAAGAATCTTATCAAGCTCGGACTGCTACGGCGTGGGGCGCATGGTATTTCGTATGCAAAGGGATATGCCAGAGTGAGCAGAAGCTGGAATCTCCACATCGGTATCAGTAAAGAGAGACTGGCTAAGTTTGGGCTTGTATCTATGGAGGACTACTACGCCGAAAGGCGGGTTACTTGTTAAGTTGATTGAACCGCCGTGTACCGAACGGTACGCACGGTGGTGTGAGAGGTCGGTAGGCGAAATAATCGCCTACCTCCTACTCGATTTAATTCGCTCTCCAGCGCGATAGTCCGGCAAGCCTAACTCTTTGTACGGAGGAGAGGACTGCTCAACGAATCTCCAGTCCTATATGGAGAAAGATATCTCCTGTATATGCCTCCATGGAAAAGAAAAGTTCTGAGAGCAGGGAAGCGAAGCCGCTGATGTCTTGGTTCCTGATTTTTTCCAGCAGCCCTGCAGCAGCAGCTTCATAGGTACTGCAGACAGGAGATTGCTGAATGAACGCCCGAAGCGCATGTCCCCATAACAGCAGGTGGTATAACTGACTGCACACTTCCCGGATAAAAGCAGACGGGCTGTTGTCCCCGATAAAACGCAGGCATGTCTCAGCGGTGAGATAATATGCCCGGTCTCTGATGTGCTCCTGCAGCAGATGGATGAGAGGTCGGAAGCTGTCGGCGTCCATGGGCGAGAGAACGTGTATGGCCAAATCTTTGCAGGTGATGGCACAAAGCCGCATGGCGCGCAGAGACAGGAGCAGGCTTTTTTGTATTTGGGGATGGGCGAAATTGGGCAGTTCAGGATTATTTTTGGGTGCGATTTTGGTTCCGACCCCATTGATAGTCACAGTAGAGCGCATATCGCTGAGAAGCTCCAGGGTGCGCCGCATAGTGATCTGAGACACGCCGAATTCCCGCGCCATGGCCTGGCAGGACGGAAGCAGCTGTCCCGGATGATAGATCTGCCTGCTGATTCTGCTCATGATTTTTGTGGCGAGGGTATAGCACAATTGGGGATGATCCCGGTATATCTGCCACCGGAAAGGAAGCTGTTCTGCCGCAGGCCCGCCATCAAGTTCATCGAAGCGGTTTTGCAGAAACAGTTTCGTGATTCTGCTGTTATATTCCAGCATCTTATCAGCCGCCGCACCGGGACTGCCTTTCAGGATGAGCGCGAGCACCTGGTCCAGCTGCTGCGCAGCCTGGGATGCAATCTGGCCCGAACCGGCAGAATGCTGCAGGTAGGGAAGCCTGAGATAGCGCACAACCTCCCAGTGGAGATTAAGCGCCAGAGGATTTTCCATGGATTGCATAGTCACCGCATAGAAATGAGTAATTTGCCTGACTGGAAAATCGCTTGCCTTCTTCAACTGCCGGCGAAATTTTTTGATAGCGGCGAGATCCAGATTCTGAAAATAGAAACGTATGATTGGGTTGAAGACGATTCCCGAAAAACGGCAAATATCATTGATCCCCTCTTTACGTGCCAGAAAGGACGGGACGTTCTGCTGGTCCGCATGCCCAGCGGGCTGATAAATGACAGTGGCGGGCACCCGCTCCCGCGTTTCTATATAGCCTCTTTCGCGCAGTCTGGCAAGAGCGGTGCGGACGGTCAGGGCGCTGACCTGGAATTGTCTGCTGATATGGCTGATGGAAGGAAGGGCGCCGCCCTCTTTATAACAGCCAAACTCAATCTGTGAAGCGAAGAAATCAAAGATGATCTCTGTCATGCTGTCTGTTTGCAACGGTAGTTCCTCCTTTTAACTGGTTTATTATAACACAGCATCAGCGGGAAAGCCACCTTAGCGGCAGGAGAAAACTGCCCTCTGTTTAAGATTGCAAAAGATATTGAGGTTTGTTATAATGAACTGATAATATAGTGAACAAGGTTGGGAGTTTAGAAAGGGGTCTTGATTTTGGAAAATCTGCTTAAGGTACGGGACAGAATGAAGGAGAGCGTTAACAAGAATTTTCGGCATGCAACTCTGAATTTTATTTTTATAATCATCTATGTAAATGTATTCCAGCTCGTTTTTGGGATGGAAAATTCTATTGTCGGCGTCATTTTTACAATCATGATGTCTGCATCAATGGTCCGGGATCTGACAGGAGCCCCGGTCAAACATTTTCTGTGCCAGGCGCTGATTCTGGTACTGATGGCTGCCGCGGCCTGCTTTGTGGCTGCCGTGCCCCCATTGGCGGCAGTGCCGGTGAACCTGGCAATGATTTTTCTGATTCTCTATGCGTATACATATGAATATGTCAGTCATATCTATTTTCCCTATATTTTATCTTATCTGTTCATAGTGTTTATCTCGCCTGTCCCTCCGGAAGGGCTGCCCAAGCGCCTCCTGGGTACGGCCGCGGGCGCTGCCGGCATCATTCTCTATCAGTTGGTAAACGGACGGAATCGGGTGGCAGAGACGGCCCGGGAAGTTCTGACCGCCATGATTGATGAGGCGGAGTCATGTATCGAAGGTATTCTGTCCGGAAAAGATATTTCCAGGAATCCGGAGAAATTAAGAGGTGATCTGTGCAGGCTCAGCAAAATTGTCTATGAACGTCGGAAAAAAGCGCTGTGCATATCAGACGCGGGCTTTGCAATGATCGATTCCGGACAGGGACTGGAAAATCTTGTGCTTCTGCTCTATGAGATGGAAGGGCCGGTTACACCTGGCCGGGAGGAACTTCTGAGGAGAATCTCTTTTCAGCTAACCAATTTCCGTACTTTTATGATGAGAAAAGGGACGTCGCTCACGCTTCCGGCACGTTCCAGGTTTTGCGCGCAGGGAGATGATGAAGCTGGCCGGTTCTATCAATGCCTGCAGTACATCTCGGACCACCTGCTGAAGATGACGCTTCCGGAGGAAAAGAAAAGCTGCCGCAAGACGCTGATGTCATTTACAGTCCGCCTGAAGGCCGCTCTGCACGTGAGCCCTGTGAGAGTCATATATGCCCTGAGGGTATCCTGTCTGCTGACGCTCTGTACGCTGGTAGTACAGCTTCTCCAGCTTCCGCACGGGAAATGGCTGCTGTTCACAGTAGCTTCGGTTTCCCTGCCTTATGCGGATGATGTGGGTGCTAAGGCGGGCAAGCGCTTGATCGCTACGTTGATTGGAGGGGTTTGCAGCGTGGTGGTATATTCGCTCATTCCCACGGCAGGCGGCAAAACAGCCGTGATGATGATATCAGGTTATCTTTCGTTTTATTTTTCTGATTATTCGGCTACCTTTGCCTGTTCTACTGTGGGTGCCCTGGGGGGTGCTGTTTTTATGGGAAAATTTGGGTGGGGACTGGTCGGAAGGATGCTGCTCATCCGGCTGGGCTATATCGGAGCGGGAATCCTGGTGGCTTTAGCCGCCAACTGTTTGTTTTTCCCGTTTAAAAGAAAAACAGCCACCAGGCAGCTGTGGAAAAAATACGTGTCCACAACCAGGCTGTTGTCAGAGGTGTGCCGGAAAGAGCAGGCTGATCCACAGCTCTATTACAGCCTGGTAATCCAGGCTCATCTGCAGGAGGACAGACTCATGCAGAATGCGAGCGAGCTTAACTGGGAGGGCGCAAAGGGGCTGCTGGAACAGTGCAGGCAGGCTGTCCGCCTGGCTCACAGAGCCAGACCTGTCACCATTTAATCGATCATTGAGCCGGGAAGGCGGAGGAGCATTACTAATATGTTAAACAAAAAGGATGTGGAAAAGAGGGACGGACAGAGGGCGGCAGCTTATGAATACAATACACTGATGCGCCTCCTTGGAGCCAGCGTGAGCAAACATCTGATGGATGAGCATTTTACTTTGATATGGGCCAATGACTTTTACTATCAGCTCATCGGATGGCCAAAGGATGAATACGAAGCAATTTTTCACAACCGTCCGGATCTTTATTATCAGGACGATCAGGAGGTGTGGGAACAGCTTACCCAGACAGTAATTGCAGCAGTCGGTGCCGGGCAAAACGGATACAGGCTGGTCACGCGCATGAGAAGAAAAAGCGGGGACTATATCTGGGTGCAGTTTTCCACACAGTTTGCGGATGAATATGTAGACGGATTCCAGGTGGCGTATACGGTAATCACCAATATTGATGATTTTATGCGGGTTCAGAAGGAACAGTCGGTAACATATGAAAGTTTGCCGGGAGTGGTGGCGAAATACAGGATTGACAGTGAATTTCATATATATCTGCTGGAATCTAACACAAGATTTATAGAATATTTTGGGAATGAGGCTGAAAGGGAACAAAATGCTTTGTATCTGCGCAACTTCAGTGACAACATAGAAATAATCAGAAGACAAAAAGACAGCGTGCCCAGGGGAGATCAGCTTCAGTTCGTAATACATGTGAAGAACCTGAAGGGGCAGAAGCTGTGGCTGCAGGTGAATGCTACCTGTATTGACTGGCAGAACGGTGATCCTGTTTATCTGGCTATCTTTATAGATATTACCGATGTGACAGAGCTGAGAGAAATGCAAAAAAGGCTTACAGATCAGACAATTGCTTTAAAAGAGGCATTGGAAGCGGCAGAGAAGGCGAACAGGGCAAAATCAGATTTCCTGTCCCGGATGAGCCATGATATCCGCACGCCAATGAACGCCATACTGGGCATGACCACGATTGCGGCATCGCACATAGATGATCCGGAGCGGATTACAGACTGCCTGAAGAAAATTTCAGTGTCTTCCCGTCTCCTGTTGAGCCTGATAAATGAAGTGTTGGATATGTCTAAGATAGAGAGTGGCCGGATCGTCCTGGCGGAGGAAGAGGTCAACCTTGCGGAGCTTGTTCAGGGAGTTGTCACAATGGTACAGCCGCAGATTCATGACAAGAGCCTGGTTTTTAAATCACATGTAGACCATGTAACCCATGAGACGGTTGTGGGAGATTTGCAGCGTCTGCAGCAGCTTCTCCTGAACCTGCTGTCCAACGCGGTAAAATATACGCCGTCCAATGGTGGTATTCTGCTGGAAATAAGGGAAACTCCTTCCGGACAGGAAGGCACGGCCCAGTATGAATTTATGGTAACAGATACGGGAATCGGTATGAAGCAGGAATTTCTGGAACGTATCTTTGAACCATTTGAACGTGCGGAGGATGAAAAGATCCAGGCAATACAGGGCACAGGACTGGGGCTGTCTATCTGCAAGAGCATTGCAGAACTGATGAGCGGTGATATTACGGTAGACAGCGTCTATGGGCAGGGCAGCTGTTTTACCGCTTCTGTCCGCCTACGCGTCCAGGAGGAGATGATCGATGAAAGTGTTTTATACGGGAAATCGGTTCTGATCGTAGATGACGACGAAACCATTTGCCAGAGTACCTGCGAACGTCTGGAAAGCTACGGGATCAGAACGAAGTGGCTGACGAATGGAAAAGCGGCACTGGATGAGATCGGACGTGTGCACGCGGCCGGACAGGATTATTTTGCAGTCATCCTGGATTATAAGATGCCTGGAATGAACGGTATTGAGACGACCAGGAAGATCCGGGAAAGCGTTGGCTATGAACTGCCTGTCATTATGATATCTGCCTATGACCTGTCGGAGCAGATTGATGCAGCTAAAAAAGCAGGTGCTGATGGCTTCATAACAAAACCGCTGTTTTGTTCGAGCCTGATTTATAAATTAAAACAATATGTAGCGGGTTATGTGCAGGAACCGGTGAACCAGCAGCCGGTCAGCGGTTCTTATCCGGGCAGCAGGATACTGTTGGCGGAAGATAATGAGCTGAACAGGGAGATCGCGGTGGAACTGTTATCCAGCACCGGGGTTACGGTGGATACGGCAGAGAACGGTAAGAAAGCGGTGGATATGATGAAGGCTTCGGAGGAGGGTACTTATGATTTGATTTTTATGGATATGCAGATGCCGGTGATGGACGGCTGTGCTGCCACGGTATGTATACGGGCGCTTCCGCGGAGGGATGCAGCTACGGTTCCAATCATAGCCATGACGGCCAGCGCTTTTGCAGATGACCGGCAGAGGACGAAGGATGCCGGAATGAACGGCCATCTTGCGAAGCCTGTAGAGGTTAACCAGTTGCAGCAGGTGCTGCAGAAATGGCTGGGCAAGGCTGAATAGTTTTTGTACATAAACGGGGCTGGGGAGAGGGCAGTTATGAAAAAAAATGTTTTGTTTCGGACTAATTTTGCGGTTTGTGCTGTCATCATTATTGGTTTCCTGGTGACATCGTTTATCAGCTACAGGTCTAACCAGGGGATATTCCGTAAGGATGTAGAAAGGGTGTCTGAACTGACATCGGAAGGGATTTACCATCAAATTGATTCAATCTTTACAAAACCCATCAACATATCGCTGACCATGGCCAATGACAGCCTGCTCAGGGACTTTCTGGATGGTGAGATCCAACATCTGGAGGATCCGGAATTTACCGGTACCATGCGGGATTATCTGGGAACTTACAGGGATAAGTACAGCTATGATTCGGTATTCCTTGCATCTGTCCAGACAAAAAGGTATTATTACTTTGACGGTCTCGACAGAATTCTGGAAGAGGGAGAGCCGGAAAATGTCTGGTTTTATGATTTTTTAGCCAGTGATGAAGACTATGGGATTCAGATTGACAATGATCAGGTAGGCGGTGCAGGTAATGAGGTGACTGTCTTTATCAATTGCCGGATCGCAGGCAGCGACGGTGAGACGATAGGTGTAGTCGGCGTGGGATTCCGGGTGGATTCCATGCAGGAGCTGCTGAAGAGCTACGAGAGTGATTTTGGAGTCAGAGCGTTCCTTGTGGACGGGAATGGGAATGTGGAAATCTCCGGCGACAGCACCAAATACGAAGGAGAGAGTGATTTGTTTGCGGCCAGCCCTTTTTCCAGTCTCAGGGCTTCAATTCTCGGGAACAGGGAAGAGGTGCTGAAGCAATGGTATTCATCGCAGAAGGGAAATGGTTATGCGGTTAGCCGGTATATCGTGAATCTGAACTGGTTTCTCATCATAGATCATGACACGACAGCTCTGGATCAGAAGCTGACAATACAGCTGCTCCGGGAGGTTTTGATCGTGGCGGTGACGATCCTTTTGGTTCTGGTCACTATTACCACCGTAATCAGACGGTATAACCGGAAGCTCATAGAACTGGTCACGGCGGCGGAAGAGGAGCACCAGACTGTATTCCGGCAGGCGACCGAACAGTTCTACGAGAATATCTATGAGATAGATATCACACATAACCGGGCGGCCAGTGAGGCGACAGCCCATTATTTTGAAGAATTGGGGGCGCCCTCGAACGTAGCATATGATAAGGCACTGCGCATTATCGCGGAGAAACAGATTAAAGAGGAACACCGGGAAGGGTATCTGGAAACCTTCAGTCCGGAACATGTACTTAAGACCTATGAAAATGGCAAGGGGAATCTGAGGTATGACTTTATGATAACCTCTGATGGAGAGACATATTACTGGATGCGCATCAGCGCTCATATTTTTTATTGGGAAGAGGACAATTCGGTCCGTATGATGGTATACCGCCAGAACATTGATGAAGAAAAACGGCGGGAGCTCTATATGATGGGGCAGATGCAGAAAGACCCCCTGACAGGTCTGTACAACAAGGTGGCGGCCCAGGAGCATGTGCGGCGCTTGTTAGAACACAGGCCGGAAGGAACATTTGCTTTCTTTATTTTGGATATTGATCATTTCAAAGCGGTTAATGACCATCTGGGACACGCCGCCGGCGATGCAGTGCTTGCAGAGTTTGCCCGGACTCTGCGGGAAGAGTTCCGGAAAGAGGATATCGTGGGACGGATCGGTGGAGATGAATTTGTAGCGTTTATGCCTGTGCCCAACAGAAGGCTAACGGAAGAACGTGCGGAAAGGCTGGTTACAGCCCTGCGCCATATGAACGCGGAGGAAGCGGGCGGCTGGAAGGTCACCGCGAGCATCGGCGTGGCTTTGATCCAGGGAGAAAAGACAGAATTTCAGACAATGTATAAGCGGGCAGACCATGCTTTGTATGAGGCGAAAAAACGGGGCAGGAACCGGTATGTGATTGTATCGGATGAATCATATTCCGGCGGGGGTGCATGATGAGACATTTTTTAAAAAAAGGGCTGGTGATTTTATTCACATTGCTCATGCTGTTTGGTGGATTTACGCTTAACATTGTGATCCAGTTTCAACATTACGGCCGTTTAATCAATTATGTGGGGATTGTCCGCGGCGCGTCCCAGCGTCTTGTGAAACTGGAGCTGGAAGACAGGCTCAGCGATCCGCTGATCGGATATCTGGATGGAATACTGGAAGAACTCACAACCGGAAAGGGAAAATATGGGCTTCCGCTTCCGAAGGATGAGAATTACCGGAAGAATCTGAATGAGTTGTATCAGATGTGGGATTCTATTAAAGACCAGATTAAGAATTACCGGAGTGGCGGAAGTGATGGAGAAGAGCTGCTGGCCCTCAGTGAAGAATATTTTGAGCAGGCCAATAACACGGTCTTTGCAGCGGATGAATATACGTCACAGCGGACCCGTATCCTTCTGGTGATCTGTGCGGTAATGCTGGGGATTATTCTGTTAACCTGGCTGTTTATTCTCTGGGCATTTTCTAAAAAAATCCTGCGGTTGGAGGATATGAATTCCAGGCTCAGCGATCTGACACAGAGGGATGTCCTGACTGGCGTGTACCGCATTGACGCGTTCAAGGAAGAAGCGCAGAAGCTGCTGGATGCCGGAGCAAAGGAACGGATGGCAGTCGTTTATACGGATTTTTCTGATTTTAAATATATTAATGATGTGTTTGGATATGATTATGGGGACAGCATCCTGAAAAAATACGGAGAAATACTGTCCGGCGGATTGCGTGAGGGAGAATTGTGCGGAAGGGTTTCGGCGGACAATTTTGTCCTGCTGCTGCATTACCAGGAAAAAGGAGAGGTGGCGGACCGCCAGCGTGCAGCCGATGAGAGGATCACGTTCTACATGCATAATTCCTTTGACCGGCAGACAGTTCCCACCAGTTGTGGAATCTGCTGTGTGGAGGATGTGATTGAAGATTTGAAGATTGACGGTTTTTTAGACCGGGCGAATTTTGCCCGGAAAACAGTGAAAAACGGGACAAACGCCAATTACGTCTATTACAACGAGAACATCCGTAACCGGCTGAGAGAGGAAAAGGACGTGGAGAGCCGGATGCTGGAGGCTCTGGACCGGCGGGAATTCACAGTGTACTATCAGCCGAAGGTGGAACTTAAGACGGGAAGGGTCGCCTGCGCGGAAGCTCTGGTACGCTGGAAGACGAAGGACGGGAAAATAATCGTACCTGACCAGTTTATTCCTGTATTTGAAAGCAAGTATATGATTGACCGCCTGGACCGTTACGTGTTCGAGGAAGTATGCCGTTTTCAGAGGAAGAGAATGGAGGAGGGCGGCAGGGTTCTGCCTGTATCGGTCAACGTCTCCAGGCTGCAGTTTTATGACCAAAATTTTGTGGAACGATATGTGGAAATCAGAGATAAATATCAGATACCGCCGGAGCTCCTGGAGATTGAATTTACAGAATCAATTGCGATTGATAATTCCGCGCTGCTTCTGCGGATTGTGAAGCGCCTGAGAGAGGCCGGGTTTGCCTGTTCAATTGATGACTTTGGAAAAGGATATTCTTCGCTGAGCCTGTTGAAATCTCTCCCGGTGGATATATTGAAGATTGACCGCTTCTTCTTTACATCTGATGATAACCCGGAGCGGGATATGGCCGTGGTACAGGGAATTATTGAGCTGGTGCATAAATTTCATATCCGGATTGTGGCGGAAGGGGTAGAATCTCCCGGCCAGGTGGAATACCTGCGTAAGGCCGGCTGTGATTATGTCCAGGGCTATGTATTTTACCGCCCGATGCCGCAGGAGGACTATGAAAAGCTGATCGCGGAACGATCCCCCGGCGTATGACCTGTTACAAAATCTGCAGCCGGCCGCTGTAAGTCCTTCAAAACAAAGTTGTTTTATCCGGCATAATATGATAAAATATATACACTATTGTAGAATGTGTACATTTGGTTTGGCGGAAAACAGGAGGTTACAGTGATGAGAGAGACAACTTGGGTGGAGCAATACTACCTGGAAGTTGATAAAGAACAGAGAAAAGAGATTCTGGATGAGGGAATTGAAGAAGAGGGAATGACCCCGGAGAATGAACTGCGCACCAAGCTCTGGGAGGTCAGATACAGCAGGCAGGCAAAAGAGACGGCGGAAGTGGATCACTACATCCGGGGCTGGATGTCTATGTATTATCTGAAACATTCTTCCAAAGGTTTTTTCAGCAAGAAGAATTACAACAAAGAAAAGGATCAGATCCTGAAGGACTGGGGCGTGGATATTGCCAGGGAATACGGGGAAGCCGGCGAGAAGGTTCTGTACCAGGAACTGTGCAATATGACCCGGCTCTATCTGAAGCTTTGCAAGGACGATAAATCATACTCATCAATCCTGCTGGGGATCGGGCGTATGAAAGATTCTTCTCTGGTTAATAAAATAGCGAAAGACGTGTATACGCTGGCATATGAAATTCCTCAGATTACAAATACGGTTGATGTTTTCCGTATTTTTACAAAAGCGGCTACGGACACCTTCTATGCGGTATTTCCGAAGGAAAGAGGTGTGCTGGAAGCGCTGATTGAAGGAACAGCCCGCTGATCTCACAGGATGTTAGGACAGGCAGCCGCATATCTATGGGCTGCCTGTCTCATGTTTCACACCGAAGAATAACCGGAAGTGTGGATTATGAAAAAGTTTGCACAGTTTCATGAGGTGCTGAAGACAGAAGGAGGAGTCAAAATGTATGATCCAAAATCAAAATGCGCGGATAATTTTATAAATCATGAAGAGATCATGGATACCCTGGCTTTTGCCGAAAGGAACAAGGGGAATGAAGCGCTGATCCGGGAGATCCTGGAAAAGGCCAGTCTGCGCAAAGGGCTGACTCACCGGGAAGCGTCTGTGCTTCTGGCCTGCGAGCTTCCCGGCCTGAATGAAGAAATCTATGCTTTGGCTGAACAGATCAAGAAGGATTTTTACGGCAACCGGATAGTCATGTTTGCGCCGTTATATCTGTCCAATTATTGCATCAACGGATGTGTCTACTGCCCTTATCATCAGAAGAACAGCCATATTGCCAGAAAGAAGCTGACTCAGGAGGAGATCCGGAGGGAGGTGACTGCCCTTCAGGATATGGGGCATAAACGGCTTGCCATCGAAGCGGGCGAGGACCCGAAGAACAATCCCATAGAATATATTCTGGAGAGTATCCGGACCATATACAGCATTAAGCATAAAAATGGTTCCATCCGGCGGGTGAATGTGAATATAGCCGCGACCACAGTGGAGAATTACAGGAAGCTGAAGGAAGCCGGGATCGGCACGTATATCCTGTTCCAGGAGACATATCATAAAGAAAGCTATGAAAAGCTGCATCCTACCGGACCGAAGCATGACTATAATTATCATACGGAGGCTATGGACCGCGCCATGGAGGGTGGTATTGATGATGTGGGATTGGGCGTCCTGTTCGGCCTGGAGCTGTACCGGTATGAATTTGCGGGCCTGCTGATGCATGCGGAGCATCTGGAGGCGGCTTTCGGAGTGGGGCCGCATACGATCAGCGTGCCGCGGATCAAACACGCGGATGATATTGATCCGGGTGTATTCGACAACGGGATCAGTGATGATATTTTCGCGAAGATCATTGCCTGTATCCGCGTGGCTGTGCCCTATACGGGCATGATCATTTCCACCAGAGAGTCGAAGGAATGCCGGGAAAAGGTGATCCGATACGGCATTTCCCAGATCAGCGGAGCTTCCAGGACCAGCGTGGGCGGATATTGTGAGCCGGAGCCGGAGGATGCCCGTTCTGAACAGTTTGACGTCAGCGATAACCGGACTTTGGACGAGGTGGTTAGGTGGCTGATGGACATGGACTATATCCCCTCCTTCTGTACGGCCTGTTACCGTGAAGGCAGGACGGGAGACCGTTTTATGAGCCTGTGCAAACAGCAGCAGATTCTGAACTGCTGCCATCCCAATGCGCTGATGACTCTCCAGGAGTATCTGGAAGACTATGCGTCGCCAGAGACGAAGGCCGTTGGAGAAGCGCTGATCAGAAAAGAGATTCCCAATGTTCCAAGGGAAAAGACACGGGAGATCCTGGTACGGAATCTGGAGAATATTCGGAACGGACAGAGAGATTTCCGCTTTTAATGGCCGCTGAGCCGTTTGGCCTGCCTGAAAACGAAGGTTGATAAAACACAGGTTTTCACTTATAATATATTTTGTGCAGTTAGTGAAAGGGACAGAGTGAGTGGTTCCCCCGCCCGTCAGGGTTATTATGAATAGATTGTGCGCGGGCGGAAAGCATTTGCATGAGCGCATTACTGGAGGAAAAGAATGGATCAAGAACCAAAGAACCAGAAGGACAATCAGGATCAGAACGGCCCGAAGAATAAACAGACGCTTCTGATGGTTATGATCTGTCTTCTGATCAGCCTGCTGTTTTTCGGTTTGTACAGCAATTTTTCCGGTCAGCCGGCATCAAAAGAGATTACCTATGATAAATTTGTGGAGATGGTAGAAGAGGATCAGGTCCGTAAGGTTGTAATTGATTCGGACACGCTGGTCATAACGCCGAAGGAACAGAAGGTGGAGGGGATGACTCTCACGTATTCTGTAACTCTGGTCGGCGATGAAAATGAACTGGGCAAACTGCTGGATAAACATGATGTGGAGTACTCCAAGAAGACTCCGGATATGACTTCGGCGGTCCTGTCTACCATATTCAGCATTGCTCTTCCCATCCTTCTGCTGGTTGTGGGCATGAACCTGATCATGCGCTATATGAATAAGAGCGGCGGAATGATGGGTGTGGGCAAAAGTAAGGCAAAGGCGTACATCCAGCAGGAGACAGGAATAACCTTTAAGGATGTGGCAGGCCAGGATGAGGCCAAAGAATCGCTTCAGGAGGTGGTAGAGTTTCTCCACAATCCGGAGAGATATGTGGCCATCGGCGCCAAGCTGCCCAAAGGCGCGCTGCTGGTGGGGCCGCCTGGAACAGGAAAGACGCTGCTGGCCAAAGCAGTGGCTGGAGAAGCCCATGTGCCGTTCTTCTCCCTGTCCGGATCGGAATTCGTGGAGATGTTCGTGGGTGTGGGCGCTTCCCGTGTCAGGGATCTCTTTGAGGAAGCCAAGAAGAACGCGCCCTGTATCATATTCATTGATGAGATAGATGCTATCGGCAAGACAAGAGACACCCGCTATGGAGGAAATGACGAGAGAGAACAGACCCTGAACCAGCTTCTGGCGGAGATGGATGGGTTTGACAGTTCAAAGGGGCTATTGATCCTGGCTGCCACCAACAGGCCGGAGGTTCTGGACCCGGCGCTGCTGAGGCCCGGCCGGTTTGACAGGAGGATTATAGTGGATCGCCCGGACCTGAAGGGGCGGGTGAATATCCTGAAGGTACATGCCAAGAAGGTTCTTCTGGATGAAACGGTGGATTTCGACGCCATCGCGCTGGCAACCTCCGGAGCCGTGGGGTCCGACCTGGCGAATATGATCAATGAGGCAGCTATTCTGGCTGTCAAGAACGGCCGCAATGCGGTATCCCAGAAGGATCTGTTTGAAGCGGTGGAGATCGTTCTGGTCGGCAAGGAGAAGAAGGACCGCATTCTGAGTCAGGAAGAGCGCAGGATCGTATCCTACCATGAGGTGGGACACGCGCTGGTCAGCGCCCTGCAGAAAGATTCCGAGCCTGTCCAGAAGATCACAATTGTGCCCAGGACCATGGGGGCGCTGGGATATGTGATGCAGGTGCCGGAGGAAGAGAAATATCTGAATACGAAAAAAGAGCTGGAAGCCATGGTCGTGGGCCTGCTGGCAGGCCGCGCTGCTGAGGAGCTGGTATTTGATAATGTGACGACGGGAGCTGCCAATGACATTGAGCGGGCGACTAAGGTGGTGAGGGCCATGATTACCCAGTACGGCATGTCTGAGAAATTTGGGCTGATGGGACTGGCAGAACAGGAGAATCAGTATCTGGAAGGGCGCACCTATCTGAACTGCGGCGACGCCACGGCCACAGAGATTGACCATGAGGTCATGGAGGTGCTTAAGGCAGCCTATGGACAGGCCAAAAAGCTGCTGGCGGATAACCGGGATGCCCTGGACAAAATAGCCGACTTCCTGATCCAGCGGGAAACCATAACCGGAAAAGAATTCATGGAGATTTTTCATGAAGTTCAGGCTGACAGAAAGCCGGATGAAGGTGCCGGAAATATCCCGGACAGGGAGACGGAATTGATGGCTGAGTAGAACAGAGATGTTGAGGAGCTGCTGCAGAATGATTGCGGCGGCTCTCATTTTCTCGTGGTTTCAGCAGGATTCTGCCGGGACCGGACCGATCGGAAGGAGGAGGAATATGGCTTTCAATATAGATGAAGAACTGAAGAAACTTCCCGCCAGGCCCGGGGTCTATCTGATGCATAATGCGAAGGATGAAATCATATATGTCGGAAAGGCGGTCAGCCTGAAAAACAGAGTGCGCCAGTATTTTCAGAGCAGCAGGAACAAGGGGCTCAAGATTGAACAGATGGTGCCTCAGATCGCGCGCTTTGAATATATCGTGACGGATTCTGAGCTGGAAGCGCTGGTTCTGGAGTGTAATCTCATCAAGGAATACCGCCCGAAATACAACACCATGCTTAAGGACGACAAATCCTATCCTTTTATACAGGTGACGGTACAGGAGGAGTTCCCCCGGGTGCTGTTCGCCCGGCGGATGAAAAAGGACAAATCAAAATATTTCGGGCCGTATACCAGCGCGGGAGCGGTTAAGGAAACCATTGATCTGGTGAGAAAGCTGTACTGCCTGCGGGCCTGCAGTAAGAAGCTCCCCGCGGATCAGGGGAAAGAACGGCCCTGCCTGTATTATCACATCCATCAGTGTAAAGCGCCCTGCCAGGGATGGATCACCCCTGAAGAGTACAGACAACAGGTGGATGACGCGCTGAATTTTCTCAACGGGAATTTCCAGGGAGTGATACAGGAGCTGACGGTTAAAATGGAGCAGGCCTCAGAGGAGCTGCGTTTTGAGGAGGCTTGTGAGTACCGGGATTTGATTGAAAGTGTCAGAAGGATTGGGGAGCATCAGAAGATCACCGGCAGTTCCGGCGAGGACCGGGATGTGGTGGCCCTGGCTCTGGACCGGGAAGATGCAGTGGCGCAGATATTCTTCATACGGGACGGGAAGCTGATCGGAAGAGATCATTTTTATCTTCGTGTCGCCGCCGGTGAAGAACGGAGCGGCGTGCTCCTGAGCTTTCTGAAACAATTCTATGCGGGAACTCCATTTATTCCCAGGGAACTGATGCTGTCCGATGAGATTGAGGATCATGAGGTGCTGGAGGAGTGGCTGGGCCGGAAGCGGGGGCAGAAGGTTCACATTAAGGTGCCGAAAAAAGGCTCTAAGGAAAAACTGGTGGAGCTGGCGGCGCACAATGCGCAGATTATTTTGAACCAGGACAGGGAACGCTTAAAGAGAGAAGAAGGGCGGACCATCGGTGCGGTGAAGGAAATCGGAAGATGGCTTTCCATGGAGCCGCCGGAACGGATAGAGGCCTATGACATTTCCAACATCAGCGGGTTTCAGTCTGTAGGCTCCATGGTCGTCTATGAAAAGGGTAAGCCCAAGCGCGCGGATTACCGGAAGTTCCGGATTAAGTCCGTGGAAGGCCCGAATGATTATGCGAGCATGGAGGAAGTCCTGAGCAGACGCTTTCAGAGGGGGATAGACGCGGACAGCGGATTCGAAAAGCTGCCGGATCTGATCATGATGGACGGCGGCCAGGGCCAGGTGAATGTGGCGTTAGAGGTGCTGAACCAAATGGGGCTGCAGATTCCGGTCTGCGGAATGGTCAAGGATGACAATCACCGGACCAGAGGGCTCTATTTTAACAACTGTGAGATACCCATTGACAGGAACGGGGAGGGATTTCATCTGATCACGAGGATTCAGGATGAGGCCCATCGTTTTGCCATAGAATATCACCGTCTGCTGCGGAGTAAAGGGCAGGTGCATTCCGTCCTGGACGACATTCCGGGGATTGGTCCCGGCCGGAGGAAAGAACTGATGCGCCATTATCAGAGCCTGGATGAAATCAGAAATGCCGGCCTGGAGGAGCTGAGGAAACTGCCTTCCATGAACGAAAGAGCAGCCAGGTCAGTCTATGATTATTTCCACAAATCTGAGAACCATGAAGGTTGAAGTGCCCGTGGGAATATGCTACAATGGGCTCATAACTCAAAGGAGTAAAAGGATAAGGAGAAGGGTATGAAATCTATCTCGTTAACAAAGCTGGTGGAGGTCATGAATCTTCGGAATATGACCCCGGAAATTGATATGACAGACTGCAAGATCACTATACCGGAGATTAACCGCCCGGCCTTGCAGTTGACCGGCTATTTTGAGCATTTTGCCAATGAAAGGATTCAGATCATCGGTTATGTAGAGTACACTTATCTGCAGCATCTGGATATGGAGACACGCCGGGCAGCTTATGAGGCGTTTGTCTCTAAGGAGATTCCCTGTGTGATATTTACTACCCTTACCCAGCCAGGGGAGGAATTGCTGGAACTGGCGAAAAAATACAGCGTTCCCACTTTTTGTACGGATAAAAGTACCTCTGCGTTTACCGCGGAGATCATCCGTTGGATGAATGTGCAGCTGGCGCCTACCATATCGATACACGGGGTGTTGGTCGATGTGTTCGGTGAAGGCGTATTGATTATGGGTGAAAGCGGCATCGGAAAGAGCGAAGCAGCTCTGGAGCTGCTCAAGAGAGGTCACCGTCTGGTCAGCGATGATGTGGTTGAGATCAGCAAGGTGAGCGATATTACCCTGGTGGGGACGGCGCCGGATATCACCCGGCATTTCATCGAACTGCGGGGGATAGGAATCATAGACGTGAAAACCCTGTTTGGCGTGGAGAGTGTTGAGAATACTCATTCCATCGATCTGGTGATTAAGCTTGAGGAGTGGAATAAGAATAAAGAATATGACCGTCTTGGTCTGGAGGAGGAATATACGGAGTTCCTGGGCAATAAGGTGGTCTGTCATTCCCTTCCCATCCGTCCCGGACGGAATCTGGCAATTATCGTCGAGACTGCCGCTGTCAACCATCGTCAGAAAAAGATGGGCTATAATGCGGCACAGGAGCTCTATAAGAGAGTCCAGGCGAACCTTGCCAAGAAAAGAGGAGACATCTGAGAATGGGAAAATATATATTTGGTATTGATGTGGGCGGCACGTCCGTCAAATTTGGACTGTTCTGTGAAGAAGGGTCGCTGCTGGAGAAATGGGAGATCCCGACACAGACAGAGGAAAATGGAAAATGGATCCTTCCGGATGTTGCGGAGGCCATACTCGGCAAATGGAAGGAGAGAGGGCTGAGGAAAGAGGAGATCATCGGTGTTGGCGTGGGCGTTCCTGGTCCAGTTTCCAGGACAGGTGAGGTGCCGGCCGCCGTTAATCTGCACTGGGGCTACAAAGATGTTGCCGGGGAGCTGGAGCAGGCTCTGGGGCTAAAGGTGAAGGTAGGTAATGATGCCAATGTGGCCGCGCTGGGCGAGATGTGGGCCGGAGGCGGAAAAGGTGCTGAGAACCTGATTATGGTGACGCTGGGAACCGGTGTGGGCGGCGGCATTATTGTAGATGGGAAAATCGTGACCGGTGCCCATGGGGCCGGAGGCGAGATTGGACATGCGATACTTGAGCCGGGAGAGGCGGAACCGTGTAACTGCGGGAATCATGGCTGCCTGGAGCAGATGGCGTCCGCCACAGGGATCGCCCGGCTGGCCGGCAGGAGGCTTGCAGCGGACAGTGCGCCCAGCGTGCTGAGAGGAGAACGAGTAACGGCGAAGGCAGTCTTTGACGCCTATAAGGCCGGAGACAGTGTGGCCGCGGAGATTGTGGAACAATTTGCTGATTATCTGGGCAGAGCTATGGCAGTCTATGCGTGCGTGACAGACCCGGAGGTCTTTGTCATCGGCGGCGGCGTCTCTAAGGCCGGAAAGGTACTGATCGAGGTAGTAGAGAAATATTATATGAAATATGCATTTCCAGCCTGCCGCGCTGCCCGGCTGGTTCTGGCCACACTGGGCAATGAGGCCGGAATATATGGCGCGGCAAAACTGGTGATGGAAGACTAGCGGTAAGGATGGACATATAGAATTTTGAGCTTGTTCAGGCGTTTCAAAGGAGGCGCTTTGAATGAGCTCTTTTTATGTTTAGCAGCCTGTAAAGAATAACGCAGGTGTATATTGTAAGCGATTTTAAACTTAGGCGTAAATGAAGTTCACCTTATGTTTTTTTAAAAATTCTTCAATATCCTCTGTGAAAGGTTTATCGGTTATGATGGCGTCCACTTCGTCAAAATCTGCCACTTTTGAAATGGCGTGGGCGTTAATTTTGCTGGAATCCATAAGGTAATAAACTTTGTCCGCAGCGTTCATCATCAAGCGCTTGACGGCCCCCTGAAAGGGGGAGAAAGTGGAAAATCCCATCGGTATGCGCATGCTGGTGGTTCCAATAAAAGCCTTGGAAACGTGTATAGAACGAAAAAAGTTTTCTGCCTCCGTACCCACGAAACACATATTTCTCCGCTCCAGCGAGCCGCCGCTGCACTGCACGGAAAAGTTGTTGTCAGTCAGCGCGTTGATGGCCAGCAGGGAATTGGTTACCACTGTGAGATTCTTGAAACCTGCCGTCAGTTGGTTAGCCAAGGCCATAGTGGTTGTTCCTGAGTCTAAGATGATGGAATCTCCTTCTTGAATTAGTTTCAGTGCACAGGAAGCGATGGCTCTTTTTTCAATCCAGTGGGAATCAGCCCGGACAGAAGCCATTGGAATAGTAGAAGTATTTTCTTCTTTACATAGGGAAGCCTTTCCCCAAGAGCGTTTGATCAGCCCTTTCTGCTCCAGGTCTTCCAGATCCCTTCGGATGGTGGGCAGGGATACCTTTAAAATTTCTGAAAGCTCATTTATAGACATTACAGCGTTTTCATCCAAAAGTTGAATGAGCTGTTTTTTTCGAAAATCCGACGCAGACATTTCTTTATCCTCCGATTATATAATATCTTTGAAAAGATTATACCCCCCAAAAAGAAAAAAAACAATAAAAATAGAAAATATATAGAACAAATTTTTGCATATAGAAATAATGAACAAATCTTCAAATGAAAAAATGTTTATAATTCCTAAAAATACTAAATAGAAACAAGTAAATATTGACTTTCATACAGATGAGATATATAATAAAATCAATCAAAAAAAGAAAATAATTTTCTAAATATGGAATAAATAGAAAAAATAGAAAATTAATATGGAGAATTTCAGCAAATGAAATTAAAATACAAAATGGACAGAAGGAGGATTTATGAAAAAGTAGCAGGGTATCAAAAGCTGAAGAGTTATGTAGATGGAGGGCATAATGGAAACAAAGTATATCATTGAAATGAACGGTATCAGCAAGAGGTTCGGAGGCGTACAGGCGCTGAAAAATGTACAGCTGCAGATTCTTCCGGGGGAGGTTCACGCTCTGATGGGTGAGAACGGAGCCGGTAAATCAACATTAATGAAGATACTGGGCGGGGCCTACACGTGCACGGAAGGCACAATCAAACTCGTTGGCAAAGAGGTAAGGTTCCGTAGCCCAGTGGAAGCCATTCAGCAGGGAATTGCCGTCGTTTATCAGGAACAGGCTCTGGTAGATTCACTGAGTGTCGCTGATAACATCCTTTTGGGACGTTACCCTAATAAGTGTGGATGGATCCGGCGCAAAGAAATGCTGAAGATTGCAAAGGATGCTCTGGATGCGGCGGGAGCCGATCTGGATTTGAATGAGGAGGCGGGAAAGCATACGGTGGCTCAAAAACAGTTTATCGAAATCGCCAAAGCGCTGTCCATGAATGCAAAAGTGATTGTAATGGATGAACCCACCTCTGTGCTAACGATGTCAGAGACTCGTATACTGTTTGAACTGATACGGCAATTGAAAAGCAAGGGCATTAGTATCGTGTATATCTCCCACCGCATGGAAGAACTATTTGAAATCTGTGATCGTTGTACGGTGCTGAAGGACGGCGAGTACGTCGGGACAGTACAGATGAGCGAGGTGGACAAGCCGGAACTGATCCGTATGATGACCGGCCGGAAAATCGTTAATATTTATCCGCCAAAGACCAGTGCTGTGGAAAAAAGAGAAGTCCTAAGAGTAGAGCATCTGACGAAGAAGGGCGTATTTGACGATGTAAGCTTCTCAGTCTGCTCGGGAGAGATCGTGGGTATGTCAGGATTGGTGGGAGCAGGCAGAAGCGAGGTGTGCCGGGCGATTGCAGGTATTGACAGGCTGGAATCCGGCGATATCTACATAAACGGAGAAAAAGTCCAGATCTGCTGCCCTGCGGATGCCATCAGACAGGGGCTCGCCTACGTGTCGGAGGATCGCAAAAAGGACGGGTTGAATCTGAAGCTTTCGATTGAGAACAATCTTACCATTACAACCATTCATGATTACGCTAAGGGCGGAATCATAGACACGAAGAAAGAAAACGAAGCGATAGACCGAATGATGACACTCCTGGATGTGAAAGCGGGAAGTGTTAAACAGAAGGTTAGCGATCTGTCTGGCGGAAATCAGCAGAAAGTGATGCTGGCCAACTGGATGCTGGTGGGAGCGAAGATCATGATCATTGACGAACCTACGCGGGGCGTTGATGTGGGCACTAAGGTGGAAATCTACAAGATCATCCGCAATCTGGTGGAGTCCGGAACGGCCGTCTTGATCATTTCTTCAGAACTGCCGGAGGTTTTGGGAGTTTGCGATCGGATCCTTGTCATGAGGGAGGGAAAGTTGTCTGGCGAGGTGAGTGCTGACGAAGCCACCGAAGATAAGGTTCTTACCATGGCCACCTGTTAGGGCTGGAAATGCAATTATCAGAAAATGATGAAAAGGAGTTATGTTTGAATGGATAAAAAATTAGAAAACGAAGGCGAAGTAGTGTCCGTTAAAACAAAGGCTAACCAGAACAAGCTCGTGGAGTTCATTAAGAAATATCCGATACTTCTGGTTTTGATCGCATTTATTATTTTTGCGTCCATCGTCAGTGAAAAATTCCTGACGGCGGACAACATCTTAAACGTGTTGAGGCAGGTGGCTACGAACGGCCTCATTTCCATCGGTATGACATATGTCATCCTGACAGGAGGGATTGATATTTCTGTTGGGTCTGTGGTGGGCCTTTCGTCTATCTTGTTCGCGGGCTGTTTCCAGCCCAGCGGTCTGGCAGGGCCGTTTTCGGGAATCATGGGGGCTGTCAACAAAATAATGCCGGGCGGTGTGGGCTCGCTGATCGTTGCGGCGCTTTTCGTGCTGATCATTTGCGGCCTGCTGGGGTTTCTCAATGGATTGGGAGTGAGTAAGGGCAAGATGCCGGCTTTTGTTATGACCATGAGCACGCAGGTGATCATCATGGGGCTGGCACTGGTTGTATGCGACGCGAAACCACTGTTCCTGGATCAGGAATACAGGGCACAGATCAATTGGCTGGGTTCCGGCAGAGTGCTCAACATCCCCAATCCGGTAATTGTACTTGTGATTGCCTGCGCGGTATTTATTTTCATATTAAATAAAACGGTGTTCGGCCGCTATGTAAGAGCTATCGGCGGCAATGCCGAAGCCGCCAGGGTGGCGGGCATCAACGTCGGAAAATATCAGGCGATTACATACATTATCCCTGCGGTTATGGCAGGTTTGGCCGGCATCCTGATTTCCTGCCGGACGGCTACGGGAGAGCCCCTTTTGGGCGACGGCTATGAGCTGGACGCGATCGCGGCCACCGTTATCGGCGGCACTGCTCTGGAAGGCGGTGTAGGCAATCTGGTAGGTACAGTGTTTGGCGTTTTAATCATCGGAATCATTAACAATGTGATGAATCTGATGAATGTGTCACCTTATTTCCAATACATCATCAAGGGGTTGTTCATTTTTGTGGCGGTACTGATCAGGACCGACAGAAAGAAAAAATAGGAATCAATAAAATATCAAATAAAGGGAGGAAAAGTAGGATGAAGAAAGTGATAGCATTGGCACTGACATTGACAATGGGAGGAGCATTGTTGTTAGGATGCGGAGACAAAGAGACGTCAGGCGGCTCGTCGCAGGCGGCAAGCTCTGCGTTATCCGGAAGCACGTCTGATTCTTCTGGTGAGAAGAAGGCTTCCGGGGAGAAGTTCAAAGTGGGATTCTCGATGGATTTTACTACCAACGTGTGGCGCGCGGTTCTGCTGGAGAAAATGGAAGAGGCGGCTGCGGCACATGCTGACGAAATGGACTTCGTCGTCACGAATGCCAACGCAGACTCAAACAAGCAGATTTCGGACGTAGAAGACCTTCTGGCGCAGGATATCGACCTTTTGATTATTACGCCTTATGTGACAGAGCCGCTAACTCCCATCATCGAAGAAGTGTACGATCAGGGAATTCCGGTAATTGTGATTGACCATGAGAGTGGAAGCGATAAATACACGACTTTTATAGGAGCCAGTAATTCACAGATCGGTCAGAAAGCTGGAGAAACCATTGTGGAACTGTTGGACGGTAAGGGCAACGTGATTGAACTCAGCGGAACGCCGGGGATGCAGGCCACGATCGACAGAGGAGATGTAATGCACGAGGTGGTGGATGAATATCCGGACATCAAATTCCTGGCAAATGTGAACTGTGAGTATGACCAGGCTACGGCTATGCAGTCCATGGAGGATATCCTTCAAAATGTGAACCCGGAAGACATTGACCTGATTTATACCTATAACGACGCTATGGCGCTGGGAGCGCGGCAGGCGATTGTGGACGCGGGCTACGGGGATTTAGATATTAAGATCCTCAGCATCGACGCCCAGAAAAAAGCTATGGAATATATTAAAGAAGGCGCCATGTATGGAACCTTTACCTATCCGTGGCCCTCAGAGAAAGCTATTGAAACGGCTCTTGAAATTCTGAACGGAAAAGAGGTTGACAAATATATCGAATTGGAGACAGTGCTGATCACAGCCGAAAACGTGGATGAGTATTATGATCCGGATTCCGATTATTAATCCGCAGGCGGCAGACATCAAAGGAATGGATATCTAAATGAAAGAAGGGATAAATTATGGAAGCAATTAACATGAAATGCAGCCTGGAGGCGCTGGTTCAGTCGGGCAGACTGCAGGTGGCATCGGATACGGGAAAGGATATGTTTGACCGCGTCAAGCATATTACCCTGCCCTTTAAAACAGAGATGAAGCTGGGCGAGACGGTGAAGGCCATTGGTGTGACTGACGAATTCCGAAAGGTCATCAACCTGTTCCAGGTGCCTGCCGGAGAGACTCCCGCCGGATTCCGGCATGAATATGTGTATGGAGCGGATGGCAGTATGCGGATTAACCTGGTAAGGGATATATCCTTTGGCGCGAATGGGGTCAGACGGCCTACGAATGTGCTGTTTTCTGCGAACACAGCTAACCCGTTTTCCGTATATACGATGAGAAACTTCATCGCCAACCTGACAACCAATCCCCAGATTATCTATGATTCATTTTTGAATAACCCTAAGGCCAATAAGAATAACCAGTTTAAGGATCGTTATGAGGTGCTGAAGGAGTTATGCAAGATCGTTGGTCCGGGTGTGGATATCAGCGTGGAGGTTAACAATCCTTTTGCGGAGGAGAGCGCTCTGATGGAGGAGATCGCCCAGTTCGAAGAGATTTTAACGCCTTACCGTCTGGTGGTTAAGGTACCTCATACAGGCCCTCTGAACGCGGACAACGTGGATAGTTTTCTCAGCGGAAAATATCCGGCGGTGAACGACGGAAAGCCAGAGGATTTCTTCTATGGACATAATCTGGCTTACCGCTTGCATGAGAAGGGATACCGGGTGAATTTCACGCTTATGGCGGAGCCGTATCAGACGGCTCTGGCACTGACGGCGAAGCCATATTTCATCAATGCATTTGTGGAGCGGCGCCATATCCATACGCAGGGTCTGAGTTCCCTCCTGAAACGGTTGGACGAGACTGGTGATCCCATGTACCGTGAGCAGATTCATGCGTTTATGCTCAAGTCGGACATGCTGGCTTCCGATGACACGGACTGTGAAGCTGCTGAGAAAAAGGCCCGACAGATCGTGGCATACAGGGGGTTAGATACGGCCGACGGCCATGATGGACTGGACAGCGCGCGCCATAGCCTGCGGCTTCTCAAGCAGGCCAATCTGCCAGATACCCGGCTGATCCTGTGCAACACCAAGAGTGCCCAGATGTATTACGATATTGATAAGATGATGGTAGAGCCTGAATTTGCGGATATGAAGCAGAGAGTGATCCTCACCTGCGAGCCGGAGTACTTTGGACAATTTACCAGTTCACCGACAATCTATACTTACCAGCGTTCTTTCCTGAACAGTGTTAAATAATTATAAAAAGGAGGATTTTAGAATGTCTAAATGGCAGATTCCCGCAGAAGGCGGGCACATGGAAAAAAATGAAGGTATCTATTTCCAGAACATGACCAATCTTGATGTAAAAGAGCGCCTGAAAAAGAATGATGTGATTCTGATTCCCATCGGCTCGACAGAAAATCACGGACCGGACGCCCCTTACGGAGAGGATACTTACCTGGAGACCAGGATGTGTGAGCAGGTGGCTCTGGCTACTGGCTGTACAGTGGCGCAGCCCATCTGGTATGGCTCCCATCCCTATCAGCATCTGGGTATGCCCGGAACCATCATGATTCCGGAAGAAATATTGGCTGATTATATCGTATATGTGATGGCCGGGTTCTGGAACACAGGTTTCCGCAAAATGGTATTGGTAAACGGCCACGGGCAGGATTATGTGATTCCGCTGGCAATTCATAAATTCGGAAAGAAATTTCAGGTTCCTGCAATTGCAGTCTATCCGCACCTGTGGCATGTGGCAAAACAGGAGCTGGCGGATCAGGAACACGGCGGTAATTACACCAAGCATCTGACCCATGCCTGTGAGGTGGAGCAGAGCTGGTCTATGTGCATGTTTCCGGATCTTTGCCGCCCGGAAGACGCTGTAGAAACCCAGGGGACACCGCTGTTTCCGGCTGGTCACATCGACTATGCAGATGAGCTGGGTATAAACGGACCTATCAAATGGTATAACGCTTTGGGTAACTGTGGTATGGAAGTGATTTGTACCCCGGAAGGCGTCATCGGCAATCCAAAGCTAGCCTCCGTCGAGAAGGGACGCAAGGGCTGCGAGGCCACAATGGATTACCTGGAGAAACTGGTCAACGACATCCTGGAGAAATATCCGGCAGGAGAGCTTCCGCCTATCGACCTGGTGACAATGCGCAAACGAGAGGATATCGAGGCGGTCATCAAAGGCCCCACCAACGGAGGACGCCATATCTACACATTGACTTATTAATATACATGGAAGAACAAAAGGAGGAAACAATCTATGAAAACAATAGCAGCGCGCATGTATGGCCCCCATGACCTGCGGGTGGAGGAAATTGAGCTTCCGGAGTTGAAGCCGAATCAGATTTTAATCCAGTTAAAGGCCTGCGGCATTTGCGGATCTGATTTGTCCTGCTTCATGGGACAGTCCACTGAAGGCCGCTACGATATCGCTCCTTATACCCCCGGACACGAATGGGCCGGACAAGCGGTTCAGGTAGGCTCCGCCGTCACCTCCATCAAGGTGGGAAATAAAGTGGTGGGCGATTGCCTTTGTCCCTGCTACCGCTGTGACAACTGTAAGGATGGCAAGATGCCTTCCGTATGTGAGAATATGGATGAGGTAGGCTTCCTGCCCACTTCCGCCGGCGGTATGGCCTATTATATGATAACAAACGAGGAATATACCCATGTGATTCCTGATGATTGGTCCTATGAAATGGGAGCTCTGGTAGAAAACTTTAACGTAGGCTATTGGGGAGTCTGGGGCAATCACCTCGATCCTGACGCCCAGGACATCTGCGTGATTATAGGCGCTGGCACCATCGGACTTTCAGCGGCCATGAGCTGTAAGGCTTCCAATGCCACAGTGATAGTGGTTGACCCGCTGGAGAGCCGCCGTGAGAACGCGAAAAAATACGGTGCGGACTACACCATCGACCCCACCGCCTGTGACGTGGCGGAGGAAGTGCGCCGCCTGACGAACAGCGATGGAGCCACCGTGCTGGTGGAGTGCTCCGGAAGCGACGCAGGCATCGCATCCTGTTTTGAGATCGCGGCACCGGGAGCCCGGATCGCGGCTATCGGACATTCCCATGAGCGAATGGTTCCTATTAAATGGGAGCGCGTAATCTGGAAGACCCTGACCATCAAGGGCTCCGCAGGAACGAAATTCTGGTTCCCGCGCACCATTCGCTTTATGTCCCGTATCAAAAATACCTATGATTTTGACGGACTGGTATCACACAAATTTAATTTCAAGGAGATTCATGAGGCGTTTGACTTTGCATTGAATAATAAAGCTATAACTCAGAAGGTTATGCTGACGTTTGAGTGATCCGAGGAATGCCGGAGGGAAAGGTGTGGCCACTTGAGCCGCTCCTCCTCCGGCATTACTATTAGAGTAAATATAAGCACGGCGGGAGGAAGACTATGAAATTAGCTTGTTCAACCTGGATGATGCCGGGTAGGGATTTTTCTGAGAAAATGGAGAAGGCGGCAGAATATGGCTTTGAGGGTGTGGAAATCCGCCTGTTCGAGGAAGAAGCCACGCAGGAAAAGATAAAAGAAATCAGAGGAGCGCTGAAGTCTGCGGGAGTGACGGCGTGTTCGCTGATCATGCCGGGGGAGACGTACCGGAAGCCCCTTCTGGATGAAGCGGCGAAGAGGGAAAAAACGGAGCTGGCGAAAAAGGCCATAGCCGCTGCCGCGGAATTTCACTGCCCGACAATCATCTGTCCGGAGTATGGGCCGCAGATCCCGTTACCATTATTTGATCATCCACGCCGCCCCTCTGCTGAGCAGCATCGGCTGTTGGTGGATTACCTGGCGGCAGCGTCGGAGTTTGCCGGACAGAATGGTACGCAAGTGATGATCGAGCCTATTAACCGTTATGAGACACGGTTTTTTTACACATTGGCTGATGGGCGGGCAGTTATTGAAGAGGTGGGAAGCGATCATTTGTTTCTGCTGGCAGACTTTTTCCATATGAATATAGAGGAGAGAGACATCCCGGAGGCGGTCCGTACCGGAGGAGAACGCATTCTGCATGTGCATCTGGGAGACAGTAACCGTTACTTGCCAGGGCAGGGACATACAGATTTCCGGGGAGGCTTTGCGGCGCTCAGGGAAATTGGTTATGACCGTTTTATGGCACTGGAATGCAGCATCCAGGGAGAGCCGGATACCGTACTCCCGCAGTGTGCCGCGTATCTCAGGGAATGCCAGGACGGAAGGGGTTGAAGAAGGAATATGAAAGTAGTGATTGGTTCAGATGGAGCCGGATTTCAGCTAAAAGAAGAAATACGGAGACATCTGATGGAAACAGGTCATGAGGTGTTGGACCTGGGAACACGTGAGTTGGAACATGCCCTGACTTACATAAAAGCGGCGGACAATGTTTCACAGGCTGTGCTTGAAGGGAGGGCGGAACGCGGCATCGTGTTTTGCGGCTCCGGGTCGGGCGTAGCCATTGTGGCTAATAAGCATAAAGGTATTTACTGTGTGCCGGCAGAAAGCTTGTGGTCTGCCTGCAAGGCGCGGTTTATCAACAATGCCAACGTGTTGGCGCTGGGAGGTTCTATCCTGGGCGCAGCCATGGCCAGGGATATGGCGGACATATTCCTGCACACGGAATTCCATGGAGGAGCGGCTCCTGAGCGGGCGGCAGTGCTGGAGAACCTGCTGGCGGAGGTTAAAGAGCTGGAAGACCAGCTTTTCTAAGAAGGTTTGCAGTGAACAGAAAGAAGGGTAGTAATGAGAGAATTATTGATTGCACCACAGATAGACAGTTTTGAGACATTTGCGGAATTTGCGGCCGGGTTTTCCGTTGGGGCGGAGGATCTGATCCTGACCAACGAGTATATTTATGATCCGATTATGAAAAAAGAAAATCTGGACTGTCATTATATTTTTCAGGAAAAGTACGGAGCGGGAGAGCCTACGGACGTGATGGTTGATGCGATTCTGGAGGAGATGAACTCCATAGGATGCACACGCGTTATTGCAATAGGCGGCGGCACAATTATTGACATCGCTAAAATCCTGGTACTGGAAGGAGCACAGAATGTGGATGTGCTCTATGATCAGGCAGAACTTAAAAAAGAAAAAAAACTGATGATTATTCCCACGACCTGTGGCACAGGCAGTGAGGTGACAAATATATCCATTATCAACCGCACCCGGAAAGGGACAAAGATGGGTCTGACATCTTCCTCCATGTACGCAGATCACGCAGTGCTTATTCCGGAGTTTCTGCAAACGCTTCCCTATTATGTGTTTGCCACCAGTTCGATTGACGCATTGATTCATGCGGTGGAATCCTATCTGAGCCCCGGATGCACTGCCTATACGGAGATGTACTCAACAGCGGCCATGGAGGCGATTTTGAAGGGGTACTGCCGGATTGCGCGGGAAGGACAGGACGCCCGTTTCGAGGACAGCAGATCTTATCTGGCGGCGAGCAATTATGCTGGGATTGCTTTCGGAAACGCGGGCTGCGCAGTTGTACACGCTATGAGTTACGCTTTGGGAGCTAAATACCACGTGCCTCACGGCGAGAGTAATTATCAGTTCTTCACCAGTGTCCTGCGAAAATATCAGAAGAAAAAGCCCCAGGGGAAAATACAGGCGCTGGACGTCTTGCTTGGGCAGATCATAGAAGAGGGCGGTTGTCCCGACGGCGTCCGGGGAAGTGACGGCATCGGGACGCTGGAAAACCTGTTGGGGGTGATCCTGGAGCGGAAGCCCATGAGCGCTTACGGCGCGGTACCGGAAGACGTGCCGGCTTTCGCGGAAAGCACTGTGATGAACCAGCAGAGGCTGTTGAAGAATAGCTATGTGGAACTGAGCCGGGAGGATATTCAGTCACTTTATCAGGATAGTTTGGAGGGCTGAAAAGTCTCCTATTGAGAAAGAAAGGAAGTAAACGATTATGATGACAGGGGAACAGTATGTAGAAAGCATTCGTAAAATGAACATGCAGGTGTATATGTTTGGTGAGAAGGTGGAGAATCCGGTGGATCATCCGATTTTACGGCCGTCCCTGAACTCGGTGAGGATGACGTATGACCTGGCGCAGATGCCGGAGTATGAGAACCTGATGACGGCCACGTCGCCGTTTACCGGAGGGAAGGTCAACCGGTTTACACATATACATATGAGCACGGAAGATCTGAAGAATAAAGTAAAGATGCAGAGGCTTTGCGGCCAGAAGACGGCGGCCTGCTTCCAGAGATGTGTGGGCATGGATGCTTTTAATGCCGTATACAGCACCACTTATGAGTGTGACCAGTCCCATGGCACCAAATACCATGAAAATTTTGTGAAATTTCTGAAATATGCCCAGGAGAATGACCTGACGGTTGACGGGGCTATGACAGACCCCAAGGGTGACCGTTCCAGGGCTCCCCATGCCCAGGAAGACCCGGATCTGTTCCTGAGGGTTGTAGAGAGAAGAGAAGACGGTATCGTAGTGCGCGGAGCGAAGGCGCATCAGACAGGTATCATCAACTCCCATGAAGTCATTGTCATGCCGACCATCGCCATGGGGGAGGATGATAAGGATTATGCCGTATCTTTTGCCGTTCCGGTGGATACCGAGGGAATCTTCATGATCATCGGACGTCAGTCCTGCGATACCAGGAAGCTGGAAGAAGGAAGCCTGGATGTGGGCAATCCGGAATTTGGCGGCGTAGAAGCGCTGACTGTATTTGATGATGTATTTGTGCCCAATGACCGGATTTTCCTGAACGGCGAATATGAGTACGCGGGCGTGATGGTAGAGCGGTTCGCCGGATATCACAGGCAGTCCTACGGCGGATGCAAGGTAGGGGTCGGTGACGTGCTGATCGGCGCGGCGGCAGTTGCGGCGGATTACAACGGATGCCCGAAGGCATCCCACATCAAAGATAAAATTATTGAGATGCAGCATCTGAACGAGACTTTATATTGCTGTGGAATCGCCTGCTCGACAGAAGGAACGAAGACGGCGTCCGGCAACTATATCATTGACCTGCTGCTGGCCAATGTGTGCAAGCAGAATATTACCAGATTCCCCTATGAGATCGCGCGGCTGGCAGAGGATATTGCCGGCGGCCTGATGGTAACCGCTCCGGCGGAGAAGGATTTCCGTGATCCGAAGATGGGGCCGGTCATTGAAAAATATTTTAAGGGCAGGGCGGATGTGTCCACGGAAAACCGCCTGAAGATCATGCGCCTCATCGAGAATCTGACCCTGGGAACGGCCGCGGTCGGTTACCGTACGGAATCCATGCATGGAGCGGGCTCTCCCCAGGCACAGAGAATTATGATTTCCCGCCAGGGCAATCTTCAGATGAAAAAAGCGCTGGCAAAGAAAATTGCAAAAATCAGCGAGTGATTGGGAGAATGCGTATGGATTGGGAAAAACTTTATGAACAACGAAAAATGACAGCGGAAGAGGCAGTGGGTTTGATCCATTCCGGCGATCGGTTAGTGTTGGGCCACGCGGTGGGGGTGCCTCTGGCAATCACGGACGTATTAGTGGAGCATAAAGAGGACTATCAGGATGTGGAAATTGTTCAGATGGTGTCTATGGGCAACGCAAAATTCTCTGCGCCGGGCACGGAAGGTCATTTTAGGCTTAACAGCCTGTTTGTGGGTGTTCAGTCCCGGGCGGCAGTCAACGAGGGAAGGGGAGATTTTACCCCCTGCTGCTTTAGCGAAATTCCTGAGTTGTTTCGGTCCTCCCTCACGCCGGATGTGGCGGTAATTCAGGTTGCGCCCCCGGATCGAATGGGATATGTGAGTTGCGGTGTCTCTGTAGATTATACGCTGACGGCGGCCAGATGCGCAAAACGGGTAATTGCTCAGGTGAACCGGGAGATGCCCAGGACACTGGGCGATACCTGCCTGCATGTGTCAGAAGTCGACGCCTTTGTAGAAATCAGCCACCCAGTATTGGAACTTCAGCCCCCCAAAATTGGGGAGGCGGAAAAGGCCATCGGAGAAAACTGCGCCCGGCTGATCCGGGACGGCGATACTCTGCAGCTGGGGATTGGAGCAATTCCTGACGCTGTGTTGCTGTTCCTGAAGGATAAAAAAGATCTGGGCATCCATTCAGAAATGATTTCTGATGGGGTGGTGGAATTGATTGAGGGCGGCATCATCACCAATCGGAGAAAAACTCTGCATCCGGGCAAAACCGTGGTGACATTTTTAATGGGTACCCGGCGGCTATACGATTATGTCAATGATAATCCCGCGGTAGCTATGTATCCTGTGGATTACGTCAATGATCCTTATGTGATCGGACGAAATGACAACTTAGTGTCCATCAATTCCTGTGTGCAAGTTGATCTGATGGGGCAAGTAGCTTCAGAAAGCGTGGGGCTGAATCAGATCAGCGGCATCGGCGGCCAAATCGACTTTGTGCGCGGGGCGCATATTAGCAAAGGAGGCCGTTCCATTATCGCCATCAGTTCCACGGCTGCTCACGGGAAGGTCTCTAAGATCGTACCATTCCTGGATAAAGGAGCGGCTGTGAGCACTTCCCGGACAGATGTGGATTATGTGGTGACAGAGTACGGGATCGCTCACCTGCGGGGCAAAACCCTCCGTGAGCGGGCCAGGGCACTGATTGGCGTGGCGCATCCTGATTTCCGGAAAGAACTGTCGGCGGCCTATATGGAGCGGTTCGGGGAGCGTCCTGGCAGGGGCCTTTGAGACAAAGTGTTAGTAAGGGAGCAGTCAGAGGCTGCCGGGTGGAGAATTATATGTACCATAAAGGGATAAAGGTGATTGGGGTGTTGACCAGTGGAGGAGACGCGCCGGGCATGAACGCAGCTATCCGCGCTGTTGTCCGCAGGGGGCTGTTTAAAGGTTTGAAGGTAAAAGGCATTTTAAAGGGCTATGACGGCCTGCTCCAGGGTGAGATCACAGATATGAGTGCTAAAGATGTTTCAGACATCATCGGGCGAGGAGGGACAATCCTGTATACCGCCCGATGTGCGGAGATGCGTACACCGGAAGGACAGGCACAGGCTGCGGAGGTATGCCGTCAAAACGGCATTGACGGTTTGATCGTAATTGGCGGTGACGGTTCCTTCGCCGGGGCAGGAAAACTGTCTGCTCTAGGTATTAATACCATAGGGATTCCCGGAACTATTGATCTGGATATCGCCTGCACTGATTATAGCATCGGCTTTGATAGTGCTGTCAATACGGCAATGCAGGCCATTGACAAGGTACGGGACACCTCAGCTTCCCATGAACGTGTCAGCATTATAGAGGTCATGGGAAGGAACGCAGGTTATCTGGCACTGTGGGCGGGAATCGCCACTGGGGCGGAGGACATTCTTCTCCCAGAAGAATACAATTACAATGAGCAGGAGATTATCACGCAGATTATAGAAAATCGGAAAAAGGGGAAAACCCATCATATCATCATTAACGCGGAAGGGATCGGCCATTCTCAGGAATTGGCCAAGCGGATAGAAGCGGCCACGGGGATCGAGACCCGCGCGACGATCCTGGGCCACATGCAGAGAGGAGGAAGCCCCACCTGCAAGGATAGGGTCTATGCTTCCATAATGGGCGCTTACGCCGTAGATTTGTTGTTGGCTGGAAAAAGCAGCCGTGTGGTGGCGTTCAGAGGCGGAGAATATGTGGATTACGATATCCAGGAGGCATTGGAAATGCATAAGGGCCTTCCGGGATACCAGCGTGAGATTGCGGGGACACTGTCTTATAATTATGTGAAAGATTAACTCTATTAGAATAATAATCAGGGGTGAGCTAACATCCCCAAAGGAATTGGCAGGTTACAGAAAAACTGATTTTTACAGAACAGGGTGTTTCCTTCTGGAAACACCCTGCTGCTTTTTGATGTGTGATTTATTCGCTTGGCTCCGGACTATCTGTTGGTTCGGGAGTCGGTTCTTCCGTGGGTTCTTCCGTCGGTTCCTGCGTTGGTTCAGCCGTTGGTGTCGGTGAAGGCGTTGCAGTTGGCGTCGGCGTGGCGGAAGGCGTTGGGGTTGGCGTCGGTGTCGGAGGTACGTAGTGCTGCGTACACCGTGTGGTAGGTACCTGTGACAGTTCAAAATACTCTTTAGCCCTGGGACATCCGTTGCCTGCCAGCAGTCCGGTCTCCGAACAGATGGTGACTTCCTTGACGGAGGTGGGCGCTTTAAATCCGACATCCGGAAGATCCTGATGGATCCGGTTCATTACGTTGGTCCAGAGCGTCTTATGAAAGTGGCGGTATTCCTCAGGAAGCTCCACGTTGACGTCACAGCCGGCCCAGATGGCAGCCGTGTAATAAGGGGTAAAACCTGCGAACACTAAATCTTTATAGGATGAAGTAGTACCGGTCTTTCCGGCGACAGTCATGCTGTTCAGCTTGAAATCCACACCGGTTCCGGCTGTTACAACGTCCTCCATGGCGCTGGTCAGGAGATAAGAGGTGCTTTCTTTAAAAATCCTTGTCTCAACAGGCGTGTTTTCCAGAAGCACATTGCCGTCCTGGTCAGTTACCTTTGTGTAGAAAATTGGTTCGATATAAACGCCGCCATTGGCGATTGCCGCGTAAGCAGCCGTCAGCTCCAGGTTGCTGACACCGTTGGTAATACCTCCCAGCGCCAGAGGCTGGATGACATCCCAGTTCTTGTCGTTGATTAATTCTGAAAATCCCATGCGCAGCAGATAATCAAAACCGGTCTGGGGAGTGATCTCTGTCAGCGTCTTGACCGCAACGACGTTATAGGAATTCGCGATAGCGGTCCGGATCGTCACATTTCCATGGTAGGCGTTGTCAGAGTTGTGGACCGGGCTGCCGTCGGAATAATTGTACGGTTCATCAGCCACTACGGTAGCGAGATTAATGCGTCCCAGATCCATGGCAGGGCCGTAGGTTGAGAGTATCTTAAAGGTAGAACCGGGCTGCCGGAAGGTGTCTGTGGCACGATTCAGTGTGAGGCTGGCAGTCTTCTGGCCGCGGCCTCCCACAATGCCCTTAACATAGCCTGTCCGCTGGTCGATGACTGTCATGGAAGCCTGGGGCTGTGGCGTAAAACTGCTCCGCTCAGCCACAATGGTATCATTCGGGCCGACGATCGCCGCCTTATACTGGTCGATATAGCTTTGGGCTTCTTCCTCAGAGCTGAATAACAAGTCAAAGGTGGGATCGATATCCCGGAAATATACCTGCATCATCTCCCGGCTGTAATTCTGGCGTTTGCCGTCCGCATGATCCACGGTCAGAGCCCAGTCCAGGCCGATCTGGATATTCTCCGGGAAGTTGGCTTCATTCTGGAATTCTTCATCCATGATCTGCTGAATCTGTGGGTCCTGGGTGGTATAAATCCGGAGACCGCCGCTATAGATAGCGTTGCTGGCCTGAACGGAAGTGTAGCCCTTCTGCTCCATCAGATCCTGCTTGATCTGGCTGATCAGCTCATCTATAAAATAAGAATAGGGAGTAGCAGTAGATGAGGAAGAGCTTCGCTCCTGAATCCTGGCATATACGTCGTCAGCCATCGCCTCATCGTGTTCGGCCTGAGTGATATATTCCTGTTCCAGCATGTAATCGAGAACGGTTTCCCGGCGTTCGGCGTTCTTCTCCGGATGATTCCGCGGGTTCCATTTCGTGGGGTTCTGCGGAATTGCCGCCAGTACGGCGCATTCGGAAAGCGTCAGATCCTTGCAGTCCTTCCCGAAGTAGGTCTGGGCGGCCGTCTGTACACCGTAGGCTCCGGCGCCGAAATTGACAGTATTCAGGTAATTCTCAAGAATGACGTCCTTGGCATTCTTGCCCTCTGCGGCCAGAGATTTTTCCAGCTCGACAGCCAGGTATTGTTCCTGGAGTTTCCGCTTGATGCTCTGAAGACGGTTTTCCTCTGTCCAGTCTGTGAATACGTTGTTCTTTAAAAGCTGCTGTGTGATCGTACTGGCGCCCTGGGTCCGCTGGAATCCGGTGCTGATGGCCACTGCCGCCGCACGGAGCATCCCACGCGGGTCCACGCCGTTATGTTCATAAAAACGGGAATCCTCGATCGCCACGATTGCGTGCTGCATATTCTTGGGGATCTCACTGATGGAAACCGAAATACGGTTGCCCTCGGCTGAATTCAGCTTCTGAAGCTGATTGCCGTCTGCATCATAGACAAAGGTGGCATAGCCCAGAGGCATGATATTAACATCAGAGATGTCCGGCGCGCTGTCAATAATGCCCCGGTATGCCCCGACGCCCAGGCAGATGACTATCGTACAAAAGGCGATGATACTCAGGAACAGCACCCGAAGCGCAGAAATCCCGGCCTTTTTCCCCATCATGGTTGATGAGGAGTCCAGCTGTTCCTTCTTCCTCTGAACACCCTTCTTACCAAAATTCATTTATGTTCCTCCTTAAAGGTAGACAAGCTATAATCTTATATAGTATACCAAAATTCCTGTTTTAAATAAAGTCCTAAAAAAATAATAGTTCACATTACTGGTAAAATTATGATACTATAAAGAAAAATTAATACATATCTGGAGGCAAATATGCTGGATTTATATAAAACTGTCTACAGGGGCGGCGAGGCCGAGATCGTTGAGAAGAAATCCCGGTTCATTGCGACCGTCAGGCTGGTGGAGACGGAGGAAGAGGCGCTTCAGTTTATCGAAGAAATGAGAAAGAGATATTGGAATGCCAATCACAATTGCTTTGCCTATGTGATCGGGGAACGGAGGGAAACTGTACGGGCCAGTGACGATGGGGAGCCTTCCGGGACAGCGGGGCGGCCGATGCTGGATGTGCTGCTGGGAGAAGAGCTGTATAATACGGCAGTTGTGGTCACCAGGTATTTTGGCGGAACTCTGCTGGGCACCGGCGGACTGGTCCGGGCTTATTCCAAGGCGGTTCAGGAAGGGCTGAAGAACACCGTGCTGATTGAGAAAAAGTCCGGTTCGCTGATGGAAATCAGAACGGATTATACAGGTGTCGGCAAGATTCAGTATTTGCTGGGACAGAAAAAGATACCGGTTCTGCAGGCAGATTATACGGATATCGTGGCACTCCGGGTAATCCTTCCGGTCCGGGAAGAAAAAAAGTTCTGCCAGGATGTGACAGAGGCTACGAACGGAAAAGCGGAAATCAGAAAAGAAGAGACACTTTATTATGCGGAGCTGGATGGAAGAATTCTGATGGGAGAAGAAATGAAGGCGTGAGCCCAGAGGATGCGCAGACAAAAGGGGCTGTAAAAAAGGACTTATTTTACAGCCCCTGCAGATTGCAAGGAACCGGGAAACATCAGCATTTTTCGGGTGCAGGATATTCCGTTCCCTGAGTATCTACGGCCATGGAAGCAATCTTCTGAGCTTCTTTTGGACAGTCCCGGAAATCTGTAGGCACGCCGGCTATTTTATCTACTACGTCCATGCCCTCAATGATTTTACCGAAGGAAGCGTATGCGCCGTCCAGATGGGGAGCGTCCTTGTGCATGATAAAGAACTGACTTCCTGCGGAATCCGGATGCATGGCGCGTGCCATGGAGAGAACGCCTTCCTTGTGGGCCAGATCATTCTTAAAGCCATTCTGGGCGAATTCGCCCTTGATGGAATAGCCGGGACCGCCTGTGCCGTTGCCGAGGGGGCAGCCGCCCTGGATCATAAATCCGGGAATTACCCGGTGGAAGGTCAGGCCGTTGTAAAAGCCCTCCTTAATCAGACTGATAAAGTTGTTGACAGTATTGGGAGCTGTTTCAGGATACAGCTCAGCTTTCATAATGTCACCATTTTCCATGGTGATTGTAACGATGGGATTTGCCATTGTTGTCTCCTTTCAGTTGCGCCGGCCGGCGGCACCAGTATTTTTCCATTATCCATGTCCGCCGGACAGGATATCCCTCCGCAGGATGCGTGGGATTAGCAGCGGAAATCGTCCCTTTTCCGGCCGCAGCCCGGCGCTGGTATAATGCCTGACGACATTATACTCTGAAAAGGGACGATAGGCAAGCCTCTTGTTCAAAGGCAGCAAATGTGATAAGATATCAGCAGTTTTGAGCTGTTTGCTGAGTAGAACTAAGGCGTCAGGAACAGATGGAAGTCAGAAACAGATAGAACAGTTAGGAGCAGATAGATGAGAGTTGAAACGAATAGCCCGGAGGAAACCTTTGATTTGGGAAGGCGCATGGGAGCGGACGCAAAGCCGGGTCAGATTTATACGCTGAACGGGGATCTGGGCGCCGGAAAGACTATTTTTACGAAGGGGATGGCGGCCGGGCTGGGTATTGAGGAGCCGGTCAGCAGCCCCACGTTTACGATTGTGCAGGAATACAGCGGCGGCCGGCTTCCGCTGTATCACTTTGATGTGTACCGGATCGGTGAACCGGAAGAGATGGAAGAGATCGGATATGATGATTATTTTTTCGGAGAGGGAGTCTGCCTGATCGAATGGGCGGAACTGATCCGGGAGCTGTTGCCGGAACGGGTGATTTCTGTATCGATAGAAAAGGATCTGGAGAAAGGCTTTGATTACCGGCTGATTCATATAGAAGGGATGGAAGAACGATGAAATTACTGGCGATTGACAGCTCGGGGCTGGTGGCCTCTGTGGCGTTTCTGGAGGACGGTGTGCTTCTGGCGGAATATACGGTGAATTATAAGAAAACGCATTCTCAGACGCTGCTTCCGATGCTGGATGCGGCGGCTTCGATGATAGACATGGATTTGAAAACTCTGGATGCCATAGCGGTGGCGGGAGGGCCTGGTTCGTTCACCGGGCTGCGGATCGGGTCGGCCACGGCGAAGGGGCTGGGGCTGGCTCTGGATAAGCCTCTGATTTCGGTGCCGACGGTGGATGCGCTGGCCTATAACCTGTATGATGCGGAGGGGTTGGTGTGTCCGATGATGGATGCACGGCGCTGTCAGGTCTATACGGGGATCTACCGGTTCAATAATCACGAGCTTCTGACTGTGGCGGCTCAGAAGCCGGAAGCGGTGGCGGATTTGGCAGAGGAGCTGAACCGTTTGGGCGAGCCGGTGACCGTGCTGGGAGATGGGGCGGCCGTCTACAGGGAAAAGCTTCAGGAGCTTCTGAAGGTGCCGTTTACAGAGGCGCCGCCCCATCTGAACAGACAGAGGGCCGGAGCTTTGGGCGCCCTGGCGCTGAAATATTATGAGGAAGGTAAGATTCAGACTGCCAGAGAGCACCAGCCGGAGTATCTCCGGCTCTCTCAGGCAGAGCGTGAGCGGGCGGAGCGTGAACAGTCCGGACGGGAGCTATCCGGGCGTGATAAGTCTGAACGCGGACGGTCAGACTGCAGGCAGTTTGCATGCAGGCAGCCTGAGTCAGGGCAGGGATATTCAAAAGGGGGGATAACAAATGGTTAAGGTGCGGGAAATGACGCTGGATGACCTGGAGCAGGTTATGGTCATTGAACGGGAGAATTTTTCAGTGCCCTGGACGGAAAATGGCTTTTTCTCCTTTCTGCTGCGCCAGGACACCCTGTTTCTCGTGGCGGAAGATGGCGATCAGATTGCAGGATACTGCGGCGTAGTGATGGTGCCGGATGAAGGCGACATCACCAATGTGTCCGTAGCAAAAAGCCGTCAGGGCCAGGGAATCGGCAGTCAGCTTGTGAAGGAGCTGATCGGGCGCGCTGCAGAGGCAGGGGTTACCCGGCTTTACCTGGAAGTGAGAAGGAGCAATGACAAGGCTTTGCGGCTGTATGAACAGCTGGGCTTTGTCAGGGAGGGTATCAGGAAAGATTATTACGAGGAACCGGTGGAAGATGCGGTGCTGATGTCCAGACGGTGAAGGAGGCCATGCGCTGCGCTAGCTTTTTCCAGAACTGACGCTACTTCCCACTAGGCGCGGTCATCCGGATGCGTTATACTGAGGATGAACCAACAACCTGTCTATTGAACCGGGGAGGAATTCACATGAGAAAATATGACAAAAAAACAAACGAGCTGGAACTGGCAGTCTGCAATTGCTGCGGGAAACAGCTGCTGATAGAAAACGGCGTTTTGAAAGAAGGAATCTGCTCCGTGGATGTGACCTGGGGGTACTTTTCTAAAAAGGATACTTCCATTCATCACTTTGATCTTTGTGAAGAATGCTATGATAAACTGACGGCGCAGTTTGCAGTTCCTGTAAAAGAGGAAGAAGAAACAGAAGTCGGATGGACAAGCCTGTAAAAATCTGGTATGATAATTAACAGACATGTTCGCTGACGCGGGCGCGCCCCGGCTTATGGCTGCCGTCCGGGGCTTTTATAGTAAACATTAAGAACAGTGGGGTAAGGAACATTATGTTTAGTCCAACATTTGACTGGGTGTTCGCAGGAATTATGGGTGTGCTTGCCGTAATATTTTTTGCAGGCAAGGGAAACGGAATTCTACGGGCATTTTCTGGAAAAGACACCATGGCTCAGAAGAAAAAGAGAACGCCGGAGCAAGAAATGCGTTACCAGAGAGCAATTGCCTGGTTCCTCCTGGCCATTGGCTTAAGCGAGGTACTGATGGCTGTGCTAGGCTTCACCTACCGATGGGTGCCGATCGTGACCATGGGGATCGTCATTCTCAGCATGATACTTCTGATTATCTATCTGAAGAAAAATTTTCCGGAATGAGAAGGAGCGTGGTAGGATGTATCCGGTTGAAGTGAAGTTGAACAACTGTTATGAAAGCATCCGGGCAAAGATTCCTTTTGCCCCTGAGGTTGCGCTGATCCTTGGTTCCGGGCTGGGAGAATTCGCAGATGAGATTCAGTCGGAGGCCGTTATAGGCTATTCGGAAATTGAGGGTTTTCCCGTCTCTACGGTACCGGGCCATAAGGGGCGTTTTGTATTCGGGTACGTCCAGGGAGTTCCGACCGTCATCATGCAGGGCAGGGTCCATTACTATGAGGGATATCCGATTGCCGATGTTGTGCTGCCTGTCCGGCTGATGTGGAAGATGGGCGCTGAGATTTTATTCCTGACCAATGCGGCCGGGGGCATGAATCCGGAATTCCGGCCGGGTGACTTTATGATGATAACGGATCAGATCAGTAATTTTGTTCCGTCGCCGCTGATCGGCCCGAACCTGGATGGGTTGGGGCCCAGATTTTGTGATATGAGCAATATCTACAAGAGGGAGCTTCAGGAGATCCTGCGCAGTACAGCCGCAGACCTGGGGATTTCCCTGAAGGAAGGTGTTTATGTCCAGCTGACAGGACCCAATTATGAGACGCCGGCCGAGGTCAGGATGTGCCGTCTGCTGGGCGCGGATGCGGTGGGAATGAGCACAGCCTGTGAAGCGGTGGCTGCCAATCACTGCGGGATGAAGGTATGCGGGATTTCCTGCATCACGAATATGGCCTGCGGGATCACGGACAGCCCATTGTCCCACGGTGAGGTGCAGAAGGCGGCCGATGAAGCTGCGCCGGCTTTTAAGAGAATACTGTCAGAGGGCATCCGCCGGATGGGAGCCCTGCCCGGCTGCTGAGCGCCGTGTATGGACCAGGGGAACAGAAAGGGGTGACAACTACGGGAGAAGTAGTAACAGTTCCGTCCGCCTATGATGGTTTAAATCTGGAGGTGCTCATTACGTTGCCTTCCGAGGGAGAGACGGTGAAAGGTATCTTCCAGATTTCTCATGGCATGTGCGAGCATAAGGAGCGCTATCTGGACTTTATGGAATTTATGAGCCAGAGGGGGTTTGCCTGTGTCATCCATGACCACAGAGGCCATGGACACAGCGTCCGGGAGGAGAAGGATCTGGGATATATGTATGGAGGCGGAGAAGAAGCGATGCTGGCCGACCTGCATCAGATCACTGCCTTTGCCAGAGAACGCTGGCCCGGACTCCCGGTCATCCTGTTTGGTCACAGTATGGGTTCGCTGGCAGCCCGCTGCTATGCGAAGCGTTGGGATGATGAGCTTAAGATGCTGATCGTCTGCGGTTCCCCCAGCAAGAATCCAGGAACTGCCTTTGGGCGCATACTGGCCAAGATGGAAAAGGCCTCACACGGAGACCGACATATCAGCAAGCGGATAGAAGGCTTATCTTTCGGTCCCTATGTCCGCCGTTTCGCCGCGGAAAAAAGTACCTTTTCCTGGATCTGTTCATCAGCCGCAGTAGTAGAAGCCTATGAACAGGACCCTGGCTGTGGCTTTACATTTACGGTAGACGGATATCTGACACTGTTCGATCTGATGGACGATACCTACAGGCTGAAAGGCTGGCAGTGCAAATGCCCTGAATTACCGGTCCTTTTTATCGGCGGCGCCGAAGACCCTTGTATAGTAAATCCCAGGAAGTTCAAACAGGCCCTGGAGACCATGCGGATGGCAGGCTACCGGAACGTAAGAGGTAAGCTATATCCGGGGCTGCGCCATGAAATATTAAATGAAGAATGCCGGTATGACATCTATGCGGATGTGGAAAAATACATAACAAAAAATTGGTGACAGGAAGCCCTGAAGGCAGGAGACAGCGAAAAAAGCTGTGCTGCGTTCAGGGCTTTTAAATTACGGTTTTGTGGCGAGGGGGGGGATACCCGGACGAAAAGCAGCGGGAGAGTTCCAGAGGCTGCAGTCTGACGGGCAGACTGGGCTTCGGGTTGAAGTGATTCTAAGACCTCCGGAGGCCGCTCTCCAGGGGTACCGGGGAAAGTCCGGTGGAAGGCTTGATGCCTTCCATCCTCCGTTCCCCTCGCCCGCCGTGCTTGAAGCACAGCGGACGCCCCCTGGAGAGCGGTCTCCGGAAGTCAAGAATCACTAACAACCCTGCAGAGGTCTGCCCGTCAGGCCGCAGCCCCTGGAGCTCTCCCGCCGCTTTTCTGGCTGTTCCAGACGGTACAATGGCTCTCGCCAGGGGAGGGACCCCGATGGTCTCAGACGGCAGATTTCGATATTCAATAAAGAAATACTGGCGCCAATCGGTCGCTATCAGCCACTGATTACTGTTTGAAACCATACCGATGACACTTTCGGAGAACCTGGGTGAAGCGTTTTAGATCACCAGAAAGGGTGGGGGGAGGCGGGGTGGAACAGGGACAGCGCCATGGATTTCTGCAGGCCTGATTAGTTCTGCTTAGCGGGCAGCAGCGCCGGAAGGGAGGGCAGGTATTGTGCCTCACGCACAATACCTGAAGGGCACGGAGGATAGAAATCCATCAGGATTTCTACCGGACTTGCCCTGGTACCTCCCTGTAGGTGCTGATGGCCGCTTAGCAGAACTTCAGGCCGAAGCCTTCCATGGCGCTGTCCCTGTTCCGCCCCGCCTCCCCCCACCCTTTCGTCCGGGTATCCAACTCGCCCCCCCTTCCCCGACCATTTGGAAGCAAAACCTATAATTTTACGTGGATTTAACATATGGCTGATTTTGCATTTTACATTCAACTGCTATGATTGGATTGTAAAAAAGAAATGTAAAATCATAAAACGAAGAAAAAGAGGAGAAAATTAGTTATGAAAAAAGGTATTGCAATGTTTATGGCACTGACTGTTGCGGCTGGTCTGCTGGTGGGCTGCGGCAGCAATTCTAATTCTGGTTCGGGCGAAGGAAGTAATTCTTCTTCAACGGCCGCAGAAGCTGCTTCAACTCCTGAGGCGAATACAGAGGCGAAGAGTGAGAGCAAAGGAACGAACAGCACTGCAGCGGCGGAGGGGCCGATTAATGTTGTATCCCGTGAGGACGGTTCCGGTACAAGAGGCGCTTTTATCGAGCTGTTTGGGATTGAAGAGAAGAATGATGCGGGCGAGAAAGTAGATATGACTACAGAGGCTGCCCAGATCACCAATAACACCTCAGTTATGATGACAACCGTAGCGGGCGACACTTCATCCATCGGTTATATCTCTCTGGGATCTCTGAATGATACCGTTAAGGCGGTTAAGATCGACGGGGCGGAAGCGAGCGTGGATAATGTCAAGGCAGGCGAATATAAGGTGACGAGACCGTTCAATATCGTGACCAAAGACGGTCTGAGTGAGTCCGCACAGGATTTTGTGGACTACATCCTGAGCACTGAGGGACAGGCAGTAGTGGAAGAAGCAGGTTATATTCCGCTTGACGGAACAGAGGCTTACAGCGGAAAAGCCGGAAGTGACAAGGTTGTGGTTGCAGGTTCATCCTCAGTAACTCCGGTAATGGAAAAGCTGGCTGAGGCGTACAAGAAACTGAATCCGGACGCAAACATCGAAGTACAGCAGTCTGATTCTACCACTGGTGTTACCTCGACTGTTGACGGGCTGTGCGATATCGGTATGGCTTCCCGTGAGCTGAAAGAGGAAGAAACCAGCCAGGGCGTAACGGCGACTGTAATCGCAACGGACGGCATAGCGGTAATTGTCAACAATGACAATCCAACGGAGGAGTTAACCAGTGACCAGGTAAAAGATATCTTTACCGGAGCAGTCACCGATTGGTCTGAACTTCAGTAACTGGAAATAGGAATACATAAGACCAGGTAGGGGACAGGGCTTGCCCTGTCCCCCTTTTCCAGACAAGGGTCTTTACATTCCTTTAACATAAGCCAAGGAGAACGATTTTATGAAATCAAGAGCGAAGTTGAAAGAAACAGGAATGAAGATAGTCTTTCTGATCGCTGCCTGTGTCTCTGTATTCGCAGTAGTCCTGATCTGTGTATTCCTGTTTGCCAACGGCATTCCAGCCATGCGCGAAATTGGCATTTTTGATTTCCTGCTGGGAGAGACCTGGAAACCGGGCAATAACATTTACGGGATTCTGCCTTTTATCCTGGGCAGCCTGTATGTGACTGCGGGAGCGATAGTTCTGGGTGTTCCGATCGCCATATTGACCTCCATATTTATGGCTTTCTATTGCCCCAAAAAGCTATACGGACCGTTGAAATCCGGGATCAATCTGATGGCCGGCGTGCCTTCCGTCGTATATGGATTTTTTGGACTGGTGCTGATGGTTCCGGCGGTAAAACAGATTTTTAACCTCAGGAGCGGAAGCACCATGCTGACGGCTTCTATACTGCTGGCAATCATGATATTGCCGACAGTAGTCGGCGTGGTGGAGCCTGCGCTGCAGAGTGTGCCGGACAGCTATTATGAAGGAGCGCTTGCCCTGGGGGCGACTCATTCTAAGAGTGTGTTTTTTACGGTGGTCCCGGCTGCCAAGTCGGGCGTAGTCGCCGGGCTGGTGCTGGGCATCGGCCGCGCCATCGGGGAGACTATGGCGGTGATCATGGTAGCAGGCAACCATGTCTGGATGCCCAAAGGGCTGACAGAAGGAGTCAGGACGCTGACTTCTAATATTGTTATGGAGATGGGATATGCGTCCGGCCTGCACAGAGAAGCCCTGATTGCCACAGGCGTAGTCCTCTTCGTGTTTATCCTGATCATTAACCTTTCGGTATCCTTACTGAACAGGAGGAAAGCCCATGAATAACAGAGATTCTGAAGCCGCGGCGGAAATGGCGGCTGTGAAGAAGCCAATAACAGTCGTTTATAAAAAGAGCATTCTCTCTTCAGTCCTGACAGCAGCCACCTGGGCGGCCTCCCTTCTGGCGATTGCCGTACTGATATTCTTAGTCGCATTTATTCTGATTAAGGGTGTCGGCAACATAACCCCGGACCTCTTTGCGCTGGAATATAGCAGTGAAAACAGCTCCGTGCTGCCCGCGATTGTAAACACACTGGAGATGACCGTGATCTCCCTGCTGATCGCCGTACCGATTGGTGTGTTTGCAGCCATTTTCCTGGTAGAATATGCCAACAACACTGGCAGGATCGTAGGAATCATTCGGATCACGGCTGAAACCCTTTCAGGCATTCCCTCTATCGTGTACGGCCTTTTCGGACTGCTGTTTTTTGCAACTACGCTGCATTGGGGGTATTCCATGCTGTCAGGCGCGTTTACGCTGGCAATTATGATCCTTCCGTTGATCATGCGTACCTCGGAGGAGGCCCTGAAGTCTGTGCCGGTGGCCTATAGAGAAGCCAGCTTTGGCCTTGGGGCCGGCAAGCTCCGGACTATTTTCAAAATTGTTATTCCGGCTGCAATGCCGGGGATTTTGTCCGGCATCATTCTGGCTACGGGCCGGGTGGTAGGCGAGACGGCGGCCCTGATATACACGGCGGGAAGTGTGGCTAAATATGCTTCGCCCATGGAATCCGGGCGTACCTTGGCGGTGCATATGTATGTGCTTTCCACGGAAGGGCTGCATATGGATAAAGCTTTCGCGACAGCAGTGATCCTGCTGGTCATGGTGCTTTTGATCAATGCGGTGTCCGGCTACTTTGCCAAAAAGCTTACGAAAGGACAATAGAGATGGATAAAATTACGATAGAAAATATGAATCTTTATTATGGAGATTTCCATGCTTTAAAGGATGTAAACCTGAAAATCCCCGAAAAAGAGATTACGGCGTTCATTGGTCCTTCCGGATGCGGAAAATCAACGCTGCTGAAATCCATTAACCGGATGAACGATCTGGTAGACGGGTGCAAAATAACCGGGAAGCTGATGCTTGAGAACCTGGATGTGTATGGAAAAAATACGGATGTAAATATGCTGAGAAAGCGCGTGGGAATGGTGTTCCAGAAGGCCAACCCCTTTCCGATGAGCATCTATGACAACGTGGCTTACGGACCTAAGACTCATGGAGTACATTCCAAGGCGAAGCTGGATGAAATTGTAGAACAGTCTTTGCGCCAGGCCGCGATCTGGGATGAAGTGAAGGACCGGTTGAAGAACAGCGCATTGGGAATGTCCGGAGGACAGCAGCAGCGGCTCTGCATCGCGAGGGCTCTGGCTGTGCAGCCGGAGGTTCTGCTGATGGATGAATCCACATCAGCCCTGGACCCTATATCCACATCAAAGATAGAAGATCTTGTGGCTGAGCTGAAAAAAGATTATACTATTGTCATGGTCACGCATAACATGCAGCAAGCCGCGAGAATCTCTGATAATACTGTGTTTTTCCTGCTGGGAGAAGTGATTGAGCAGAATAAGACAGAAGAACTTTTCTCCATGCCGAAGGATAAGAGGACAGAAGACTATATTACAGGGAGGTTTGGTTAATATGAGAAATAAATTTGACAGGCAGCTAGAGAAACTTCACACGGAACTGATCGAGATGGGAGCGCTCTGTGAAAAGGTGATCGGTGAAACCTATAAGGCATTGATGAGCGAGGATATTACCGCGGCGCAGACCATCATGAAGGAGGACAATGCCATTGACCTGAAGGAAAGAGATATAGAGAGCCTGTGCCTGAAGCTTCTCCTGCAGCAGCAGCCGGTTGCCGGCGACCTGAGGAAGATATCGGCGGCGCTGAAGATGATCACTGATATGGAACGGATTGGCGACCAGGCGGCGGATATCGCGGAGATCGTACAGACGACGGGGAGCCTTAAAGCGCCGGCGCAGACCGTCCGGATTGGTGAAATGGCAAAGGCAACCAGGAAAATGGTCACGGACAGCATTGACGCCTATGTAAAGCAGGATCTGGAGATTGCCAGGGAAGTGATCAATTATGATGACGTTGTGGACCGCCTGTTCGATGAGATCAGAGACGACCTCGCTCACGGGATCGGCAAAGGAGTGGCCAACCCGGAACAGACCATGGATCTGCTGATGATCGCCAAATATTTTGAACGGATCGGAGACCACGCCACGAATATTGCTGAGTGGGTGGAATTTTCAATAACAGGACAGCACAGAGGAGAATAGGATCATGATTTATTGTGTGGAGGATGAGAGAAATATCCGGGAATTAATCGTATATACCCTGGAATCCAGCGGCTTGCGGGCCAAAGGGCTGGAGAGCGGGGCGGAACTCTTTGAGGAGCTCTCCTCGCACCAGGCATCTCTGATACTGCTGGACATCATGTTGCCGGGAGAGGATGGGCTGGAAATACTGAGCCGTCTTAAAGCTTCGGAGGTGACGAAGGATATTCCTGTGATCATGGTAACTGCCAAAGGCGCAGAATATGATAAAGTACGGGGACTGGACTGCGGGGCGGACGATTACATAACGAAGCCGTTCGGCATGATGGAATTCATTGCGAGAGTCCGGGCGGTGCTCCGGCGGACCGGAAAAGAGGACAAGAATAATGCGACGCTGCAGGTCAATGACCTGCAGGTTCTGGTGCAGCAGCATCAGGTGATTGCGGACGGACAGAAGGTGACGCTGACCCTTAAGGAATTTGAGCTTTTGAGATTCCTGATGGAAAACCAGGGAATCGTGCTTTCCAGAGACCGCCTGCTGGGCCATGTGTGGGGCTATGATTTTGACGGGGAAACCCGGACGGTTGATGTTCACATACGGACCCTGAGGCAGAAGCTGGGCTCCTGCGGCGAGTACATCGAGACGGTCCGCGGGGTCGGATACCGGATAGGAGGATAACGCCCTATGAGAAAACGGATTTTAAAAAATACGGCCTTGCTGGTGGTGCTTTCGATTATACTGACGTTTCTGGTCATGGAGTTTGTGATGTATAACCGGATGTACGATCAGATGAGGCTGCGGGTGGAGGATGAATGTGAATACCTCCAGACCTCTATCAATGATATGGGACCTGAATACCTGGATGAGCACGTCTCCCGTATTTCCACCAGCAGAATCACGCTGATTGATACGGACGGCAGCGTGCTTTTTGAATCAGAGGAACCGGCTGATGAGCTGGGCAACCACAGCAAGAGGCCGGAGGTGCTGGAGGCCATGAAGGATGGCGTGGGACATGACGGGCGCCTTTCCCAGACGCTGTCAAAGCAGACCTATTATTACGCGCTGCGGCTGGATAACGGGATGGTGATCCGGGTGGCGAATACCATGGACAGCGTGTGGAAAACGCTGTTTTCCGGCCTGGGGATCGCGGTCACGCTGATGGTGGTACTGACGGTACTGGCACTGATCTGTGTGCGCATCATGACTAACCGGATTGTGGCGCCTATCAACCGTCTGGACCTGGAGCATCCGCTGGACAATGAAAACGAAGCTTATGAAGAGATCAGCCCGCTGTTGGGCAGGATCTATCGGCAGAACCAGCAGATTGCCAGCCAGATGGAGCTGCTGAAGCAGAACCAGGAGGAATATCTGGCGATCACAGAATATATGAAAGACGGCCTGATTGTGACTAACCGGACCGTAGTGCTGTCCATAAACCGGGCAGCCCAGAAATTATTTGATGTGAAGCTGGAAGAGTGTATCAATCACGATATCGTGACGGTGAGCCGGAACGAGGTGCTGAAAGAGGCCCTTCAGGAAGCGCTCCGCGGCAATTCCAATGAAAAGCTGCTGAAGCTGGGCGGCAGAGTCTACCAGCTGCTGGCGAATCCTGTCCGGGTGTCCGAACAGGTATCCGGAGCCGTGATCCTGGTGCTGGATGTGACAGAAAAACAGGAGGCGGAGAAAATGCGGAGGGAATTCTCAGCCAACGTATCCCACGAGCTGAAGACGCCTCTGATGTCTATTTCCGGCTATGCCGAAATCATCGAAAATGGGATGGTCCGTCAGGAAGATATCCAGAATTTTGCAGGCAGAATCCATACAGAAGCCAGCCGCCTGTCTGCCCTTGTGGAAGACATCATCCGCCTGTCGCGGCTGGACGAGGCCGGAGAAGATGAGCTGCCGATGGAACCCACGGATCTGTACGAGATCTGTGAAGACGTCCGGAGCCATCTGTCCAAGAGCGCTGCGGATCAGAAGGTAACATTTGGTTTCAGGGGCGTTCGTGCGGAAATCACGGGAGTGCGTCAGGTGCTCTATGAAATGGTCTATAACCTCTGTGACAACGCCATTAAATACAACAGGCCCGGCGGCCGGGCAGACCTGATCCTGGATGTGGTGAACGGAAGGCCTAAAATCACTGTGAAGGATAACGGGATCGGAATCGCCAAAGAAGATATAGACAGGATTTTTGAACGGTTCTACCGGGTGGATAAAAGCCATTCACGGGAAACTGGCGGAACCGGGCTGGGGCTGTCAATCGTTAAACACGGTGCTATCCTTCACAATGCAAAAGTGACCGTAGACAGTGAACCAGGCAAGGGGACAGACATAGAGATTGTATTCAACTGACAGAGCGGAAGATCCCCGGGCCGCAACAATCCAGCTCAAGAATATAGAAACACCCTGCTCCTGATAGGCAGGGTGTTTTATAATCGGAATATTTCTTCGGATTTTTGGTATATTATGAATTGTAAAAGTACATCGGATATGATATACTAAGACTATATTGGAAACGTTACCGATAACGATTCCGGAAGGGTTTCTGAAGGAGAAGCGTATGAGATCAAGTGGCATATTATTACCCGTATCATCACTGCCGACGAGATACGGGATCGGAGGTTTTTCGAGAGAAGCGTATGAGTTTGTGGACCAGCTGGAGCGGGCAGGCCAGAGGAACTGGCAGATACTTCCGCTGGGCCCTACCGGTTATGGGGATTCGCCGTATCAGTCATTTTCAACATTTGCCGGCAATCCGTATTACATCTCGCTGGATCTTCTGAGAGAGGAAGGGCTGCTGACTGATGAGGAATGCAGAGAAGCAGACTGCGGCGAGGAGCCTGGAACTGTGAATTACGGAAAAATCTATCAGACACGTTTTCAAGTGCTGCGGAAGGCCTTCGGACGCTTCCGGGAGACGGAGGAATATCAGCGGTTTGCAGAAGAGAATGGTTACTGGCTGGAGGATTACTGCCTGTATATGGCTATTAAGCGCCAGCAGCAGGAGAAATGCTGGAACGAATGGCCGGAGGATTTAAAGAACCGGCGGCCAGAGGCATTGGAGGCCAAACGGGGAGAGCTGAATGAGAAAATCTCATTTTACCGCTTTCAGCAGTATGAATTCAGCCGCCAATGGAGAAAATTAAAAGGATATGCGAATGGGAAAGGAATCCGGATCATCGGGGATATTCCGATCTATGTGGCGCTGGACAGCGCGGACGCCTGGGCCGGACCCGGCCTGTTCCAATTTGACAGGGAGAATCTTCCGGTCGCCGTCGCGGGCTGCCCTCCGGATGCTTTTTCGGCAAAGGGGCAGCTGTGGGGGAATCCCCTGTATCGCTGGGACTATCACAGAGAGACGGGTTTCGAGTGGTGGGTCCGGCGGATGAGATACTGCTTTCAGCTGTATGATGTCGTGCGTGTGGATCATTTCAGAGGGTTTGATGCCTACTATTCCATCCCCTATGGGGATCAGACAGCAGAGAACGGCCACTGGGAGCAAGGTCCGGGCATGGAGCTGTTCCGCGTTCTGAAGGAAAAGCTGGGGCCGGTCAGCATCATCGCAGAGGATCTGGGATTCTTGACGGAGAGCGTTTTACAGTTAGTGCGCGAGACAGGCTATCCGGGCATGAAGGTGCTGGAGTTTGCTTTTGATTCCAGGGAAGAGAGTGATTATCTTCCCCACAACTATTCCCACAACTGTGTGGTGTATACAGGAACGCATGATAATAACACTATTGCAGGGTGGTATGAAGAAATGAGTCCCGGAGACCGGGAATTTTCCAGGGAATATATGAACAACAGGAAAAGCAGTCCGGAAGAGATCCCGTGGGATTTTATCCGGCTGGCGCTGGCGAGCGTGGCTGATCTTGCGGTGATTCCTCTTCAGGATTATCTGGGGCTGGGTAAAGAGGCGCGTTTCAATTACCCCTCTACCCTGGGGAATAACTGGAGATGGAGGCTGCTGCCCGGCGAGCTGACGGAAGAGCTGCTGCAGAAGATCAGGCATGTGACAGAGCTGTACGGAAGGGCGTAGTGAGAAAATCATGGATACAGTTACGATCAAAGATATTGCAAGAAAATGCGGGGTGGGCGTCAGTACAGTGTCCAGAGCCATGAACAATCATCCGGATATTAACCCGAAGACCAAGGAAATGATCCTGCAGGTTATCGCTGAATCAGGATTTGTGCCCAACAACAGCGCCCGGAACCTGAAACGGGTGGATGCCAGGGCGGTTGCGCTCCTTGTGAAGGGTATGGATAATATGTTTTTTACAGATATCATCCATACGATTGAGAAAGAGACTCAGGAGCAGAAATATTCCTGCATCCTTCAGCAGGTGGAGGAGGATGAGAATGAGCTGGAGCTGGCTTTAGAGCTGGTGAAAGAGAAGCGTCTGAGAGGGATTATTTTCCTGGGCGGTAATTTCGCCCATCCGGAAGAGCTGCAGAGGCGGCTGACCGTGCCATTTGTGATCAGTACCATCGGTCAGCTGGAAAAGGCCGGCGGATATATCGGCGGCAGCGTGTCGGTGGATAACCGGAAGGAAAGCTTCAAAATAGTCGATTATCTGTGCAGCCTGGGTCATCGGCAGATTGCCGTGCTGACCTCTGCAGAGGATGATGAAAGCATTGGGAAATTAAGGCTGGACGGTTACCGCCAGGCACTGGAGAACCGGGGTATCGCCTTTGACCCTTCACTGGTGGTATATATGGAGCCGGAGATCGACCGCTATTCCCTGGCCAGCGGCTACCGTATGACGAAGAAACTGCTGGAGGCAGGAGCCAGGTTCAGCGCCCTGTATGCGACAGCCGATACCCTGGCCCTGGGAGCGTGCCGAGCGTTGAAAGAGGCAGGGGTAGAGGTCCCGGCAGACTGTTCGGTGGCGGGCTTTGACGGGCTGGATGCGGGGAAGTATTATATTCCCAGCCTTACGACGCTGGAGCAGCCGGCGGAGGAGATTGCGGAAGCTACGGTCCGTCACCTGTTTCAGCTGATACGGAAAAAGGAAAAGCCCAGAAGGCTGTTTTTTGAGGGGAAGCTGGTGGTCAGGGAATCCACGCAGGAATATAGAACGCGCGGCGACAGCGCGACTGGAGGTAATCATGGAAGAGAGAATTGAAGCGTTATTAAAGCAGCGGTTTGGAAGAAGGATCAGTCAGTGCACGAAGAATGAGATCTTTGACGTCCTGATGGAAATCACAAAAGAAGAGATGGAAAAACGGCCGAGAATCCAGGGGAAGAAAAAGCTGTACTATATCTCGGCTGAATTCCTGATCGGTAAGCTCCTGTCCAATAACCTCATTAATCTGGGGCTCTATGAAGAGGTGAATGAGGTGCTGAAGAAGTACAGCCTGGATCTGGCGGAGGTTGAAGAAATGGAAATGGAGCCTTCGTTGGGGAACGGCGGCCTGGGGCGTCTGGCAGCCTGCTTCCTGGATTCCGTGGCGACCCTGGGCCTCTGCGGGGACGGTGTAGGGCTGAACTACCACTACGGCCTGTTTCGCCAGCAATTTGTGAACAACAAGCAGCGGGAGCTGAAAAATCCCTGGATTTCCAGAGACAGCTGGCTGGTGCGCCAGAATGTCTCCTTCCAGGTGCCCTTTAAGCAGTTTACCCTGCAGTCTGTGATGTATGACATCGACGTGCCGGGGTATCAGAACGGCTGCAACCGCCTGCATCTCTTTGATCTGGATTCTGTGGACGACAGCATCGTGGGGAATGACGGGATCAATTTTGACAAAAAGGATATCCGCCGCAACCTGACGCTGTTCCTCTATCCGGATGACAGCGACAGCCAGGGGCAGCTGCTGAGGATCTACCAGCAGTATTTTATGGTGAGCAACGCTGCCCAGCTGATTCTGAAGGAATGTGCGGACCGGGGCGTGGATCTGCATAAGCTGGATGAGCACGTGGTCATTCAGATTAACGATACCCATCCGTCCATGGTCATACCGGAGCTGATCCGCCTGCTGCAGGAGAGGGGATTTACATTGGATGAAGCCATTCGTGTCGTAAGCCGTACCTGCGCGTATACCAACCACACAATATTGGCCGAGGCTCTGGAAAAATGGCCCATCGAATTTCTGGAACAGTCGGTTCCTCAGCTGCTGCCGATCATACGGGAGCTGGACGCGAGGGTGCGGGAGAAGTTCCAGGATGAGAGTGTCTACATTATCGATGCCAAAAAGCGGATTCATATGGCTCATATGGATATTCATTATGGATTTTCCGTAAACGGGGTGGCGGCCCTGCACACGGAGATTCTGAAGAATTCTGAACTGAAGAATTTTTATAAAATATATCCGGAGAAGTTTAACAACAAAACCAACGGGATCACTTTCCGGCGGTGGCTGCTCCATTGCAACCCGGAGCTGGCGGGGCTGGTGCGGTCCCTGATCGGCGGCGGCTTTGAGAAGGACGCTATGGAGCTGGAAAAGCTGCTGACTTACAGAGACGATCAGGAGACTCTGGAGAAGCTGGAGAAGGTAAAACGGAAGAATAAAAAGAAGCTGCGCCGGTATTTGTATGAGACACAGAATCTGGATGTGGATGAGAACTCTATCTTTGACGTGCAGATCAAGCGGCTTCATGAGTATAAACGGCAGCAGATGAACGCTCTCTATGCGATCTACAAATATAAGGAAATTAAAAAGGGCAGGAAGCCGAAGACGCCGGTCACGCTGATCTTCGGAGCCAAGGCAGCTCCGGCCTATACCATTGCCAAGGACATCATCCATCTGATTCTCTGCCTGCAGCAGCTCATCGCCCAGGACCCGGAGGTAAGCCCCTGGTTCCGGGTGATCATGGTGGAAAATTATAATGTGACAAAAGCCTCCAAACTGATACCTGCAGCGGACATTTCGGAGCAGATATCGCTGGCGTCCAAGGAAGCCTCCGGCACCGGTAATATGAAGTTTATGTTGAACGGCGCCGTAACTCTGGGCACGGAGGATGGAGCCAATGTGGAGATTCATGAGCTGGTGGGCGACGAGAATATTTATATCTTCGGCAGAAAGCCGGAGGAGGTGATCCGCCTCTATGACACGGAAGGCTACTGTGCGAAAAAATATTACGACAGCGATCCGGTCATTCGGGAGCTGGTGGATTTTATTGTCAGTGAAGAGGTCATGGAGCTGGGAGATCCGGTAAGCCTGGAGCGGCTGCATCACGAACTTGTGAGCAAGGATTGGTTCATGACGCTGCTGGACCTGGAGGATTATATAAAAACTAAGGAAACCATCTATTCGGATTATGAGAAACGCACAGAGTGGAACCGGAAAGCGCTGGTGAACATCGCAAAAGCCGGATACTTCTCCTCCGACCGGACGATCGCCCAGTATAATGAGGATATCTGGCATCTCTCCTGAGAAGGGTGAGGAAGAAAAGGACTGGTGGGATACGGACATGGAGAAAAAATGGTGGCTGGAAACAAGAGCATATCAGGTGTATCCGAAAAGCTTTTATGATTCTGACGGCGACGGGACCGGTGATCTCAGGGGAATTATCCGGAAGCTGGATTATCTTCACCTGTTTCACCGGAAACAGCCGGATCTGAACTGGGAGAACCCGGAGGTGCGGGAAGCGATTTACCAGATGGTAAACTGGTGGCTTGACAAGGGAATCGCCGGTTTCCGGATCGACGCGATCATTAATATTAAAAAAGCGCTTCCGTTCCGGGATTATCCCGCTGACCGGCCGGACGGCCTCTGCTCCGTTCAAAATATGCTGAAGGAAGCCCGGGGGATTGGGGTATTTCTGACGGAGCTTAAGAAGAGAGCCTTTGAACCGCACCAGGCGTTTGCGGTGGGCGAGGTATTTGATGAGAAAGAAGAGGAATTGCCGGACTTCATCGGAGATGGAGGGTGTTGTTTACGGAGTTTTCCGTCCGGTCCTGGAAGAGCAGGAGAATATCATTGCCTTTTACCGCACGGGCGGCGGCAAGTGCCTTCTGATGATCGCGAATTATCAGAATAGTCCCCAGAGCGTTCAACTGCCGGGAAAGCTTGCGAAGGTGCTCCTGAATAATTATGACAGGCTGAAGATATCCGGAGAAATCCTAAATCTGGAAGGATATCAGTCTGTACTTCTGGATATGGAAAAAAATACTTGAAAAGCAGGACGGGCTGGAGTATAATAAGCCCATAATTAAAAAAATAACAATCTTCAGGGCAGGGTGTGATTCCCTACCGGCGGTAAAGCCCGCGAGCCGAAAGGCAGGATCCGGTGAGATTCCGGGGCCGACAGTATAGTCTGGATGGAAGAAGATGTATGGCAGTTTGTCTGCTGTGTGCATGAGGCCCTGAAATGGATGACCATTTCAGGGTTTTGATATTTTCCGGGTGAGTAATTTCATGGATGGACCATGAAAGACTTACGGAAGTTTTGGAGATGTGCTGTAGAATCTCTGTCAAGCGCAGGATGAATGTCATAGAATGAAATGTCTCAGAACCTGAAGAATGGCGCCGGCCCCCAGAAGGGCCGGCGGAGCGCCGATGGGTTCCGGGGCATTTTTCTATTGCGGTTTTTGTTCCTCCGGGAGATTCCATGCCTGGCGCTTAGGAGGCAGAGAGGCAGCGCCGGACGTTTCCGGAATCCTCAGGAAGCAGCGGCGTGAGCCGTCTGGATGCCGGCCGGCGCTTGAACAGATCAAGAAAGAAGGGATGAGAGATGACGGATCGCAGATTTATGGAACGGGCGATAGAGCTGGCCCGGCAGGGGAAGGGATGGACGAATCCGAATCCCCTGGTCGGGGCGGTGATCGTGAAGGACGGAAGGGTGATCGGCGAGGGGTACCACGCCCGCTGCGGGGAACCCCATGCCGAACGGAACGCCATAGCCGCCCTGACAGAGCCGGCGGAGGGGGCAGATCTGTATGTCACGCTGGAGCCGTGCTGTCATCAGGGAAAGACTCCGCCCTGTACGGAGGCCATTCTGGAACACAAGATCGCCAGAGTGATCATAGGGTCCAGGGACCCGAATCCTAAAGTGGCCGGGAAGGGGGCTGCTATTCTGAGGGAGGCTGGCGTCTGTGTGGAAGAGGATTTCATGAGAGAGGAGTGCGACCGGCTGAACCCGGTGTTTTTTCATTACATCACTGAGAAGCGGCCTTATGTAGTGATGAAATACGCCATGACCGCAGACGGGAAGATCGCCTCCAGAACCGGCGCTTCCAAATGGATTACCGGGGAAGAGGCCCGGGCGAGGGTACAGGAGCTGCGCTGGACGTATATGGGGATTATGGCGGGAATAGGAACTGTTCTGGCCGACGACCCGCTGCTTACTGTGAGGGAAGAGGGAAGGAGAAGCCCGGTACGGATTATCTGTGACAGCAGGCTGCGGATTCCGGAGGACTGCAGGATCTGCAGGACAGCCCGTACATATCCCACGGTTGTTGTCTGCGCCATGGATGAGGCTGGAACAGATTACCTGGAGAAACGTAAGCGGCTGCAGGAGGCGGGCCTCCATGTGGTTTCAGTTCCAGGTGAAAAGGGACAGGTGGATCTGGGGCGGCTGATGGAGCTGCTCGGAGGCGGGGATATCCCGGGAATCGGGGCGGTTGACAGTATTTTGCTGGAGGGTGGGGGCATATTGAATGACAGCGCCCTGCAGGCAGGCATCGTCCGGGAGGTGAAGGCATTTATAGCGCCGAAGATCTTCGGAGGCGGCGGACGGACTCCTGTGGAGGGGACAGGCGTGGAGCTTCCCTCAGAGGCAAGGCGGCTGCGCCTGGATAAAATCACCCGGATCGGCGGCGATCTGCTGCTGGAATATCTGGCGGAAGGAGGAGATGGAACATGTTTACGGGAATAGTGGAAGAAAAAGGTGTGATCCGGTCGTTATCCCTCACTGGTTCATCAGGGACCATTGCAGTGCGGGCGAAGAAAGTCCTGGAAGGAACACGGACCGGGGACAGCATCGCGGTGAACGGCATCTGCCTTACGGTGGTTTCTCTGCAGGCAGATGGATTTACGGCGGATGTGATGGCAGAGACAATCAGGAGAAGCAGCCTCGGCAGATGCAGCCCGGGAGATCTGGTGAACCTGGAACGGGCCATGGCGGCGGACGGGCGTTTCGGAGGGCATCTGGTGTCTGGCCATATAGACGGAACAGGAACCATCCGTTCTCTCCGCAGAGAGGAAAATGCGGTCTGGGTGACGATAGAGGCCGCGAGGGAACTATTGGAACTGATTGTGGATAAAGGATCGGTCTGTATAGACGGGATCAGCCTGACCGTGGCGTCGGTGGACGACAGGGCGTTTTCTGTATCGGTGATCCCTCATACAGGCGGGGAGACAGCCCTCCTGGATAAAAAACCCGGAAGCCTGGTGAATCTGGAAAATGATATGATCGGAAAATACGTAAAAAAATTATTAGGCGTTTCCCGGGAAGTTACAGGGGGCGTGCAGGGAATTACAAATGAAACAGCCGGAAAACGGGAAGGCCTTACCATGGAGCTTCTCGAAGAATATGGGATTTAAAGAGGAGGACAAAGAACGATGAAGCAAACGTACCACACGATTCCGGAGGCTCTTGAGGATTTGCGGGCCGGCAAGGTCATCCTGGTAACGGATGATCCGGACAGGGAAAATGAAGGGGACATGATCTGTGCGGGAGAATTTGCCACACAGGAGAACATTAATTTCATGGCGTGCCAGGCGAAAGGGCTGATCTGTACGCCGATGAGCGCGGAGGTGGCGGGAGGGCTGGGCCTGCCGCAGATGGTGTCCGAGAATACAGATAACCATTCTACGGCGTTCACGGTGTCCGTTGACCACGTGGACACGACGACAGGGATTTCGGCTGCCGAGCGGTCTCATACTATGCTGAAATGCGCCGATCCGGCGGCAAAACCACAGGATTTCCGCAGGCCGGGCCATGTATTTCCGCTGGTATCCAGAAGCGGAGGGGTACTGGTGCGGAACGGGCATACAGAGGCCACGGTGGATCTCATGCGGCTGGCCGGGCTGCGGGAGTGCGGCGTCTGCTGTGAGGTGATGGAGGAGGACGGAACGATGATGCGCACGCCAAACCTCTGGAAGCTGGCTGGGAAATATGGGCTGAAATTTATCACAATCAAGGAGCTGCAGGATTATTGCCGTATCCATGAGAAGCATGTGAGCCAGGAGGCCTGCGCCGACCTGCCGACGAAATACGGGCATTTCAGGATCTGCGGCTATGTGAATGATATTACCGGGGAACATCATGTGGCTCTGGTAAAAGGGGAGATCGGAGATGGTGAAGATGTGCTCTGCCGGGTGCACTCGGAATGCCTGACAGGTGATACCTTCGGCTCTCTGCGCTGTGACTGCGGACTGCAGCTTCAGTCAGCCATGCAGCAGGTGGAGGCTGCCGGGCGCGGCGTTGTGCTGTACATGCGCCAGGAGGGCCGGGGAATCGGGCTGATTAACAAGCTGAAAGCCTATGAGCTTCAGGAACAGGGGCTGGATACGGTGGAAGCAAACCTGCGGCTGGGATTCGCTCCGGATCTCCGGGAATACTGGGTGGGCGCCCAGATCCTGTCAGACCTGGGGGTGAAATCTCTCAGGCTCCTGACGAATAACCCGGATAAGGTCTACGGGCTGGAGGGCTTCGGGTTGGTAATTAAGGAACGGGTTCCCATTGAGATCACCCCACAGAAGTACGACAATTTCTATATGAAAACGAAGCAGGAGAAAATGGGACACATATTCAGGCAAATCAGTTTTTAATTGTTCAATAGAATCATTCAGGAGGAATAAGCAGATGAAACAGATACAGGTATTAGAAGGTAAGGTTGTGGCGCCGGAGGGCATGAAGGTGGGAATCGTTGCGTCCCGTTTTAATGAAATCATTGTCAGTAAGCTGCTGGGAGGGGCGGTGGATGGTCTCGTGCGTCACGGCGTAGAGGAAGAGAATATTACGGCAGCCTGGGTGCCGGGCGCCTTTGAAATTCCGGTTGTCGCTGCCAAAATGGCCAGATCCGGAAAATATGACGCAGTGATCTGCGTGGGAGCCGTGATCCGGGGAGATACCACGCACTACGATTATGTGTGTAACGAGGTTTCAAAAGGAGTGGCGCAGGTAGGGCTTTCTGCAGGAATTCCTGTTCTGTTCGGGGTGATTACCACGGAAAACATCGAACAGGCCGTAGCCCGGGCGGGCAGTAAGGCCGGAAATAAAGGATATGACTGCGCGCTGTCGGCAATTGAAATGGTCAATCTTCTGGGGCAGATGTGAAATGGGAGCTTCTCTGATTTTTGATTACGACGGCACGATCCACGACACCCTGCGTATCTATGAACCGGCGCTTCGCCGGGCGTTCAAATGGCTGGAAGAGGAACATGGAGTCAGGGTGCCGCATACTTCCAGGCAGAGGATTGCGTCCTGGCTGGGCATGAACAGACGGGAGATGTGGGATTCCTTTCTCCCCGGCCTGCCTGTTGAGCTGCGGGAAGAGGCAGGCGCCATGGTGGGCGCGCATATGGAACGGGCAGTGCGCGCCCGCCGGGCGGCCTGGTATCCGGGAATCCGGCCGGTTCTGGAGGAGCTGAAAGACAGGGGATGCCGCCTGGCGGTTCTGAGCAATTGCCAGGCCTCATACGGAAGGGTCCACTGGGAAACATTCGGCATGGACCGGTGGTTCGAGGGCTTTTATGACTGTGAATCCTTTGGGTATGCGCCGAAGACACAAATCATCCGTCAGATTGGAAAAGAATTTCCGGGTCCGTATGTGGTCATCGGTGACCGGAGAATTGATATGGAATGCGCCAGGGCCAGCGGCAGCCCATTTATCGGCTGCCGTTATGGTTTTGGAATAGCGGGAGAGCTTGCGGGCGCCGATGTGATGGCAGAGAAGCCTGAGGATATTCTGGCAGGGATATTAAAAACTCTGTAGAAATGATGCGTTCCATATGATAGAATAAACAGGCAGAGATAAAAACACAGCCTGGTTGGTAGTCCAGGCGTATCCTCAGGGATATCAGTAACCTTCCTCCTTAGGTCGTCCGTTCTTTGCGGAATATTTATTAAGGAGGAACGAATATGGACAGAATTTCTGTAGCAGTGAAGGTGTTTTTTGAAGAGCCATTCTGGATCGGGGTGGTGGAACGGACGTCTGAGGAGGGACTGCGGGTCTGCAAAGTGACGTTTGGTGCGGAACCGAAGGATTGTCAGGTGGCGGAATTTTTTCTGGAACATTACTACAGGCTGCGATTCAGTCCGGCTGTGGAGGCAGTCGTGAGGGTGGAACGCCTGAATCCCAAGAGGATGCAGCGGGAGGCTCACAGGCAGGTACAGGAAGCGGGGATCGGAACAAAATCCCAGCAGGCCCTGAAGTTGCAGCACGAGCGGCTGAAGACGGAACGCAAGGCGTCCGGCCGGGAACGGCAAGAGGCGGATCAATTGCGGAAGTTTATGCTGAAACAGCAAAAGAAGAAAGAAAAGCACAGGGGCAGGTGACTGCCCTTGTGCTATATAAAACAGGATCAAGCGGCCAGGAACTTCAATTGAGGTTGTTAGCAGAAGCTGATGCGGATGCCTCCTGATTGTTGAGGATATGTTCAAGAACAATATAAGCGGCAAGCAGCATATCTGCTTTTGTATCATCGAAGATATCCAGATAGTAAATTCCGTGGGCTGAGAACCATTTACGGTGGGCGGCAGCTAAGACATTGCCGTTAGAATCTGCAATTTCATAATCATGTGCGGCAAATTGACCTCTGATCTGCCAGCCAAACTCTACGATATCCAGAACATTGTGTATCGGATGGCCTAATTCCAGCCGTATTTCAAAATTTATTGCCGTATATGAGTATGCTTGCTGTTGTGACCGGAGATTTCTGTCGGAAATCAATCAGAAGGCACATCGAAAATGGACGGATTTTCTGAACTATGGGGTGGCACGGGGGGAATTTGCCCCGGTCAGAGCGGAACAGATGGCCGATGTGATTCTCTATCTCTATCAGGGAGTCCGGATGTGGAGCAGGGTAGTGCCATTGGATGAAAAGACCGTGAAGAATATGCTTGATAAGATCAGAAGCGATCTGGAAAAGGAGAAATCATGAATTTTGTTTTGAGAAAATGGAAAATATCGGATGCGGCTGACGTTGCCCGTTTCGCTGATAATGAGAAAATTGCTGCGAACCTGAGGAACGTTTTTCCCTGTCCCTACAGTCTGGAGGATGCAAGGCAGTACGTGGAGGGATGCGCTGCCGACCCTGAAGAACGTCAGATCTGCCGGGCGATTGAGATTGACGGACAGGCTGCCGGGAGCGTGGGTGTCTTCTGCGGGACAGATGTCTATGAGAGGAGCGCCGAACTGGGTTACTGGCTGGCTGAGGAATACTGGAAAAAGGGGATTATGACAGAAGCTGTCCGGCAGATCTGCGAGGAGGCCTTTGAGAAATTTGAAATCTGCAGGATTTACGCGGAGCCATTTGCCTATAATATAGGTTCCAGAAGAGTGCTTGAGAAGGCAGGATTTACCCTGGAAGGAATTATGCGCCGGGGCGTCTATAAACGGGAGCAGTATTTTGATTATTGCATGTATGCCCTGCTGAGAGAAGATATATAATTTTTTGTTTTTACCTCTTGACTTTGACGCTGCGGAAAGAAGTATGCTGTTTCCATCAGAGGAGGTGATCCCATGTATGAACCGGAACAGGAAAATGTCCGGAGTGACGGGCGGGAATATGGCATCAGAGAATTATCGGAGCTGGCGGGAGTGAGTGCACGCACTCTTCGCTACTATGATGAAATCGGGCTCCTGAAGCCGTCATATGTCAATGAAGCCGGATATCGTTTCTATGGGAGAGCGGAGGTGAACCTGCTGCAGCAGATCCTGTTCTACCGGGAACGGGGATTCGGGCTGAAAAAGATTCAGAGGATTCTTTATCAGGAACATTTTGATACGCTGCATGCATTGGAAGAGCATCTTCTGGAGCTGGAGGAACAGAAGGTCCATATGGAAGCCCTGATCCGGACAGTTCAGCAGACGATTTTGTCAATGAAGGGAGAATATGAAATGAGTGATAAAGAAAAGTTTGAAGCATTTAAAGAAAGAGTCATCCGGGAAAATGAGGAGCGGTTCGGCCCTGAGGCGAGAGAAAAGTACGGAGACGGAGAAGTAGACGCGGTGAACCGGAGATTGATGAACCTCACCGAAGAAGAGTGGGAAAGGTTTCAGAATCTGGGTGCGGAAATCCGGCAGCGGCTGAAGGAAGGTGTTCTTGCAGGCATCCGTCCGGACAGTGAGGAGGCCAGGCGGATTGTGCTTCTCCATAAAGAGTGGCTGGGAATGACCTGGAAGAAATATACGGAAGAGGCGCACCGGGCGATTGTGAATATGTATATCGCAGATGAGAGATTCCGGGACTATTATGACCGGGAAGTGGAAGGGTGTGCTTCTCTGCTGGAACAGTCCGTCCGCTGCTGGGTATGCAGCAGCTATGGCAATGGCCAATAATGCGTAAAAACTTGTCAATGGAATGATAACAGAGCTGCGCATTATGAATAATAAGTTTACTCAATATGAGAAATATGGTATACTTCATAGCTAAAGGTGATCATGATCAGATTATATTTAAGTATGGCGCCGGCGCTACAGTAAATCTGTATTTAGCTGAAGTGGTCAACAGTCCGGATATATGGATCGATGAAAGAAAAATTGGAGGATGAATGTCATGCAGGAGAAGGATTTTGTTGATCCAGAGATACTTAAAAACGGAAATGTACTTCTTTTATTAAAGCAGCGTTTCATCGAAAATAGAAGCGAAGAAACAATAATCCCTTTACTGTGCTGTTTAGGAGATTCACAGGTGATAGTACCTATGAATGTTACTATGAGCAAAGAAGATGAAGAGATGTTTCTGCATGCCCAAAAAGGGGAAATAGTCACAACCAGTGGAGACATCCGAATGAAACCAGAAGAATAAGATGATTGGAAACGGAAGATATGAAAACGATTAGAGTTGTTGCGGCGGTTATTCGGAAGGGTGACGCGATTTTTGCCACGGCCAGGGGCTATGGAGAGTTCAAAGGCCAATGGGAATTTCCAGGCGGAAAGGTTGAAGAGGGAGAAACTCCGCAGCAGGCGTTGATAAGAGAAATTGAGGAAGAACTTGATACGGAGATTGAAGTTGGTGAACTCATTCAGACTGTAGAGTATGATTATCCTAATTTCCATCTATCCATGGACTGCTTCTGGGCTGTCGTGAAAACAGGGAAGCTGGTCCTGAAGGAAGCAGAAGCCGCCAGGTGGTTAACGAAAGAGGAATTGGACAGCGTAAACTGGCTGCCTGCGGACATTGACCTGATTCAGAGACTGAAAGGAAAGCTATAAGCATGAGGACGAGAGAAGAGGCTATACAATATTGTCTGTCCTTTCCGAATGTTTATGAGGATTATCCGTTTCGGGATGAAGGCTGGACCTGTATGCGTCTGCGGACAAACCGGAAAATCTTTGCATGGATCTATGAAAGAGAAGGCAATATCTGGGTGAATGTAAAATGCGACCGCCAGTGGAGGGATTTCTGGCGTGATGCTTATGAAGCTGTGCTGCCTGCCTATCACATGAATAAAGAACACTGGAATTCTATTATATTAGACGGTACTGTGCCGGTGCAGGAGATACGCCGGATGATTGCGGAAAGCTATGACTTGTGCTCGGGAGCGCGGTGAGAGGTCTAAGAATAACAGAGAAATACCCGGACGGTACGGCAGCTGCCGTACCGTCCGGGTATTCGCATTTCTGTACCTTGCGGAACAGCATGAGCTGTTCCCCTGACCATCCGGGCATGAGTGACGGGTGCCCTGTGGGTACATTTCCTGATTGCCAGGAATCAAACCGCCAGATGGAATACCATTGTGGCGATTTTGAAATAGATGATTACCGAGCAGGCGTCTACGATGGTGGTAATCAGCGGTGCGGCCATGATGGCCGGGTCCAGCTTCACCTTCTGGGCGAGGATCGGGAGCGTGCAGCCGATCAGCTTGGACAGTATAATCGTCCCGATCAGGGAACAGCCTACTACAAAAGCGATGGCCGGGTTCTGGTACATGATAAGCAGGCGGATTCCGTTCGCTATGGCCAGCCCGATTCCGACAACCAGAGAGATGCGGAATTCCTTGAACATCACGCGGAATATGTCTGAGAAGTGGATCTCATCCAAAGCCAGGCCGCGGATGATCAGAGTTGAACTCTGGGAGCCGCAGTTTCCTCCTGTGTCCATCAGCATGGGGATGAATGCAACCAGGAGAGGCATCACTTGGAAAGCGTCTTCATAGTGCGTAATAATCATTCCGGTGAAGGTGGCGGAGAGCATCAGTACCAGAAGCCATACGATACGGTGCTTGGCGTGATCCAGTACAGAGGTCGCAAAATATGATTTCTCGTTGGGGGTGATGGCGCTCATTAAAGCCATATCTTCTGTGGTTTCTTCCTCCAGAACATCCATGGCGTCGTCAAAGGTGACGATGCCCACCATCATTCCATCTGTATCCAGGACGGGAATGGCCAGGAGATCATATTTGGAGAATAGCTTTGCCACCTCCTCCTGATCTGTGTGGGTGGTGACGGATATGATCTCGGTTTCCATCAGTTCTTCCATCGTCATGGTATCGTCCATGGTTAGCAGATCCTTGGCGGTCACTATGCCGATCAGCCTGCGGTTTTCCAGTACATAGCAGGTATAGATGGTTTCCTTGTGAATGCCGGTATGCTTGATGTGGCGGAGAGCTTCCGCCACTGTTGTGGTTTTGCGCAGGTCCACATATTCGGTGGTCATGACGCTTCCGGCGCTGTCCTCAGGATAATTCAGCAGGATATTGATCTGCCGGCGTTTTTCTGCGCTGACGGATTCAAGAATCCTGGTTACCAGGTTGGCCGGGAGGTCCTCCAGCAGATCGACGGTGTCGTCCAGGAACATTTCGTCCAGCATTTCTTTTAATTCTTTTTCCGTAAAAATCTCCACCAGGTAGGACTGCATGGGGCTGTTCATGTTGGCAAAAACTTCAGCCGCTTTATCCTTGGGTATCAGGCGGAAGGCCAAAGCCAGATCCTTATCCTCCAGCTCCTCCATGAGAGCAGCAATGTCTACGGCATTCATGACATTCAGAATACTTCTTACAGCCTTGTATTCCCGCGCCTGTAAGAGATTCATAAAAATTTCTTTGTTCATGTTGAATTCCTCTCTTTGTTATGAAATTTTCAATCAGGCTACACGAGTGATAACTGGCACCTGCATCCATGCTGCTCACCTCCTTTTATGGCAAAATCCTGAATGCTACAATATAAAAAAGCCTTTGCTTCCGGCAGGGTGAGCAAAGACATCATAAAATGACCGTCCAGTCGTTCAAGCTTTAGCTTCACAGAGCATATATAAATTGCATTAGGTTATGCCTTTTTGGACGACATAGCCTGCTAACCATCTCTTTGTGTCTCCACAAATTCGCGGCAGCAATCTTAGGAAATTCCTATCTCTGTGGTAGCCTCACCTACCGAAAGTATTCTGTTTTTAATTCGTTCTCATTGTACGACTTATGCGCGAAATTGTCAATAGGGCTTGTTTTATTTGAGAATTTATGGTATGATTCAAATGGAATATAATTCTGGTATTCTTAGAAATCACAGCGTATTCACTGTGATTGATCTGTTGTTCATCTGCGTATCGCAGCGCTTGGAATTTTTCCATGCAGATTACCCAATTACAGGATGGAGAGAATTCTGGGCCTTCATGCAGAGTTCTCCCGGATATAAGGAGGACTCGATATGAAATTGTCTGCCTATGATGCAGAAGTATATGAGGCGCCCAGGAAGCCGGATATCTTTGCCGATCTCTATAATGGTACAGTTTTCCAGGGAGAGCAGGTGCTGCGGCCGGAGATGCTGCAGTATGCCAATGAAAAGGAACAGCTTCTGGCGGAGGACCGCATGGGGAATCCGGCGATTCTCTACCGCATCAGGGATGCCAGCCGGAATTGCAGCCTGTCGGATGGGCTGCTGCGGGTTGTATTGAATGTGGAAGGCCAGCGCAGTGTACATTACGGAATGCCGGTCCTCACGCTGGTTTTCTATTACGGGGAGCAGCAGGAATGGGATGGTCCTGTCAGCCTGCATGAGATGCTGCATTTTCCGGAGGAATTAAATGTGAAGAAGGATTTTTTCCCGGACTATAAAATTAACCTGGTCAGCAGTAAAACAGTGAATAAAGACAATTTCCGGACAGGACTAAGAGAGGTCTTTGAATTGCTGGAAGTCATGGGCAGGGCTGAACGGCTGGCCCGCATGATGGAAGACAGGAAAGAGCATTACAGCCACCTGGATGCGGACAGGGCCTGGCTGGTTGCCCGGTTTCTGGATATTCCACTTCTGAAGGAGCGGATGGAGTCAGAGAAACGCTTTGGCCCGGAAGGAGAAGATTGATATGTGTACGGCAATACAGGAAATGATGAAAAGCAGTGAGGCAAAAGGTGAAGAACGCGGGGAGGCGAGAATAAATCAGCTGAATCTGTGCCTGATTATGGATCACAGGTTAAAGGAACTGGAGAGGGCGGCGCGTGAACCGGAATATCAGAGCCAGCTTCTCAGGGAATATAAAATTTCCCGTTGACAAAAACCTGTATTTTTCTTATACTGTTTGTGTAAACTGAACAGGGGAGCTTATGAATAGGCTGAGAGGAAGTTTGGAACTTCGACCCATATACCTGATTTGGATAATGCCAACGTAGGAACGAATGAGAGATTTATTTTCGGGAGAAGCTGCGGCGTCTCCCGTTTTCTTTTTATACAGTACGTTGACAGACTTTAGAGGCAGGAATTACATACGGCAGGGCTGAGAGTGAACAGGAGTTCATGAAGGGGTGCACCACCACGGGTGTATTTTTTCGTGAACTCTTTTTCGGCTCTATATGGCGGAGTTTTCTGCTGTATGCCGGGAAAGGAGGAGCAGAAAGATGACAGTTAATGGGCAGAGGAAGGAATGGAAAGAGGGGCTGACGGTTGCCGCTCTTTTGGAGCGTGAGAATTACCGGCCGGGCCGGGTGGCTGTGGAGAGAAATGGCCGCATCATCCCACGGGCGGAATTTTCAGAGGCAGTGCTGTCGGAGGAGGATGTCCTGGAAGTTGTGAGTTTTGTGGGAGGAGGCTGAAGATGGATCGCCAATTGACCCTGAAGGAATTGAAAGAAGCCCTTTGCCTCCGCCATTCGCCTGAAGTTCAGGGAAAGCTGGATGGGGCAAGAGTCGCTGTTGCCGGGCTGGGAGGGCTGGGTTCTAATGTGGCCCTTTCTCTGGCCAGAATCGGCGTGGGCCATCTGCATCTCATTGATTTTGACCGTGTGGATCTCACGAACCTGAACCGGCAGCAGTATTTTATCCGCCATTTAGGCATGTATAAAACGGAGGCGCTCAGAGAAGAGATTCTGGAAATCAATCCTTATCTGGATATCCGGACGGACTGCATAAGAGTGACAGAAGAAAATCTTAAAGGGCTGTTTGAGGAAGATACGATTATCTGTGAGGCTTTCGATGTGCCGGAAAATAAAGCTATGCTGGTAAACGGCGTGCTGGAGTGTTTTCCGGAAAAACGGCTGGTGTCGGCTTCCGGAATGGCTGGATTTGATGAGAGCAATCTGATACATACCCGCAAAGTGATGCGGAATTTCTATCTGTGCGGCGACGAAGTATCCGAGCCGGAATATGGCCGGGGCCTGATGGCGCCGCGGGTGGCTGTCTGCGCAGGGCATCAGGCGAATCTGATTGTCCGCATGATTCTGGGAGAGGAATGACAAGAGATGGAAAAGCACCTGACCGGAGTGTTACGTGCAGATCCAAATATATTGCAGTAAAGAGAGGAAGAAAGAATGAAACAACAAGAGGATAAGCTGGTTTTGGGTGGCCATGAATTTACATCCAGATTCATTTTAGGGTCGGGGAAATATTCTCTGGAACTGATTCAGGCGGCTGTAGAGAATGCCGGTGCACAGATTGTGACTATGGCTCTGAGGCGCGCCAATGAAGGCGGTATGGCTAATATACTGGATTTTATCCCGGAAGGGGTTACGGTTTTGCCCAATACATCCGGCGCGAGGAATGCGGAAGAAGCAGTGCGGATCGCGAGGCTGGCCCGCGAGGTCTGCGGAACGGATTTCATCAAGATCGAGGCAATCAGGGATTCTAAATACCTGCTGCCAGACAATTATGAGACAGCGAAAGCTACAGAAATACTGGCAAAAGAAGGCTTTGTGGTCATGCCCTATATGTATCCGGACTTAAACGCGGCCAGGGATATGGCTAATGCCGGCGCTGCCTGCATCATGCCGCTGGGAGCACCTATCGGCTCTAATAAAGGGATCTGCACGAAAGAATTCATCCAGATTCTGATTGACGAAATTGATTTGCCTGTCATTGTAGACGCGGGAATCGGACGCCCCTCCCAAGCCTGTGAGGCTATGGAGATGGGGGCGGCAGCCGTCATGGCAAATACAGCGATCGCTACAGCCGGAGACATCCCGGTCATGGCCGAAGCTTTTAGAAAAGCTGTTGAAGCCGGAAGAAGCGCATACCTGGCCGGAATGGGCCGGGTGAAGGAAAAAGGGGCCAGCGCGTCTTCACCGCTGACAGGATTCCTGCAGGATTAGGAGGCGGTGAAAATGAGCACAGATCAGATCAATGACAGCATATTCAGCGATGAAATTAAGGAACATCTGAAGGAAAACCGGATTGACCACATGACTTATCTTCCGGGTATGGAGGATGTGGGAACGGATATCCAGGAGCAGGTAATCTCCCGGATGAAAGATTATGATTATGACCAGTATACAGAGGCAGATGTGCGCAGGGCGCTTTCGCACGAAAGACGGACGCCGGAAGATTTCGCGGCGCTTTTGTCCCCGGCGGCGCTTTCCTGTCTGGAGGAGATGGCTCAGCGCGCCAGGGAAGAGACGAGAAAACATTTCGGGAATTCGGTGTATATGTTTACCCCTCTTTATATCGCCAACTATTGTGAAAATTATTGTATTTACTGTGGTTTCAACTGCCACAATAAAATTCGCCGCGCACGGCTGACGCCAGATGAGATCCGCAGGGAGATGGAAGCCATATCTAAAACAGGGCTTCAGGAGATCCTGATCCTGACAGGGGAAAGCAGGGCAAAATCTGATGTGGAATATATCGGGCAGGCGTGCAGGATTGCAAAAGATTATTTCCGGGTGATCGGCCTGGAGGTCTATCCGATGAATTCAGACGAATATGCATATCTGCATCAATGCGGTGCGGATTATGTGACGGTATTTCAGGAAACCTATGATTCTGATAAATATGAAACTCTGCATCTGGCAGGGCATAAGCGTATATTCCCGTACCGGCTGAACGCACAGGAAAGGGCGCTGCAGGGGGGCATGCGAGGCGTTGGGTTTGCGGCGCTTTTGGGACTGACAGATTTCCGGAAGGACGCCTATGCGACAGGGATACATGCCTGGCTGATTCAGAGAAAATATCCCCATGCGGAAATCGCGTTTTCCTGTCCCAGGCTGCGCCCTATCATCAACAACGAAAAAATCAATCCCATGGATGTCCATGAACGCCAGCTGCTGCAGGTGGTTTCTGCATACCGGCTGTTCATGCCCTTTGCGAGCATTACAGTTTCTACCAGAGAATGCGCCAGGGTCAGAGACAACCTGGTGCAGATTGCGGCCACCAAAATATCAGCCGGCGTCAGCACAGGAATCGGCAGCCATGTGGAAGAACTGGAAGACAAGGGTGATGAACAGTTTGAAATCTCTGACGGGCGGTCCGTGGAGGAGGTATTCCAGGCACTGGTTCAACAAGACCTGCAGCCTGTGATGGCAGATTATGTATATGTATGATGAGGTTTCCTTTGAAAAGATAATAGCAGTGACAGACCGTAAGCTCTGTATCAGACCATTTCTTGAACAAATAGAACGAATCTGTGCGCTGAAGCCAAAAGCTCTGATTCTGCGGGAAAAGGATCTGGCCGGGCAAGAATACAGGGAACTGGCCCTGCGTGTCCGGGATATTTGCAGCCGCTGCCAGGTAGAATTAATCCCCCACACATTTATAGAAACAGCGGCAGAGCTGGGCACAGAAAGAGTCCACCTGCCCTTGCAGAAATTAAGAGAAGTCTTCGGTGATCCTTTGCTTCGGCAGTTCCGCGAAGTCGGCTCCTCCGTGCATTCGCTCCCGGAAGCCTTGGAAGCGGTAAAGCTGGGAGCCGGTTACGTGACGGCGGGCCATATATACCCCACAGACTGCAAAAAAGGGCTGCCGCCCCGCGGCATTCAGTTTCTAAAAGAAATCACCAGTAGCATAAAAATCCCGGTCTATGGAATCGGAGGCATCCATCTGAAAACCGGACAGGTTAAAGAGGTACTGGGGTCTGGGGCGGCAGGAGCCTGTATAATGTCAGAACTGATGCGGTATTAAATTACGGTTTTAGGGCGAGATGATGATGGATACCCGGACGAAAAGCAGCGGGAGACCTCCCACCCTTTCGTCCGGGTATCCAAACCCCCTCCCCCCTCCCGACCATTTGGAAGCACTATACAAAGAAGTTGATTTACGGTATAATCTTGCTATAGCGGGTTTGACGCCGCAAGGTTTCTGCGAGCAGGGGGTAGTTTGTATGCTGAAGATTAAAGAATATATAAAGGCTGGCAGCCTTGAGCAGGCTTATGAGCTGAACCAGAAGAAGAACAGCTGTCTTCTGGGGGGCATGCTCTGGCTGAAAATGAGCAGCCGGACGGTGGGCCGCGCCATCGATTTGTCCGGGCTGGGGCTGGATGTGATTGAGGAAAGTGAAGAGGAATTCCGGATTGGCTGCATGACGACGCTGCGGGCGCTGGAGGAGCATGAAGGGCTGGACCGTTACACGGGCGGAGCGCTGAAGGAGAGCTTGCGCTCCATTGTGGGCGTACAGTTCCGCAATCTGGCGACGGTGGGCGGCAGCATTTTCGGACGGTTTGGCTTTTCTGATGTGATGACGCTGTTTTTGGCCCTGGATACACAGGTAGAGCTTTTTCACGGAGGGAGGATGGAGCTGGAGAGTTTTTCCGGGCAGAAGAGGGACAGAGATCTATTGGTGCGTTTGATTGTGAAGAAGAGGCCCCAGAGAACAGCCTACGTATCCATGAGGAATACGAGGACGGATTTTCCTGTGCTGACCTGCGCCGCATCGCTGGATGAAGGGGGAGCCCGTCTGGTGTTCGGCGCGCGGCCGCAGATTGCCCTGGTGAAGAAGCTGGAGGAAGAGACGGCGGAAATGCTGAGGGAGGGCATGCTGGAGGAAGAGACGGCGCGGGAGGTTATGGAGAGAATTGCAGAACAAGTTCCCACTGCAAGCAACATGCGCGCAGGGGCAGAATACAGGAGCCATCTCGTGAGAGTTCTGGGACGCAGAAGCCTTATGGGCCTTCAGAAGAACCAGATGGGCGGAACAAAAGAGGCAGAAGGGGGTATGAGGCCATGAAAATACAGATGACGCTGAACGGCAGGAGAATTGTGGAAGAAATAGATCCGGGCCTTCTGCTTCTGGATTTTGTGAGAGATCACGGTTGTGCCAGTGTGAAGAGGGGCTGCGAGACATCAAACTGCGGGCTGTGTACCGTATTCCTGGAGGGGAAGCCTGTGCTGTCCTGTTCGGTGCTGGCAGCCAGGGCAGACGGGAAATCAGTGGAGACTCTGGAAGGCCTGCAGGAAGAGGCGGCGGAGTTCGGGGCATTTATCGCAGATCAAGGGGCAGAGCAGTGCGGCTTCTGCAATCCCGGGTTTATCATGAACGCCCTCGCACTGTTCCGGGAGAATCCTGATCCGGAGGATGATGAAATCAAAGAGTATCTGGCGGGTAACCTCTGCCGCTGTTCAGGCTATGAAGGACAGCTCCGGGGGATTCGGGCCTTTCTGGAATATAGGAAGAGAGGAGGGGCTTCATGAATACAGTGAATCAGCCGGTCCGAAAAAAAGATGCGATGGCTCTGGTCACAGGCCAGCCCGTCTATCTGGAAGACGTGACCCCAAAGGATGCGCTGGTTGTGAAGGTACTGAGAAGTCCCCATGCCCATGCGCTGATCAAGAGTATCCGCACGGACAACGCAAAAAAAGTGCCAGGCATAGAGGCCGTCTACACATGGGAGGATGTGCCGGGAAACCGGTTTACCATGGCGGGTCAGACGAGTCCTGAGCCAAGCCCTCACGACCGTCTGATCCTGGATCGCCATGTGCGGTATGTGGGAGATCCGGTAGCCATAGTGGCCGGAGAAAATGAAGGTTGTGTGGAACGGGCGCTCAGGGTCATTAAGGTCGATTATGAGCGATTGCCTGCACTACTGGATTTCCGGAAGGCCAAGGACCATCCGGTTGTGATACACCCGGAGGAGAACTGGAAATCTCTTTGTTCGGTGGGAGCGGATAATAAAAGAAATCTCTGTGCCAGCGGCAGGAATGAAAAGGGAGATGTGGAACGGGTGCTTTCCGAGTGTGACGCTGTGGTTACGGGGACCTATCATGTCCAGGCAGCACAGCAGACTATGATGGAGACCTTCCGCACCTATTGCAGCATAGACGCGTATGGGAGGCTGAATGTCATCAGCTCCACACAGATCGTATTCCACGTCCGGCGGATACTGTCCAACGCTCTGGGGATACCCCAGTCCAGGATCAGGGTATCGAAGCCCAGGATCGGCGGCGGATTCGGGGCAAAGCAGACGGTTGTTGCGGAAGTGTTTCCGGCCTTCGTGACCTGGATGACGAAAAAACCATCCCGGATGATTTTCACCAGAGAAGAATCCATGACGGCCTCCACCCCCCGCCATGAAATGGAGGTTACAGTCCGCCTGGGGGCCGGCAGGGACGGAAGAATCCGGGCTATTGACGTTTATACGCTGTCAAATACCGGAGCCTATGGAGAGCACGGGCCGACGACGGTGGGTCTGTCCGGAACCAAGTCAATTTCACTGTATGGAAACCTGGAGGCGCATCGTTTTGCCTATGATGTGGTGTATACGAATGTGATGTCGGCGGGCGCATACAGGGGGTATGGGGCGACTCAGGGGATATTTGCCCTGGAGACTGCAGTCAATGAGCTGGCGGAAAAGCTGCACATGGATCCGGTCCGCCTGAGAGAACTCAATATGGTCCGCCAGGGAGACCTGATGACCTCCTATGACTATCCCCAGCCCGCCGGCAGCTGTACGCTGGACCGGTGTATGGAAAATGTGAAGAAACGTATTGGCTGGGAAGATAAATACCCCTGCCGCGATATGGGCAACGGAAAAGTCAGAAGTGTGGGAGTTGCCATGGCTATGCAGGGTTCGGGAATCAGCAGTGTGGATGTGGGTTCTGCTTCAATAAAGCTGAATGAAGAGGGCGGTTATGTCCTCTCCATCGGATCGGCCGACATGGGCACCGGGTGCGATACAATTCTGGCGCAGATTGCTGCGGAAGGCCTTCAGTGTCCGCTGGATGATATCGCTGTTGTGGCGGCAGATACAGATGTTTCACCCTATGATTCTGGTTCCTATGCATCCAGCACCACCTATGTGACAGGTAAGGCGGTGGAAACTGCGTGCAGGAAGCTGTGCGGGAAAATAGTGGCGGCAGGAGCAGATATCCTGGGACTTCCGGCTGATAAACTGGAATTTGACGGCAAAAAAGTGTATCTTGCGGAGGCTGTGGAAAACTTTAAAGATAAGCAGGGATGTGGAGACGGAGATATAGAGCTCCGGGAGGGGAAGCCGTCGGAAGTCTCTCTTGAGAAAATTGCGCGCAGTGCCACCTGCGGCGCGAATGAGGCTCTGCAGGTGACAGAGAGCCACAGCTCGCCTATATCTCCCCCTCCGTTTATGGCGGGAATGGTAGAGATAGAGCTGGACCGGGAAACCGGACAGGTGGAGATACTGAATTATGCCGCCGCCGTGGACTGCGGCACCCCCATCAATCCAAATCTGGCGCGGGTACAGGTGGAGGGAGGCCTGGTTCAGGGAATCGGAATGGCGCTCAGCGAGAACATCCAGTACACTCCGGAGGGAAAGCTGAGAAATAATTCTCTGATGCAGTATAAGATCCCCACACGACTGGATATGGGAAAACTGAGCGTGGAATTTGAAAGCAGCTATGAAGCTACAGGACCTTTCGGGGCAAAATCCATAGGCGAAATCGTGATTAACACCCCTGCCCCGGCGCTGATCCACGCGATTGCCAACGCTACAGGGATCTGGTTCCGTGAGCTTCCGGTAACGCCGGAAAAAATCGCCATGGGGCTGGAGAACAGGCCGGGTAGGGGCCGTCGGCCGGAGACAGGGCAGGACAGGATTTAATCATGAGAGGTAAAAAATCCCATTCTTTTGCTGGAGGTGAATAAAAGGTTGATTTTACCTGTAAAAGAAGGTATAAATATAGTAAAAGCTCACTTATGAAAGACTTGACAAAGGGGTTAATAATTCATGGATGCAAAAGATTACGGACGATGCTTCCAACTGTCCTTGAGCCAGCTGAATATCTGGAATCTGGAAAGTACCCTTAAGGGGACATCGGTTAATAATATCAGTGCGACAATTCAGATAGAGGGCCGCGTGGATTTTATTCTCCTGCAGAAAAGCATACAGCTGGTTCTGCAGGCGGATGATTCCCTGCGGACCAGGATTATGCTGGATGGAGACGGCAGCCCGGTGCAGTATCATGCAGTTTTTTCAGAAGAGGATTTTCCTGTATACGATTTGTCCCATACAAGTGAGGAGGGGATCGAGAGCTGGGAAGCTGCCATGACCAGGGAGACAATTCCGGTTATGGGCGGGCCTCTCTATCGCTTTGTACTGTTCCGGGCGGGAGAGAATGCCGGAGGCGTGCTGGTGAAGACCCATCACATCATTTCAGACGGGTGGTCCCAGGTGCTGGTCTGCAACCGTATTGCACAGACCTATCTGGAGTTGCTGGAGGGAACCTTCAGAGGTCTGGAGCAGTCGCCCGATTACAAGCTGCATGTACGGGAAGAGGAAGATTATCTGAAGTCCAGAGCCTATGATAAAGATAAAAAATACTGGACAAGGATACTGGAAGAGTCCGGGGAGCCGTCTGTTCTGAAGGCGGTGAAAAGTGCGGCGGTGAGCCCGGTGGGACGGAGAATTTCTTTCGAGCTGCCCCAGGTGCTGAATCACGCGATTTATGGCTTCTGTATGAGGAACAGGGTCGCTCCTTTTGCGGTGTTCTATATGGCCCTGGCTATATATTTTAAGCGCATCGGCGGAGCCGACCGGTTTACCATCGGGGTTCCGATCATGAATCGTACAAACTATGAGTTTAAAAAGACAACGGGCATGTTTGTGACAACGTTGCCTTTTTTTAATAAAATCGATGATGAATGGACCTGGAACCAGTTCAATGAAGAGCTGACGGACGCATGGTTTGAGCTGCTGCGCCATCAGAGATTTCCATTTGCCCACATCGAGAAGATGTATCTGGAGCAGAGGAATCAGGAGGGGCGGCTGTTTCATATCGCCCTTTCTTATCAGAACAGCCAGATGGCGGAGAGCAGGGATACGTCTGTGCTTTTGTCAGGCCGGTGGCATTACAGCGGCTACCAGTCAGAGCAGCTCTGCATCCATCTGACTAATCTGTTTGATAACAAATGCTATTCGGTAGATTATGATTATCTGACTCAGTTTTTTGCCAGAGAAGAGATTGAACGGCTGCATCACACACTCTGCAATATTCTGCTGGAAGCACTCGGCAATCCGGATAAGCCGATTCATCAGTTGTCTGTTCTGACGACGGAGGAACGGGAGCGGGTATTATATACATATAACAGGACCGGAAGATTTCTGGAAGAACGTTCTGTGTTCCAGGCGCTGGAGTCCTCGGCAGGGGAGTATCCCCGCAGGGCGGCCGCTATCTGCAATGGAGAGCGGCTGACATACCAGGCGCTGATGACCAGGGCTTTTGACCTGTCCGGAGCGGTGTTGTCGGCCGCAGGAGGAGAGCATGAACTGGCGGCAGTCCTGCTTCCCAGAGGTTTTTCTCTGCTGGCGGTGATGGTCGGAGTGCTGAGAGCGGGCTGCGCTTATCTTCTGCTGTCGCCGGATCAGCCGGCGGGCCGGATCAACCGGATACTGGAGCAGAGCCAGGCGGCAGTGCTGGTAACTTCCAGGGATATTTTCAGGGAAAGCGGGCTGGGACAGCTTTCGATACCTGTATTATTTGAGGAAGAGGTGGAACAAAATACCGGACAGGTGCCGGAAATACAGGTCAGTCCGGAGGAGCTGGCTTATGTGGTCTATACCTCAGGAAGTACAGGAACGCCGAAGGGGGTGGAAATCACCCAGAAAAACCTGCTGAATTTTGCTCAGGCTATGGGGCCTGTATTCGGGAAAGGAGCGGTGCTCTCTATCTGCAATGTGGGTTTTGACGCATTTATGCTGGAAAGTATTGTGGCCCTTCTGAACGGCCGGACGATCGTGATCGCCGGAAGCGAAGAACAGGAATCCCCCAAACGGCTGTCAGCCCTGATCCGGGGGTACGCGGTGGGCTTTTGTTCGATGACGCCGTCCCGGCTGGCGGCCTTTCTGAAGGAGCCGGCGTTCAGCAGTGCTATCCGGAATATGGAAGCGATACTCTGCGGCGGCGAGTCCTTTCCGGCCAGTCTGCTGAAGAAGCTGAAGAATATAACCAGAGCCAAGATATACAACCAATACGGGCCGTCAGAGACCACGGTTGGCGTCAGCCTGAAGGAGCTTTCAGACGCTAAGAAGATCACTGCCGGCCGGCCTTTGGATAATTGCAGGCTGTATGTGCTGGACCGGTGGATGAATCCACTGCCGACGGGAGTCTACGGGCATCTGTACGTAGGCGGATGCTGCGTGGGAAGAGGTTATCGGAATGCGCCGGAGCTGACAGAGAAGAGTTTTTTTGAAAATCCCTTTGAAAATAAAGAAATGATCTACTTCACCGGAGATGCCGCCTGTTGGACGGATGACGGGGAAATTGTCCTGGCTGGCCGTCTGGATGACCAGGTGAAGCTGAGGGGGCTGAGAGTAGAACCCCAGGAGGTAGCGGCGTGCATCGGCTCCTATCCGGGAGTGAAGGCCGCGGCAGCCCGTGTGCTGGAGTTGAACGGCCAGCCGGTGCTGGCGGCATATTACTGTGCGGATTCGGCCATCGCGGAGACAGAGCTTTTGACATTCGCGGCGACCTATCTGCCGTATTATATGATTCCCTCCTGCATTGTGAGGCTGGACAGCCTGCCCGTGACAGCCAGCGGGAAGGTGGATGAGCGGCAGCTTCCTGTTCCGGAGCTGCCGGATCAGGGAGAGCTTTCAGGGGAAGCAGGTTCTGAGACGGCGAATGCCGTCCTTGAGATTTTCCAGGCTGTGTTGGAAAAGGACAGCCTGGGTGTGAACAGCGATTATTTTCTGTCAGGCGGGAATTCCCTGAATGCTATGGAGACGGTTTCCAGGATGGAAGAACGATTTGGAAGAACTGTCCGGATTGCGGATCTCTATGCCTGCAGGACTGCAGGGCGGCTGGCCGCCTGCCTGGAGGAAGACGGGCCTGCAGGACAGGAGGATCGCAGGGAGAGGGCAGGGCGTATCACGAAGGCGCCCCGGAGAAGTTTTTATCCTCTTTCGCCCATGCAGCAGGGAATCTATGTCCAGTCGTATCTGGATCCGACGGGGATTGCTTATAATATGCCGGGAGCCTTCCGGTTGTCCGGGCAGCTGGATCTGAAACGCCTGGAAGAGGCATTTTGCCGGCTGATTGAGTCAGACGCTGTGTTCCGTGCGTCTTTTGTGCAGGAGGCCGGAGGCATCCATGTGCATATTGCGGATCATGTGGAGTTTGAGCTTCAGCGCCTTGAAGGCGGCGATTTTGAGGAAGTGTCTCACAGGTTTCTTGCGCCCTTTGATCTGAGCCGGGCGCCGCTTCTGCGGGCCGGGATCTGGCAGGAGCCGGAGGGAGCTTATGTATTATTCATAGACAGCCATCATATTATCGGTGATGGCATGAGTACGCCTCTGGTGCTGAAGCGGCTGAATGCAGCCTATAACGGGGAGGAGCTTCAGGTGCCCTTCTCCTACCAGGATTACGCCTGTTATCTGGAAGAGAAGCCGGAGCAGGGGCATAGGCGTGAACAGGAATACTGGAAAAACCATCTGGACCAGCTGCCGGAGCGGCTGCTGCTGCCCACCGATGAGCAGAGGCCTCACAGGTTTGATTTTAAGGGACGCGAGGTGAAGGTTGCCCTGACATCGGAAGAAAGCGCTGCCTGCGACAGCTATTGCCAGAAGCACGGCCTGACAGGATATATGCTGTTCCTGGGAGCCTACGGGTTGCTGATGGCAAAGCTCACGGGAAGAGAAGATTTTCTTCTTGGGACTCCGGTGGCCGGAAGGCTTCATCCGGGGACAGGAGAGATCTGCGGTCCCTTCATTAATACGCTGCCGCTGCGTCTGCGGCCGGAGAGCGGCAAAAGAATATCAGTCTATCTGGAAGAGATCCGGGACGAGGTGACTGGACTTTTGGATCATCAGGAAATATCTCTGGAGGAGATCATTTCCTTGTTAAAGCTGCCCAGAAGCGCGCAGAATCCGCTGTATCAGCTGATGTTCTCGCAGAGCCCTGTGGATGAGGGGGCCTTTTCAATAGACGGACAGCCCATGGAATACCTGTTCCTGACCACGGGAACTGTGAAGATGGATATGACGGTGGAAGCCGCCAGGACGGGCGGCTGCTACAGCTTCCAGTTCACATACGCTTCCAGCCTCTTCCGTGAAGAGACCATCCGCTTTTACGGGCGCTGCCTGCGGCAGATACTGGCGGAGATATTGTCTGAACGGGATCAGGAGCTGGAGCAGATTGCTGTGCTTTCCCCGGAGGATTATGAACAGTATGTGGAAATACCGGGGCTGCTGACGACACCGTTTGTCAATCTGCCTATCCACAGATTTATAGAGCAGAAGGTGAAGCAGGCTCCGGACTGTCCTGCTGTCGTCTGGCATGGGCAGACGATGACCAGGAGACAGCTGGAGCGCCGGGCCTGCGGGCTGGCCGCCCTTCTGAAAGAGGCGGGGGTAAAGCCCGGAGAGTGCATCGGCCTGGGCTTCACCAGAACGCCGGATCTGATTGCGGCCATGATCGGAATTCTGAAAAATGGCTGTGCCTATGTGCCCCTGCTGCCCTCTTTTCCGAAGGAGAGGCTCTCCTATATGCTGGAGACCGCAAAGGCCAGCTATGTTCTCTGTGACCGGGAAACGAGGAGCAGGCTGCCGGAGGATTTGCCCTGCCAGGCGGTTGAGGCCGTGGAGCGCGCCGAAGAAGTCTTTGAGGATGTGAAGGTGGGGGATGAAGATCTGGTGAATGTGATGTTTACCTCCGGCTCTACAGGTAAGCCAAAAGGAGTTATGCTGCGCCACAGGTCTGTTTCCAGCCTGTTTGTCAGCATCAGGGAGCTTCTGTCACGGGCGGACGGGCCGATACTCTGTACAACCAATGTGGTTTTTGACAGCTTCATCGGCGAAAGCCTGTTTCCTCTGGCTATGGGCAAAACAGTGGTTCTGACAGACGAGGAAGAGATGATGCTTCCCTGGAAGCTGGCGTCTGTCATCACAGAGAGCGGCGCCGAAATCTTCCAGGTGACGCCGGCACGCCTTCAGATGTGCCTGGGCAACGAAGCATTCTGTAAAGCGGCCGCATCGCTGAAGCTGGTGATGTTGGGAGGAGAAGTGCTGACGCCTCAGCTTCTGGAGAAGCTCCATGCGGCCACTGACGCGGTGAGCGTCAACATGTATGGGCCCACAGAGGCTACCGTGTACATGACGATGATCGATGTGAAGCCCGGGGATCATATCACGATCGGCAGGCCTCTGTATAACCAGAGAATCTATGTGCTGGATGAAAAGCTGCGGCCGGTGATGCCCACAGGCTGCGGAGAGCTTTATATGGCCGGGGAGTGCCTGGCCAGAGGATATATTTCCAGGCCTGACCTGACGGAACAGGCCTTCCTTCCGGACCCGTTCTTTCCGGGGGGGAGAATGTATAAGAGCGGGGACATCGGGCGGCTCCGTCTGGATGGTTCCTATGATTTTATGGGACGGAGAGATTCACAGGTGAAGCTGAATGGACAGAGGGTGGAACTGGATGAGATAACTGGAGCGATTCTGAGCTCCGGATATGCCCGCCAGGCAGCCACCGTGGCGGTCCGTAAAGAAGACGGGTCCATGGAGCTGTGTTCCTTCTATCAGCCTTCCGGGCGGGAAAAAGACTGCCGGGAAGGGATGGTTGCAGCGCTGCGAAAGGTACTTCCTGTCTATATGGTACCTTCCAGAATTCTCCCGGTTCAGGAACTGCCGCTGACGGCCAGCAGCAAAATAGACTTGAGGGCATTGACAAAGCTTGCGGCAGAGGGAATCAGGCATGGGCTGTCACCGGAAGCGGACAATGCAGGGCCGGCCGCGCCAGCCGGAGGGGGTCGGCCAGTGTCTGAGGCTGTGCCAGCCGTCGGGGGCCTGGCGCCTGAGGCCGTGTCAGACGGCCTGGGGTCATCGGTGCCTGAGGGGGCGCCATCCGCCGCAGGGGAGAGCATCAGGACAGGTAAGGGCGGTAAAAGCGGGGTTGATTTCGTCCTCGGAGTGTGGAGCCAGGTGCTGACGAAGCAGGAGCTTAATCCTGACGAATCCTTCTTCGATCAGGGCGGGACGTCGCTGGAGGCACTTAATGTGCTGAGCATCTATTTCAACTCACATCTGGAGATGGCTCTCTCCCAGTTCTATGAGCACCCGACAGCGCGTGAGCAGGCAGAACTTCTGGGGCTGGCGGAGGAAGGCAGCGAGGCGCGGACGGAGGCGCAGATTGAGGAAAAGGAAGCGGCTGACAGCTGTGTGGCCGTACCTGAAGAGCCCTTGTGGGATACAGAGCAAAAAACTGACAGCCAGCGGGCAGCAGAAGAACAGCACAGGGCTGAACAGCTGCGGAACCCAGGAACCACAGGCAGCATTCTGATCACAGGGGCGACAGGATTTTTCGGGGTTCATCTGTTGAAAGGACTTTTGGACAGCAGAACAGATGAAATTTTCTGCCTGGTCCGGGGAGACGGTGAGAAACGTCTGAATGATTGCCTGGCCTGGTATTTCGGGAATGGGTTTGCCCTGCGCAGCAGAAGACGGCTGAAGATTGTAAAGGGCGATCTGACGAAACCGCAGCTGGGTCTAGAACCGGATGCATATGAGAGATTAGCGGAAAAAATCGGAGAAGTTTACCATTCGGCCGCGGATGTGCGCCATTATGCGGCCGATGCTGAGAGTTTTCTTGCCACGAATGTGGAGGGTACACGGAATATCGTGGAATTTGCCAAGTCCGCAGGCGCCCGGCTGCATCATATGTCTACCTGCAGCGTCAGCGGGGAGCATCTGAAGGATGGAAGAAAATCTGCTGTATTTACGGAAGATGATTATAATATCGGGCAGGTGTGGGAAGATAATATTTATGTGAAAAGTAAATTTCTTGCCGAGGGCCTGGTGAGGGAAGCGGCGGAGACAGGGCTGGAGACTGAGATTTTCCGGCTGGGGCGCCTGGTAGGGAGAGCATCAGACGGTGTATTCCAGAAGAATCCGGACAGCAATGCTTTTTATCTGCTGATGCGGGCATTTTACAGGACGGGGGCGGTGCCCCGGACGATTGCAGAGGTGCCGGTAGATCTGACGCCTGTGGATTATGCGGCGGAAGCAGTTCTGGCCCTGCGGGACAGGCCTGGAGGTACTTTTCATATCATACATCCTGACCCGCCTGCGGTAGGAGATACAGTCCGCGAGCTGCAGATGGGAATACGCGTCGTGCCGGATCAGGAGTTTACACAGATGTTGTCAGAAGCGGCACGGGGACCCGAGCGAGAGCAGGTGTCGGTTCTGATTGATTACTGGTATCAGATTCGCCTGAATCCACCGGTGATCCAGCTTTCCTGCAGCAGAACCCAGGAAAGCCTCCGGCTGGCAGATTTTCATTTTGAGATTCCGGCCCCGGGAGTTTTGCTGGATGGATTTACCCAGCAGGAATCCTGGCTTTCAAAAGAGGAGTAACCAATGAACAACGTAGCAGTAATCATTTTTATCGGGACGCTGATCGCCATTACGGCTTTTGTGATCTGGTGCATCCGGGCCCCCAAGCTGCATCTTCTCCACAAACTGTATCTGACACTTGTGGTCTGTTATGCATTCTGGGTGATCCCGGTGATTATCATGCAGTTTATGGAGCGGCCGGACGGGAAGCTGGCGTTTATCCTGGATTGCCTGACCCAGCCAGGAGGAATGCTGGCGCCGCCTATTTACCTGTGTATCGCCCTGGCCTTTGTGCGGGATCTGGAGAGGATGCCCAGATGGATGTGGCTGTTGTTCGTGATGCCCTGTGTGACAACATTGATTATATGCACGAATCCGCTCCATCATCTGCAGTACAGAGTGTTTTCCACGATTAGGAGCGAGATCGTGTTTGGGCCATATGTGGTGGTGTCCGGGATCTACAGTTATTTTTGCCTGATTATGACTATGGTTGTACTTCTTCAATTTGCATTGAAGAACAGAAGCCGTCTGTATCTGAAACAGTGCCTGCTTCTGGGCATCGGCGGCATCTGCCCGCTGATTGTCAACATGCTGGCGACATTTTCCAAAATACAGCTGCCGATAACAGCGACCCCGATGAGCTTTATCGTGCCGATGGTATTGAACGGTATCGCTATCTACCAGCTGCATCTACTGGATATTAAGCCGGTTGCTACCCAGCATGTGCTGGACTGGATCTCTGATTGTTATCTGGTCCTCAGCGATACGGGTTTGGTCATCAGCTACAACAGACAGTTTGCCTCTGTGTTTGCCTCAGAGTATGGGATTGCGGAAAACCGGTATCTGAAGGATTGCGTGAAGAAGGAGGACATTTCCAGAAAAACTGCGATCTATAATATGATTACAGCTGTTGAGTCCAGCAAAGAGGCTAATACGGTAATCTCTTATGAGCAGGCGGTGACGATCCGCAAGGGTGATTCTGTCAGGAGATGCTATTACGTTACGGATGTATCGCCCTTATCCATTCATGATAAAATCAGTGGATTTGTTGTGATCTTCAAGGATATCACCCAGCTGCGGGAGAGCCTTCAGCAGCTTCAGGACAGCCGGGAGCGGATGATGGAGCAGGAGCGCCTGGCATTCCTGGGACAGATGATCGGAGGGCTGGCCCATAACCTGAAAACGCCAATCATGGGAATATCAGGCTGCATATCGGCTGTGGAGGCGCTTGTGGATGAATGCGAGGAGAGCCTGGACGATCCGACGGTCAATGAGGATGATTACCGGGAAATCTATGGGGAAATCCGGGACTGGTTTCAGAAGGTAAGGGAATCAACCGCCTATATGTCGGATATCATCACAGCTATCAAGGGACAGGCTGCCAATGCGGTTACCTACGAGGACTCAATTTTTACAATCGAGGAAATGACAAAGCGCTGCGCGCTGCTCATGCGACATGAGCTGATAGCGGGCCAGTGCAGGCTGGAAGTGGTCTATGACTATACGAAATCAGTATCCATGCGCGGCGACATCAACAATCTGGTCCAGGTGCTGACTAATCTGCTGTCCAATGCGGTATATGCTCAGAAGCAGGCAGGCGGCGGCGTAATCACCATAAAGATAGACTGGGACACTGAGTATCTGAATATTTCCGTCACGGATAACGGCGAGGGTGTCAGTGAACAGATTAAGGAAAAGCTTTTTAAGGCAATGGTCACAAACAAAGGGGCAATGGGAACCGGACTCGGACTGTATATCAGCAATGCAGTTGTCAGGGGGAAATTTGGCGGAAACATGTGGATGAAGGACAATCCGTCGGGAGGCGCGGTATTCGGCGTTTCGATACCGATGGAACGTGTAACGGTAACCGATATACAGAAGACAGAAGGGGAGGCACAATGAGAAGGAATAGGACAGTAGCAGACAGCCAGTTCACGATTTTAACAGTGGATGACGATCCAATTATGACGTCTACCATCCAGGCATACTTTCAGCGCAACGGATACCGCGTGGATGTGGAAAATGATCCGCGCCGTGCGATTGAACGCATCAGAAAAGGTGGCTATGACATTCTGCTGCTGGATTTTCTGATGACCCCTATCTGCGGGGATCAGGTGGTCAGTGAAATACGGAAATTCAACCAGGAATTGTTCATTATTCTGTTGACCGGGCATAAGAGCATGGCTCCGCCGATTAAATCTATCCGTGAACTGGATATTCAGGGATATTATGAGAAAAGCGACCGTTTCGACCAGTTAGAGCTTCTGGTGGAATCCTGTGTGAAATCCATCCGCCAGATGAGGACGATCAAAAGGTATCAGAAGGAGCTGGAAGAGGGTTATATGGAGACCATCTCAACCCTGAGATATATCGTTGAGGCGAGAGATGTGGAGACAAGAGGGCATTCAGACCGTGTGTCCCAGTTGTCCGTGCGCATCGGCACGGCTCTCGGGCTGGAGGAGCAGGTGCTGGAGCAGCTGAGGGTCGCAGGGCTGTTCCATGATATCGGGAAGATAGGAGTGCCTGACCAGGTACTTTTAAAACCCTGCAGGCTGACAGAGGAAGAGTACGATGAGATCAAGAAGCATCCGGTCACAGGGGCGAGGATACTTGAGGGGATTACCCAGCTGCGGGGAATTGTGCCCATGGTGCGGGGGCATCATGAGCGGTATGACGGCAGCGGTTATCCGGACGGCCTGGCCGGCGCGGAGATCCCGCTGGGAGCCAGAATAATCGCTGTGGCTGATGCTTTTGACGCCATCGTGTCCAACCGCCAATACCGCAGGGGGAAAAGCTTTGAAGAAGCCATTGAGGAGATTGGAAGAGAGCAGGGAGTTCAGTTTGATCCGCAGCTTGCGGAGCTTTTCACAGACTTTTTCCGGGACGATGTGAAAGAACAGGAGATCCGGAAGTTGTACAGCCAGCGGGGAGGGATGGAAGGTGAACAAGATTTCAACAAAACCTGTGGAATACTACAGTGATTTTGCTGTGTTTTTGGAGCGAATCACCGGGAAGTACGGAGAACGGAGGGCTGTATCCTGGTTTACGCGCAGACAGGAGGAAATGGTTAAGACCTTCAGGGAGCTAAATGAAGAGGTGCTTCAGCTGAGAGAATGCTTTTGCAGCCGGGGCTTTGCCGGGAAGCATGTGGCAGTCGTGGGAGAAAACTGCTATGACTGGCTTCTGGTCTACCTGGCCGCGGCGGCCAGCGGAGGAGTGGCAGTCTGTATTGATCCGGAGCAGTCTGAGGAAAACATCCAGCAGATGGTGGTGAGAGGTGATTCAGCCGCCGTATTTGTAACCGCAAGCTGCCGGGATATCTGTGAACCGCTGCTTGAGAAAGGGACTGCTGTTGAGGATTTATTCCTGCTGAACGGAAAAGCCGGGACAGGGCGGCACACAGTGGAGCAGCTCTGCGCTGAAGGCAGGGAGCTGATGGAAAGAAACGGCGGAAAGACAGCCTATGACATACCGATTGATACAAAACAGACGGCGGCGATTGTCTATACTTCCGGGACGACCAGCCTTTCCAAACCGGTTATGCTGAGCCACCAGGCGATTCTGACCAATGCGTGTGAAAGTAATTATTATGCGGCGGCCGGTCCCAAGTCGTTTTCTTCGCTGCCGTTTTGCCATACATACGGCATGACCTGCGCGGTTCTGGCCTCATGGGCCAGAGGGGCGGAGCTGATTTTTAATGGAAGCTTGAAAACTGCCATGAGGGATCTGCATCTGTCCTGCGCATATTCCCTGCTCACAGTACCTCTGATGGTGGAAGCCATACATAACCAGATCTGGCTGACGGCTGAGAAGGAAGGGAAGGCCGGGCAGCTTCGGAAGCTGATGAAATTCATGCGGTTTAAGAAGCGTCTGGGACTTAAGAAGCCTCACAGAATCCTGGAAGATATCCGGAAGAAGAGTGTGGGCACGATCCAGGTTATCATCTGCGGCGGCGCGCACATGAGCCAGGAAATAGCGGAAGAATTCAATCTGATGGGTTTGTGTATGCTGCAGGGCTATGGTATTACGGAATGTTCTCCTCTGGTTTCGGTGAACTGCAATGACTGGTGCAAGCTGGAATCCGTGGGACTGGTGCTGCCTTCCTGCGAAGTGAAGTTTGAGAATAAAGAAATTCTGGTCCGCGGAAAAACGGTGATGAACGGATATTACGGCATGCCGGAGGAGACGGAGGAAGTCATGGACGGGGAGTGGTTCCGGACAGGCGACCTGGGCGAGATGGACAGAGACGGATTTCTGTATATAACAGGAAGAAAGAAAAATCTGGTCGTTTTCAAGAACGGCAAGAAGATATCTCCGGAGAGCCTGGAGGAAAAGATCCGCCGGATACCGCTGGTTAAGGATGTTCTGGTCTATGGCGCCGTCAGCGGCGTATCGGCCGATGACGTGAAGCTGGCAGCAAGCATCTATCCCGACCCCGAGAGAGCAGGAATGATGTCCTCTTATGAGATTCTGGAAGAGCTTCAACGGGAAATAAACAAAATAAACGATGCACTGCCTCTTTACCAGCAGATCCAGATGGTAAACATCCGGGAACAGGAATTTGATAAAACAGCCATGCAGAAAATCAAGAGGTATACAGTATAAAGGAGAGTAAAATGAAAGATCCAGTCTTGGAACTGATACAAAAGATCGTATATGAAGTGTCAGGCAGAGAGGGCCTCACGTATGATACAGATTTTGTGCAGGATTTAGGTTTAAGTTCTTTTGATATCATGAATATTGTATGTGCCTTTGAAGATCATTTCGATACAGAAATTCCCACCCGGGATGTGTGGCAGCTGCATCAGGTGCAGGATGTAATTGCTTACATGAAGAAGAAAGGGATTAGGTCGTGACAGCATGGCAATATCAGGAATCAGGATTTACTGGTTTGAAGAAGGCGACGGCCGCAGGCCGGAGGAACGCATAGCAGCAGCGGCAGCAGATCTGACAGGAGGACCTGCTGCCGTTTCTGAATGGGAAATCAGACGTGAAAAGCGGGGAAAGCCATATTTTAAGAGGCATCCAGAGCTTTTCCTGTCAATCACCCACAGCGGGGAATACTGGGTTTGTGCCCTGTCGGACATGCAGGTGGGAATTGACCTGCAGATGCATACCTTGAGGGAAGGTGAGACGGAAAATGCTGCCGGTCTGAGGTATGTAAACATGGCGAAGCGCTTTTTCCATGAAAAAGAAGCGGATTATGTGCAGGAAAAGGCTCCATATCAGAGATTTTTCCGGGTATGGGCGGCGAAGGAAAGCTATGTGAAATATACGGGGAAAGGTATCGATGACGGGTTTGGGTCATTTTCAGTAATACCCGGGCGTGAAAGGAGCCTCCCGGAATATCCCTCAGGCGATGGACCTGCCGCCTGGACGGCGGCAGGAGCCTGGTTTACAGAATTTCCGGCGGGAGGAATAGAAAAGCCGGCGTATACTCTTTGTGTGTGCGGGGAACGGCAGGAGGAAATATTGGAGATAAAACCATAAAATAACGGATACGAGTTTTAGGTGACATTATAGAAAAATTATGATATGATTTAATTGAGTTGCATAAATGATACTGGGAAGGGCGGAATCTGTTTTTCTAAAGTACCCTGCAGGATTTGCATAGTGTTACTATGCGGCGCTTGCAGGGTATTTTCTGATTTTAGTGGGGGAGGTTTCATGAAATGACTTAAATTTGCAATAGTTCATCTTATTGGATGAATAAATTGAAAAATATGGATAATCGGGGATGGTTTTTGAAAAAACTTGATTTTTAAAACAAAGGCAGTTAGTATATAAGCAAAGAAACGGGGACTAGCGAAAGATGTGTTGGAGGAATGAAGATGTATAAAGCGATCATTGCAGACGACGAAAATAAAATCTGCCAGTTGATTCAGGTCATGGGGAACTGGGAGGAGCTGGGGATTGAAATTGTGGATGTCTGTCACAGCGGAGATGATGCATGGGACAGCATCCAGGAGAAGGAGCCGGATATTATTCTTACAGATATACGGATGCCTGTCTATGACGGGCTGCAGATCATCAACAAGGTGAACGAAAAATATGGGATGAGCCGCAATATCTGTTTTATAATTATCAGCGGATATGCTGAATTTGAATATGCCCGCCAGGCAATACAGTATAATATTGTGAATTATCTTCTGAAGCCATTGGACAAAAACCAGTTAAATGATGCGCTCCAGAAAGCCTGCAACAGTCTGAATATGAAGCAGCAGCAGGTGGAAAATGAGATCAAGCTTCAGGAGAACAGGAGGTTCTTACAGGCGGGCTGTGTGACGGCCCTTCAGGAAATGGGGATTCATGATGTGAGCTCTGTGGATGACTTAAACAGGCAGTTTTGTACGTCCTTTGAGACGGGCGTCTATCAGGGGATGTTTCTTAATTTCCCTTTTTCAATCTCAGAGAGTGAAAATCTGTTCCTAAAGACATTTATGGAGAAAGTGAAGACCCATTTCGGATTTTGCCATGAAGTAGTGCTGAAGTCAGAAGGGACGGGGATCTATCTGGTATTGAATTACCGTCAGGAAGACCAGGCGATTCTGCCGCAGGTGATCCAGGGTTTTTATAAAAGCATCTGTGAGATTGCCAAGACTTATGGGGAATTTCAGATTTATCTGGGCATTGGGCGGCCTGTGGGAGAGATTGGCGAGATGCGCCGGTCGCTGAAGGAAGCGGAGACAGCAGAACTCTCCCGGCTGATCTATGAAGGGAAGATGCTTATTTCCTATGGATCCCTGCCGGGAGAGACCATCGGCCTGTACCAGCTGATACCGATGAAGAAGTTCAAAGACCTGGAACCTGTCCTGGAAAAACTGAATTCATTTGAGGTGAAGAAATGGTTCAGCGATATAACCTCCTTAGTGGAGAAAAACAGAGGTGCTCTGAAAAATGCAGAGGTACTGATGGATCTGAAGAAGGTGGTCGCTGGGATCGTCCGGGAAGTGCTGTCTGAGCTGGAGGACAGCCTCGTGGAAAAGAGCCTGCAGGATCTGAACGTTTCTTTAAAGCAGGCGTCTAATCTGTCTAATTACCTATGGATTCTGAAGACAAAAGTCGTCCTCCTGGTGGATCAGATTACGGAAATAGTGTCTCAGAGAGAGAGCCATCCGATCTCTGCCGCCAAACAGTACATACAGCAGAACTTCAGCCAGCCGGTCACTCTGACGGAGGTGGCGGAACGGCTGAATTTCAGCAGCGTGTATTTCGGCAACATGTTTAAGAAACATACGGGCAAGAGCTTCAATGCTTATCTGACAGACGTGCGGATGGAAAACGCGAAGAAGCTGCTGAAAAAGTCTGAGAATACGATTGCGGAAATAGCCAATATGGTAGGCTACCAGGATGTGAAGTATTTCAGCAAAACCTTCAAATCGATCTACGGCGTGAAGCCCACAGAATACAAAAAGATGCTGGCGTCTCTCCACGCACATAATCTGAACATATAAGAGGGCCGAGATGGAAACAAAGAAAAAACTGGATCTGGATATTTTAATGTGGTGCTGTGGAGCGGGTATTGCGGCAGGATTTCTGCTGAACCCTCTGCTGCTGGCGCTGGGGCGCCGTTTTCTGGTGATCTGGAACTGCTGTTTTGCGGCCGCCTTTGTCATCTGGCTATTATATTTTGGAAGACAGTATCGCCTGCACAAAAAGATCCTCTATGAACTGCTGGGAGAAATCACCCGGGAGGATTATCTGGACAGCATGGAGGAAAGCCGCTGTTCTGCCATTGTCAGTGAAGTGTCGGCCTCTCTGAAAGAGAAGATCCACAAGAAATACGGTGATCTGCTGGCGACAAAACAACTGGAATACAGCATCCTTCAGAGCCAGATCAATCCGCATTTTCTATACAATACGCTGGAAGCCATCAGAAGCCAGGCGATGATCGACAGGTATGACGAGCTGGCGGATATGGTGGAGACGCTGTCCCGCTATTACCGGTATTGTGTCAGCAACAAGAAGAACTTTGTTCTGCTGGAAGAAGAGCTGGAAAACATACAGAATTATTTTAAAATCCAGCAGTTCCGTTTTGATAACCGTTTTCTTTTGACTCTGTCCGTGATGGATGACTCGGTGTATAAGGCAGTGATCCCCAAGATGACGCTCCAGCCGTTAGTGGAGAATGCAGTATTCCATGGATTGGAGCAGAAGAAAGAGGGCGGCCTCGTAAATATTAAGATTTACAGGAGCGATATGGACATTCATATTTTTGTGTCGGACAACGGATGCGGAATGCCCTTTGAACGGGTGGTGGAAATTAACCACAGCATGATCCATAACCGGGACCTGAGCCAGAACAGCTCCAAAAGCACAGGCATTGCCATGGTAAATGTCAACAGCAGGATCAAGCTGCAGTATGGCGAGGAATACGGAGTAAGAATATACAGCACATTGGGTAAGGGTACCGATGTGGAGGTTTCTATGCCCTTTCACATTATAAGGGAGTCCAAGGAGCTGCTATGAGAGAAATATTAAAGCTTTCCCATATCTATACGGATGCCCCCAGCAATTTTAAACTGAGGGATTTCAATCTTACAGTCGGCAGCGGCGAAGTCATTTACCTGGTGGCAAATACAGATGTGGAGAAGTATCTGATTAAGGATATTATCACAGGCATGAATGCGGATTACAGGGGAGGGATCTACTACCGCAACAGGAAGCAGACCCGCTGGAACAGCCAGGAGGCTTATGTTAACGGAATTTTCTATGTGGATGAGCGTCATCAGCTGGTCCCCAAATTTACGATCATGGAAAATATCTGTGTCATGAAGAAGACGGCCCCTGCCGAAGTCATCATCCTCCTGGGCCAGGAGCTTCGCAGAACCAGAGAGATACTGGAGCTGATTGGGCTGCAGAGGAATCCGGAGGAGTGCATCGAGCATTTTTCACATTTTGAAAAACAGCTGGTCTGCATCGCTAAGATGATATACAAGGGTGCTCAGATATTGATGATAGACGGTCTGGAGAATAAATACAGCATGAGGGAAATCCTGCACATGAGGAGTTTGGTCAGCGTGCTCTCGGGTATGGATCTGGCGCTGATTTTCTTGCAGAGGCAGCCAGCAGAGATGTTGTCCATCTGTTCAAAATGTGTTCTGATGCGGAGGGGAAGTGATGTGAAGGTTTTGTTCCAGCCAGAAATTACCAGGGAACGCATTTCAGAATACCGTCTCTCCAATACTTCGTCTGAGGCAAAGCCAGAGAATCCCGTACAGGAAAAAGTCAGGCGCATCTCCCGGAAATTTTCTGTAAAAAACCAGCATGGTACGGAGAAACGGTACCGGATCATCGGTTATTACGACCTGGGCGTGGATTCAAAAGTACATTTCCGCGAATATCTGCAGCATCTCAATGAAAGCCAGGTACAGGTTTCCATTGACGGTGAGCTTTTGCGGGATATTGTGGACCGGGACGGAGAATCGCTGATTGTCGGAATCAACAGCGTGGAAGAGCTGATGTATAACCTGAACCTGGGTGAGAACCTGGCCTTCACCTTCCGCTACATGGAAAAGCGCCGCCGTTATCTGATGCGGCATAAGCTGTGTACCTATCTGAGAATGGAATTCCTGAAAAAATTCGATATAGATCCAAAGGTGAGAAAGCTGGAGGAGCTCAGTTATTTTGAACGGAAGCTGTTGTCCATCTACCGTTGGCTGCAGGTTGGTGACACCCGGAGTATCATCCTGGAAGAACCATATTTGAACCTCCAGGGTGATGAAATAGAGCAGATGCAGCAATATCTGACAACGATCTGTCAGGAACACGCACCGGTAGGGATCTTTTCCAAAAATGCGCTGGAACTGATGAAGACCTGCGATGTGATACTGTTGTCCTATAATCAGAGGTTTATCAAATACTACGAGAAGGAAGATTTCGATAAAATTATACCGGAGACGACGCGAATGATTGATGAGCTGGCGTAGGCGCGGCAGAGGCGAGGATGGATAACCGGACGAAAAACAGCGGGAGCCGGCCTGGAGGGAAGGCTCCCCGGCTCCTGCATATACTCTGTCAGCGGCTGTCCCCATAACTGAATATTATTAGCGACAAATCTTGAAAATTATGATATAATTCAAATGGAATATAATTTCTATCATTCTTTATGGCAATGCGCCATTCTGTATTTTCATTGCGTTCTGCAGATTTTAGGAATTTTCAATGCTGGTTATTACACTTTTGGCGGAGAGGATTCCGGTTTTGAAGCAGGTCCTCCCGTTATCAGACAAGACAGAGGAGGACAGGGAATGGAGGAAATGATCGTTACGACGTTGGAGAATGCGATTTATATGTCGTATAAGAATGATGTTTCTTTTTTGGTTTATGACCAGCTGGCTCTTTATGAGCATCAGTCCACGTGGAATCCAAATATGCCGCTTCGGAATCTCTTTTATGTATCCAATATCTATTCAAAGCTGACAAAGGATACAAATCTGTATGGTTCTCGTCTGATCTGCATACCGGCCCCCCAGTTTGTCATATTTTATAATGGTATAGAGCCTGTTCCTGAAAGGACGGAGCTGAAGCTCTCAGATGCGTACTGGAATACGGGAAAGGGGGAAAGGACGGATGCCGCGCTGGAACTTCGGGTTCAGGTGCTGAATATTAACCCGGGCTTTAATCAGAAGCTTTTGGAGAGATGCGGAATACTGCAGGATTATATGCAGTTTGTGTGTAAGGTGAGAACGTATGCCAGGGAACAGGTTCTGGCTGATGCGGTGGAACAGGCGGAAGCTGTCCTTGAGTTGCTGGAGGATCTAGAGCCTGTGCCGGGTAAGCTCCGCAGCAGGATTATGGCGGAAACGAATCTGGCTTTGCTGAGACGATGGCATAAGCTGTCGGCCCGCGCGTCCTCGCTGGATCAGTTCACCCGTGAAATGGATCAATAATTAGATAAGATTTTCTGAATACCCTGTAAATTTGAGACAGTTAACGTAACTGTGCCAGATTTGCAGGGTATTTTTACCATTTTGAACAGAATATTTACTTTTTCCACTTTATCGTGGGTTTGTCTCCTTTTTTAAGGGTGGATGCCTTTGTATAATTAAGATAATTCAAGCTTGAATAATAACGAATGCCAAGGAGGAAGGTATGAAGAAAAACATTTCAAAATGGGTAGCATTAACGTTAGCAGGCGCTATGGCCTGCGGCCTCATGGGATGCGGTTCGGGGGATAATGCCGCGTCAACGGCGAAATCAACATCAGAAAAATCAGCATCAGCGACCTCGACACCAGCAGCGGGTTCCAGTTCATCATCAGCAGCATCAGCATCCAGCGCTTCGGCGTCTTCCGGAACGTCCGGAGAACTGATCAAAGTGGGCGTTACATTTGGAGACCTGGCGAACCCGGTGTGGGCAGACTGTGCAAACCACATGATGGAAGTGGACGAGTCCTATGGATTTGATGTGACGGCAGTAGGCTGTGACAGCTCCGATGAGCAGATTGACCAGGTGGAAAACTTTATCACCTCTGGATGTAAAGCAATTGTTGTCGGTGCGAAGGATACAGATTCCATGGGCGATTACATGAAGCAGGTGATTGATGAAGGAATCGTCGTATTCGCGCTGGGCTATGAAATTTCCAACTATACGGCGGACATGATGGTCCGGAACTATGACGTAGGCTACAGCGTGGCGTCTATGGCTGCGGAGTGGATCAACGAGAAGTTCCCGGATGGCTGCGAAGTGCTGATTAACGATGCTCCGGAATATGATGTTCTGGTTGACCGTGTAAGCGGTATGGAAGCGGCCCTGAAGGATCTGGCACCGAAAGCAAAGATTGTCTCCTATATCTCTGGTACCACTACAGCAGAAATACTGCCCCAGGCTGAAAATGCCATGACAGCGAATCCGAACATCAAGGTCTGTGTCACCATCGGCGACGGCGGAGCGCTGGCATGTAAAGAAGCGGCAAACGGCATGGGCCTGAATACAGATGATTTTGCGATTTTCGGCGTTGACTGTACAGAGCAGGTAGCTAAGGCGATCTATCAGGGCGATGCGATCCGCGGAGCTATGAGCCTTGGAGGTGGAAAGCTTCATGGGGAGACCATCCTGGATGTGCTTCAGAAAATCTTCGCGGACGAAGATTATCCGAAGAATACCCCGTATCCGGAAACTCAGGTTACAAAGGAAAACGTGGCAGAAGTGGCTGAGCAAATGGGCTTTAGCATTGAGTAAGGCGGAATGAGACAGTAAAGCCAGACAACGCTTTCCGGAGAAGGGACAGAGCTGCGTTCTCCGGAAAGCAGATTTGAGAAAAGGAAGTTTGGGACTATGGATGCGAATAACGTATTGGAGCTGAAAGATATATCGAAGAAATATCCTGGTGTCCAGGCGCTGAACCATATCAACATAGAATTCCGGAAGGGTGAAGTCCATGCACTCGTTGGAGAGAACGGCGCGGGAAAATCTACGCTGATCAAGATCTGCACGGGAGCGATCACGCCGACGACAGGAACTATACATATAAACGGACAGACATTTACCAGCATGAATCCTGCTCTTTCCAAGGAAAATGGGATTGCGGCAGTTTATCAGGAATTTAACCTGGTGAAAGAGGTTTCCATAGCGGAAAATATTTTCATCGGGGAGAAGATGAAGGGGCGCAGGCTGTTTGATAAAAAGACAGTAGTTGCAGAGGCCGATAAGATTTTTAAACAGTTTGCCCCGGATATATCCACCAGCACGCTGGTGAAGGAACTGAGCGTGGGCTATCAGCAAATGGTGGAAATATCAAAGGCGCTTTCCAAGAATGTCCAGCTGCTGATCATGGATGAGCCTTCGGCGCCGCTGACAAATAACGAAGTAGACAGCATGTTCGAGGTGGTAGAACGCCTGAAAGCGCAGGGAGTGACCATTATCTATATTTCCCACCGGCTGGAAGAAATATTCCGTATCGCGGACCGGGTGACGGTGCTGCGGGACGGTGAATATATCACGACAAAGGATGTAAAAGAAACAGACAAGGATGAGCTGATCCGATACATGGTCGGACGGGAGCTGACAGAAGCTTTTCCGGTCTATGAGGGCAAGCCCTCGGACGAGGTGATTCTGGAGGTGGACCATTTAACCGGAAACGGGGTGAAAGACGTTTCCTTTCAGGTCAGACGGGGAGAAATCCTGGGACTCGGAGGGCTGATCGGCGCCGGGCGGACAGAGCTGGCGCAGATGATTTTCGGTATGGTAAGACCTCAGTCAGGAACCATAAAAGTGAAGGGCAAACAGGTGCATTTTCAGTCGCCTAAGGAAGCTATCCTCAGCAAGATAGCGATGGTTCCGGAAGATCGAAAAAAACAGGGGCTTGTCTTACCCATGAGCATCAAAGAAAATATATCGATGGCCTGTTATAAAAACCTGTCGAGATTTACGGTAATTAACCGCAGGAAACAGGCTGCAATCGTGAAGGAGTACCAGGACGCCATGAAAATCAAGATGGCGAATTCCGAAATGCAGGTGCAAAGCCTTTCCGGCGGTAACCAGCAGAAGGTGGTTCTGGCAAAATGGATGGCAACGCAGCCTGATATCATAATATTTGATGAACCGACGCGAGGGATCGATGTCGGGGCTAAGTATGAAATATACCTTTTGATGCATGAACTTCTCCGCCAGGGAAAGGCGCTGATCATGATCTCTTCAGAGATGGAGGAGCTGATCAGCATGTCCGACCGGATCGTGGTGCTCAGTGAGGGGCAGCAGACGGGCGAGCTTCAGCGGAGTGAATTCAGCCAGGAATTAATACTTCAGTATTCCTCAAAGGTAGTTGCGGACGGAGGAAAGGGCAAATGAAAACAAACGTAAAAAGTAAACTGGATCTAATCAGAAAGTATGGAATCATACTGGTCATGGTGGCGCTGATGGTGCTGTTCTCAGTGCTGAGCGACGTGTTCCTGACCTATAACAACCTGATCAACATCTGCCGGCAGGTTTCCATGATCGGCATCGCATCGGTGGGCGGCATGTTCGTCATGCTCCTGGGCGGCATCGACCTCTCCCAGGGCGCCCTGGTGTCCTTTGTGAACATTGTCTGCGCGTATCTGATGGCAAAGGCTGGAATGAACTTCGTCCTGGCCATCCTGATTAACGTGGCGGCCGGGGCGCTGGCCGGTTATATCAACGGTCTTCTGGTGACGCTGGCCAATATACCGGCGCTGATCGCCACGCTGGCGACTCAGAATATTCTGTTCGGCCTGGCCTACATCATCTGCGGCGGACAGTCAATCGCGGGATTTCCCGACGCATTCAGGGTTCTGGGACAGGGATATATCGGCCCGGTGCCGATTCCGGTCATCCTGATGGTGCTGTTCTTTGCCATCGGAGGTTTTATATTGAACCGGACCTATTTTGGAAGGTCTCTGTACGCCATCGGAGGAAACGAGGAAGCGGCCAAGCTGTCGGGCATCAACGTTAACCGGGTGAAGCGGCTGGTCTATATGATCTCAGGCCTGTTTGCGGGTATATCCGCCGTTGTGACCCTGTCCAGAGTAAATTCCGGGCAGGCCAATACGGGAGACGGTTTTGAGTTTGACGTGATCACGGCCATCGTGCTGGGCGGTGTCAGCGTGAACGGAGGCTCAGGCAGGCTGTACAATGCTGTAATCGGCGTGCTGATCATCGGCATCCTGAACAACGGGCTGGTGCTGATCAATATGAGCCAGTATGTCCAGATGATTGTAAAAGGCGTAATCCTCGCCATAGCGGTAGGGTTCGACTGTGTGCAGAAAAAGGAAAAGCACTGAATATACGGGGACAACAGATGGACGATATCAGGATTTTATGCTATGGGGATTCTAACACCTGGGGCGCTATGCCATATACACTCAGACGGTATCCCGGGAAAGTCCGGTGGACAGGTATTCTCCGGGAAGAGCTGGGAACGGGCTGGGAGGTCATCGAGGAAGGCTACAACAGCAGAACGACGGTTTTTGACGATCTGGCTGAAGGGCGGCTCAGCGGCCTCACATATTTCGGCCCCTGCTGTGTGTCCCAGTCGCCGCTGGACCTGCTGATCCTCATGCTGGGAACCAACGATCTGAAGGTGAGGTTCGGCATGGAGGCGATTACATCGGCTCAGGCGCTGCAGAGATATTTGGATCAGCTGCCGGTGCTGCCCATGGACGGAGGCAGGCCGGAAGTGCTTCTGATGGCTCCGCCCAGGATTTCACCGGCGTATAAACGGCTTCCTGAATATGTGGCGAATCTGGGAACGGATGCGGACAGGCGTTCAGAGGGGTTTGGAGAAGCGGTAAAGGCCCTGGCGGTAAAAAATGGGACGCATTTCCTGAACGCGGCCGATTATGCCTGGCCTTCAGATACAGACGGCGTGCATCTCACAGAAGAAGGCCACAGAAAACTGGGAATTGCGGTGGCAGATGCTGTAAGAAAAATTTTTAAACGGGAGAAGGATACAGGAGGAGAAGAATAAATGACATCACGAGAAAGAGTTAGAAAAGTATTAAATCATGAAGAAGCAGACAGAATGCCCATTGATTTCGGAGCCATGCGCTCCACTGGGATGACAGCGGTCGCTTACAACAACTTGAAAAAATATCTGGGCCTGAGCACAGAGACCACGAAGATCTATGATATCTGGCAGCAGCTGGCGGAGCCGGAGATGAATCTGATCGAACGTTTCCACGGGGATGTAGTGCAGCTTCACCGTCTGGCGCCTTCCTTCAATATTCCGATTGACGAATGGAAGATGGGAGCGGATGTGGAAGGGACGCCGTCGCTGGTAGCGAAGAATTTCAATCCTGTCACCAATGAAAGGGGCGATAAGCTTCTGCTGAATCCGGATGGGACGGTCATCGCGCACCTTCCGGCCGGAGGTTATTATTATGACCAGGTAAACCATCCGCTGAGTGACGCGGAAACCACAAAGGATATCGATGACAGAATAGATTTTTCTGTGATGACACAGGAAGAGGCGGAATGGCTTCACAAGGAAGCCAAAAGGCTCTATGAGACTACGGATAAGGCCATCCTTGCAGAGTTTGTCGGTTCTGCTTTTTATGAGTCAGGTCAGTATGATTTTGGATATGACGTCTATTATGAGAACCTGGTGATTGAAAAAGAGCTGGTTCATCACTACAATGCCAGAAGGCTGGAAATGCTGAAGGCCAGCGCCAGGACGTATCTGGATGCGGTGGGCGACTATATTGATGTATTCCACATGGGCGACGATCTGGGAACCCAGCAGGCGCCGCAGATCTCCATGGATATGTACCGTGAGATGATCAAACCGTATCACAAGGAGCTGTTCCAGTACATACATAAGCTGAGACCCAATGTGAAGATTTTCTATCATTGCTGCGGCTCCATCTATCCGTTCATTCCGGATCTGATTGACGCAGGAATCGACATTCTGAATCCTGTGCAGCTGACGGCCAAAAATATGGACGCCAGACAGCTGAAGGAGGAATTCGGAGACCAGCTGACCTTCTGGGGCGGCGGCTGCAACATGACTACCACAGGGACCAACGGAACTCTGGAAGAAATAGAGGCAGAAGTCAAAGAGCTGTCAGGCATCTTCAAAAAGGGCGGCGGCTATGTGTTTAACCAGGTTCACAACATCCAGAATGACGTAACTCCGGAGCGGGCGATCGCCATTTATGACGCGGCATATAAATATTCATCATACGACAAATAAACGGGCAGGGGAGGAGCTTTCAGATGAAACATGATTTCTTTAATTTGAAAAATAAAGTAGCAATAGTGACAGGAGGCAATCAGGGGATCGGCAAAGTGGTTGCGGGGTATCTGGCGGACGCAGGCGCAGATGTGGTGATATTTGACCTGAACGACGCGTCGGAGGTCGCTGAGAAGATCGCGGAAGAGTACGGCGTGAGAACGGCAGCCTTCGTCTGCAACGTGACCGACCCGGAAGATGTGGAGAAGAACATTCAGGCGGCGGCAGAGAAGATGGGCACCCTGGACCTGCTGTTCAATAACGCAGGAATCTGCCTTCATAAGGACGCCCTGGACTGCACGCCGGATGACTGGCTGAAGGTTGTCAATGTGAATCTGAACGGTATTTTCTTCGTGGCACAGGCTTTCGGAAGATATCTGGTCGCCCATAATAAGACAGGAAATATCGTGAATACGGCTTCCATGTCTGGAACGATCGTAAACATTCCCCAGGGACAGGCTTCCTATAACTCATCAAAGGCAGGAGTAGCCCATTTGACAAAATCCCTGGCAGTAGAGTGGGCGTCCAAGGGAATCCGTGTAAATTCCATCAGCCCCGGATACATTAAGACAGAGATGACCGGTACGGTCAGACAGGACTGGCAGGATTACTGGGTGAGCACGATACCTTTCCGAAGGATGGGAACTCCGGAGGAGCTGGCAGGAGCGGTGATTTATCTGCTGTCTGATGCGTCTACCTATACCTCAGGCCTTGATATGATTATTGATGGCTGCTTTACAGTCGTTTAAGTGTTGACGATTTAACATTTTTATGTAATGCTTAAAAGGAGATTGGGTTTGTTTTCCGGCCTGAATCTCCTTTTCATGTTAAAGACAGAGACAAATGACAGAAAGATGGAGGAAGCGTATGGAGGTAAAGGAACAGATTGTAAGAGGAAAGACAGCCCTGGGCATCGAACTGGGATCTACCAGAATAAAAGCCGTATTGGTGGACAACTGCGGCAAGGTTCTGGCAGCCGGGATTCATGACTGGGAGAATTCATTGATTAACAATATCTGGACGTATAGCCTGGACGAGATTCATCAGGGGATAAGAGCCTGCTACAGCAGCCTGCGCCGGGATGTGGAGGAAAAATACGGGGCAGCCCTGACGGACATTGGAGCTATCGGCATCAGCGCTATGATGCATGGCTATATGGCGCTGGATGACGGCGGCAATCAGCTGGCCCCGTTCCAGACCTGGCGGAACACGAATACCCAGCAGGCGGCGGATGAGCTGACGGAGCTGTTTCAGTTTAATATCCCCCTGCGATGGACGATTGCGCATCTGTATCAGAGAATCCTGGACGGTGAGCAGCATGTAGAGAAAGCAGCTTTTGTCACGACGCTGAGTTCGTACATCCATTGGAAGCTGACAGGGCAGAAGGTGATCGGCATCGGAGATGCGGCAGGGATATTTCCTATTGACTCGGAGCGGCTGGACTATGACGCGGGAATGCTGGAAAAGTTCAACCATCTGATTGAGAAGTACCATTATTCATGGAAAGCGCAGGATGTGCTCCCGAAGGTTCTGACTGCCGGAGAAGCGGCAGGCACCCTGACGGAAGAAGGGGCCGCGTTCCTGGATGAAAGCGGGCAGCTGAAGCCGGGCATCGCCCTGTGCCCGCCGGAAGGCGATGCCGGTACAGGCATGGTGGCCACGAATTCTGTTGCGCCGCGGACGGGGAATGTATCCGCCGGAACCAGTACCTTTGCGATGATTGTACTGGAGAAGCAGTTGTCCAGGGTGTACCGGGAAATCGACATGGTGACCACGCCTGCAGGTTATCCCTGTGCCATGTCCCATGCCAATAACGGAACCTCAGATCTGAATGCATGGGTGAGCCTGTTTGGAGAATTCGCGCAGCTGATGGGAATCCCGGCCGATCCGGGAAGCTTATTTGAGAAGCTGTATACAAACTCTCTGCAGGGAGATCCGGACTGCGGCGGCTTGTTGGCTTACGGATATTATTCGGGGGAAAATATCACCATGCTGAATGAGGGAAGGCCGGTTTTCCTCCGGACGCCGGAGAGCCGTTTTAACCTGGCCAACTTCATGAAGGCGCATCTCTACACATCGCTGGGAGCCGTGAAAATGGGACTGGATATCCTGATGAAGGAGGAGAAGGTGGAAGTGGAACGGATTACGGGCCACGGAGGCTTTTTCAAAACCAGGGGAGTGGGGCAGAGATATCTGGCCGCTGCCGTACATGCGCCGGTAACCGTGATGGACACGGCCAGCGAAGGGGGAGCCTGGGGAATCGCTCTTCTTGCGCTCTATCTGGTGGAACGCGCCCAGGGCGAGACGCTGGAAGCTTTCCTGGAGAAACGCATTTTCAGCGGAATGTCGGGCATGACCATCACTCCGGAAGCGGAAGAGATCGAAGGCTTTGAGAAATTTATGGAGCATTACCGGACCGGATTGGCAGTTGAGAAAGCCGCGATTGCGTCTATGAAATGGTAACACAGCGGAGGGGGCATCCGGCGCGGAGCACGGCCGGATGTCCTCTCCGCTTTTGGCTGTGGCGGCTGATGTGTACTTCGTTATGAGGTGAGTTCGGAATCACTTTACAACGGGAGAGCGGCGGATTATACTGTTAAAAGTATATTAGTATGGCGGCACGCCTGCATTCGGCTGTTTTACGGTGTGATCTGTGAGCAATGTGCCGCGGGAGGAAAGATGAAGCTGAGAAGACCGGTTTATTACAAAGATTTCCACTGCATCAGCTCTGAATGCAGGGATACCTGCTGTGCGGGCTGGGAGATCGAGGTGGATGAAGAAGCAGCGGAGCGTTATGAACGCGTGGAGGGAGCTTTCGGGGAACGCCTGCGTTCAATGATAGGGGAGGATGAGGAGGAAAAATATTTCATTCTGCAGCCGGGGAAGCGGTGCCCCCTTCTGAGGAAGGATAACCTGTGTGAGCTGATCTGCCGGCTGGGTGAGGAATCGCTCTGTGATATCTGCAGGGAACATCCCCGGTTTTATCAGTGGTTCGGAGATTATACGGAAGCGGGGCTGGGGCTGTGCTGTGAAGAGGCAGGCCGTCTGCTGTTCAGCCTCAGGGAGCCGCTTGCTTTTGAAGTGCTGGAGGATGGCGGGGAATCCCAGGAGGATGACCCGCTGTCCGCACCGCTTCTTGCAGCCAGGGAAAGAGCCTTTTGTCTGCTGCAAAACAGGACCGTTTCTCTGGATACGCGGATCTACCGGCTGCTTTTATTCGCGGAAGCGGTTCAGGGCTGTCTGGACCAGGAGGATGGGGCGGCAATTGAAAAGCTGGCAGAATGCTGGAAAGCGCCGGAAAAGATACGGGTACAGGAAACAGGAGAGAATAGGGAGGAAGGCCTTCAAGCTCTTCTGGAGGAATACCGGAAGCTGGAGTCCCTGGACGGAACCTGGCCGGAAATGATCGGAAAGCTCCAGAGCAGGCTGCCGGAGCTGCTGGCCAAGAGAAAGGAATTTTTACAGGAATACCGGGAAAGACTTTCGGAATATGAGCAGCTGATGGTCTATTTTATTTACCGGTATTTTATGGAAGCACTTTTTGACGGGAACCTGCTGTCGCCTGTGCGATTCAGTGTTTCCGGCCTGCTGGTAGTGCGGCTGCTGGATATAGAGCGGTGGATAGAGAAGGGAAGCTTCACGTTTGATGACAGGATACAGACGGCAAAGCTGTTTTCCAAGGAAATCGAATACTGTCCGGAGAATATGGCAGCCCTGTCGGAAATCTGTCTGGAAGAGCCGTGCTTTTTACAGCTCGAAAATTATTTGGATATTGGCTGACAGAGGAAAGGGAATCTGTTACAATCAGTATACCCACAGGGCATCCTGTAGCACATGTTCTGTGGGTATATCCTGTAGGTATGAAAAGGAGATCAGTACAGCATGACGGGAACAGTTGCCGGATGCCGGGAGAAGATGTACAGAGAACAGGCGCGGCTGGTCTGCACAAAACAGGCGGAATATTATTCAAAAATGATGGGAGTCACCTACGGGCGGATTGCTATTAAAAACACCAGGACGCGCTGGGGAAGCTGCAGCAGTTTGGGAAATCTGAATTTCCACTGGAAGCTCGTTCTGATGCCTCCGGCGATTTTAGATTATGTGGTTATTCATGAACTGGCGCACAGAAAGGAAATGAATCATTCTTCCAGGTTCTGGGCAGAGGTTGAGAAGATACTGCCCGATTACCGGGAGAGGCGGAAATGGTTGAAGGAGCATGGAAATGAGTATTGAAGTTAAGAAAAATATCCGGTGTATCGCGCTGGATCTGGATGGGACGACTCTGTCGGACGCCAAGTCGGTCAGTGAAGGGAACAGGAAGGCGCTTGAAGAGGCAGTGACCCGTGGAATTTGTGTCGTGGTGGCCAGCGGGCGGGCTTTGGAGACACTTCCGGCCGCTGTCACCGCCATACCTGGAATTGAATACGCGATCACCTCGAACGGTGCTGCGGTATACCGCTTAAAGGATAAACAGTGTATCCGTCGGGTGATGCTGCAGGGAGAGGATGTTGATCAGATACTGGAGGTCACGAAGGGGTATTTTTGCAGCTATGAAGCGTTTTTGCAGGGGGTGCCCTACGGACAGAAGGAATATGTGGAAGATCCGGCACGGTTCGGGGCGACGCCTTATGCGGTCCAGTATATTCAGTCCACCCGTCAGGGGGTAGAGGATATCCACGCCTTTATCCGGGAGCACCGGGAGGAGCTGGACGGCCTGGATCTGATTGTGCGGGACGAGCAGGACAGGCTGAGCCTGCGGGAAAAGCTGGCAGCCTGCGGCAGAAGTCTCTACATCACTTCATCGGTCCCGAACAGGATAGAGCTGACAAGCCCTGAGGCGGGGAAGGCTTCCGGCCTCTGTTTCCTTTTGGAACGGCTGGGCATCCGGCCGGAGGAGACGGCGGCTTTTGGGGATGCGGATAATGACATTGACATGCTGAAAGTATCTGGCTGCGGGATTGCGGTGGCAAATGCGACAGAAGGCTGTAAAGCGGCGGCTGACTGTCTGACCAAGTCTAACCAGGAGGACGGGGTGGCATACGGCATCCGGGAGATCCTGGGTATCAGGGCCGGCGGTTCTGATACAACGCGTGCCTAAGGGCTCAGGAAGGGGGAAAAGAAATGCGCATACATGGGTTTCAGACACTGACGCTGTTGGATTATCCGGGTCTTCTGGCTTGTACTATTTTTCTGGGACATTGCAACTTCCGGTGTCCTTTCTGTCAGAACGGCAACCTGGTACTTCACCCGGAGAGGGAGCCGGAGGTGCCGGAAGAAGAGGTGATGGCTCATCTGAAAAAACGCCGGGGGATCTTAGAAGGAGTCTGTGTGACAGGCGGGGAGCCGACACTGGATCCTGAACTGCCGGAATTTTTGCGGAAGATAAAAGCGCTGGGCTATCGGGTAAAGCTGGATACCAACGGCTACCGCCCGGAGATCCTGAAACGGCTGGCCTCGGAGGGCCTTCTGGATTATGTGGCGATGGACATTAAAAATGCGCCTGACCGCTATGGTGATACGGCTGGCGTCAAGGGACTGGATGTGCTGAGAATTCAGGATTCGGTTGAGTTTCTCATGGGCGGGACGATAGACTATGAGTTCCGGACGACGGTGATGCGTGAGTTACACGGCCGGGAAGAGTTTGAACGGATTGGGAAATGGCTGGCCGGATGCAGACGTTATTATCTCCAGAATTACCGGGAGTCTGAATCAGTGATAAATCCTGTCTTTACCGGATATTCCAGGGAACAGCTGGAAAGATTCCGGGAGCTCCTGATGCGGAGCATCCCGGAAGTAGGGGTCAGAGGTGTGGAATAAACGGAAGAAATCATTGCACGGGCCGGTACCAGTATCCGAATGGCGATACCCCGGCTGTCTCAGAGGAATTCCGGGCCGGTTTGAATGCTGAAAAGCCGAACATGCCAGCCATGAACTGTTCCTTCACATCAAAAATGCCTGGAACGCCGAATACGAATGTGTCCTCTTTTCCGGAGGAGAGCCGTCCCATCAGCAGATGATGGTAATTATAAAAGCCATGAAGCAGGAACTGATTGCTGCCCACCTGCCAGCCGTTTTTACGGAGAATCGGGAGATCCTTCAGGTCGATCTTAATGCACTCGCCGATTTCATCATCGTCAAAGGGATGGATATGGGGGCTTGAATCCAGCAGTGCCTGCCAGCGCTCAGCAGGTGAAGCGGACATGACAGGGGGGATGGCAGCCTCTACGGATGCGATATGCAATTCCTCTTCGGAGGTGCCTTCCGTCGGATTGTCTGTGGCTTCTTCGGAGGTGTCGGCCGCAGTCTGCGCGGCAGCTAAAACGATCCCGGAAGCGGCGTTGAGCTGAGCTGTGGAATGAGCGGTCCCGGAAGCGGCGTTGGGCTGAGCTGTGGAATGAACGGCCCCGGAAGCGGCGTTGGGCTGAGCTGTGGTTTGACTGGCGCTGGAAGCTGCCTCGGCCTGCGGGGCAGACGGGGAAGGCTCAGAAGAAGCGTTTACCGGCTGGCTGGAGGCCTGGGCGTTTCCTGGGGAACTGGAATGAATTGCTTCCGTCTTCTGTGGGACGGAGGCGGGGGCAGAGTGAGAAGGTTCCTGCAGGATAGCTGTATCTGTGGTGAAACGTTCAGGGTGGATAGGGATGTCGTCCCATTGGGTGGCATAAATACGGTCTTCCGGTCCGAAAATGATCAGTCCTCCCAGTTCATTCAGAGAAAAACTGGAATCGCCCATATGTACGGAGGGAGTCATCAATCTGCCTGCGATTCCGTTTCGTCCGGAGTGCAGGATTCCGATTGGGATTCCAAACAGAGATTCCTGAATGCGGACGAAGCCATAGACATTAAGCGCGGAACCTTCCGGGAGAGAAAAAACCTTTAACTGGAATCCCATCTGACAGGTGCCGTTCCGGGCTTCCACCCGGACAAATCCCCGGTTTTCGCCTTTCGCCTGATTTTGGTATTCATATAAATATGCTACAAAACGCTTATAATCGGACATATCCAAAAACTGCTCCTTTCCTTTTCTATAGAAAACATATGACAGAAGCGATGAAAATATGTTAACTTAATTCTGGAGGTAAAGCATGATTCAGGAAAAATTTATGAGAGAAGCCATACGCCAGGCTAAGAAGGCGGAGGCCCTGATGGAGGTACCTATCGGATGTGTGATTGTCTGTCAGGACAAAATCATTGCAAGAGGCTATAACCGGAGAAATACAGATAAGAATACACTGTCCCATGCTGAATTAAACGCGATCCGCAAAGCGAGCAAAAAGCTGGGAGATTGGCGCCTGGAGGGCTGTACCATGTATGTGACGCTGGAACCCTGCCAGATGTGTGCTGGAGCATTGGTCCAGTCAAGGATAGACGAAGTGGTGATTGGATGCAGGAACGCAAAGGCAGGCTGCGCGGGATCGGTGATCAATCTGTTGAACATGGAAGAGTTTAATCATCAGGTGAAAATAACTGAAGGAGTGTTGGAAGAAGAGTGTAGTACAATGCTCAGTGATTTTTTTAGGAGGTTGAGAGAAATAAAAAAGAACGAAAAAACAGTACTTTAAATTGAATGGTTATATTAATTTAGGGATAGAAAAAGGCTGTACTATTTCAGCACAACCTTTATATTATGTGTTATGGATTTTTAATTACTCGGAATTAAGAGAAATTATAAAACAAATAATTATATAAATACGACCAAATTACACAGATAGAAGAGCTATTCATTAAGCCTTTTCAGACCAAGTGTTTTATTAGGTTAGATTTCCGTCAATGTCGCATGTAAGAATAACACTCAAGGGAATCGTTTTTAAAGGGGTGCCGGCTCCATATAATCTTCCGATTGCTACTCCTGTTGCGGTATTTCTGCTATAACTGCTAGTTGTATCAATTATTTTCCAATCTGAGGAGTAGGAACCAGAACTTGCGGAAGCACCAGTGCAGAGGCTGGAATGTCCTGAATATGTAAATGAGCCAGTTACTGAGACATACCATAAAGGTGTAGACCCATTATAATAAGTAGCAGTTTTTGTACCGGTTTTTGAAGAGCTACCATATGTACTGATATTTGATTCATAAGTAATGGTTTCTAAGTAATATCCATCTGAATAGTATGTAATTTCCCTGTTAACAATATGTTGTTCATTGAGTGGGGAAGCATTTATAGGTGCAGTAAATAATCCTAAGGTGAAAATTAATGTTATCAATACAGTAAAAAGACGTTTTTTATTCATGTTAAATTTCCTCCTCGATAATAGAAATAATTACCTTATCTGGAATTTGGCTACTAAGCTTTTTAGCGGCATGGATTAGAAATATGCAATATGCTGTACAACATATTAGTACTCCCGCTAGAATAATTAATAGCACTAGCTTTTTATAGTTATGCTTTTTAATTGCATGTGTAAGCTTATTTGCATCATGCATATCCAGATATTCATGTAATGATGTCGTATAAATAAAGTTGGCACCTTATTCTCAAAGAATTCATGTATAATAAAGAGAATAAGGAGGAACTCTCAATGTCACGTACTCAACGTAAATACGACCACGAATATAAGATCCAGGCTGTCAAACTTGCCAGAGAAATCGGCGGTGCTAAGGCAGCCAAAGAATTAGGTATTCCAGAAGGAACCATCCATACATGGCTGAAAGCAGTTAGAGCCGGTACATTGGATATTGGCGACGGTGCACATACTCCAGAAAGTGCCATGAGTCTCGCTGAGGAACTTGCTATGCTCCGCAAACGTGTTAAGGATCAGGATAAAGAAATCCGGCGTCTAAAAGAGGAAAATGAATTTCTCGAGGAAGCAAGTGCTTTTTTCGCAGCCAGCCGTCGGAAGTCAGCAAGAACCAAAGAATGATGTTCATTGCCATAAAAACGGAAGACGGCGCGATTAAGGGAAAACTCTCATTCTATTGCCGGATGCTTGGTGTCAGCCGCCAGGGGTTCTACAAATATCTTGCTAATAAAGACCGGCCCTGGAAATATCAGGATCTCGCTGATGCTATGATAGCAATCCATACTGAAGATGAATACAATGATACATATGGGCGCATTCGCATGTATCAGGCACTTCTCCTTAAGAAACCGGAAGGACTCAAGATTCCCAGTGAGCGAACCGTCTACAGGGTCATGGATGAAATAGGCCTTAGTCATCAACCAAAGCGTAAGCCGAATGGTATTACCAAGGCTGATCGGGAAGCTCGTAAGTCAGATGATCTTCTGAAGCGAGATTTCAAATCCGACAAGCCACTTGAAAAATGTGTAACTGACATTACAGAAATCAAGGCTAAAGATGGGAAACTGTATGTTTCAGCTATCTTTGACTGCTTTGATTCCGGTGTCCTTGGTCTGGCAATGGAAACCAACATGAAAGCAACGTTGTGTGAGCATACCCTGGATAATGCCTATCTGGCATATCCTGATCTGCGAGGGGCTATTGTACACTCTGACAGAGGAACACAATATACCAGTGAAACTTATCGTAAGGCTCTTGCTAAATACGGTATTATTCAAAGCATGAACAGTGCTGGTGGCAGGTGCCACGATAATGCCCGATGCGAAAGCATGTGGGCCAGAATGAAAAGTGAGCTTCTCTATGACCGCTACAATACGGAGACTATGACCATAGAGGAACTGAAGGTTCTCATTTGGAGATACTTCATCAGTTACTGGAATAACAGGAGGATCTGCTCTGCCAACGGTGGGCTTCCTCCGATAATTAAGCGACAGAGATACTACCAATCTCTGGAACAGGCTGCATAGGCAGTGATATCTTTGAGATAAATGTGTCAACCAATATTGACAATATCATAATATATCTTGTGGTGTGCCAAATTCTTCAATCAGAGTATCATAAGTACATTGCGGATGTACGAGTGTGAATTCAATTAAACTTGTTTTAAATTCTTTCAGAAAGCGACCTTCCTCAACTGTTACTTTGGGAAAAATGGATTTCAGAATGAAATAGTATTCCTGTGCCGCTTTGCTTGAAATGCGCATAATTTCTATCTAGCTTCCCTTAAATCAGAGATTGCTTCTGTATAGTTCATAATTGATTCTACACCACGCTGGACTTCCTGATATGCATCCGACATCTTTTTTAGTTCCTCTCGTCCTGCGTCTTCAATGTGATAGTAAACCCGTTCCATGTGTCCGTTGCCTTTTTGGTTATAGGAGGTGATCAGTCCCCGATCTTGAAGGCGATATAGAATTGGATACATGGAAGGTTCTCGCACTACGATACTGCCGTCTGAAACCCGCTTAAATATCTGTGTAATTTGATATCCATAACAATCATGTTCTGATAAAACTTTTAATAAGAGCATATCTATCAGCCCTTTCTTAAAGCGGTCTTTTAAATCTATAATGAATTCCTCCTCGTATTATTATAGTAGTGTTTATAGACCCTCTCCAAGGTCTGTATGCTATACTGTTGGAGATACTGTGGATTGTTTCATTCCTTCTACTACTTAATGGTTTGAAAAAGGCTATAACCACGGTCTCTTTGTATAGTTGTTGATCAGTTAGATAGCGCATGACGGTTGATTTAGAACGAGGTTACAATCACTAGGAGTACCTGTCCCTACACTTCAAATGGCATCTGTGTATACTTTCTTTCCGAGGTCCCAAGCGCCAGTGCTGTTGCATATGCGCATCTCACAAGGCTTTCCCCTCTACTCTCTGAGAGTTCTAAAGGCAGATATGGAAAAGATACCGCTGTCATGTTTCGTGAAGCTGCAAAAAGTTCTATTGGTTCTCATATGCCTGAGAAGTCTTTGGAACTAAAACATACCATCAAACTCATTCAGGAACTGAACGAGAGATGGACGAAATCGAAGTGGCCATCAAACGGATCATGGATGAAGAAATCTAGTCGCCGATCCTTACCATTCCCGGTATCAGTTACCGTATAGGCGCACTGATCAGCGCTGAGATTGGCGATTTCAGCCGTTCACCTTCTGTAAATATCTCCTTTTAGAGTGTCGGAAATAACACTCTGTTTGTCATGCAGTTTTCAAGGTACAACTTTATCTGAAATACATTTCTACAATTCATTTCAGAAATTTTTCATTTAAACTTGACTTTTAATAGTTAGTCTTTTTCTAAATATTTATTTTTATATTATAACACAAAAGTCCATAATTTAAAAGCATATATTTCTCTAAAAATTATATTTCAATGAAAAATACTATTGACAGATATATGCTTATAAAATATAATTCATTCATATAAATTAATTATATATATAATTGCGTAAATATTACATACATCAAAAAAATAGTAAAAGAAGTCCAATTCATTTGGCTATATCTGTCAGGATGAAAAACATAAACTAATGTTTTTGGAAAATTTATCAAAAAAACTGAGGTTTATCTCATGGTAAATATCAGCTTAACTTTGTAAAATTTCCCTATATTCTGTCGAATTCAGGAGGTTATTCTTAATGAGTAAATTAAAATTACTTTTAAAAACCTATTTCCAGTCGTGCATCGAAGCTTTTCGTCATAAAGAGGGTCTTACTCAAGAAAGTATGGCTGAGAAACTCTTCATATCCACCAGATCCTACATTGATCTGGAACATGGAAAGAGTTGTTGTTCTTCATTGACCTTGATGTTTTTTCTGGGGAGCCTGTCAGATGAAGAATGCCTTCAGTTTATACATGATTTTAAAAAAAAATTATAGAAAGGAGTATGAATAATGAGGTTGTCTGAGGAGGGGGAGTTAAACCAAATATTTAATTTTCTGCATCGGCTGGGTGCTACGGCGAATTATACCGGATTTTTTTATACCGCATATGGTACCCTGCTTTGCATGAAGGAACCACGCAGGCTTACACTTGTGACCAAATGGCTATATCCAGATGTGGCCCGTTACTATGACACTAACTGGAAAGCTGTTGAACGCAGCATCCGGACAATAATTTCTTATCTTTGGAATAATCACGCGGAAATGCTGAACATCCTGGCGGGTTATCCTATGAAGACGAAACCAAGTCCTGCCGAATTTCTGTCAATTCTTGTTGTTTCCTTATCTGAACAACTGATTGCGTAAAAACTCTTGGGCCGGGTGACAAAAGCGGCTTCTGCTGTTTCTGTCATCCGGCGCCAGGCATCTTTTGCGGCTGGTTTCCTGCAAGAAAACCATTGACGGAAGGAAAGACAGCAAGTATAATAAGAGAGGTGTCCAAAGATCTGGAACACCTGCCGGGAGTGGTAGCGAAGCGGCCGTAACGCGCTTGACTCGAAATCAAGTTGTCCTCTGGGGCACGCGGGTTCGAATCCCGCCCACTCCGTTTCAAGAGAATGCCCGTCGATGCACAGGTATTCTTCTTACAGTTAGCCAGCTTATGCGGTGGGCATTAGCTGGCTGTTTTTTATTTTATCATAAAAACAGCCGCGGACCGGTTAAGCAATGCTTTGGACCGGTTTTGAAATAACGGGTAATTGAAAAAAAGAGAAGCTCACGCCGCTTGTCATGCTGCTGGATGGCTATGATTTAGCTGCATTGATATATTTTGCCGGTCACTGGGGCAACCTTTAATAAAAGCTGGTTGTTCTTTAATTATAAAAGCTTAACTGTCTGGCCTGCTGTTGTTAGGTAAGTTGTCGGCTGTTAAAAGACATATAGGAATAGAGGTGGATTTATTTGCGGACACAGAGGAACTATGGGTTAGGTGCTGTCTTTGATGTGGCGTTACGGAATTGGGATACTTTGTTTATCTTTGAAATCGTGTATCGTTTATTTGGTTTTATTGTATGGCTGCCCCTTCAGCGCTATCTGCTGAGCCTGCTTCCGGCTCTGGTGGGAGAAACCTACCTGGGACAAGATAATTTTGCGCTTGTTTTTCGTTATCCGGCCGCGATAATTTTGTTAGTCAGTGTCCTGATGATGACAGGACTCTTTATATTTTATGAGATTATAACGCTGTTCATATATTGTGAGAAGGGTTGGAAACGGGAACGGGTAAAGATAATAGTCCTTTTAAAAGAGACGGCCGGGAAAGCGGCGGGCCTGTTTGTTCCCAAACGGCTGCCCGTCTTTCTGTTGCTTCCGGCGGTTATGTTTTCTGCTTTTTCTTTTATCAGTGGATATATGGGTGGCATAAGCGTGCCGGAATTTATTCTGGAGTATATCTTTCAGGATAAGCTGCTGCTGCCGTTATTTATCGGCGGCACAATTTTTCTTCATTTCGTTCTTTTCCGCTATCTGTTTTGCCTTCCGGAATTCCTGCTGGAGGGTGGATCTTTTGGAAAGGCCTGGCGTCAAAGCCTGGCACTGCTGAAGAAGAATAGGTTTAGCCCGCTTTGGAAAACAATTTTTTATTTCCTGATCTTTAGCCTGTCTGCGTTTGTCGCTGCTGCTGGAGGAATCTTGCTTCTTGCCGCCGGTATACGCGGTGCCGCCGGGATAGAAGCAGGCCGTGGAGTATTCCGGCTTTATTTTACTTCATTGAGAGGCGTATGGAGTATTGTTATCGGGGCATTAGCCTCTGTTTTCCTGTGCGCGTGTATCGTCGTTTTGTATCATCGGGCAGGCGGCAGCCTGCGCCCGGAGAAAACTAAGAGGAAGTGGAACATAGGGCGAAGCTTATTACGAGCGGCATCATCATTTGGGATTCTGGTCATATTGATTTTTTTCAGTGAGTCGGAAATTGGCGGTAACATTCCGGGCTGGGGTTCTAATCAGATACAGGTGATTGCCCATCGGGCAGGCGCTGCATTTGCTCCTGAAAATACTGAAGCAGCGCTGAAATGTGCCATACAAGACCAGGCGTCTGTGGCGGAGATTGATGTTCAGCAGCTTAAGGATGGGACGCTGGTTGTTATGCATGATACCAATTTTAAACGTACGACAGGGAAGAACCTGGATGTCTGGGACGCGGATTATGCTGTGATTCGGGATTTGGATGCCGGAGGGCACATTTCGGCGGATTACAGGGGAGAACCGGTGCCAACGCTGGAATCAATGCTGCTTGCGGCGAAAGGCCATATACGTCTGATGATTGAGCTTAAATCGACCGGCCGTGAACAGGGACTTGAGGAACAGACTCTGTCATTAATTAACAAATATGGCATGCAGGATCAGTGCATGATCGCATCTATGGATATGGAGATTTTGAAACGCGTGAAAAGCCTGGAGCCGGATATGCAGACTGTATATATATCCGTACTGCTGCTTACGCAGGGGCAGGCGCTCAAAGAAATTGACGCTTATAGCGTAGAAACTACTTCTCTGTCGGCAGAGCTGGTATATCAAGCACATCTTCAGGGAAAGCAGGTTTATGCCTGGACAGCGAATTCAGAGCGGAGCATTAATAAAATTCTTCGCTGTCATACAGATGGATTAGTTACGGATAACGTGCTGCTGGCTCAATATTATATAGAGGAAAAACAGGCGGATTTGTTTCTGAGAGAATTTACAAATTGGTTTTTTGGACCTCTTAGCGGTGAATAGAAATTATTTGTGCAATATTGATAAAATTTTAACTAATAATTTGTGAAATAGGGAAGTTTTATAAAATGGGATTGACAGCGGAGAGTTTTAAGCTTACAGTAAATATATAAAGTTTGTAAAACGTTTTCGTAAAAGGATAAACCTACCGGAGGAATTACAATGGGCAAGAGAGTGACGATTAAGGATATCGCCGAGGAATGTCATGTATCTATCACGACTGTTTCCCGGATATTGAATAATAAAAAAGGATATTGCACGGCTGAGACTGAACAGAAGGTTTTGGACGCGGTGAAGAAGGCGAATTACCACCCGAATCCGGCGGCCAGGTCACTGGTGACTAAAAAGACGAATCTCATTGGCGTGATTCTTCCGGACATCTATAACTATTTCTTCCAGGAGCTGTTTCAGGGAGCGGAAGATTTCCTGAGGGAAAAGGGCTACAGCCTGGTACTCTGCAATACGGACGGCGATGCGAAGAGAGAAAGAGAGTTTTTGAATAGTTTAAGCCAGGGTGTGGTAGATGGCATTATTGTGAGTACCTCCAACCGGGAGGATGATAATTCTACGATTCTGGAGCTGGCACAGAATAAGTTCCCGATCATAACCGTTGAGCGATATGGAGAGGAACTGAAGGATATCCCCCGCATTCTGGTGGCCAACAGAGAAGCGGAATCTATGGCTGTACATAGCCTCTATGAGCGGGGGCACCGCAGGATTGCCTTTATCTGCGGACCTGTGAAGGCGGATAACGCTAAGCGGAGGCTGGAAGGTTATCGGCTGGGACTGGAAGAGGTGGGAATCCCTTATGACGAGGCATTGGTTTGCCGGGGGGATTATAAGCTGGATTCAGGCTATAGAGCCACGAAAGAGCTTCTGGAGTCCCAGGAGTTTACGGCGCTGATTGCAGCCAATGATCTGATGGCAGTGGGAGCCGTGCGTGCCATACAGGACGCAGGTAAAAGCGTGCCGGACGATATTTCAGTCATTGGTTATGATGGCACGCTGCTGGCAGAGTTATCCAAACCGGTGCTGGGGACGGTGATTCTTCATGGATATGATATGGGGAAGCTGTCCGCTGAGAACCTGTTTAAGATCATTAAGGGCAAGAAAATAGCAGACAAAAAAGTGGTATTTAAGCCCGAATTAAAACTGGGCGAAAGTATCCGTACCATTCAGAAGGAGAAATAATTATGTCGCTGACATCGCGGGAACGCATTTTAATGGCATTGAATCACGAAGAGACAGACCGGGTACCGATTGATCTGGGCTCCTCGCGTTCAACGGGCATTAATGCGATTGCCTACAACAAATTAAAAAAACATCTGGGGATTACCTCGGACACAATACTATTTGACGTAAAACAGCTTCTGGCAGAAGCGGACTATGAGCTTCTGAAGAGGATCGGAAGTGACGTCGTCATACTTCCCAGGCTGGTACCATCTATCGGGATTCCGATTGATGAGTATAAGCGGGGAGAGCTTCCCATGGACGGCGGCTCCTGTCTGCTGGCCAAGGCTTATAACCCGGTACAGCGGGAAGACGGATCTCTCGGCATCTATGACGGAGAAGGCCACTTGCTGGCGATCCGTCCGAAACAGGGGATTTTCTTCGACGAAGTGTATAATCCGCTGGAGGATGTAGAGGATGAGGCAGGCGTTGATGAGAAGTTGAAACTTCCGGAGATCACAGATTATGAAATGGAATATCTGAGGAAGAAAGCGAAGAAAATCTACGAAACCACAGATTTCGCCATATCAGGAGCCACCAGCTTCAGTCTGTTTGAAAGAGGCTTTAAGGATTGGGGATATGAGAATTATCTCTATCTGCTCTATGCAGAGCCGGAGCTGATGGAATACTACCTGGATAAGCTTACAGACGCTTATATGATAATGATGGAGAGATATCTCGATGCTGTGGGAGATTATGTACAAATCGTTCAGAATAACGATGATTTCGGTTCCCAGAAGGCGATGCTGATCTCACCGGATACATACAGGAAATTCTTTAAGCCGAGACATGCTAGGATTAATGAGGCAATTAAACGGAAAAGGCCGGATATGCATATTTCGCTGCATTGCTGCGGCAGTATCTATCCGATTATCGGCGATCTGATTGAGTCAGGATTTGATATACTCAATCCAATCCAGAAAGAGTGCGCCAACATGGATCCGGCCACGATCAAGAAAGAATTCGGGGACAGAGTGACCATCTGGGGTGGTGCCTGCAGCACACAGACGACGATGACTCACGGGACGGTAGAGGATATTGTCCGGGAGGCGAAAGAAATGATACGTATCTATGCGCCGGGAGGCGGATTTGTATTTTCTCAGATCCATAATCTTCTGGCCGATATTTCTCCGGAAAAAATCCTGGCGCTCTTTGACACGGCTAAAAAATATGGCGTGCCGGAATTTTATCACAGACAGTAAGGGGGAAATATAGTGAAGAAAGCGAAATTGGCTGTCATTGGCAGCTACGCCATCGGCATGACGATTACCTGCGATCACTTTCCGGCGGGCGGTGAAACTGTTCCCGGAACTAATTTCCAGCTGATGCACGGCGGCAAGGGGTCGAATCAGGCGGTAGCCGCGTCACGGCTGGGTGGTGAGGTTCTGTATGGAGGGTGTGTCGGTAACGATTCTTTTGGAGATATGTGTTACCGGCTGTACCAGGAAGAACATATAGATACTTCCTATATCCGCAGAAGCGAAAAAGGCCTGTCCACGGGAGTCGGGCTGATCTATGTGGACAGTGGGGGAGAAAATGAGATCGTCATCGACCTGGCCGCAAATCTGGAATTCTCCCCCGCGGATATTGACCGCATGATGCCACGGATCAGGGAGTGTTCCCTGGTGCTGATGCAGCTGGAGATGGAGACGGAGACCGTACTTCATGCGGCCCGGAAATGCAGGGAGGCAGGAATCTCCTTTGTCTTAAATCCGGCGCCTTACCGGGAGATTCCGGAAGAATTGCTGCAGTGCTGTGATTATGTGACGCCCAATCAGACGGAAGGAAGGCTGATGCTGGGAGCGGCCAGCGGGGACTGCATCTCGGATGAAGAGGTAGGAAGGCGGCTCTGTGAAAAAGGAGCCAGAAATGTGGTTATGACGCTGGGCAGCGGAGGAGCACTGTATGTGAACGGTGACGGGATCAGGAAGATTCCGGGGATTACCGTACAGGCAGTCGACACGACGGGGGCCGGAGACACCTTCAGCGCTGCCTTCTGTGTGGCGCTGGCAGAGGGGAAAAGCACTGAAGAAGCTATCGCATTCGGCAATACGGCTGCCGGACTGGCCGTCACGAAATATGGCGTAATAGAATCTATACCCAGCCGGATGGCGGTAGAAAATTATAAAGGGAGATAACATTATTCAATGAAAGCAAAAGGAATATTAAATCGAGACTTAATGACGGCTGTCACAGATATGGGACATGAACAGATTATGATTATCGGAGACGCGGGAATCCCGGTCGGCCCGCCGGCGATCCGGATTGATCTGGCCATCACAGAGGATTTACCCTCCATCCGCCAGATACTGGAGCTGGTCATGGATGAGATGATCTATGAGAGAGTGATCGTGGCAGAAGAACAGAAGCTTTACAATCCCAAACATTTTGAGGCGGTATGCGGACTGTCGCAGAGATGCCAGGTCGAGACCATGCCGCATAGAGAAATGTTTCAAACATATCTTGGTAAGGCAAAATATATCGTCCGCACCGGAGGGTTTGAGCCTTTTGGAAATGTGATCCTGCAGGCAGGCATTGACGCGCCGAAATGGTTCCGGAAGGAAGGGTGCATGGTGCCGGATTATTATGAAGAAAGGGTGAATTATACAGAGGAAAAATAGGAGAGGTTATTTTTTTTGAGGGTTTAGAAAACGTTTTACAAACTTTGGCAGAAACTGTTGACAGGAGCGGAAAGCGGCTCCGGGAAGTAAAAATGGAGGAAAAAGATAATGAAGAAAAGATGGTTGGCAATTGTATGTTGTATGGCACTTGGAGCATCGCTCACGGCATGCGGGGGTACCGGCGAGACAGGGACATCCGCGGCAGCATCCGGCAGCGGTTCAAAATCAGCGAGCACAGGCGGCAGCTCTGCGCAGACAGAGAGCACCCCGGCAGCAGTCGGCAACTCATCTGCGGCAGGCAGTGATATCCGGGTTGCAGTCGTACTCCATGCCATGAACAGCTCTTTCTACACGAAGATGGCGGACGGAGCGAGGCAGGCCGGTCAGGACCTGGGTATTACGGTAGATGTGACCTCTCCTACGACGGCCAGCAACCTTTCCGAGCAGGTCAGCATGCTGGAATCCTGTATAGCGGCAGATTACGACGGCATCGCAACGGTGACCTGGGACCCCTCAGGATTTAATTCCGTGATCCAGAAGGCGGCGGATGAGGGCATTCCGGTGGTTGGATTCAATATGGATGCGGAGGACTGCGGCACGGTGGCCTTCGTCGGACAGGAATATGAAGACGCCGGTTATCAGCTGGGGAAATACATGTTCGGGGAAGTGATGAAAGGTGAAGGAAAGTATATCATCGCCAGCTGTGCTCCCACAGATACGGCTCTGGTAGCCAGAGAAAAGGGAATCAAAGCAGCGGCAGAGGAATTTCCCGGCATTGAATATATTGAAACGATTGATATCGGAACGGACCTGACCAATGCCTACGGAGTGATTGAGAGCGCTTATCTGGCGCATCCGGAGGTGACAGCAGTGCTGGGAGTTGATGTATTTAGTGAGGCGATCGGCAATTTTATCTCCGCTTATGATATTTCAGACAGCGTAAAAGGAGCCGGCTTTGATCTGACGGAAGGGACTCTGAAGCATATTACAAACGGCGACATGCAGCTCACGGTGGGGCAGAATCCGTATCTTCAGGGTTATTACTCTGTGATGGAATTATACATGAATCTCGCACACGACGCACAGTTTATTGACATCAATACCGGGGCACAGCTCGTTACGGCGGACAATGTGTCAGAGGTAGAGCCGGAATAAGCAGAAGAGGACGAAAGGTGATCTTATGGGTAAACTAAAACTGAAGGCGTTTCGGGAATTAGGAGTATTAAGTGTTCTGGTCGTACTGGTCATCCTGCTTTCTGTCGTATCGCCTGTATTTTTGAAACCCGTCAATCTGATTAACATTGTGCGGCAGACCGTGGAAATCGGCATCATGGCAATCGGAATGACTTTCCTGATCATCGCCGGCGAGCTGGATTTGTCGGTTGGCTCCATATTTGGAGCCACCGCCATGCTGGCGGCTACGATGTTTAAGAACGGAATGAATCCGACACTGACCTTCCTGGCGGCGATCCTGGCCGGAGGGGCGATAGGCCTCATCAACGGTCTCCTCGTCACGAAGGCGAAGATACCGGCATTCATCACCACGCTGGGCACCATGCAGATTTTCCGCAGCGTTGCCTACGGAATATCGAACGGGCAGAGTATCAGTGTATTTCCGGAAGAGGCTGTTAACAGCTGGGTCTTTAAAATGGGAAGCTCCATCGGCAAAGTGCCGGTCCAGATATTCATCATGCTGGCACTTTTTATCATAGCCGGGATCGCGCTGGCAAAGACCCAGTTCGGTTTCCATATTTATGCGACGGGAGGGAGCCAGAAGGCGGCGAGACTGGTGGGAATCAACACTGACAGGACGAAAATCGTCTGCTTCGTACTCACAGGAGCCCTCTGCGCGCTGGCCGGGCTGATCAGCATCGCCTATCTGCAGTCCGTGCCCACAACCGCCGGAGACGGCAGGGAGATGGATGTCATCGCGGCGGTTATCCTGGGCGGTGCGGCTTTAAGCGGAGGCAGGGGCACCATACTTGGCACGTTCCTCGGAGCGATTATCATGAGTGTGGTTAAGAATGGAATGGTTCTGCTGAGTGTTCCCGTTTTTTGGCAAAATGGCTTCATAGGTGTCATCATCATACTCGCCGTACTGCTGGATACCTGGATGAGACGGAAAGAGCAGAGAGATTAAAGGGGGGATTAAAATGGAACCGTATATTCAGTTCAGGAATGTGACCAAACAATTCGGCGGCACTAAGGCGCTCAATGACGTATCCTTTGAAATCCGGAAAGGGGAAGTACATTGCCTGTGCGGTGAAAACGGCGCCGGAAAGTCCACTCTGATTAACCTGTGTGCCGGTGTTATCCAGCCCACAAAGGGGGAAATTCTGATTCATGGAGCGCCGGTGAATATCCAGAGCGTGCAGCAGTCGGAAAAGCTGGGATTTTCGGTAGTTCATCAGGAAATACCGCTCTGTCTGAATATGACCATCGCCCAAAATATATTTCTCGGCTCCAGGGAAGGCAAAAAGGGGATTTTCATCGACAAAGCATATATGCGGGAGAAGACCAAAGGACTTCTGGAGATGTTTTCCCTGAAGCTGGACCCGGACCGTCCGGTGGGCAGCCTGAGCATAGCGGAGCAGTCTATCATACAGATAGCGAAAGCAGTTTATTTTAAACCTGAGATCTTGATACTGGATGAACCCACGGCAGCCCTGACCAATGACCAGCGGGAAATCATGTACCGGGTGGTGCGGGATCTGGTGAAGGAAAACCAGACTACCGTCATCTATGTGTCTCATCGGCTGGAAGAGGTCATGGATCTGGGGGACAGGACGACGATCCTGCGGGATGGCTGTTATATCACCACAAAAAACATACGGGACATCACGATGGATGATATCGTAACTCTGATGGTAGGCAGGAAGATCGATAAGTCTGATTCCACGGAGAGTAGCGTGAGCGACGAGGTTTTGCTGCGGGTAGAGCATTTAACCAAAAAGCGGCAGTTCCAGGATGTGTCCTTTGAATTGAAAAAAGGAGAAATACTGGGATTCGCCGGATTTGTGGGAGCGGGAAGGACAGAAGTGCTCAGCGCCGTCTTCGGCGCGAACCGTCCAGACAGTGGAGACGTGTATATAAAAGGTAAAAAGGTGAAAATCAAATCCCCGGCGGACGCGATCAAAAACCATATCAGCATGATACCGGAGAACCGGAGAGACGACGGGCTGATCACCACCATGTCGGTGAAACAGAATGCCCAGATGGTCGTGCTGGATAAAATCAAGAAGGGAATCCTGCTGGATGACCGGAAAGCTGACCGCCTGATGGAAGAGATGATGCAGGAATACAGTATAAAGGCGGGCAACGTCAAAGATCCGATCCTGACGTTGAGCGGAGGAAACCAGCAGAAAGTCATCATCGCCCGCTGGATCGCCAACCATCCGGAAATACTGCTGTGCGATGAACCCACGCGAGGGATCGATGTGGGCGCTAAGGCAGAGGTTTATGCCATTCTCAGGAAAATCGCCAGACAGGGCATTGGAATCGTTATGGTTTCCTCGGAGCTTCCGGAGCTTCTCGCACTCTGTGACAGGATCATAGTCATGCACGAAGGGAAAATCACCGGACAGCTCATGAGGGAAGAGGCCACGGAGACTGCGGTCATGCGGTATGCGGCAGCTCTGGTATAGAACTATTTGGGGAGCCATCTGGCAAGAACCTCTTATAACTGGCCAATATCAAAGGGTTTGGCCATGTGCATGTCCATGCCCGCCTGTCTGGCAGCGAGTATATCGTCTGCGAAAGCATTTGCAGTCAGGGCAATGATAGGGATTGTGGAAGCATCCGGACGGTCCTGCTTCCGAATGGATCTCGAGGCCGTGTATCCGTCCATTTCAGGCATCTGAATATCCATTAAAACCAGGTCGTAATAGCCGACAGGTGAATTGCGGAACAGTTCCAGGGCTTCGCGCCCGTCAGAGGCTTCTTCCACAAGCATATGCTCCATCTCCAGAAGCTCCCGGGCAATTTCACGGTTCAGGCTGTTGTCATCCACCAGAAGTATGTGCCTCAGGCCCTGGAAGGACAGGGAATTGCCGGAAGGCTCCTGAGTGCATTCCTGGATAACGGGATGGTCTGTCAGCTTGAGATAAAGGGTGACAGTAAAACAAGAGCCGTGATTCAGCCGGCTCGTGACTTCAATCGTTCCGTTCATCATGCGTGTCAGGTTCTGCGCGATAGACAATCCCAGGCCTGTGCCGTGTATGGCGTTTACCCTGGCGTCGTTGGCGCGTTCAAAGGGGAGAAACAGTTTTTCTATAAAGTCCTCTGACATGCCAATTCCGTCGTCTTCCACAGTGAACTGGTAGCAGCTGGTGCCGCTGTCGGAGCTGAGGAGTTCATTGGCTGTGAGAAAGATATGGCCCTGGGGCGGAGTATATTTTACTGCGTTGGAGAGCAGATTCAGAAGAATCTGCTGCACACGGACCTCGTCACCAGTCACCCCGTCGTGTTTCAGCCTGCGTATTTTAAGAGTGAACGCCTGATCCTTCTCCAGAATCTCAGGTTCTATCATTTCCCGGATCACAGTAAGCGTATTCCTGATAGAAAAAGGTTCGGAGTGCAGCTGTGTGTTGCCGCTTTCGATCTTGGACATATCCAGGACCTCATTAATCAGCTGAAGAAGATGGTTGCTGGATATGCGTATTTTATCCAGGCAGTCCCGGAGCTTTTCAGGGTCGGACAGACTGTTTTCTGCTATCGTAGTCATGCCTATGACCGCGTGCATAGGTGTTCGGATATCATGAGACATTCGGGAAAGGAAGTCACTTTTAGCCAGATTGGCTCTGCGGGCGGTTTCGTAGGCCTCCTGCAGGGCCTGTTTTGCCTTTTCCTCTTCGCGTTTCCGGTTCAGTTCTCTCTGCCGCTCTTCTGTAACATTCCGGAAAGAGAGGACAAGCTTGTGTAGCTTCTGCTGATCGCAGGAGACCTGGTAGACGTCCATCCGGAGCCATTGTCCGGGTTCCCTGCGGGTTTCCCAGTATTCTACGGCAGTCCGCCCGTTAGAGGCGCTGAGAAGCTGCTGCAGGCTGTTGGGGTCCGTAAGGTTATAAAGCTGTTCCTGATAGGTTTTTGCAACATGTTCTGTAATATAGGTGCGCATTTCCCGTGTGAACTGGAGCTGGCGTTCATAGATAGCCGTTTCACCCATTCCGGGCAGGCGGATTCCGTAGCTCCAGTCCTCGTCCAGGTCCACGTAATAGATTCCCAGATAGGAACTGTTAATGGCCTGCAGTGCGGCCTGGCTCATCTGTAATTCCCGGAGGTTCGCGTTGATCTCCTGTTTTTCCCGCTGGATGTTGTGAATCGTGCCGACAACACGGCAGGGCAGCCCTTCGTGCGAGATAAGGCGGCCTGTCACACGGAACCACCAGTAACTGTCGCTTTCCGGGACTGAAGGAGTCCTGAACCTGCAGTCAAAGGGCTCACAGCGGCCGCCGCAGATGTTATCCAGAACTTTTTGGATATCATCGGGATGGACAATATTCCGGCTGTTCAGAAGGGCGCGGTATTCGGGAAATACATTCCTGGAAACGGTGCTGCCGCCTTCTGCATCTGTGTCCGGTTCATAGGCTGTGAGGGTATCTGTTTCCATGGTATATTCATACATAACGTCAGAGCTGCTCTCCATAGCCAGCCGGTACATCTCTCTTTCCAGCTCCAGCTGCTCTTCCAGCTGCCGGCTTTCCGTAACATCTATGAACATCCTCTGAATGACCTGCGAGTCTTCTGTCACGGCGACGAGAGAATTACTGCCCTTCAGGCAGTGTATGGTGCCGTCCTGCCATCTCACCCGGTATTCAATCCATTCGCGGTCTCCCAGATTTTTCAGGCATTGATAGGAGTCTGACAGAATATGGCGGTCCTCGGTGAGGACGGTATCTGCGATTCCATCCGGCCAGTGCCGGCCGGTTCCATCCTGTGGCCTGAGGCCAAGAAGTGTAAACGCAGCCGGATTCAGAGAAATTACCTGATAAGAGCCGTCCTTCCGGAGCAGGCGGATGATACCGCAGGGTACTGTATTGTAAATGCTGCTTAGCAGCTCCTGCTGCATGCGCATTTCTTCTGCGTCCTTTTCTGCCCTGGTGATGTCAAGATATAGTGCGTTCAGGACAAGATCTCCCTGCTCGTTGCGGGAGATCTTGCCGCTGTCCAACACCCATTTCAACGAGCCATCCTTGCATTGAATCCGGTATTTCTGTGCATAATCGCATTTTCCGCCGGACAAATCGTTACGGAAGCCCTGAATGGCAGTCTGCCGGTCGGGCGGATAGATCGCGCCGGTTCCTGTGCCGCCGGATGCTTCCAGAAATTCTTCAGGCGTGTATCCGAACAAGGCGGCGGCCTCGCGGCTGACATACAAATAGGTATATGGTTCGTCTGCTTTACAGATAGCCAGGCCTCCGGAGATGGAGGACATGACAATCTCCATCTGGCGGTTTTTCTGCGCCATTTCTTCTTTCAGGCGGCGGAGAGATTCCTGCACATATTCGTAAGACTGTCTGCCGATACGGTCAGGGAATTGTTCGTCCCCCACAAGCTCCATGTATGGATTGGAACAGTGGATATGAAGGCACTGGGGCATGTCCGGGTCCCAGCGGTATACGAAGGTTACACGCTGATGGACCTTCAGATACATCTCCGAAGAAGGATCTGTGGCAATCCACATACGGCCGGTACAGACGAAGAGGTCGGGCGCAGCTTCCATCACGTCATATTCCTCATCAGAGATGGTGCATTTGGCTATGGCTCCTCTGAATCGTCTGAAATAAGAAGTGACCTCATCGCGTCCGACTGCATATTGATCTTCCCCTGCCCCGAACCAGCTCATTACAGAACCGAAAGTAGCAATTACGCTGTCCACGTCGTTCTGGCAGTAATGAAGGTGCATGAGGCGGCTTGCTTCGGTTTTGATCCGGGTTATTTTATTCTGGTTATCTATGGTGTTCATCTGACCCCCCTGTTATGACCACAGGCATCCGGCTGCATGTGTTATAATTCTATACTCCAGAGTATACTGTAACTCATGCCCCTGGCGGGGCGGGAGAACAGCAAGCTGTTCCACAAAGTATACCCACAGGGCACCCCGCAATACATGCCCTGTCGGGCGGGGAAACAGCTTACGCTGTTCCACAAAGTATATGAACTATTATAAAGGAAAGGGGCCGGAACATCAAGAGTTCTTCTGATGTTAAGGCTGTTGTCTTTTGACTACGGGAATCCACACCTCGTATTTTGCATTCTGTGGGTCAGGATTCAGATAAACTTCCAAATCAGGAGCGCTGCCATATTCGTATCCGGAGGTGGGCAGCCATTCAGTGACAATTCTCTTTTCCAATTCCTGAATAGACAGGTTGGAGCCCGCTCCCGGAAAGATGGCCCAGGTCGCAGCGGGAATTATAAATTCCTCAAATTCCCCCTTTGGATGGGTGCTGGCGACTGCAATCATATATTTCCCCTGGGCTTCAGTGTTGCAATCGCTGACGCCCAGAAGCCCCATGGGCTGGGCGTCCATGTATCCGGCCAGCTTCTGCACAGTACCGTTGACAGAGGCGTCCTGCCACATTTTTGGGACAATGCTAAAATTTTTCTCAAGTTCCTTGTACAGGGGCTGCGCTATACCGACAATGCGGAAGGACTCATGGTTTTCAATTCGATAATTCAATTCTTCTGCTCCTTTAATAGTAATTTTAAAAGTGATGGGGGGAAAAGATTTTATGGCTGCTCCTTCTTTTCTTGTGCGTGAAGGCGCAAGCCCGTGTACGGTCTGAAATGCCCGGTTAAACGCGGTGGGAGAGCTGTAACCATATTTCAGGGCGATATCTGTGACCGTTTCTTCTCCGTCCAGCAGATCCACTGCAGCCAGTGACATTCTTCTCCTGCGGATGTACTCGGACAGGGGAAGTCCTGCCATATAGACAAACATTCTCTGAAAGTGATAAGGGGAACAGCAGGCTATTTTTCCAAGCTGTTCATAATTAATTTTTTCTGTCAGATGTTCTTCTATGTATCTGACTGCCTGATTCAGGCGTTCAATCCATTCCATTGGCGGTATACCGTACCCTTTCTGTAGATCTGAACTCATTATATAGGTTCTGGCTGGGTTTGTCCTCTCTTTTTCCGAAGCAAAAAAGAGAGAAAGCCCGTCAGCCTTCAAGATTTTAGCGGAGAGTGTCCCGGAGCAGCCGGAGAGCGTTTTTCCAGAAGATTTTTTCTATGGCTGATTCCGGAAAGCCGCTCTTCTTCAGCGCCCGCTCCAGCAATGGGATCTGGCGGATATTGCTAATTTCCAGATCGCCTGAAATGCCGTCCAGATCACTGCCCAGCCCTACTGCTTCCAGTCCCGCTTCGTTGACCATGTGGCGGATATGGCGGACCATATCGTCAATTTCAGATGCGTTCTGATCCGGCCGGAGAAAGCGCGGACAGAAATTCAGCCCGGCCAGGCCGCCGTGTTCACCGAGAATCCGAAGCATGTCATCTGTGAGATTTCTGGGGTGAGGACAAAGAGAACGGCTGTTAGAGTGACTTGCGACAAACGGTCCCTTTAACAGTCCGGCCACGTCATAGAATCCCCCGTCAGACAGGTGGGATACATCTACAATCATCCCTTTTGCCCCCATAGCTTCGACTATTTCCTTTCCGAAAGGCTTAAGCCCCTTTGCCATTGTGCCGGCATCAGTGGAATTTGGAAATCCGAGGCAGTTTTCATAATTCCAGGTCAGCGTGATCAGACGGACTCCGCGCTCATGAAGCACATTCAAGCGTTCCCGCTCCTGATTCAGAATCCCCCCTTCTTCAATGGACAATAATGCGCAGAGCCGCCCCTTTTCCTCAGCCCGCACCAGTGAATCAGCCGAAGTCACCGTGACAATCCGTCCAGCCCGTGCCGCCTCTTCGCGGAAAAGATGATTCATAGCCAGTGCATCCTGCCAGGCCAGCTCTTCACGCTCCGCCTCCGGATAGCCTCCCAGATTTAAAAATGAAGCAAATACCTGCAGCAAACAGCCTGCCTCTTCCATGCCTGTAAAATCCACAGCTCTGGAATTCCGCTCCAATACACCAGGCAGGGGATGTTCCATGACCTTAGACAGGGTGTCACAGTGCAGATCAATGAATTTCATGATTCAAAACCTCCTATCTTCAACTATTATACGCACAGCCCCACAAGGATGCAAGAGCATTCAGAGTTACCGTAAAGCTTCCGGTTAACAGAAGCACTCTGTGTAATTGCGTCAGAAAAGGGCGGATGAAATAGCTTGCCAGCAGAGTGGTTAGCAGGTAAAATAGTAACTGGATACGTTTTTGAACGATCTGAAGCAGCATGCGGATGAGGTGCTGTGAGACGGGAGGCGGAGAAAATGAGACTGAAGAAGGTTCAGGATAAGCTGAAGGAAAAGGGGAGCAGTTTTACATATGTGGAAGAAGACGGCTGTGGCAGCATTGATTTTGAGCACAGAGGCCTTTCTTACCATATCTGGGAATTCGCCGACGAGGCAGAGCCCTGCGGGGTGGAAACGAACATACGGAATGCGGGCCGCACGGAAGAAATAGAAGGGGACTATGAGAACATTCTTCTGGAAGCCCTGGAGGATCTGAACTGAGATCCTGATCCATGCGATGGGGAATATAAAGAAAGCAGGGGGAAAAAATGCAGAAGATACTGATTGTGGAAGATGACGAGAGCATTGCCAGAATGCTGGAAGCAACGCTGGAAATGGCAAAATATGAATGCAGGATCTGCTGTGACGGCAGCCTGGCGCCGGAGGAAATCCGGTCCGGCAGATATGACCTGGTGCTGCTGGATGTGATGCTGCCGGGGCTGGATGGTTTTCAGATACTGGAGCAGGTCCAGGATATGGACACTCCGGTCATTTTTTTGACGGCGCGTGAGAACGTGATGGACAAAGTGAAGGGACTTCGGATGGGTGCTGAAGATTATGTGGTCAAGCCTTTTGAACCTATGGAGCTTCTGGCCAGGATGGAAGTAGTCCTGCGCAGGAGGAATAAAGGACGGTCCCTGTATACCTATGAAGATATCGAAGTGGATGTGGACAGCCATCTGGCGAAAAAAGGAGGGGCGGAGATTGCGCTGACGCCCAAGGAATTTGATGTGCTGGTATTTTTCCTGCAGCATCAGGATATCGCTGTAACAAGGGAACAACTGCTGTCTTCAGTCTGGGGCTATGAATTTGAAGGCGAGAGCAGGACTGTGGACATCCATGTGCAGCAGCTGCGGAGAAAAATGTGCCTTCAGGGAAGGCTGGTGACAATCCCGAAGCTGGGATACCGTCTGGAAAGCAGGTAAAGTATGAAGCTGTGGCAGAGAATTTTTTTCTCTTCCTTTATTTTGATCATACTGGCTATCGATATCACGATGGCGGTAACGCTGAACATGAACTTCAGGACAACGGTGGAAAGGGAGACAAACCGGGCTGCCCTTCAGAATGCGTATTATGCGGAAAACCTGCGGAGTCAGGTAGTATACAGAAGATTAAAAGACAACAGGCTGAGGCTTCCGGCAGATCAGGTAAAGGAATTGGTAGAGAACATGGTAAAAGGCCAGACGGCAGGAAAGGATACACTTGTGGTATGCCAGCCGGACGGACAGTCCATCGGAGAGGTGAAGATGGGGGCAGCCGGCCTTTTAACCGGGGAATTTAAGACGAGGGTTGTAGAGGAAAATCAGATGCTGTCACTGATCCGTGAAAGCGACAGCAAGAGTTACATATTAATCGGCGCTCCGGCAGAGCTGGAGGCGGAAACCTACTATATTTATACGATTTCCGATATCAGCGATATATATAAAAGCCTGGAACAGCAGCTGCGCTTTGCACAGCTGGCCAGTCTTATATTCGCCGTGTTGATCGGCGGCATCCAGATTCTGGTGGTTAACCGGCTGCTCAACCCGCTGAACAGGATTAACCGCGCCCTTCGCAGGATTGCCGGCGGGGATTATACGCTGCGGCTTCCGGACTACAGAAGCCCGGAGTTCAGTGAGCTGGCCAGGAACATTAACCGGATGAGCGCGTCTATTGAGAAAAATGTGGACGAAGTGCAGGGGCTGGCGGATGAACGCCAGAGATTTGTGGATAATTTTGCCCATGAGATGAAGACGCCCCTGACCTCCATCATGGGATTTGCGGACCTTATGCGGATTCAGAAGGATATGGGAGAAAAGAAACGGCGGGAATATTCCGGGATTATTGTGGAGCAAACGAAGCGGCTTCAGTCTCTTTCCTCAAAGATGCTGCAGCTGTCATCCCTGAAGCATGTGTCTCTGGACCTGCAGAAGACGGAAGTCAACCGGCTGTTTTATGACGTGTATAAAACGGTCCTTCCCCTCATGACTTCCCGGAGGATCCATCTGAAAATCGAACCCTGTAAGGGAGAGGTGCTGGTGGACAGAGACCTGTTTGAATTATTGCTTTCCAACCTGCTTGACAACGCAGGAAAAGCATCGGCGGAGGGAAAGACGGTCAGAATGTGGGCAGAGCCAGAGGAAGGGATCTGGAAATTCCATGTGCAGGATCAGGGAGTCGGCATGTCGGAGGATGATATCCGCCATGTGATGGAGCCTTTTTATATGGTGGACAAATCCAGATCCCGTAAAAGCGGCGGAGTCGGACTGGGGTTGTCGCTCTGTGCACGGATTGTGGAACTCCATCGGGGCACCCTGGAGATATCGAGCAGTCCCGGAGAGGGAACCTGTGTGACTGTGATACTGGAGGAGAGGAAAGGCGGGGATATCATTGAAGAGATGGAATAAAGCAGTGAGATGGATGATCCCCGCGGCGCTGGCAGTCTGCGTGATATTGCTGAGCTGGGGCCTGCAGTGGATGGTGCCGGATTACAAGGACAAAATTCGTGTGGTGGAATATGATTCCAATGCGATGATTTCCATTGCGGAGCAGGAGGATGAGATAGAGCTGTATCCCTGGAACCTGTTTCAGGAAGAAGATTGCGTCAGCATGTACGAGCTGGAGGAACAAGGTGAAATATTTCCTGAAGAGGGAGTGGCGTTTCTGTACAATGCAGTTGAGCTCCTCTACAAGATGGGCTATGTCACAGACATTAGTGAGTCATTAGATTCGTTCATGAATTATATGCTGTACGACACGATACAGTACCGTATTTATATCAAGGAGCTTCCCATCCATTCTGAGTTAGGGGAAGGTAAGCTGAATATGGCCTGGAGCTGGGCAGGGCTTGAATTCCTTGAACTGTCCTCGGGGGACGGCCATGAAATATCCGGCGAAGATTCGGAGCTGATTAAACAGGAGCTGGAAAAGCGTCTGGATGAGTTCCGGCAGATAAGATATGGAGCTTCTGAGAGCAACGCCGGAGAATACAGGACAAATCAGGAATGGTACGTCGGAGCAGTTCAAACAGAAGGGTATGATGATACATTATGGACCGCGGTCTCAGAATGGGACAATGACGATGGGGTATTTCAGAGCTTTTTTGAGCTAATGTCGTTGTTGGGCGAAATCAGCGGGACGGATACCACGTATTTTTTAGATATGGCTGTATATAACTATCCCTGTGAGATCATCCCGTATCAGGGTAAATTTTTGATGGTATTTTCCGGTGAAACGGAAGGTCTTGAAGTGATACTGATTTACGACCCTTCCTGGGGACGCATCAGTGGATGCAGCTTTCGCTATTGATTTTGCATTTTCTTTGCATTTTTATGAAGATTTTATGTACTCCTCTGTGAGAGAATATAGAAGCAGGGAAAAAGAGTTCCCGGATATCATTCGACGCAGAAATCAGGCAGCCACTTATAATGCTGCGTTAAGGGGAGTATAAGTAATGAAGAAAGCATGGATAGCAGTACTGATACTTGCGGCATTGGCTGTGGCCGAGAAGGGTATGAACTGGAACTCTAATTCCCCGATATTTTGTACAGGCAGGCAGCAGCAGCGTGAAAGCTATGAAGAAAGCACCATGCTGTTACAATACTGGGGGATCGTAATGACGGCGGACGAGCTGGCGGACCGGTGCGGTCCGGGACAGGAGATTGATAACCGCCGGTGTGGCAGCCGTGCGGCGGCGTCAGAATGTGTAATGGAAAGGTTTCTGGAACAGAATACGGTTCCCGGCAGGCCGCATCTGTCTGTCAGGAATATGACCGGCATGAAGCTTGCCGAGATTTACGGCAAATATATACGCAGGGGAATCCCGGTGATGATCTGGAGCGAGTTTGAAGAGACGGCAGTTTGCCGGATGATGATAGGCGGCGATTCGGATTGCTATTTTTTTAGCGATCCGGACGCAGTACAGGGTATGATAAGGTATTCAAAGGCGGAAATGAAAGCGGCCTATGAAAAGCTGGGAAGGCAGGCTGTGGCCTTGATACCGGAAAATAATGAAATTTGAGGTGATACGTATGAAACGCAGAATAGGGGAGTATCTGCAGCTTCTGGCTGAAGCAGGATACGTGACAAAAAGTGAGCTTTACCATTCAGGGATGAAGCGGGTGGAAGGCCTTACCTATGAGTCAGGCAAAGCCGGACCCGGTACTTTATTCGTGTGTAAAGGCGCTTCATTCCGCAGAGAATATCTGGAGGAGGCTGTGGAACGGGGAGCGGTCTGCTATGTGAGCGAACAGGATTATGGGCTGAAACAGGTGCCCTGCATTCTGGTCAGAAATATCAGAGAAGTCATGCCGCTGCTGGCAGAGAGCTTTTATCAGGTTCCGCCGGGGGCGCTCCGCTATATCGGTGTCACCGGTACGAAGGGAAAGACGACTACGACGTATTATATCAGAGGGATTCTGGATGAGTATATGAAAAGGAGCGGGGGCAGGAATATTGCCTATCTGACCTCTGTAGAGACGTACGACGGGGCGGAGCGGGAGGCTTCCAGTATCACAACGCCGGAGTCTTTTGAGCTGTACCGGCACTTTCGCAATGCTCATGATGCGGGAATTACATATTTGGCCATGGAGGTATCCAGCCAGGCTTTAAAATATAAAAGGGTTCAGGGAATCAAGTTTGATGTGGGGATTTTCCTGAACATATCTGAAGATCATATAAGCCCTGCGGAACACAGGAATTTTGAAGATTATTTTCAGTCCAAGCTGAAGCTGTTCCGTCAGGTGAGGACGGCAATCGTGAACCTGGATGCCCAGCACAGCGGCAGGATACTGAGAGCGGCCTCCTGCGCAGAAAGGGTGCTGACCTTTGGAAAAACGCCGGAGGCTGATATCTATGGACATGATATCACAGTGGAAAATGGAAAAGTTACTTTTACTGTGAGCTGTGACCGGTTCGAGCAACAGTTCACACTGGCGATGCATGGGATTTTCAACGTGGAAAATGCACTGGCTGCCATTGCGGCTGCCTATGCGGCGGGGATTGGCGCAGAAGAAATGAAGCAGGGCCTGGAACAGGTCACGGTGGACGGACGCATGGAGGAATACACCAGCAGAGACAGGAACGTGAAAGCGATTGTAGATTATGCTCACAATGGGCTGAGCTTTGAGAAAATCTTCGATTCCGTGAAGCTGGAATTTCCGGATTACAAGGTGGTGTCCGTATTCGGCTGCCCGGGAGGAAAGGCGCTGAACCGCCGGAGAGATATGGGAATCATAGCGGGACGGGCTTGCAGTAAAGTATATTTATCGGCAGACGATCCCGGCACTGAGAGAGTGCAGGATATATCCAGGGAAATCGGGCGTTACATGGAAGCCACAGGCTGTCCGTACGAATGTATACCGGACAGGGAAGAGGCGATACGTAAAGCCATCGCTGAGGCCGAAGAAAATACGGTCATCCTGGTGCTGGGTAAGGGGAGTGAGAACAGCCAGAAAATCGGGCACATACGCCGTTTTTACAAATCGGATTCAGAAATTGTGAAAGAATGCATGGAAAAATGGGCCAGCGGAACCTAAAGCCCCTGACCGGATATTCCAGACTATGACAAAAATAATAATAATGATCCACAGGATCACTAGAAGAGGCATGCCGATGACAAATCTGGCATGCCTCGTTTTGTGGCGGAAAAGATACATGCCCAGAAGACATCCTGCGGCTCCGCCCAGGATTGCGATGAGAAAAAGGCGGGCCTCAGGTATGCGGAAGCGGTGTTTCACGGCGCGTTTTTTGTCTGAGTGAAAAATCAGCAGTCCGGCAAGATTGACGGCCAGCAGGTAAATGAAAAATATTCCAGCGTACATAACAGCTCCTTGTTGACAAAGTATCATTTATTCTTCATAATGTTTTAAGCGGGACCAGTAAACGGATGTCTGGATCTATCTCATTATAGAGGAATGTATCCGGATTTGCAAATAACGGTTCGGCATAAGATGACGGTGACAGTGTAGGGGATCAGGAGGGAGAAGATATGGATGACGATTTAATGATCCTGACCGATGAAGACGGATCAGAGAGACAGTTTGAGCTTCTGGACGTGATTGAACACAGAGGAGAAGAATATGTGGTGCTTTATCCTGCCGACGGGGGCGATGAAGAGCAGGTGCATATACTGAGAGTTACGGCGGAGGATCTGGATGCCGGAGAGGCTCAGTATGAAGGGATAGATGATCCGGAACTGATTGAGGCCATTTATCAGTTATTCCGGAAGCGCAATGGTCTTTGAAGGAGGTCAGGCCTGCCGGAAAGGGCTGTAGCGGGAGAGGAGAACATACATGGAGAGACAGTGGCCGCTGGCTGTGATTTTCGATATGGATGGTCTGATGTTCGGCACAGAGCAGCAGATTCAGAGAGCGTGGGACGCAGTAGGCCCAGAGTTCGCAGGAGAGCCTATGGGATACAATATCTATCAGACGATGGGCATGAACCGGACACTGAGAGTCCGGTACTTCAAGGAGAAGTACGGGGAAGACTTTCCTTTTGACAGCTTCGAACAGGCTTACCGTCTTCAGGTGAGAGAATATATCAGACGTGAGGGCGTTCCCATAAAGCCCGGCCTGCTTCCCTTACTGGAGCTGTTAAGGCGGGAGGGCATCCCTGCGGTGGTGGCCACGGGGTCCAGCAGGGTACATGCGATGGAGAATCTGGAGAGGGCGGCTGTGCTGGATTATTTTCAGTTTGTCATTGCGGGAGATATGGTCAGATATGCGAAGCCAGATCCGGAGATCTACCGTGTAACCTGCGAAAAGTTGGGGATCAGGCCGGAGGAGGCGCTAGTTTTGGAAGATTCCTGGAACGGAGTAAAGTCCTCTTATGCGGCGGGGGTTCCGGTCATATTGGTGCCGGACCTGCAGAAAGATTCCAGTCCGGTCAGAGGGCAGTATTATCAGAAAATGGAGTCTTTGACAGAAGTGGCGGAGTGGCTGTGCCGGCTGAGGTATCCGGAAGTGTATGATGCGGCAGCTGTACCGGACGTTCAGAAGGAAACATGATGGAAGATAAAAGGATATGGGGGACAGAATGATGACAGTAGTAAAATATTCAGGAAGGCCGGAAGATACAGAAGGGCGTCTGCCGAGAGAAATGGCAGTCTACGAACTGCTGGACCGGCTTCAGGTGCCATATGAAAGAGTGGATCATCCGGCAGTCCCGACCATAGAAGCCTGCCAGGAAATCGACGAAGTCCTGGGAATCCAGATCTGCAAGAATCTGTTTCTCTGCAATGCGCAGAAAACCAGTTTCTACCTGCTGTTAATGCCCGGACACAAGAAATTCAAAACGAAAGACCTCTCAAAGCAGATTCATTCTGCCAGACTTTCTTTCGCGGGAGAAGAATACATGGAGGAGTATCTGAACATACTGCCTGGTGCTGTGAGTATTATGGGCCTGATGAATGACAGGGAGAACAGAGTACAGCTGCTGATTGACAGGCAGGTCATAGAAGAAGAATATCTGGGCTGCCACCCCTGTGTGAATACCTCCAGCCTGAAAATTTTGATGAAAGATATACTGGAGAAATATCTGCCGGAGGTACATCACGAATATACAGTTGTGGAGCTGCCGCAGGAGTGAGCGGCGGCAGGGAAAGTGAGGGGAAATAAATGGACAGCCTGATACTGCTGCAGCAGATGCTTGTTCTGTGCGCCATGATGGCAATTGGTTTTGCCGCATTTAAGGCAAAGATACTGAATCAGGGAGGATATCAGAACATCGCATCGATGATCGTGAAAATTCTGAACCCGTTTATCATCGTATCAGGGGTTTTGAGCAAAAAAAGCGATATATCGGGAGAAGCAGTATGGCAGAATCTGATTCTGGTTTTCGTGCTGTATGGTATGTTGACCGCAGTCAGCTATTTATATGTGAAGATCCGGAGGTTTCCCAAAAGGGAACAGCGAATGTATCAGTTGATGCTGATATTTTCCAATGTGGGCTTCATGGGCATTCCTCTGGTAAGGGCGATGTATGGAAATGAATATGTGATTTTTGTCGCTTTTTATATTCTGGGGTATAACGTACTGGCCTATACATATGGAATCTATCTGGCCTCCGGCATGTCAGACCGGGCGGTAAAGTTTGATATCCGCAAGCTTCTAAATCCGGGGACAATCGCCAGTGTGACGGCCATCCTGATTTTTGCATTCAAGATCCCCGTCAGCGCGCCGGTGGCCAGCCTCTGTGAATACATGGGAAACGCGGCAATTCCTCTTTCCATGATGATGATCGGCGTCTCATTGGCCCGGCTGGATCTGAAAAGGGCTTTTCAGGGCGCGGAGAACTATATTTTCCTCATGGTAAAGATGCTTGCGATTCCCATCCTGGCTGTCCTGATTGTACGCCAGCTTCCCTTCAATACCAGAATTTTGGGTATCTTTTGTATCACAGCATCCATGCCGGTTGGAGGTATGGTCGGTATGATGGCTGAAGAATATGGAGGAAACGGAGAAGGAGAGGAATGTAATAAAGCGATTGCCATGACGACTATCCTCTCTGCCGTGACGGTTCCTCTCGTTTCACTTTTTTTCTGACAGCAACAGAAAAGCTCCCGCAGGGATATTTCCCGTGGGAGCTATATATTTGCTAAATCAATGAGCTGAATGATTAAATGTCCGTGCACCTCCCTTCGAACCGACACCGCAAACGTTACTTCTACAGTTAACTCGGCCCAGGCGCCCTCACGGCACACGAAAGGTTCCACTTAGTGCTGCTACATTCCTGTCCTGACACGGTTCATGGATTTCCGTTGCGTAAGACCCAAACGTCAACGCCACTTATAAAAGGCAGCTATGCAATGAAAAAGTCCTCAGTTCGGCATCACCCCTGCTGTAGCGGATTGCAGGTACAGGGCACCGCTATCTCCCCAGCTGCACGGACTCTAAAAGTATAACTTGTTTAAAAAGAAAAGTCAATGGGTGAAAAGTAGTATTCCTCTGTCTTGTGAGTGGTGAGAACATGCCGGGCCCGGCATTGAAAGGGAAGGTGCGCCATTCATCAGAGAACCGTATTTTTTCTTGTGGTTTCTTTTAAAATGGGCTATAATAAATAAGACAAAGCACCAGAAATGGAATCTGCACCCACAGGGCACCCCGCAATACATGCCCTGCCGGGCGGGGAAACAGCTTACGCTGTTCCACAAAGTATACTCCAGAGTATACCGAAACTCATGCCCCTGACGGGGCCGGGGAACAGCTTCGCTGTTCCACAAAGTATATATTGAAGAGGATGGGTGTGTTGTATGAAGAGAATAGGATTACTGACCAGCGGCGGAGATTGTCAAGCGCTGAACGCGACGATGCGCGGCGTGGTGAAAGGCCTTGCGAATAATGTGGATGAGCTGGAAGTATACGGTTTTATGAACGGCTATAAAGGGCTGATCTACGGAGATTACCGCATGCTGTCCGCGAAAGATTTTTCAGGGATTTTGACACGTGGCGGCACTATTCTGGGGACTTCCCGGCAGCCGTTTAAGCTGATGCGCGTGCCGGATGACAAAGGGCTTGATAAGGTGGAGGCCATGAAGCAGACGTACTATAAGCTTCGCCTGGACTGTCTGGTGATCCTGGGCGGGAATGGGACCCAGAAAACGGCCAATCTGCTCCGGGAGGAGGGGCTGAATGTCCTTCATCTGCCAAAGACGATTGACAATGATATCTACGGGACTGATATGACGTTTGGCTTTTACAGCGCGGTGAATATAGCGACGGAGGCTATTGACTGTATTCATACCACGGCCTCTTCCCATAACAGAGTGTTTATTGTAGAAGTCATGGGACATAAAGTGGGCTGGCTGACTCTGTATGCGGGAATTGCCGGTGGAGCCGATATCATTCTGATCCCGGAAATACCTTATGATATCAATCAGGTAGTGGAGGCTATTAATACCCGCGTTGCGAGAGGGAGCGGTTTTACGATCCTGGCGGTGGCGGAGGGCGCCGTGTCCAAAGAGATAGCTGCTCTGCCCAAGAAGGAGCAGAAGAAAAAGATGGAGGAGATAGCCAAAAAGTATCCGTCTATTTCCTATAAGATTTCTGAGGATATTGAACAGCAGACTGGCATGGAAATCCGTGTGACAGTGCCAGGGCACACGCAGAGAGGCGGCAGCCCATGTCCTTATGACAGGGTTCTTTCCACACGGATCGGCTCTGAGGCCGCCCAGTTGATCATGGACGAGCAGTACGGGTACATGGTGGGCATTATCAACGGCAAAATCAAGAAGGTGCCCCTTGCAGAATGTGCGGGCAAATTAAAGTCGGTCAGCCCCAATTCTCAGGAGGTAATGGCTGCCAAACGGATGGGTATCAGTTTTGGCGATTAAGCAGTTAAGAATAGGAGCGATTTCATGAGCTATACTGCTCTTTACCGGAAATTCCGGCCTGCTACTTTTGAAGAGGTAAAAGGTCAGGATCACATCGTTACAACATTAAAGAATCAGATACAGGCCGGCCGGATCGGGCATGCGTACCTGTTTTGCGGGACCCGTGGAACCGGAAAGACCACGGTTGCCAAGATCCTCGCCAAGGCCGTGAACTGTGAGCATCCCCTGGACGGCAGCCCTTGCAATGAATGCTCCTCCTGTCAGGCCATACAAGCCGGAACCTCCACGAATGTGATTGAGATAGACGCGGCTTCCAATAATGGCGTAGACAATATCCGGGAGATCCGTGAGGAGGTTTCATACCGTCCGACTCAGGGCAGGTATAAGGTGTATATCATCGATGAGGTGCATATGCTGTCTACGGGAGCGTTTAACGCATTGCTGAAGACACTGGAGGAACCGCCGGAATATGTGATCTTTATTCTGGCCACCACGGAGGTGAATAAGATCCCCGTGACGATCCTCTCCAGATGCCAACGGTATGACTTCAAGAGGATCACCATCGATACCATCGCCGGAAGACTGATGGAACTGATGCAGAAGGAGGGCGTAGAGGCAGAGGAGCGGGCGGTCCGGTATGTGGCCAAGGCGGCAGACGGTTCCATGCGTGACGCATTGAGCCTATTAGATCAGTGCATCGCTTTTTATCTGGGGGAATCGCTGACCTACGATAAGGTTCTCAATGTGCTGGGAACAGTCGACACCGAAGTTTTCAGCCAGCTGCTGCGCCGGGTGATCGTACAGGACGCGGCGGGAAGCATACGGATCCTGGAGGAACTGGTGGTAAAGGGGAAGGAAATGGGGCAATTTGTCAATGACTTCACCTGGTATATGCGTAATCTGATGCTGGTAAGCAGTTCGGATCATCTTGAGGACGTCTTGGATGTTTCTACAGAGAATCTGAAGCAGCTCCGGGAAGAAAGCACGATGATTGACAGCGATACGCTGATGCGCTATATCCGTATCTTTTCGGAGCTCTCCGGTCAGATCCGTTATTCCGCTCAGAAGAGGATTCTGGTGGAAATCGCTTTAATACGCCTGTGCCGGCCGCAGATGGAGACCAGCCTGGATTCTGTTCTGGACCGGATTCGCGCGCTGGAAGTAAAAGCGGAGCAGGGAGTTTGGAATGCCGCCCCTGCGCAGCCCGGAGGTACACGTGCAGTTGAGGCGGAGGAAGCGGAGGAGCAGGCGCCGCCTGTGATTCAGAAGGCAGCTCCGGAGGATCTGCGGAGGATCCGGGGTGAATGGCGAAGAATCATCGGCCAGACGACTCAGCCGCTGAAGAATTACCTTCAGGGATCGGTTCCCAAATATGACAGCGAGACAGGGGATTCCCGGCTATTTGTAGAATTTTCTGACCGGACCGCCCATCTCTATGTGAACCGTCCGGAGAAGATAGAGGAAATTAAGGCAGCTATCCGAACAGTGATCGGATGCGAGGCCCAGGTAGAGGTCGTGTTGGCAGATCGGGAAGGCCGCAGAGGCCTGGCTGAGATACCGGTGGAAGAGATCATCAAAGAGGAGATTCACATGCCTGTGGTGGAGGAGGATGAGCCTGAACAAGAATTTTAGCGAGGTATCCGCCAGAACAAGTAAGAATTTCGTAAGTATATAGAATAACAGGAGGATAGACACATGGGAAGAAAGGGAGGATTTCCCGGCGGCATGGGAATGCCGGGAAATATGAATAATCTGATGAAGCAGGCGCAGCGCATGCAGCGTCAGATGGAAGAGAGCCAGAAGGAGCTGGAGGAAAAAGAATTCACCGCATCGGCCGGAGGCGGGGCGGTGGAAGTGACGGTGACCGGTAAGCGTGAGGTCACGAAGGTTCACCTGAAGGAAGAAGTGGTGGATCCGGAAGATATCGAGATGCTGGAGGATCTGATCGTAGCGGCTACCAATGAGGCGCTCCGCAAGGTCGAGGAAGAGACTGCGTCGTCCATGTCTAAGCTGACCGGAGGAATGGGCGGACTGGGAGGCTTGGGAGGCCTGAATCTCTGATGGAGTATTACAGCAGCCATATCAGCAAGCTGATCGAAGAACTGGGAAGGCTTCCGGGGATCGGGCCGAAGTCTGCCCAGCGGCTTGCGTTTCATATTGTGAACATGCCCGAAGACCAGGTAGAGCAGCTTTCAGGAGCCATACGCGGGGCAAAGGCGAATGTGCGTTACTGCAAGATCTGTTATACTCTGACAGATCAGGAGGTCTGCCCAATCTGCAACAACCCGTCCAGGAATCAGAAGCAGATCATGGTGGTAGAGAACTCCAGGGACCTCGCGGCCTATGAAAAGACGGAGAAATATGACGGCGTTTACCATGTGCTGCACGGGGCGATTTCCCCTATGCTGGGTATCGGCCCTGACGATATCAAGTTGAAGGAACTGATGCAGCGCCTTCAGGGAGAGGTGGAGGAAGTGATTATTGCCACCAATTCCAGCCTGGAGGGTGAGACAACAGCCATGTACATCAGTAAGCTGATTAAACCGACGGGAATCAAAGTGAGCAGGATCGCCAGCGGGGTACCGGTCGGAGGAGACCTGGAATATATAGACGAAGTGACACTGCTGCGGGCTTTGGAAGGCCGTGTGGAATTGTAAAGACAGAGGACAGGACAATGGGAAAAAGAAAGATTACATCATCAGATGTGGCCAGGGTCTCCGGCGTTTCGCAGGCCACTGTTTCCATGATTTTAAACCAGAAAAATAATGTTTCTTTTACCCGTGAGACCAGGGAAAAGGTGGAAGAGGCTGCCAGGGAACTGGGCTATCAGATACCCCGGCGCCGTACCTGTAAGGACGGAAAATCCCGGAAGCTGATCGTAGTATTTTGTCCGACACTCACGAATCCTTATTACGTCATGCTGCTTCAGGGAATCGAACAGGTTGCCAAGGAGAAAGGGTATGGCGTTTTTGTGTGCAATACCCAGCGCGATCTGAAGATTGAAGACAACTATCTGAAAATGATGCGGTCTGTGCAGCCCCTGGGCATCATTTATACTTGTAACCCTAGCCTTTGCTTTCAGGAGCAGGTCCGGGAGATGGCAGAAAAGATACCGCTGGTAGTAATCAATAACCGGGAAGATCTGATGGAGATCGATGCGGTGGAGCTCAATAACGCCAAGCCGGGACGTCTGATGGCCAGGCATCTGCTGGATCTGGGGCACCGCCATGTGGCATTTGTATCACCGCCGCTTTCTTCCAGGCAGGGACAGCGCCAGAAGAGGATTAAGGGCTTCATCAGAGAATATGAGGAGGCAGGGCTGAAAGCCAATGTGATCGTGAAGTCGGCCGGAGCCGATATGGATGTTCAGATACCCAGCATGGATTCAGAGTATAAGATGGGGTATCATTTGACGCGGGAGCTTTTGCGGGAGCATCCGGAGCTGACGGCAATTGCGGGAATGAATGATATGATCGCTTTTGGGATTATGGACGCCTGTCTGGAAGCGAGACTGAAGGTTCCGGCGGATGTGTCTGTCATAGGCTGCGATAATACTGTGTTTTCAGGTTTCCGCTCTATATCGCTGACGACGATCGACCACTTCGTATCTCTCAAAGGCCGGGATGCCTGTGAGATTATTCTCAAGAAAATCGATTCCCAGAAAAAGTATCAGAACGGAGGCGAACCGGTCAGTATTTACCATGTGGAATATGAGCCAAAGCTGATCGTCCGCACAAGCACTTCTTACGCGCGGACAAGTCATCCAAAGACAAAAAAATAAATAACCAGAAGAATTTTATTAATAATAATTTTGGATGAATTTTAGAAGAAGAATAAAATTTAAAGTTTGGAAACTGATTTTGAGTGTAGAAACACGTTAGATCAATTAATAAAATCGAATATATTAATTAAAAATAGAATTAATAAAAAGTGGATTGCTTGACCGAATCCAGAATTAAGGTATACTGATAGTAAGTGAAAAAATAATCATACGGGAGGTATTAACTAATGAAGTTTTTTGTAGACACAGCCAATGTAGAAGATATTAAAAAGGCAAACGATATGGGCGTTATCTGCGGAGTAACCACTAATCCATCCCTGATTGCCAAGGAAGGCCGCGATTTTAAAGAGGTAATCAAGGAGATAACAGATATTGTTGACGGGGCGATCAGCGGTGAAGTGAAAGCCACGACAGTCGACGCGGAAGGCATGATTAAGGAAGGCCGCGAAATTGCTGCAATACATAAAAATATGGTTGTTAAAATCCCCATGACTGTGGAAGGCCTAAAGGCAGTGAAAGTTCTTTCTTCTGAAGGAATCAAGACGAATGTGACCCTGATCTTTTCAGCGAACCAGGCTCTGCTGGCAGCACGGGCAGGAGCCACCTACGTATCTCCTTTCCTGGGCAGGCTGGATGACATCAATGTACGCGGAACAGATCTGATTGCTGAGATCGCGGAGATTTTTCAGGTGGCAGGGGATATCGATACCCAGATTATCGCGGCCAGCATCCGCAACCCGATCCATGTGACAGACTGTGCCCTGGCCGGCGCGCATATTGCGACTGTGCCCTATAAGGTAATTGAGCAGATGACGAAGCATCCGCTGACTGACGCCGGAATCGAGAAGTTCCAGGCAGATTATAAAGCAGTATTTGGTGAATAATCAGGAAAAGGAGAACTGACATGACCACATTAGAGCTTCAGAAGATCGCAAATGAAGTCCGTATTGGTATTGTATCAGCGGTTCATGCTGCCAAGGCAGGGCATCCGGGCGGTTCCTTATCCGCCGCTGATATTTTTACATATCTGTATTTTGAAGAGATGAATATTGATCCGAAAGACCCGAAGAAAGCAGACAGAGACCGCTTTGTGCTTTCCAAAGGACATACGGCCCCGGGACTTTACTCGGTGCTGGCGGAGAAAGGATATTTCCCCAAGGAAGACCTGCTGACGCTCCGGCATCTGGGCTCCTATCTTCAGGGACATCCCGACATGAAACATATTCCGGGTGTGGATATGTCCAGCGGTTCTCTGGGACAGGGGATTTCCGCTGCTGTGGGCATGGCGCTTTCAGCGAAATTGTATCAGGAAAACTACCGTGTTTACACTCTGCTGGGTGACGGAGAGATCCAGGAAGGCCAGGTATGGGAAGCCGCCATGTTCGCGGGCTCACGTAAGCTGGATAACCTGGTTGTTATTGTAGATAATAACGGCCTTCAGATCGATGGTGCAGTTGAAGAGGTATGTTCTCCCTATCCGATCGATAAGAAATTTGAGGCGTTTAATTTCCACGTGATCAATGTGGCGGACGGCAATGATTTTGTCCAGCTGCGCGCGGCCTTTGAAGAAGCCAGAGGTGTGACAGGCATGCCGGTTGCTATTATCGCCAAAACCATTAAAGGAAAAGGCGTATCCTTTATGGAGAATCAGGTGGGATGGCACGGCAAGGCTCCTAATGATGAGGAATATGCCGTTGCGATGGAAGATCTTAAGAAAGCAGGTGAAGCATTATGTCAGAAGTAAAGAAGATTGCCACACGGGACAGCTACGGCAATGCCCTTGTAGAGCTGGGCAAAGAGCATGATGATGTAGTGGTTCTGGATGCGGATCTGGCAGCAGCGACAAAGACAGGCACCTTTAAGAAAGCATTTCCGGAGCGTCATATTGACTGTGGGATCGCAGAATGTGATATGATGGGAATTGCGGCGGGAATTGCCACCACAGGCAGGGTTCCTTTTGCCAGCTCCTTTGCCATGTTCGCAGCAGGCCGCGCCTTTGAACAAGTACGCAACTCGATCGGATATCCCCACCTGAATGTGAAGATCGGAGCTACCCATGCAGGCATATCTGTCGGCGAGGATGGGGCGACCCATCAGTGCAACGAGGATATCGCCCTGATGAGAACCATACCGGGAATGGTAGTCATTAATCCGTCAGACGACGTGGAAGCAAAGGCGGCCGTTAAGGCAGCTTATGAGCACAACGGGCCGGTCTATCTCCGCTTCGGAAGGCTGGCGGCCCCGGTCATCAACGACAGACCGGATTACAAATTCGAGCTGGGAAAAGGAGTTATTCTGAGAGAGGGTAAGGATCTGACAATCATCGCCACAGGTCTGATGGTGTCCGAGGCACTTGAGGCTGCAGAGACTCTTGCCGCCGGGGGAATCGAAGCAAAAGTAATCAACATTCACACGATCAAGCCTTTGGATGAAGAGCTGGTTGTGACTGCTGCCAGGGAGACAGGGAAAGTAGTGACTGTGGAAGAGCATTCCGTGATCGGCGGACTGGGAAGCGCAGTTTGTGACGCGCTGTGTGCCAAGGCTCCAGTGCCGGTGCTGAAGATCGGTGTTCAGGATGTCTTTGGAGAGTCTGGCCCGGCTGTGAAGCTTCTGGAAAAATACGGGTTGACCGCCGCCGGAATCTGCAAGAGTGTGAAAGAATGGTATTGATGTAAACCGTATGAGAGATAATTAGTAATCTGATTTGCCGGCTTCGGAAGAGGCCGGCATTTTGGGTTCCGGCCTCCGGCTTTAGAATCCTCAGCTCAGTATGCGAAAAGACTTCCGGCTGCCTGACGTTTCATATCAGCGGCGAGAAGAATGCCCCGGGAAATTGTATCTGCCAGGCAGAGGATTCGTGTGAAATCAATGGACTGTAATTCGGCGTGGGATGCATTTTCAAAGCTGCTGACAATGCCGGTGATAAAGATATCCCCTACCTGCGGCAGCTCTTTCCCGGCGCCGGCGCCCGGGCGGATGGCCCCCCGCCCCACAGTGATGTGGTGCTGATGTCGGGAACAGCCTAAAGAGGCGTCAATCGCCACAGTCAGAGCGGCCGGGTGGCAGAGGGAGATATCCAGCAGATATTCATCCAGATTCATAGCATGTACCGGATGGTCCAGCGTACCGTACACAAAAAAATCCCGGTTCCTCTGCCGGGCCAGTTCCCTGCCGATCAGAGGCCCCAGACTGTCCCCAGTAATCCGGTCACTCCCAATACATAAAAAAACCAGCTCGTCCCAGTGAAAAGAAACCCTGCGCATGCAGTCCTGCAGCTTTCTGGCCAGAAGTGTGCTGGCGGTAGGATCTTCTGCGTTAATGTAAGAAACCTTCTGTTTTCTGACTCCGAACATGAGTATACCTTCCTTCACAGATTGTCCGTTCCCTTATAGGATATTCCGAAACAGGAAATTTAATACCTGAGAGGGAAATTTTTGCATGGCCGCGGCGGAGGGAGATTCCAAATTCCCTCCGCCGCAATTTGTTTTTAGCGGAAATTGTCGTGTAAAACCGTTGTTAACTGAGCAGAATCTGATAAATTTTGCGTTTCGGATATGATATTGTATGGGCTAAAGGGGTGATTTCATGATTGAGATTGTTTATAAGGAGGAGAAGAAGGAAGCAAACGGAAATCAAAGCTTTTTTCATCTGCCGAAGAACATTAGACAAATCGGGGAGTGTAAAGGCAGCCGGAAAATATACATGGAGGATTACGTCTACACCTTTTTGAGACGCATGGAAGAGAAAAACAGGGAGACCGGGAGAGCGGGAATCCTGCTGGGGAGGTATAACTGGATGGATGGCGTCTCGTACCTGTTCATCAAGAGCGCGCTGGAAATTGAAAACATGGAAGTGTCTCCGGAGCACATCAGTTTTACAGACCAGGTATGGACGGAAATCCACGATACGGTACAACAGTATTTCAAGGAACAGGAGATTTTGGGATGGTTCTTGAACCTACCGGAATACTCCATGGAGATCAATGAAGTTATCTTAAGAGCACATCTGAACCATTTCGGAGGGAACGATAAAGTTCTGTTCCTGATAGAACCCACAGAAAAAGAAGAAGCCTTTTTTTCTTATGACAGCAGCCGGTTAAAAAGAGAAAGCGGTTTTTATGTCTATTACGAAAAAAATGTTGAAATGCAGAACTACATGATCGACAAAAACAAGGATGAGTCCGTAGACGACCAAAAAGAGGTTCCGGACAAGGCTGTCAAAGACTTCAGAAAGCTGACAACGAAAAAGCTGGAGGAAAAGGAAAAAAGGTCAAGCCATTCCCTGTTGTACGGTGTTACGGCCTGCGTAGCGGCTGCGTCGTTGGCGCTGGCATTTACTTATACGGATGGCGGGGAAAAAATCAAGGAAATCTTCACGCGCTTTACCGTCCAATCAGAACAGGAGGAGCCGGAAGAGCCTAAGACTGTCTCAGCCAACGGCAGCTCTGTCCAGGCGGTGACCGGATCTCCCCCGACTGTGACGGCGACGCCGGAACTCACACAGACTCCGGAGGTTACAGACGCGGCAGGAACTGTGCAGAGCACCAGCAGAACCGGACAGGAAGAGCCTACGGCGGCTCCGACTGTGACAGAAGCACCTACGGTGACGCCTTCAGTGACGGTTACACCGTCCGCATCACCCTCTCCCTCAGGAGCAGATGCTAAAGAAACGGCTGTTCAAGGCAGGGAATATATTGTGCAGAAAGGGGATACGCTGACTAAAATCAGTGAGCAATATTATGGGAATCTTCAGCGCATCGCGGATATCTGCGCTGCCAATGGCATCACCCAGGATGACATAATTTTTCCCGGGCAAAAAATAGTACTCCCCCAATAAGAAAAAGTGTGGTATGCTAAGAACAAATGTTGTGAGCACATAAGGATAAAGGGTTATTTATGATAGAAATTGAAGGAAACGGTACGCCAAAAGATACAGGTGAAGAAAAAGAATATTTAACAGAAGATGAAATCTTTGCAGAAGAGCCTGAATTCTTGAAGACTAAATTGGAGCCGGCGGAAGAAGAGAATGGCAGTCAATTCTTGCAGCCATCGGAAGATAAAGGCGTCAGCCAAGCTTTGCAGCCATCGGAAGATGAGGGTGTCAGTCAATTCTTGCAGCCATCGGAAGATGAGGATGTCAGTCAATCCTTGCAGCCATCGGAAGATGAGGATGTCAGTCAATCCTGGGCGCCATTGGAAGAAGGCGGCAGGCAGAACCGGAAACTGACAGAAGAAGAACCTGTCAGGCCGTCCGGGAAACCTGCGGGTGCGGATGGACGTCATGTTCCGATGCCGGATGGGGGCTATGCGGAAGAAGCGTCATATCGGGCAAGGGGAGATTTAGGAACAGAGAAGGCAAGCCCGAAGAACCGATTGGAAGAGATTGAGATTCCGGAAGTCATGCTGGAGGCGGCAATGACTCAGGAACAACCGGCACGCAGGGATATGAAAAGCAAGAGGAAAAAACTCCCTGAGAAGAAGCAGAGGGATGAGGGGGTTGTACACAGCCTCAAGGAATATAAGGACAAGCTTTCTTCATATAGGACGAAAAAATGGATTCGATATGCGGTGATCGCGCTGCTGGTGCTCGTGATTGTGCTGGTAGTATCCACAACAGTCCGGAACTGGAAATATACTTCCTATTCAGTTCTGGTTACGGATACGAAGGAAGACACATTATCCTTTGAATACTGCAGTGTAGGTGAACGCATTTTAAAATACGGTGTAGACAGTGCAACTATGACAGACAGAAATAATAATACGATCTGGAATGTTTCATATACGATGCAGTCTCCAGCGGTTGCGGTATGTGGGAGCACAATTGCGATTTACGATAAAAATGGAACTAATATCTGCATTTGTGACGAAACAGGGCAGATAGGTACTGTCTCTGCCAACATGCCGATTGTCAAAGCGACTGTGGCCAGGCAGGGAGTTGTGGCGGCGATTATGGAAGACGGGGACAATACCTGGATTCAATACTATGATAAATCTGGTTCCAATATCTCGACCATTAAGACAACCATTGATTCGCCGGGCTATCCGATGGATCTGAGCCTGTCGGACGACGGCATGCTGCTGGCTGTTTCCTATCTTTATTTTGAGAATGGAACGCCCAAGACCCGGATCTATTTTTATAACTTCGGGAGTGTGGGTCAGAACCAGATGGACAACCGGGTCAGCGGATACGAATACAGTGATACAATCATCCCGCAGTTAGAATATCTGGACAGCAGCACGTGTGTGGCATTCCGGGAGGATGGATTCACGATTTTCGGAGGAGCGCAGATACCGGAGGAGCGTAAGGAGATCACGGTCGATCAGGAGATCGTGAGCACCTTTTATGATGAGTCGCATATCGGGCTTGTCCTGAATAATGAGGATTCGGAGAAAGCTTTCCAGCTGATAGTCTATAATAAGAATGGCAGAGAAATCTTACGCGAGGATACGGATTTTGCTTATCAGGAAATAGAACTGGTTGGAAATCAGATAGTCATGTATAATAAATCAGCTTTCTGCGTATATAATTTGTCAGGGATAGAAAAATTCAACGGCAGTCTCAACGACTTGCCACGGCAGTTTTTCTCAATTGGACAAAACAGGTTTGTGCTGATCACCGAAGACAGCTTTAATCTGATCAAACTTGGCTAATGACTGAACAGGAGGCATCATGACTAGCTGGTTGACTTACATTATAATAGCAGTAATCATACTATCCGTATTCTTTGGATGGCGAAATGGTTTTGTGAGAACGCTGATGGCTATGGTTTCCTGGATCTTAGTGATTCTTCTGGCAGGTTGGATGAATCCTTATGTCAGCGGCTTCCTGAGGAAGAATACCTCTATTGAAACGTATTTAACGGACAAGTGTACTGCATTTTTGGAAGATCATTTTGAAAGCGGGGATTCTCCGGGAGCGGAAGAGCAAAACAACTGGATTGAAAGCTTGACAGTTCCAGAATCTCTTAAGAATGCTCTGAAGGAAAACAATAACGAACAGGCATATCAAACCTTAGGGGTATCTGGCTTCAGCGATTATGTGGGCAAGTATCTGGCTCACGGCATAACTAACGGAATCGCGTTTCTGCTGGCTGTTTTTCTGGCAGCTCTGCTGGTCAGGCTGATCGGCCACGCGCTGAACCTTCTGGCCTGGCTGCCGGGGATCGGGTTCCTGAATCATCTGGGCGGCGCGATTTTTGGAGTTGCACGAGGCGTACTCTGGATGTGGTTGTTTTTTATCCTGATTACGGTGTTTGCGGACACAAGCTGGGGGAGTGCCTGCATGAGAGAGGTGGGAAGGGATACTTTGCTCAATTATCTGTACAGCCATAATTATCTGATGAATATTATTTTGAATATTGTTGGTATGTGATTAAGCAGGTAATTTTCCTATAATGGATGTGTATTGAAATGCCAAAATTTTTGTGGCAGAACCGTCAAAAAAAATTGATGCAAGGTCTTGACTTTATAAGTAAATAATGGTATATTAAAAGTCCACCGAATAAAGAACGGTGGACTTTTTACGGGGAATTAACAAGCACTGTAAAAAAGTTAAAAAAAGTGTTGACAAAGCAAAGCAGCTGTGGTATTCTTAATAAGCTGTCGCGTGAGACATCAGCACAGCAATGCAGAGAACCTTGATAACTGAACAGTAAAACACATCCTCGAAAATTCAAAAAGATATGATATATTCTTGAATGATCGAAAGATCCTTAAAAGCAGTAAAAATGGATGGATTAGCTAGTAGTTAATCCTGACAAAGGAACAACTTTTTAGAGAGTTTGATCCTGGCTCAGGATGAACGCTGGCGGCGTGCTTAACACATGCAAGTCGAGCGAAGCACCCGGACGGATTTCTTCGGATTGAAGGCCGGGCGACTGAGCGGCGGACGGGTGAGTAACGCGTGGGTAACCTGCCTCATACAGGGGGATAACAGTTAGAAATGACTGCTAATACCGCATAAGCGCACGAAGGCGCATGCCTTTGTGTGAAAAACTCCGGTGGTATGAGATGGACCCGCGTTAGATTAGCCAGTTGGCAGGGTAACGGCCTACCAAAGCGACGATCTATAGCCGGCCTGAGAGGGCGACCGGCCACATTGGGACTGAGACACGGCCCAAACTCCTACGGGAGGCAGCAGTGGGGAATATTGCACAATGGGGGAAACCCTGATGCAGCGACGCCGCGTGAGCGAAGAAGTATTTCGGTATGTAAAGCTCTATCAGCAGGGAAGAAAATGACGGTACCTGACTAAGAAGCCCCGGCTAACTACGTGCCAGCAGCCGCGGTAATACGTAGGGGGCAAGCGTTATCCGGATTTACTGGGTGTAAAGGGAGCGTAGACGGCTCTGCAAGTCTGGAGTGAAAACCCGGGGCTCAACCCTGGGACTGCTTTGGAAACTGTGGAGCTTGAGTACCGGAGGGGTAAGCGGAATTCCTAGTGTAGCGGTGAAATGCGTAGATATTAGGAGGAACACCAGTGGCGAAGGCGGCTTACTGGACGGTAACTGACGTTGAGGCTCGAAAGCGTGGGGAGCAAACAGGATTAGATACCCTGGTAGTCCACGCCGTAAACGATGAATACTAGGTGTCGGGAGGCAAAGCCTTTCGGTGCCGCCGCAAACGCATTAAGTATTCCACCTGGGGAGTACGTTCGCAAGAATGAAACTCAAAGGAATTGACGGGGACCCGCACAAGCGGTGGAGCATGTGGTTTAATTCGAAGCAACGCGAAGAACCTTACCAAGTCTTGACATCCCTCTGACCGGCCCGTAACGGGGCCTTCCCTACGGGGCAGAGGAGACAGGTGGTGCATGGTTGTCGTCAGCTCGTGTCGTGAGATGTTGGGTTAAGTCCCGCAACGAGCGCAACCCTTATCCTTAGTAGCCAGCAGGTAGAGCTGGGCACTCTAGGGAGACTGCCAGGGACAACCTGGAGGAAGGTGGGGATGACGTCAAATCATCATGCCCCTTATGATTTGGGCTACACACGTGCTACAATGGCGTAAACAAAGGGAAGCGAGAGGGCGACCTTTAGCGAATCTCAAAAATAACGTCCCAGTTCGGACTGTAGTCTGCAACCCGACTACACGAAGCTGGAATCGCTAGTAATCGCGAATCAGAATGTCGCGGTGAATACGTTCCCGGGTCTTGTACACACCGCCCGTCACACCATGGGAGTTAGTAATGCCCGAAGCCTGTGACCCAACCGAAAGGAGGGAGCAGTCGAAGGCAGGACTGATAACTGGGGTGAAGTCGTAACAAGGTAGCCGTATCGGAAGGTGCGGCTGGATCACCTCCTTTCTAAGGAAGAAGAAGTAGAGGAAGTGTTTTACTGTTGAGTTATGAAGGACTCAGAAGCTTCCGGTGGCGATACGCTTAGGGGACACACCCGTACCCATCCCGAACACGAAGGTTAAGACTTAAGCGGCCGATGGTACTGCACTGGAGACGGTGTGGGAGAGCAGGTGGCTGCCGGATCCCTTTTAAAAAAGAAGCGAAAGCTTTTCAGATAGAGAGCTGGTTTTACCAGTGATTTAAGAATAGGAAAGATCCTGTTCTTAAATGACTGATAAACACAGTCAGCAGACGGGAACCTCATGAACCAATGGTTCAACCGCTCCCGTACAGACGTACCTTGAAAACTGCATACACAATAATCTATATCCAAGCGTAATAACGTAAAGAGATAGGAAAGACATCCGAGGCGTTACGAAAGTAACGTTATCAAACCAGAAGTCCAGGAGGCTGCGAAGGAGAGATCTGAGGCAGGCGACTGGCAGCCGCACCCTTTGCCAAAGGGGTGGGGAAAATGCAATTCATGAACGAGAAAACCCGGAAGCCCACGCTAGGGTGGAAGGGAGGCCGAAAGAAAAGGTCAAGCATGAAGGGCGCAGGGTGGATGCCTAGGCACTGAGAGCCGATGAAGGACGTGACAAGCTGCGAAAAGCTTCGGGGAGGAGCAAATATCCATAGATCCGGAGATATCCGAATGGGGAAACCCCTATGAGAAGACCTCATAGATCCATACGCCAATCCATAACGTATGGAGGGGAACCCGGGGAACTGAAACATCTAAGTACCCGGAGGAAGAGAAAGAAACATCGATTTCCTAAGTAGCGGCGAGCGAAAGGGAAGGAGCCCAAACCGTGATGCATGCATCGCGGGGTTGTGGACTGCCGCAAGGGATTGTGAATGATAGGGGAATGGTTTTGGGAAAGCCAGCCAGAGAGGGTGAAAGCCCCGTAGACGAAATCAGGAACAGCCCGGCAGGATCCAGAGTACCACGGGACACGGGAAACCCTGTGGGAAGCAGGGGGGACCACCCCCCAAGGCTAAATACTCCTCAGTGACCGATAGCGCATAGTACTGTGAAGGAAAGGTGAAAAGGACCCCGGGAGGGGAGTGAAAGAGAACCTGAAACCCTGTGTCTACAAGCTGTGGAACCACGATCATGCGTGGAACCGCGTACTTTTTGTAGAACGGTCCGGCGAGTTGCCGTCTCTGGCAAGGTTAAGCAGCAGAAGCTGCGGAGCCGAAGGGAAACCAAGTCTTAAGAGGGCGAAGGAGTCAGAGCAGGCAGACCCGAAACCGGGTGATCTACCCATGTCCAGGCTGAAGCTGCCGTAAGAGGTAGTGGAGGGCCGAACGCACATCCGTTGAAAAGGGTGGCGATGAGGTGTGGGTAGGGGAGAAATTCCAATCGAACCCGGAGATAGCTGGTTCTCCTCGAAATAGCTTTAGGGCTAGCCTCGGTCAAGATTTGCGGAGGTAGAGCACTGAATTCTTAAGGGGGCGTCAAAGCTTACCAAGAGATATCAAACTCCGAATGCCGCGTAATTGATGACCGGGAGTCAGACTGCACGAGATAAGTTGGGCAGTCAAAAGGGAAAGAGCCCAGACCTGCAGCTAAGGTCCCAAAGTGCGTGTTAAGTGGAAAAGGATGTGGGATTTCAAAGACAACCAGGATGTTGGCTCAGAAGCAGCCACACATTCAAAGAGTGCGTAATAGCTCACTGGTCGAGAGGTCCTGCGCCGAAAATGTCCGGGGCTGAAACACGACACCGAAGCTCAGGATGTTCCGAAAGGGGCATGGTAGAGGAGCATTGAAGGCGTAAAGAAGCAGTACCGTAAGGAGCTGTGGAATGCCTTGAAGAGAGAATGCCGGAATGAGTAGCGAGAGAGAGGTGAGAATCCTCTCGGCCGAATATCTAAGGTTTCCAGGGTAAAGCTGATCTGCCCTGGGTAAGTCGGGACCTAAGGCGAGGGCGAAAGCCGTAGCCGATGGACAGCAGGTTGAGATTCCTGCACTGCAGTAAAACAGAACTGTGGGGACGTATGTGGAAAGCACGGGCGCGGAGTGGAAAGCCGCGTGCAAGCGAGGTAGGTGGCCGGAAGGCAAATCCGCCGGCCAAGCCGAAGACGTGATGCGGACCGAAATATAGTAGGGAAGCGTGTGAGCCATGTACCAAGAAAAGCCGCTATTGCTTTTACTGTACCCGTACCGTAAACCGACACAGGTGGATGAGGAGAGAATCCTAAGGCCGACGGAAGAAGCATTGTTAAGGAACTCGGCAAAATGGCCCCGTAACTTCGGGAGAAGGGGTGCCTGCGAGAGCAGGCCGCAGAGAATAGGCTCAAGCAACTGTTTAGCAAAAACACAGGTCTATGCGAAACCGAAAGGTGAAGTATATGGGCTGACGCCTGCCCGGTGCTGGAAGGTTAAGAGGAGAGGTTAGCCGAACGGCGAAGCTTTGAATTTAAGCCCCAGTAAACGGCGGCCGTAACTATAACGGTCCTAAGGTAGCGAAATTCCTTGTCGGGTAAGTTCCGACCCGCACGAAAGGCGTAATGATTTGAGCGCTGTCTCGACAATGCATCCGGTGAAATTGAAGTACCAGTGAAGATGCTGGTTACCCGCGCCAGGACGGAAAGACCCCATGGAGCTTTACTCCAGTTTGGTACTGGGATTCGGTATTGCATGTACAGGATAGGTGGGAGGCTATGAAGCGGTGACGCCAGTTGCCGTGGAGCCAATGTTGGGATACCACCCTTGCAGTATTGGGTTTCTAACCTGCGCCCGTGAACCGGGCGGGGGACAATGCCAGACGGGGAGTTTGACTGGGGCGGTCGCCTCCGAAAGGGTATCGGAGGCGCCCAAAGGTTCCCTCAGGATGGTTGGAAACCATCCAGAGAGTGTAAAGGCAGAAGGGAGCTTGACTGCGACACCGACGGGTGGAGCAGGTACGAAAGTAGGGCTTAGTGATCCGGTGGTATTAAGTGGGAATGCCATCGCTCAACGGATAAAAGCTACCCTGGGGATAACAGGCTTATCACTCCCAAGAGTTCACATCGACGGAGTGGTTTGGCACCTCGATGTCGGCTCATCGCATCCTGGGGCTGTAGTAGGTCCCAAGGGTTGGGCTGTTCGCCCATTAAAGCGGTACGCGAGCTGGGTTCAGAACGTCGTGAGACAGTTCGGTCCCTATCCGGCGTGGGCGCAGGATATTTGAGAGGAGCTGTCCTTAGTACGAGAGGACCGGGATGGACGGACCGCTGGTGGACCTGTTGCAGCGCCAGCTGCATGGCAGGGTAGCCAAGTCCGGAAGGGATAAACGCTGAAGGCATCTAAGCGTGAAGCCCCCCTCAAGATGAGATATCCCATTCTAAGAAGAAGTAAGACCCCTTGAAGACGACGAGGTAGATAGGGCAGAGGTGGAAGCGCAGCAATGTGTGGAGCTGACTGTTACTAATCGGTCGAGGGCTTGACCAGAAGAAGGCAGGCGTTCAGAGAAAAGCAGGGGAAAAGATGAAAGATTGTGTATGCGGTTTTGAAGGTATGTCCTTCAATTTCATAACCCATGGATCTGCTGAAGGGCGGAAGAAATGGAAGTGTTCCTCGATAGCTCAATGGTAGAGCATTCGGCTGTTAACCGAAGGGTTGTTGGTTCGAGCCCAACTCGGGGAGCTTTTTTAAGGCTCCGTGGTCAAGCGGTTAAGACATCGCCCTTTCACGGCGGTAACACGGGTTCGATTCCCGTCGGAGTCATCTATAAAATATATGGCGTCGTAGCCAAGTGGTAAGGCAATGGTCTGCAACACCAGTATCCACCGGTTCAAATCCGGTCGACGCCTCTTTAAAAGTACCGTAAATACGGTACTTTTTCTATTTCGTGTTGCATTTCGTGTTGCATAAATCATTGAAGTAACCATTAGCCAGATCATCCATTTCGGACGATTTATCTGACAGGGCGTGGCGGTATACGGTTTTTAATACACCATCACTGCTCCAACCACCACGCTGCATGATATAGGCGTCCGGTATTCCAATCGTGTGCTGTACGCTGGCTGAGTAATGCCGGAGATCGTGGAAACGAAAATGGGGAATGCCAGATAATTTCAGTATCCTATTGAATCTCGCGGTGATGGCGCCTGGAGTCAGATTGACTAACATGCCCCTTGTATCCTTCCATTTCTCAGCCACGAAAGACGGATAATTGATATAACGGTCACCGGCATAGCTTTTAGGGGATTTAATAATCCATTTTTTATCTTCCGTATAAACCATATTACGGCAGACGTGAACAATATTGCCGTTTATGTCATCGGAAGAAAGTGCGCAGATCTCTCCCCTGCGCATTGGCCCGAATGCCGCCAGCAACACTGGCAGTTCCATGTCAGTCCCTGATATGTACTGCATTAATTTTTTGATATCCTTATCGGATGGAATATACAGGTCAGCTCGCTTCCTTTTTGGAAGAGAAGTATTAAGCGCAAATTCTGGCCTGTATTGCTTCAACACGGCAGATATAAGACCGTGATTATTGCGTACAGTTTTAGGACTGTGTATCATGGCGTCATCATTGATTGCTGCCTGAATATGGTCCTGGGTAAGATCACATATACGAATATTCATAAGACTTTGCACGTCCTTCTTCCGGATCCGCTTATAATCCATAACGGTACGCGGGGAAAGCACAGAGGTGCGGTTTTCTATGTACTCATCCAGTGCCTCACCAAATGTCATCATGCAGCTTCCTGTAGGACGTCTCTTTTCAGCGGCATACTGCGTCGCGGCCAGTTCGGCGGCCTTCTTCCCGGCGCGCGACGGATCGTCACTGGTAAAGCTTTTATAGATGCGTTTCTTTCTTACTGATCCGTCCTCTTGCTTTACTTCTTCGTAATGGCTAAATACCTGACATCTCCATGATCCTGATGGCAGTTTTTTTGCAGTTGGCATGTTGATCATCCTCCTTTTTGAGTATAAAATTAACAGCCACCGGAACGTCTGTTCCGCTTGCGATGGCTGTCCGAAGATGATACAATATATGTGATCGTAATAGTGTATCTCTTCGGAGAGCGGCCGGTTCGGTGTTAGTAGCACTGAGCCGGTTTTGTTTACAAAGTAAAAGACACCCATACAAATACTTGCATGAGTGCCTTTCAACCATAATCAATATGGTTCTCTCTGTACAAGTATACTACTATATTTTGAAAAATATTACAACCCATTAAAATGATGTTTTTTACACAGTTTAGTTATATTTCTGTGAGCATTTTTTATTCGTATGGTACTTAGAAATATTTATAAAGATTATTTATCAAATTTATTATAGACTATTTCGTCTTTCGGAATTGCGAGCAAAGTATCTAAGTCTGATAGGTTTTTTATTCCCATTTGCCCCCTTATATTTTCAAAGGCATGTGGGTGAATTTTACTCTGTAAATCTGATAACATATTTTTTAAAGTTAAAATAAATTGCTTGTATTCGCTTCTAGGAAGAAAGTATTTAAAATACACGATTAAGTCGAAAATTTTTTGATTTAAGTCTCTAGTGTAGCCGCGGCTAAGCGATTGAAAATATTTTTCAAGGATTCTGCCCGAACGTTCATGCGTGTTCTTTTTGCGAGTAAGACAATAAATGCGTTCATTGTGTGCACAAGAATTTCTTATTTTTCTCATCCAATGAAGGCAGCCAATTAGAAGCTTGACATTTGGTTGCAGGTTTTTGTCTTCTAAGCCATACAAATTACATAGAGAATGAGACACATCTGTTTTACTTACATTTATAATGTCAATGAATGTAGAAAAATTAACAACTTTTATCATAATCCAAGTAGGAATTTGCGCATGATTGTCCATATAAAATTTAACGTAGTCAAGTCTACTTTGGCTTAATTCGTTGTAAGCCCTTGATATAACATCCATTTTTTCCTGTAGCGATCTATTTGGGGAGTAGGCATTTGTGTCATACCAAGAAATAGAGCCATTATCATTGCATTCATCGAATTTATATGCTGTAAGCGTTCTTGCTTCTTCCTCTACTTGTGTAATATAACGCAATAGAAATGAACGTAATTGATCATCAAATTTTTTTACATAATGTAATTGATCTATAGAGGTTCCAGCTATATAAAAATGGTTGCCCTGACTGTCCTGTCCACTAACAAATGGATTTTTATAGCCGTTGACAATATTAAAATATCCTGCACGCACCAGGATTTTTTTGTGGGAAGAGCCCTCGCAGATAATATGTTTATCATTTCTAAGTTTCCGCATCTGCTGGTTATATGTTAAAAAGAATTTATCGTTACTCATATAATTTATTCACCTCTATTTTGATTAGGAAAATATCATTAACTGCCCGGTTAAGCATATTATATTGTCAAGGTGGCCCGCCCCGCGGGGCTGGAGAGCCAACTAAATTTCTTTGTTTTCTGATGGTTCGTTTTTAGTATCTAACCGGTCAACGATATCCCCTATACCGCAGATTAGTATACCGAGAGCCGATGCGAAGGCTACGATTACAAAGCCTTTAGCAACAGGATATGTGTAATCCTCAGCTTCAGCGTCTTCCAAAGCGTAAGAGTGGGGATATTTTATAGAGTTTTCCAAATATTCAGATGATATTATGCGTTCTGAACGACAGTAACATATTGTTGCGATGATGGCAATTATGATTATCGCACCACCAATTGCCTTGTAAAGCTTACCACGTGTTTCAAACATTCCTTTTTCCTCCTTCATGGGTAGTTTTATTAAAACGCCATAGGCGAATTAATCATAAACCGCCATATAAATGTTCTTCTTCCGCTCGCGCGAAGAAATCTACTCCGTAGCGTTCAAGTTTCTTCATGTCCCTCTCAACCCGCGCCAGTTCTTTACGGATGCGCCTCTGCCTGCGTTTAATGGCCTGTATGCGCTTTTCAAATATATTCCGGCTCATCATAGCAGCAGGCGTGGACCTTTTCTCGGCCTTTGGAGCCGGCGGGTTGTTGTCTACGTGCGCAACGGCTTCTATCTGCTGAACATTCGATTTTTCGAAATCGTTTCCCAACACATGTTTATTGTAGGCGTGCAGGTATGACTCATAATTTGTATCGGTAGAGTAACGGGAATTGAGAAACAACGTATAATTCCCGTCAGGCAATTCCACAAGCTGTTCTTTCACTCCGATCTCCATGTTTAACAGCTGGATATTTACAATCTCGTTCATAGACCATCATCCTCTGGATGCTCTTTACGGTACAGCTCACGCATAAAGTTTACGTGGGCTTTAAATTTGTCCGGCTCCATATTCCGTTTCATGTCAAACAGTGATCGCATGTCTGGGTCTTCAAACATTTCCTGCGCCATTCGTGCGGTTTCTGGGTTAGTATAATAAACTTCTGATTCAGCTTCTTCCCCGGTCAACAAATACTCCACAGTAACTCCAAAATAGTCAGCAAGTTTTTGTAGACGCTCTGTGGTAGGGGTGCTGTTCTTCCATTTAGATATTGATCCGTTCGAAAACCCAAGTTCCTTTTCTAATTTCCCCTGAGAAATATTTTTGCTTTTTCGCAAAGTTTCAATGCGTTCATATAAAGTCATGATGCCTCTCCTTATTATACAGAAAACTTTCTGCAAAAACAGCTTGACAAATAGAAAGTATTCTGTATAATAAAGACATAGGCACAGAAAACTTTCTGTAAATCAAGTAATAATGAACATGTTCTATATATTGTGTGGTAGCTCTATATTAGAATATTTTCGGTAAAAAGTCAATACTTGCGTAGAATATTTTCTGTGCCGATTAATAGAAGGGAGGTTAAATATGCTTTACGATAACGTAAAAAGAGTATGCTCGGAAAAAGGCGTTTCGGTCGGATATGTGGAAAAGCAGTGTGAACTTTCAAACGGGAGCATATCAAAGTGGAATGAAAATGAACCTGGCATTCGCAAAGTGCAGAAAGTAGCTGATTTCCTTGGCGTTCCGATCGAGAAGCTGTTGGAAGAAGAGGAGGTGGGATGATTGTGGGAGCGGCGATTATTATCACAATACTTGTGATAGCGTTGATTTTTACTGCATCAAAATGGATAAAATGGAAGGTCGCAACATTGACGATGGTTTATTACATTGAAAAAAAACAGTACAAGCAACCGTTAGATGAAGAAATAAAAGAATGTACTGGTTTTGTAGTGCAGAATATGATTAAGGATTTTTCAAGAAAGCACTAACCATCGGAGTTAATACGCCGGATGCAATTTGCAAAATGACGCTTGTGGAAAAAGACCCGATGTTTTGACCTATTGACTTGATTTTTTTCCATACAGGTTGAGGACGTATAGATTCAATAAGCTGATAACCAGAATAGGTGATTCGCAAAACGAGCAATTCACAGATTTGATTACCTGCATCAAATCTTGACGCGTCAATAAATTCCGCATCGTCCAAAACAAGCACCATATTTGCAATTTCCTGAATTGGGTATGGAAGGTTTTTACTTAAATCTTGAACACTTATGAATTGAATTTCAAGATCTGGAGAAAGAGTTAAGTTTTCTTCTAGGTAAAGCAAAATATCTCTCATACAGTCCGGATTAAATTTCATAGAAGATGCTCCTTTCATAAATATTTCAGATGGAAGCCTGATAAAAAGAGTATACAGCAGCAGAAGAAAAAAGACAATAATCCGCATGAGACGGAACAGAAGAAGGAGGTTGAATAAGCACAGTGAGAAAATTTTTCAGAAAGAAAAAGCGAATAGATCTTGTGGTCTATATACCATATGAAGCCACAGAGCCAAAAAAATTCGAAAATCTACTCAAAAAACTGGACGACCTGACCAGGGAACGCCCACATACGAAAGTTACGATCATATGTGGGCATCCATGTTAAGATTCCATTTCAACTTCGATGCAGCCAACAATATCTTTGCCAATATTATAGTTGGCGGTTTCGGACAATAGTTGATAGGTGCAATTCATGGGAAACTGATGTGATGAGATGGCATCTCCTGAAACGGTGACCCAATCATCAACCAAGTCGAAATACTTAATACTATGGATAGAGCGGTATATTCGGAACATCTTCTTCGACTTGTCATAAACCGTAACAGTATACATAACAACACTCCTTTCGCTTTTTACTCGGCCTGGCGGGGCCTGTAAGTACAGTATAGGACGGGAAAAATGTAAAATCAATGAAAGGAGGCACACAAATGCCAAAAACAAATTTTTGCCGAGATCCGGCAAAAGAGCAGAATAATCTGATTCGTGAACGGATCGCTGGAAAGCTGGCTATATCTGGCTATGAAGGCCCAGAGCTGGCCCGCAGGTCAGGGATGGCGGTCAGCACCTATTATGACCGGATGAAGCATCCTGAAAAGTTCCGAATCGGAGAACTACGGGCGATCTATAGGACGCTAAATATTGCAGAAGACGATATGGCCAGAACAAAGATTATATGAGAGGAGGTGAGGATAATGCCTGAATGGACCGAATGGCCGGAAGCCGGAAACATCCACCTACGTCAGCGGCCACAGCCTACATACTGGCAGGGGCACAAGAGAACGCTGTTGAAGGTGCTGACAGCCATCACAGGAGTCGTCGGAATTGTATTACTGTTCCGGGTAGAACAAGACCCACGCTTGGGGCTGGCGGCAATCCCGTTACTGGTGGGTGCCATAATCGCCCAGAGCTGGGCAAAAGATTGACCCCGGCAGTTAGGCAGACCGCCGAGGTCGATACTGAAACTCGTTAAAATGGATTCTAATAGTTTCACGCTCATTATAAAGTAAAGATCAGAAAAAATCAATGGAGGATAAACAGAATGAGGATTGAATTTGAATCGTTGAAGGAAATGAAAGAGTTTTTAGCTGAGTTAAACGGGACAAAAGCCCACCCTGGCATAGACGCCGTACAGACGAAGGTTACCCCGGTAACGCCACTGATCCAGTCAGAATCATCAACCGTACAGCCGTCGGTGACACCCACGGTACAGCCGGCAGTTACCCAGCAAGTTGCGCCTCCTGTCCAGCAGGCTCCGGTACAACAGGCAGTGCCGACAACTACACCCACCTATACACTGGATGATCTGGCGCGTGCCGGCATGACGCTCATGGATGTTGGCCGTCAGGCAGATCTGCAGCAACTGTTAACGAGATTTGGTGTTCAGGCACTTCCGGCACTGCCGCCTGCGCAGTATGGTGCCTTTGCCACAGCACTCCGGGATCTGGGGGCACAGATATGAGCGGGAAAAAACATTCTTTATTAAGCGCGTCCGGTGCCCACCGGTGGCTGGCCTGCCCGCCCAGCGCGAAGCTGGAGTTGCAGTTTCCGGATACTACGTCCGAGGCGGCCAGTGAAGGAACGCTGGTGCATGATCTCGCGGAGCTGAAGCTGAAGCATCACTTTTTCACGAACGACCTGCCCAGGTCAAAGTTCACACGGGAGGTCAACAAACTGAAGAAAAAACCGCTGTGGCAGGATGAGATGATGCGTCACACGGATACATACCTGGACTATGTGAACACGGCCGCAATGGCCTTTGAGCACGATCCGAGCAAAGGGATTGAGAAGCGTGTCTATTTTGGGGCATACACCCTTGCGGATCAGGAGGATGAGAATGAGGGCTACGGAACAGCAGACTGCATCCTGATCGGCGGGGAGACGCTGCAGGTAATTGACTTTAAGTACGGCAAAGGTGTGCCGGTATCGGCGGAGGGAAATCCGCAGCTTGCCCTGTATGCCCTGGGCGCCTATGAGATGTATAAGATGCTGTATCCGATCGAGCGCGTTAAGTTATCTATCGTGCAGCCACGGTTATCGGATGGGGCATCTGAGTGGGATACGACCATTAGCGAGCTTCTGGCCTGGGGCGAGTACGTAAAGCGGCAGGCGGCGCTCGCACTGGAAGGTGAGGGCGAATATCATCCTGGAGAACAGCAGTGCCGGTTCTGCCGTGCCCGTGCCCAGTGCCGGGCGAGGGCGGAAGAGAATGTCCGTCTGGCGTTTCAAGTGGGCAAGAAGCCGCCTTTGATTACCACAGACGAGGCTGGACAGTACCTGCTGCAGGGAGAAGACGTGGCCAAATGGCTGAAGGATCTGCAGGAGTGGGCTCTATCGGAGTGTCTGGCCGGCCGCGAAGTGCCCGGGTGGAAGGCTGTGGAAGGCCGTGGGTCCAGGGAGTGGACTGACATGGAAACTGCCTTTGAGGTCCTGCAGCAAGCAGGAATCAACCGGGCCGTGCTCTACGAGGAGAAGCCGCTGACCCTTGCCCAGGTGGAGAAGGTGGTAGGGAAAAAAGATTTTGAAGATGCCGTGGGCGCTTACGTGGTAAAGAACCCAGGCAAGCCCACACTGGTTAAAGAATCGGACAAGCGGGAAGCAATCAAAAATAAAATAACCGCCGTAGAGGCGTTCAAGGAGGAAAAGGATCATGAATGAATTGACGAATGTAACAACAGGAGAAGTAAGAATGAGCTATGTACATCTGTTTAAGCCCTATGCAGCGATGCCGGGGCAGGAAGAGAAGTACAGCGTCACGGTGTTGGTGCCAAAGACGGACACCGACACTATGAACCGGATCAATGCGGCCATTGAGGCGGCAAAACAGAAGGGCGTTACTGAGAAATGGAACGGCCAGTGCCCGCCAATGATACCGACACCTATATATGACGGGGATGGCGTGCGTTCCTCGGATGGACTGCCATTTGGCCCTGAATGTAAGGGGCATTGGGTGTTCACGGCCGGCACGAAGGTGGATTATCCGCCGGAGGTGGTAGATGCGCAGTGCAATCCGATCATTAACCAGTCAGAAGTGTACAGCGGCATGTACGGACGTGTGAGCGTCAGCTTTTTCCCTTACGCGTTCGGCGGGAAAAAGGGGATCGGCTGTGGCCTTGGACCCGTGCAAAAAACCAGGGATGGAGAGCCTTTAAGCAGCGGCCATGTATCCGCCGCGCAGGCGTTTGGGATGCCTCAGGCGCAGCAGCCGGCCCCTATGCAGAACGGTTACGCGCAGCCCCAGTACGCCCAGCCAGGATCTATGAATACCAATATCACGCAGGGCGCGGCAGCTGGGGGAATCAACCCGATTACCGGATTACCATATTAACAAGAGGGGAGGCAACATCTCCTTTCCTTTTAACAGGAGGATTTCATGCACCATCTGAGTGTTGACATAGAGACGAAATCAAGCGTAGACATCGGGAAAGCCGGGGCTTACAAATATGCACAGGCGCCGGACTTCCAGATCCTTCTGTTCGCTTTCCAGCTGGATGATTCACTAGTAGAAGTCATTGACCTTGCGCAAGAGGAGGAACTACCGGCGGATGTCTTAGACAGCCTGTCTGATCCGGCGGTGGTCAAGCACGCCTATAACGCTGCGTTTGAATGGTACTGCCTAAACCGGGCGGGATACATAACACCACTGGAACAGTGGCGCTGTACCATGGCGCACGGCCTGTACTGCGGATATACCGCCGGGCTGGACGCTACAGGCAAGGCGGTCGGCCTGCCACAGGATAAGCAGAAGCTGTCTGCCGGTAAGGCCCTGATCCGGTATTTCTGTGTGCCCTGTAAGCCGACGAAGAGCAATGGCGGCCGCACCTGGAACCTGCCTAAACATGCACCTGAAAAATGGGAACTATTTAAGGAGTATTGTAAGCAGGACGTGGTGACGGAGCATGAGATCTTACGCCGGCTGGATCAGTTCCCTATGCCGGAGGCCGAAGAGGAACTCTGGCGCATGGACGTCCGAATGAACGCTTATGGCGTCCGGGTAGATACAGAACTGATCCATGGCGCCTTGGCCATTGATGCAACCAGTACGGCAGAGCTGACAGAGGAAGCAATCCGGCTGACAGGTCTGCAGAACCCGAACAGCCAGCAGCAGCTATTGCAGTGGCTGAATGAACAGGGGACAGAGGTGGACAACCTGCGGAAGGACACAGTGTCCTCTTTGCTGGACGGGCAGCCCCAGGATACGGTGAAACGTGTCCTGGAGATCCGGCAGCAGCTGGGCAAGACATCCATTAAGAAATACGTGGCCATGGATGTCCAGAGAGGGGAAGGCGACCGTATCCGGGGATTGACGCAATATTACGGCGCGAACCGGACAGGGCGGTGGGCCGGTCGACTGACACAGATGCAGAACTTGCCGAGAAACTATCTGAAAACTTTAGACGGCGCCCGAAAGATCGTAAAATCCGGGAATTATAAGGGGCTGAAGATGATCTACGGGAATGTTCCGGATACGCTGTCCCAGCTGATCCGGACGGCGTTCATCCCGTCAGAAGGCCGTAAATTCGTGGTGGCAGACTTTTCAGCCATTGAGGCCCGGGTGATCGCCTGGCTGGCGGGGGAGCAGTGGGTGAATGAAGTGTTTGCTACCCATGGAAAGATCTACGAAGCCACGGCGTCCCAGATGTTCCACGTCCCGATTGAAAAGATCGCAAAAGGGAATCCGGAGTATGCTCTGCGGCAGAAGGGAAAGGTGGCCACACTGGCTCTCGGATATCAGGGAGGAGAAGCCGCACTGATCCGGATGGGCGCCCTTGACATGGGACTTTCAGAGGACGAGCTGCCGGATATTAAAAACCGGTGGCGGCAGGCGAATCCACGGATTGTGGATCTGTGGTATGCAATGGATCAGGCAGCAGTCGCGGCAGTACAGACAGCGCAGCCACAGGGAATTAATAACCTGATTTTTGCCCTGGAAGGGGATATCATCTACGGGCAGTGCTTCCTGACTGTCCGGCTGCCGTCTGGGAGAAAACTCTTCTACGCGAAGCCCTTTCTCGCAGAAAACAAGTTTGGACGGCCTGCCGTGCATTATTATACGATGGGCCAGCAGACCCGGAAATGGGGAATCGACTCCACGTATGGCGGCAGGTTGGTAGAGAACATTGTCCAGGCTATTGCCAGGGACTGTCTGGCGGAGACATTGCGCCGGATTGATGCGAAAGGATTGCAGGTAGTATTTCATGTCCACGATGAGGTGATCATTGACGCGCCGATGGAGACAACAGTGGACGAGATCTGCGGCCTGATGGCAGAGCCGATCCCCTGGGCGCCGGGGCTCATCCTACAGGGCGCCGGATTTGAAAGCAGTTATTACATGAAAGATTAGAAGGGGGAGCGGCATGCAGTACAATAGAAAACTTCAGATCAGCACGGCCGGCAGCCGGAAAGCCACGCATTGGCCGAAAAGCTCTATCCTTTGGTCTGAATTTATAGATCGGCTGAAAACTCCTGTTCGTAGCAGTGAAACCTATGAGCAGTATCTCGCCATGGGCAAGGCACAACAGGCGGAACTGAAGGATGTGGGCGGATTTGTAGGCGGGACATTCAAAAATGACCGCCGGAAACCCGAATACGCCGAGGGCCGGGATCTGCTGACCCTTGACCTGGACAGTATACCCGCAGGACAGACAGATGATATCCTGCGGCGTGTATCCGGGCTGGGGTGCGCTGCAGTAGTATACAGCACGCGGAAGCATGCCGGGTATGCGCCCCGGCTCCGGGTGATCGTGCCTTTGGATCGGACGGCCACGGCGGACGAATATGAGCCGGCAGCGCGGAAACTGGCGGCGCTGATCGGCATCGAGTTTTGCGATCCCACTACTTTTGAGGTGAACCGGTTGATGTACTGGCCCAGTTGCTGCAGTGACGGTGAGTACGTCTACCAGGTGTTTGACCGCCCGCTCTGTAACCTGGACGGTCTGCTGGGCATGTACGGCGACTGGACAGATGTTATCCAGTGGCCGCAGGTGCCGGGCAATGAAGCGATTGAACGCCGGCGGCTGGCCAAACAGGAGGACCCCACGGCCAAACGGGGGGTGATCGGCGCGTTCTGCCGGACGTACACGATCACCCAGGCCATGGATACATTCATCCCGGGGCTGTATGAGGCGACCGATGCGCCAGGGCGTTACACTTATACCGGCGGATCCACGACCGGCGGGGCGATCGTGTACGACGGCGATCTGTTCCTTTACAGCCACCACGCGACAGATCCCTGTTCCGGGCAGCTGGTTAACGCGTTTGACCTGATCCGGCTGCATAAATACGGGGACCAGGACGCCGAAGCAAAGGAGGGAACACCGAATAACAAACTGCCGTCATTCATGGCCATGAGCCGGCTGGCCATGAATGACAAGGCGGTATCGGATCTTATATCTACAGAGCGCTTTGAACAGGCGCAGGAGGCGTTTGCGGCGCCTGTGGAGGCTAGTGAATATGACCTAAGCTGGCTTTCACGCCTTACAAAGGACGGAAACGGGAAGTATGAAAAGACGATCAATAACGCGGTGATTGTCCTGGAGAATGATCCCCTGCTGAAAGAAAGGATCGTAACGGACGAATTTTCCAGTTGCGGTATGGTGTTGGGGAAGGTGCCATGGAACGCCGAAGATGTAAAACGGCGCTGGAAGGACGCGGACGACGCCGGGATTTACCGGTACATGGAAACCTTCTACGGGATTACTGGACGGGAGAAGCTGGACAACGCCCTTCTTCTGGTCAGCAGCCAAAACCGGATCAATGACGTGCGGGATTACCTGCAGGGCCTGCAATGGGACGGCGTGAAACGGGTGGATACGTTGTTGCCGGATTACCTGGGCGCGGAGGATACCCCCTATACGCGGGCGGTTATGCGGAAATCCCTGTGCGCAGCTGTGGCCCGGGCTATCTTAGGCGGTGTGAAATTTGACTACATGCCGATCTTTTCCGGTCCGCAGGGCATCGGGAAGAGCACCTTCCTTGCAATTCTTGGCCGGGACTGGTTCTCGGACTCCCTGACAACATTTGAGGGAAAGGAGGCCGCGGAGCTGATCCAGGGCACCTGGATTAACGAGGTGGGCGAGTTGTCGGCATTCACGAAGCAGGAGACGCAGGTCATTAAGCAGTTTTTAAGCAAAACACACGACATATATCGGGCGGCTTATGGGCGCCGGACGGACAAATACCCCAGGCGGTGTGTGTTCTTTGGTACCAGCAACGACAGTGAATATCTAAAAGACGCCACGGGAAACCGGCGATTTTGGCCGGTAGACGTGGGGCAGCAGCCTGCGAGGAAATCCGTGTGGGAGGATCTCCCAAAGGAAGTGGATCAAGTTTGGGCGGAAGCATATGCCTACTGGCAGCTGGGAGAACCGTTGTTCCTGTCGAAAGAAATTGAACAGATGGCGGAGGCGGCACAGAACAGTCACAAGGAATCCTCCGGAAAGGAGGGGCTGATCCGGGATTACCTGGACCGGCAGATCCCTGACAACTGGGACGATCTGAAGCTAAACGATCGGAGAATGTTCCTGAATGGGAACATGAAGCTGCCGGAAGGCCGGCGGCTCATCGGACGGGACCGGGTGTGCGCTATGGAGATATGGGCCGAGTGCTTCGGCGGTGATCCGAGATATATGCAACGCCGGGACAGTATGGAAATCAATAACATACTTTTGGGACTCAAAGACTGGGAGAAGGAAAAAACCTCGGGGAGGCATGGAATTTATGGAACACAAAGAGGGTTTAGAAGGGCAGAATGGGCGCAACAAACCCCGTCTACAACCGAGAAAAAGATTGTTGCAATGTAGACAGCGCAAAAACAAAGTCTACAGAATGTTACATGCTTTGTTGACGGCGCAAAGCCGCATAGAATCAATAAAAATTAGTATTTATCTACAATGTCTACAAACTATCTATATAAATAAAAAAAATAGGTAATAAAATAGCGCCTAATATTACCTAACGCGCCTAATGAATATACGTCATATACGCGTGCGTGAGAAAGTTGTAGACGTGGGAGGAAAATAGATTGCTGGAAAAAGAGATTGAGAGAGTTTTAGTGGAGCAGGTAAAAAGGCTGGGCGGCCGGGCGTATAAGTGGGTAAGCCCAGGGAATGACGGGGTGCCAGACCGGATAGTGATCCTGCCGGGAGAGCGACCCTGCTTTGTGGAATTGAAAACCGAAACAGGGAAACTCAGCCGGCTGCAGGAACTACAAATCGGCCGATTGAGAAAACTGGGTCAGGACGTCCGGGTGTTGCATGGAATCCAGGAAGTGGACGCCTTTCTGGAAGAATGCGAAAGGAAAATGGGCTATGGAATTTAAACCGCACGATTACCAGCGACACTGCATTGATAAAATCATAGAGATTCCGAAGCTGGGACTATTTCTGGATATGGGTTTAGGCAAGACGGTCACTACCCTGACCGCCGTCCGGGAGCTTAAGTATAACCGGTTCGCTGTTCGGAAGGTCTTGGTGATCGCGCCAAAAAAAGTAGCGGAAGGGACCTGGACGAAGGAGAAGGATAAATGGGATCACACGAAAATCCTTCGGGTGTCCCCGGTACTGGGCAGCCAGGCAAAACGGATCCGGGCGCTGAATACGCCGGCGGACATCTATATCATCAACCGGGAGAATGTCTGCTGGCTGGTAGATTACTACCGGAACGCCTGGCCATTCGATATGGTGGTGGTGGATGAGTCCAGCAGTTTTAAGAGCCACAAGGCCAAACGGTTTAAAGCCCTGGCGGCGGTAATGCCCAAAATAGACCGGCTGGTGGAGCTGACTGGGACGCCGTCTCCGAACGGGCTGGACGATTTGTGGGCACAGGTGTTTCTTCTGGACGGCGGGGAACGCCTGGGGAGACGGTATACGCAGTTCCGGGAACGGTATTTTGATCCGGGGCGCCGCGGATCGGACGGCATGGTGTATAACTACAAGGCGAAGCCTGGGAGCGAAGAAAGCATCCTGGACCGAATCGCGGATATCTGCATCAGCATGAAAGCCGAGGATTATCTGCAGCTGCCGGATCTCACTTACCACCAGATCCCTGTGGTATTAGATCCCAAAGCGGAGAAAGCCTATCACGACCTGGAGCGCCAGATGGTTCTGGAGCTGCCGGAGGATGAAGAAGAGATTAGTGTGACCAGTGCGGCGGCGTTGAGCAACAAGCTTTTGCAGTTGGCTAATGGGGCATTGTACGACGATGACCACGGCGTCCACGAGGTACATACCTGCAAGATCGAGGCGTTCTTGGAACTGATCGAGTCCCTGCAGGGGAAGCCGGCGTTGGTGTTCTATAGTTTTCAGCATGATGAAGCCCGGATTCTGGATGTGTTGAAAAAATCAGGGCTGAGAGTCCGGGAGTTGAAAACAGTCCGGGATGAGGACGACTGGAACGCCGGAAAGGTGGATGTCCTTCTTGCCCATCCGGCCAGTGCGGCCTATGGGCTGAACCTGCAGCAGGGAGGCAATCACGTGATCTGGTTTGGCCTTACCTGGAATTATGAGTTGTACACGCAGGCGAACAAGCGCCTGCATAGACAGGGGCAGACTGAAAAAGTGATCATCCACCATCTCGTCTGCGCAGGAACCCGGGATGAGGACGTGATGCAGGCTTTGGAGAAAAAAAGCGATGTACAAAACTGGGTCATGCAGTCCTTAAAAGCCCGGATCAAAGCAATCAAGGAGGGAAAATAGCATGGATATAGCAAAAATGATAAGGGCTGTGGGCGAGCCTACAGGACAAGCAGATGTACATAAACGGATGATCTGTAAGGTCAGATGCCAGGGCTGCGGCGGGGTCATTACTTCTGCCGACGAATTAGGCAGTGTCGAGTATGTGAGGACAAAACGCGGATCACAATTGTTCTTTCACCGTGGCTGTGTCAATGATGTATGGAGACACGGGATTGTATGACGATGTTAATTCCGCCCAATAACAATAAAAATTATTTAGAAAGGGGAAACCCTCAACCTTTAGATTCCGCAGATTCAGGCTGCCGGGGGCGGCGGCAGCGGAAAGGAGGGAAATGATGGCGATTTTAAATTATACAACCACAATAGATGCTTTCAAAACAGTGTCAGAAATAGAGTATATTTTAATGATGCATGAAGCAAAGTCAATCTTAAAACAGTACGAAAATAAATCCATAATCGGTATTTCTTTCTTGATTGATAATGGGGTACAGCAAATACCGATAAGTTTACCTGCGAGGATTGATGCCTGTCTCAATGTATTACGAAAAGAGAAACGTGAAAATCCACGTAAACAGATTAAAGATACGCGAGAACAGGCGGAGCGAGTAGCCTGGAGAATACTTAAAGACTGGGTAGAAGCCCAGATGGCGCTTATTGACATAGAAATGGCCAGATTTGAAGAAGTATTTCTGCCGTATATTCAGACCAATAATGGGCAGACGGTCTATGCACGGCTGGAAGAAAAACAGTTTTTACTGGGTGGGGAGGTGGGCTATGATTGATGAATCCCGAATAACCGATATGGCGCGGGAGTATCAGATGAATCCGTCGCTGGCCCGGAAGCTGCTGGAGCAGGCCAGAGACGTACCGGCGCTTCGGATCGGGAGGAGATACAGGGATATGACAGGAGGTGATGCCGGTGGACGTGAAAAAAGAGAACGAAGCGAAGAAGGAGTATCTGATGCGGTACCGGGATGCGGTCAGATCGGAGAAGCAGATCGAAGAAGAGATTACTCGGCTCCGACTTGATACCATGATGCCGGCGGTCGTTAATGATGGGATGCCCCACGGGTCCGGCATCGGGGATCTGTCCGGATATGCGGCTGCAATGGACAGGCTAATGAATGATCTGAAAGAGCAGTTAGAGAAGCGTATTACGATTAGGCGGGAGATCACGCAGAAGATTGAGAAAATGCCCAATGAGACCGAGAAGATGGTCCTGCGGTATCGGTACATACACCTACTGAAATGGGAGGAGATTGCTGTGAAGATGTGCTACAGCTGGAAGGGTATTCATAAAGTGCATGGCAGAGCTCTTCAGCATTTCAAAATGTAAAAGAGTACATGGAAGTACACACTCGGTCTGTGTTATAGTGTAAGCTGAAAGAAATGAATAAAAGACCATGTTGATTTCTTTCCCTCCTTAATGTGTTTGTTGGCCCGCTGGAGTTGATCACCAGCGGGCACAGGGGCTGGGTTCCCGAATGGGAGTAGGATTTATGCAATCCAAGCATTCCTTTGTCTCTGAATCTGAGGATATCGGAGGAACGTACCCAGGTGGCCTTCGGGCCCTGGGTCATTTTCGGGGCATCCCACCAATGGCAGGTGGACAGGGTAGCGCCCTGGGTCCCGGTTCGATTCCGGGTGCTGCCGATTGGCTGGTGATCCCTCATAAGACGGACCTGCTTACAGGGCAACGCCGCAGGGCACTGGCCAGCAAAATAAAATAATAACCCCGCAAAGACACTCACTCCCCTGAGTGTCTTTTGATATAAAAATGTGTATTAAATACATATAAAGTTGTTGACAAATGTGTATCTAATGTGTATAATATAATCAGAAAGGAGATACACTAGTTTATGAAACAACGGGACCTGATAAAAAAGCTTGAGCAGGCTGGCTTCATCTTTGAGAGACACGGAGGAAATCATGATATATACAGACGTGGGGGAGAAACCGAGAAGGTGCCACGGCATAAAGAGATTGATGAACGGTTGGCAAAGGCAATTCTGAGGAAGTGGGGAGCGTGAAGCTCCCCAGCTGAATCTATTTATCGGGGTATTAGGAGGAAAATCTTATGAAAGCTGTCTATCCAGTAATTTTCACACAAACGGATACAGTGGTTTTGGTAGAGGTCCCAGATTTGGAAATTTTAACCGAAGGAAAAGATCTACAAGATGCAATCGAAATGGCGCGTGATGCAATTGGCTTAACTGGCATTTCAATGCAGGATCATGGGGAAAGCATTCCAGAACCATCTGATTATCACAAAATTAAATTCAATGAAGGCACGTTTGCAAAGGACGGGGAAGGGCAAATTTCCCTAGTGGATATTGATTTTGATGTCTATCGGCGAAAAGTTGACGTCAAAACAGTACGAAGAAATGTGACTTTACCTAATTGGTTGAATAGAGAAGCGGAGGAGGCGCACATTAATGTGTCAAAAGTGCTTCAGGAAGCTTTGATGGCTAAGTTAGGGGTAAGCAGGTAATTAGCTAAAATTTTGATATAGTGTATCTGAGAGAAGGCACCCTCCGGGGTGCTTTCTTCATGCGCAAAAAGGAGGTAGGAGCGGGATGTCAATCTATAAACGATGTAGCAGATGCGGCAGGCGAATACAAGCCGGAAGCCGCTGCCCCTGCCAGAAGGCACGACACCAGGAGTATGACCGATACAGCCGCGACAGGAAGAGCAAAGGATTTTATGACAGCAGAGAGTGGGAGATCGCAAGAGATGCAGCGCTGGAAGCGGATGGAGGGATAGATGTCTATGTGTACATGACAACCGGGGAGATCCGGAGAGCGGACACCGCCCACCATATCGTCCCGCTGAAGGACGGCTGGGAACGGCGAGTCGATGGAGACAACCTGATGAGCCTGCATCATGATACGCACAGCGAAATCGAGCAGATGTACCGAAAGGATAAGGCGGGAATGATACGGAAAATGCAGGAAATGTTAAAACAATTCAGACAATTGAAAAGGGTAGGGGGTATCTGAAAAGTTTTGGAGAGCCGCCACCGACCGCACGTCCTCCCTTCCTTACGCAAAATTCTAAATAAAAAATTTTTAACCGGAAAGGAGGAGAGAAGATGGGACGGACAAGGAAACCGGTCTCGGAGCAAAAGGGCCATTTACGGGTCATTGACATGCAGAAACGCCTGGCTGAAGAGGAAATGGCGGCCGGCGGGAAAACGTCCCTTCGGACTCCGCCGGATACGATGTTTTTTGACGAAAACGCGAAAAAAGAGTGGAAAAGGTCTGTGAAACTGTTGAAAGAACAGAAGCTGTTCGGGGATCTGGATCGTAACAACCTGCTTTGTTACTGCAATGCCTTCGCGCAGTACCTGAAGGCTACGCAGGATCTGAAAGAGAGCGGAACATTTACGACTGATGATGGGAAAAAACATCCGCTGGTACTTGTGCAGAAGGATTTTCTGGCCGAGGCGAAGACCTATGCCGCGCTTTGCGGGCTGACTATGGATTCCCGGATGAAAGCGGCGGCAAAGAAAACGGATGCTGTAGAAACACAGATCAAAAAGAAATTCGGAGGGATCTGATGAACTGCCTGGAAGAAATCACAGAATATGCAGAGAGTTGCGTCTCCGGAGAAATCATGAGCTGCAAAAAACACCGCTGGTCCTGCCAGCGGTTTTTAAATGACCGAAAACGGGCGGAAAGCGATCCGGAATACCCATACACCTGGAACGAACAGGCGGCGCAGAACATTGTGGATTGGTTTTCCATGTTGTACCACAGCAAGGGGGACCTAGCCGGAGAGCCGATCCTGCTGACGCCCTGGCAGAAGTTCCGGCTATGCCAACTGTATGGATGGGTGCGGAAAGATACCGGATTGCGCCGGTTCCGGAAAAGCTACACCCAAATCGCCCGGAAAAACGCAAAATCTCAGGAAGAGGCAGGGGTCGCGCTGTATGAGGCGTCTGTGACAGCCGTAAAAAACGGGGAGGTCTGCGAGGTATATACGGCCGGGGTCAAACGGGACCAGTCGAAAATCGTGTTTAACGAGGCGGCCCTGATGCTGCAGAGATCTCCACTCCGGACGAAATTTCGGATTACGAAGGACGCTATTACCCATCCGGTATCCGGAAGCTACATCAAAGCGCTGTCAAAAGAGGACGGGAAGAGTGGAGACGGTACCAACCCCGCCCTGCTGGTCATTGATGAGTTCCACCAACACCCGACAACGGAATTTTATGATCTGGGGTTGGGCGGCAACACGAAGGAGCCTCTTTTGATGATCATTACGACGGCGGGCGTGGATCTGAACTGTCCCTGCTATGTTGCGGAATATCAATATTGTTCCCGCGTTCTGGACCCGGACACGGACATAGAAGATGACGAATACCTGATTGACATCTGCGAGCTGGACCCAGAAGATTACGAAAACCTGGACAACCTGGGAGATGAAAAACTGTGGGAGAAAGCAAACCCGATCCGGATGAGCTATGAAGGCGGGAGAGATAAGCTGCGGCAGGCGTACAAGACTGCCAGCGAAGTGCCGGAGCACATGAGCGCCTTTCTGACAAAATGCATGGACGTCTGGATCATGGCCAAAGAGGATGGCTACATGAACATGGGAAAGTGGAAAACCTGCCAGGTAGACGCGATCCCGATAGATACAAAGGGGATGCCGGTTTATGTCGGATTTGATATGTCTGCAAAAATTGACCTGACATCTGTAGCGTTCGTGATACCGTTTGAATCTGCAGAGCAGGATCCGGAAGGGAAACCAGTTATAAAGTATATTGTCTTTTCCCATTCATTCGTTCCAAGCCGGGAAAAGCTGGTGGAACGGAAAAAGAAGGATAAAGCGCCATATGATGCTTGGGAGCGGGAAGGATTTTTAACTGTGACGAATACACCGATTGTGGATCAGGGGACGGTTATGCGGTATGTGCTGGAAACCTGTAAGAAAAATAAATGGGAGATTGAAACGCTTTGCTTTGATCCGGCAAATGCCAGTAAACTGATGATGGACCTGTCGGATGAAGGGTATGAAGTAGAAGAGGTATATCAAAGCCATAAATCCCTGAACGAATCCACGCAGGGCTTCCGAGAGCAGGTCTATTCGGGAAATATCCTGTATACCTACAATCCGGTCTTGAATTTTGCTATGAGCAATGCTGTAATCCGACGGAGCAATGGGCTGATCAAGATAGACAAAGATGCCACCACAAAACGGATTGACCCCGTGGATGCTGTCTTGTGTGCTTACAAACTGGCAATGTATCACGAATTCTATTCTGCCGCCGCAGAAGCAATTGACAAATTTTTGGAGAGTGACTGGTAATGGGAATCTGGAAAAGAATAAAAAATGCAGCAAAAGAACTGTCCAGGCCGACGGTGAGCCTGGAAGAAAAGGAACTGCTGGAATGGCTGGGAATTACGCCGAGCAATAAAAAGGCAGTGGCAGAGGTAACCTATTTCACATGCCTAAAAATGCTGTCGGAGACAATCGGGAAATTGCCGCTAAAATATTATCAGCAGACAGAGCGGGGGAGAATCCGGGCACCGACTACAGAGGCAGGTGTCCTGATGACGATCCGGCCAAACCCGTTTATGACGCCGACTACCATGTGGACGGCTGTGGAACAAAACTGCCAGCATTACGGCAACGGCTACATCTGGATGCGAACGAAATTTATTCCGTCTACGTATGGAGGCGAATACCATTTCCTGGACATGTGGCCCATGCAGAGTAATTACGTGACACCGATCATGGACGATTTGGGATTGTTCGGAAATGCCGGAAACATATACTACAAATACAGTGATCCGCGCACAGGGAAACAGTATATGTTTCGGAACAGCGAGGTCATGCACTTTAAAACTTGGTACAGCTTCGACGGATTCACCGGTATGCCGGTGCGGGACATCCTACGGGCAACGGTGGATGGAGCAAGCGAAAGCCAGGATTATATGAACCGCCTGTATAAGCAGGGACTGACAGCCAGTATGGCCATGCAGTATGTAGGAGACCTAGAGGACAAGAAACGAGAAGCGCTGCAGAAAAAGTTTGCGGACCTTCTTTCCAGCCCCAAAAACGCAGGGAAGGTTATCCCAGTCCCGACATCTCTGACGTTAACGCCGCTGAATATGTCTTTGGTAGACGCGCAGTTTTTTGAATTGCGGAAATACAGCGCATTGCAGATCGCCGGCGCTTTCGGAATTAAGCCGAACCAGATCAACAATTATGAAAAGTCCAGCTATGCGAACAGTGAGACACAGCAGCTGGCTTTTTTAGTGGATACGATGTCCTATCGCCTGAAGATGTACGAGGAAGAGATAAATGGGAAAGTGTTGCTGCCGCAGGAGATCACGGATGAATATTTTTACAAATTTAACGAAAAGGCCATCCTTCGGACAGACAGCAAAACCCAGATGGAAAATCTCGCGAAAGCGGTCAATAACGGGATCTATAAGCCGAATGAAGCAAGAGATTACCTGGATCTTCCGGCTGAGAAAGGCGGGGATATCTTGATGGTAAACGGAAACTATATCCCGATTACAGACGTAGGAAAACAGTATGAGAAGGGAGGTGGAGAAAGTGGCAGTAATTAATATTCGCGGAGATATCGTCGGAAACGATGATAAATGGATCTATGATTGGTTTGGAATGGAGGCGACCTGCCCAAAGGATGTGAAAGACATCCTGCAGACTGCCGCGCAAGATGAGGTTATTGATGTACTAATAAATTCCGGCGGGGGATCTGTATTTGCTGGACAGGAGATGTACAGCGCATTGAAAGGCAATGGACAGGTAACGATCAAGATTCAAAGTATGGCCGGAAGCGCCGCAGGCGTGGTGGCTATGGCGGGCAGATGCCTGATTAGCCCGGTAGCCATGATTATGATTCACAACGTATCTATGAGTGGAGCGTCCGGTGACTACCACGACATGCAGAAAAATGCTGAGATCCTGAAGCAGATGAATGCGGCTATGGCAAGTGCTTACACTGAAAAGTCAGGAAAATCGATGGAAGAGATCTTAAAACTGATGGATCGTGAGACCTGGCTCACAGCAAACCAATGCTTGGAATATGGATTTGTAGATGGAATTATGACGGATCAGCAGCCAGGGATCCTGACCAACGCATACAGCGGCATGTGGCTAACGGATGAAATCCGTCAGAAGGCCATGAAAGAGAGAGAAGAGAAAGAAAAAGAAAGAAATGAGTTACTGGAGGACTTGGATCTCTACGGGATCTGAGACCTTTTATTTTATCCCAAGAAAAGGAGAAAAACCATGAACAAAAAATTATTGGAACTGCTGGACCAGATCGAAGCGAAAAAGCTGGAAGTAAGGAATCTGGTGGGCGAGAACAGGCTGGAAGAAGCAAAAGCGGCCAAACAGGAACTGAAAGAGATGCAGGATAGGTTTGACCTGCTGAAAGACATTGAGGACGGGGCGGCTTCCACAATGCGGCAGCAGATCGAAAAAGGAACTGAAAAACATGTGGAGGAAAAGGATGCCGTCAAAGAGTTTGCCGACGCGGCCAGAAACGGGTTCCGGAATTCCATGAATGAAGGGACAGCCGCAGACGGCGGTTATACGGTTCCAGAGGACGTCCAGACCCAGATCAACACTTACCGGGAGGCGAAAACATCCCTGATCGACCTGGTGGATGTGGAAAATGTCACCACAGATAAAGGATCACGGACCTACAAGAAACGCTCCCAGCAGACGGGATTTACAAAGGTGGGAGAAGGCGCGAAGATCCCGGGCGGAAATACACCACAGTTTGAGCGTATTAATTATGAGATTGACAAATACGCCGGATATTTTCCAGTAACTAATGAACTGCTGGAAGACAGCGATGCTAATATTACCGGAACACTGACCGCATGGATCGGGGACGATTCCCGCGTAACCAGGAACAAATTGATCCTGGGAGTGATCAACACAAAGGGAAAGACGGCGCTGGCCGGACTGGACGACATCAAAAAGGCCCTGAACGTTACGCTGGGACAGGCTTTTAAGGCAACCTCCCGGCTGGTGACCAATGACGACGGCCTGCAGTATCTGGACACCCTGAAAGACAACGACGGGAAATATATCCTGCAGCCGAATCCGGCACAGCCTATGGAGATGATCGTATGCGCCGGCGCAACCCGCATCCCGGTGTTTGTGGTGCCGAATGCGGACATGCCGTCTGATACCGCCACGGCGAAAACCCGGAAGATCCCGATGGTTATTGGAGACCTGAAGGAAGCGGTAAAATTTTTCGACCGGAAGCAGCTCACGATTATGACCTCGAACATCGCATCTGCTGGATCGCTGAATGCATTCGAAGAAGACCTGACGCTGTTCCGGGCGATTGAGCGCGAGGACTGTGTAGCGAAAGACCTGTCGGCAATTGTGAACGGTGAAATCACCATTACTGATGAGAGCGTAGTGGGGGAATGATCAGTCCTGACATTATGACCATACCGGCGGCAGGTCAGGACTTATACGGAAAGACCGCTGGGGAGCTGGCATCCGACCTGTTTGTAGCTGAAGATGGAACCGTAACCGGTACATTCCATTATGTGACCGGTTACACCGGATTCAACAATACAAAAGCGTCCGAACAGGAGGGGCATTTCTTCCCCTTCGCGCTGACGCAGACCGGAGAGAAGATGACATTTAAGAAAAACGGGAAGGCTACCAAGACAGACATTGCCTGGGAAACGAATAACGTGTTCCGCGTAACGGCCGGGGACACTTTCGCCGTGTTGGTTGACGGTACGGAAGTTGTGACGTTTAACTTTGCCAGAGCAACCTTTGAACCAAAGGCATGAGAAAGGAGGTAGGCGTGCATGCTGCAGGAAGTGAAAATGAGGTGCGGGATCCCGCCGGAAATCACGGTATATGACGAAGAAATTGAAATGTACATAAAAGACGCCATGGAAGACATGCGCGCCTCCGGCGTACCAGAATGGCTGCTGGATACGGGAAAGTTACACCCGCAGACCCAGACAGCTGTAACTTTATATGTCAAGGCATACCTGGGGAACGACCGGACAGATACGGACAAATACCTGGATTTATACCGGAAACGGGTGTTCCGGCTGACACTGGAGGATGAAAAGGATGTGGAATCGGAGTATATCCCTTCCGACCAGGAAGGTAATAGAGCAGAATGAAAGTGGATTCCGGAAAGAGCACTGGGAATTTATCCGCGGCATACCGGCCAGCCTGAAGGACGCTACCAGGCAGGATGAAATTGTAGGAAACCAAAGCGGATACCAGGCGAGTGTTATCGCGGAGATTATGGCCTGCAACTATAACGGCGGATCGTTTTTTGTGGATGAAGCAACAGGCGACGTCTACGACATCCGACGGACCTTCCGGACGGATAAATCCCTGATGATCCAATTAACCGGGGAAAGGAGAGAGCGTGGCACAATTTAGCGTGGAGGGACTGGACAACCTGATGAAAGATCTGAGTGACCTGGAATTTGACCGCATCGCTCCGATGATGCTGGAGGAAGCCGTGCCGATACTAGAAAAGAATGTGAAGAGACGTGAGGCATTGCATCGGGTCAGCGGAGATATGCAAAGCTCCATCAAACCGACAACTGCAAGGCGGGGGCGGGATGGATACAGCATCAGCGTGCGTCCTACTGGAAACGACAGGAAGGGCGTGAGCAATATGGAAAAAATGGTTTATCTGGAAAACGGCACATCGAAACAGGCTGCCACTCCGGTTATTTCGCCGGCCGTCAGGGAATCGGAAGAGGATGTATGCCGGAAAATGCAGGAAGTTTTTGACCGGGAGGTAGACCTGTGAATACATTTGAAAAAATTATTACTGCTATCGAACCGTTTGGATTCCCGCACGCGCCGGATGTCTACCGTGAAAAAGCACCGAGGTGGTTTACGTACAATTACGCAGACGATTATGGAGCTGACTTTTCAGATGACAATCCGGGAGCAGTGATCGTCAGCGTCCAGGTGCATCTGTTTTTACCCATCGACGATGATTTTATTGGCTTGAAGAATAAAGTGCGGCGGGCACTCTTCGGACAGGGATTTACATTTCCAGAAATCACAGTGATGACGGAAGATGATGAGAAGCTGCGGCACATCATTTTTGAGTGCGACATCATAGAGGAGGGCGCATAAATGGCATATATCGGGCTGGCCTATCCGATTATGGCCCGGAAACGGGACGGGCCGGAGTATTATGACGGGATTTTGGTGGGAAAAGCGGTGGAGGCAGAGATCACACCGAATTATATTGATACATCCGGGTATACAGACATCAACGATCTGGGGCAGAAAAAAGAATTTGCCTATGCAGATATTGCATTGACAACCAGTGACCTGCCCGACACAGCAAGAGCAATAGCCCTTGGCGAGAGTGATGGGGTGTCCAGGGACAGAGACGAATCCGGACTGATCGGACTCGGGCTAATGCGGACACGGATCGTAGACGACCGCGTAACCTATGAGGCTATCTGGATACACCAGGCGAAACTGTGGGAAGCCGCCGGGACGTCCGGCACAAGAGGGGAGACGGTAGACTTTCAGACCCCGGCGCTGGAGGGCATCGCGGAGCCGGATGAAAACGGGGAATGGCGGACAACGAAGCGATTTGGAACTAGAAACGAAGCACTTTCCTGGCTGAAGGAGAAGGCCGGGATGGAAGGAGAAATATAATGGCATATATTGGATTACGGAAACCGATTTTTGCAAGCGCAAGAGACGACGGAACATACGATGAACCGATGGCGCTGGGAAAGGCAATATCCCTGGAAATCACCACAAATTTTGCCGAAGCAAGCCTGAGTGCGGATGACGGGCAGGCGGAATATGTCAAGGAATTTACGAATGCGGATGTAACGCTGGGGACGTCAACAATCCCGATTGCGGCCATGAAGCCGATTTTCGGACACGCTGCAGAAGTATCAGGCGGAGCAGTAGTTTACAACAAAGACGATCAGAACAGTAACGTCGCTATGGCGGTCGTTGCGCCGGAAATTATTGACGACGTGCGGACTTTTGTGGCGATATTCCTGCCGAAGGTAAAATTCGGAGACCCGTCGGATAGCTGGGAAACGAAAGGAGACTCTATCACGTTTAAAACGCCGTCGATCTCGGGAAAGGCGTCTGCGAATGATGCGGGTGTATGGAAAGAGACGGCAACCTTTAAAACGGAGCAGGAGGCGATGACCTGGATTTACGGGAAATTTGGGTACTCTATCGGGACCCTGCAGGTCCAGAGCGCAGCAAGCGAAACAGAAGTTGGAAAGACCAAACTGACAGTAACGCCCGAAAAAGGGCAGAGTAACAGCTATTTTTATAAAATCACAGAGGATGAGACCATGCCGGCCTACAACGAAGTGTGCAATGCGTCCACGGGATGGACGTCCTGGGACGGAACCAGCGAGATCACGGCGGAAACCGGGAAAAAGATCGTTGTCGCAGAGGTGACCACAGAAGGCGGGACCGCAAAAAAAGCAGGATCAGCTACGGTTGCGGCGAAAGCAGAATAACCAGCAGGGCGGGGACAACCCGCCCGGATAGGAGAAACCATGTTTGACGATAAATTAAGCTACATTACCCTGTCAGGAGAAAAATTCCCCCTGCGATGCGGCATGGAAGTGCTGGAAGTCGTCCAGGACAAATATGGAAGCGTCGAAGAATTCGAAAACCGCCTCATGCCGTTTGAACAGAAAAAAGATGAGAACGGGGAGTATGTGTTGAACGAGGAAGGCGTTCCCATCGGGCGCTATGTGATGCCGAAGATTGCAGACTTGGGGGATGCCCTGCACCTGATGGTAACCGCCGGTCTGGAAATGGAGGCGGATATGACCGGGAAAGAAATCAGGTCTGTGACACGCAAGGAGCTGCTGCAGAAAGCAGACATGCCGCCGGCTGTATTGGGAGAAAAACTCCACGCGGAAATGATGAGGTGCTTCCGGAGAAAAAACGGGACAGCCACGCAGGAGAAGGAGACGGCGGACAGAAACGGGTAATTCTGGATTTTGCGTGGATTTTATTTGTCGCCCTGGAACTGGGATACCGGGAAAAAGAGGTTGCCTGCATGTATTACGGGAAGTGGTGTGATCTTTTTGAGCAATACAAGAAAATGCACAACATCCGCATGAGACGGGCAACCTTCGAGGAACCGAAAAAAGTAGTATCTTTGCTGGATTTATAGGAAAAATCATGGTATAATTGCCTTACAGAACAGAGGTGAAATGCCATGAAAAAAGTAATATTGATGCCCTTTCGGGCTATCTGGTTTGCATTAAAAAATGAAATGTACGAAGTCCTTTTTCCGGCAGCCGTAGTGATCGCCGGAATTGCTGGAGGAATTGCATCCGGGAATATCGCCGGAGGAATTCTAGCGCTGGTTATCATCCTGACAGCCTGGGGGATTGCGAGAGCAGTCTGGAACCGAGTACAGAGAATCGGAGGGCAGACAAGACAGGACCTGCAGCGGAAGATCCGGAAAAAGGAAAAACAGAAAGAACTGATCACATATTTGACGAAGTAAGATGAGAGCGGAGGAGCCGTCTGCGAAAAAGCAGGCGGCCTTTTTATGCTCTTTTTTTGGAGGGCGTATGGCGAACAAAAGGAAAATAGGGGCAATCATTGCCCTGGATGGGGAAAAAGAATTCCGGCAGTCTGTGACATCATGCAATAAGGCCCTCACGGCCATGCGGTCAGAATTAAAACTGGTGGAGGCACAGACCGCAGGGCAGGCAAATACCCTGGAGACGCTGCGGAGCAAGCATGACGTCTTATCTAGGACACTGGATACGGCAGCGGAAAAAGAGGAGGCTGTCCGTCGGGGGTTGGAACATGCGGAAGAGCAGTACAATAAGACCGGGGAAGAGCTGGGATCCTACCGGAGATACCTGGAGCTGGCGCAGGCATCGCTGAAAGAACTGGAAGAATCGTCAGACGCCACGGACGAATCCATGGAAAAACAAAGGCAGATTGTATCTGATCTGTCCGGAGTGGTATCAAGAGGGGAGGAGACCTATCAGAAGGCCGGAGACCGCGTTAATGACTGGAAAAAACAGCTCAACAACGCAGAGGCACAGGTTATCCGCGCCACACAGGCACTGAACGAGAACGACGCCCTACTAAAAGAGGCGGAAGGATCTTATGATCATTGTGCGAAGTCCATAGACGCCTTTGGCAATGAGGTAGACGATACGGCAGAAAAGCTGACGTCATTTGGCAGCACCCTAAAAGTCCGCGTGAACGATGCCCTGATTGACTTTGGAAAGAACGCGGTCACATCTGCGGTCCAGGGTGCAACGGAGCTGCAGGACGCCGAAAATAAACTGGCTGCCAGCACCGGGGCATCCGCCGATGAGATGGAAAAATATTCGGACACCATGCAGAATATCTATAATTCCGGCATGGGAGACTCTGTGACGGAAATCGCCGACGGCATGGCGATGGTCAAGCAGTACACCGGGGAGGTAGACCCTACAAAGCTGCAGGAGCTGACCGAGAATGCCATGGCGCTGGACGATACGTTTTCGGGCATGGATATGGGGGAAACCCTCCGCGGTGTGGATTCTCTGGTGCAGAATCTGGGGCTGGACGCGGAAGAGGCATTTGACTATATCGTGGTTGGCGCACAGAACGGCCTGAACAAATCCGGAGAGCTGACAGACAACATCGCAGAATACGGACAGCTATGGGGGCAGGCCGGATTTTCCGCGCAGGAAATGTTTACGATCCTGCAGAACGGACTGGACGCTGGGGCATACAACCTGGACAAAGTCAATGATTTTGTAAAAGAGTTCGGAATTTCCTTATCCGATGGCCGGATAGAAGAAAACCTGAGCTCTTTTTCTACAGAAACACAAAACCTGTTTTTAGCCTGGAAGAATGGAGAGGCCACAACCCGGGATGTGTTTTATTCCGTAATTAATGACCTGGCAAGTATGAAAAACCAGCAGGAAGCGCTGACAATCGCCAGCAATACCTGGTCAGCCCTTGGCGAAGATAACGCCATGGCGGTTATTACATCGCTTACCCAGGTCAATAATACGTATGCTAATGTCCGGGGCAGCATGGAATCCCTGAAGGAAGTCCGGTACGACAGCGTCACGAACGAGTATAAAAAGCTGGGCCGGACCATGCAGAGCGAGGTTATTACCCCGGTGCTGCAGAAATTTCTTCCGCTGGCGCAAAAAGGGATGGAGTTTCTGGCGGACAATATTGACAGACTTATTCCACTTGCCGGGGCCGCCGGCACTGCCATGGGAACGATCTGGGTAGCCAAGAAAGCCACAACCACGATCACAAACCTGAAAGATACGGCAAAGAACATCAAAAACCTGGTTACGAACCTGGTGACGCATACGACTGCGACAGCGGCAGACACGGCAGCCACCACTGCGGACACAGTAGCAAAAGGCGCGCAGGCAACAGCAACAGGGGCCGCAACAGTCGCCCAGGAAGGGCTGAACACTGCCATGGCGGCGAACCCCGTCGGACTGCTGGTTACAGGAATTGCGGCATTGACAGCCGGGATTGCAGCGTTTGTCGCATTAAGCCCGCAGGCAAAAACAGAAGTGGATCTGTTGAAAGAGTCAGCAGACGAAGCCATCGATGCGATGAAGGAATCCCAAGAATCACTGAAGGATTCTATGAACACTGCCGCGGAAAGCGTTGATTCTGCCGTAGCCAAAGGCCGGATGGCAGAAGATATCGTTGATGAACTAAATACGCTGTCGACATCAGCCGATAATTCCAATCAGAAGCAGGAACGTATGGCCGTCCTGGTTGCGGAACTAAATGAACTGTATCCAGATATGGCTCTGGCGATCGATCAGGCAACTGGTAGCCTGAATATGACCAATCAGGAGCTGGAAGATTATGTGAATAATATGCAGAATGCCGCCATGTCGGATGCATTTCAAAAGGCTTTCGAGGATACATACACACCCGTTGTGGATGCCACAAAAGAGCTGATTGACGCTGAAATAGAGCAAGAAAAAATTCAGGAAAAACTGAAGGATCTACAGGAAGATTACAATAAAGCCATTGATCTGTCGGATAAAGCGACGAAAGAAAACGGAGACGGAATCATTGAATGGAACGGAATTGCCAGAGATTCCGAAGATGTCTTATCTGAAATTGTCAGTCAGCAATACGAACTGGAACAGAAAGAAAAAAAATTAACAGATACCATAGATGCACAAAACGAAATTATAGAAGAGGGCACCGAAACTGCTGAAGCCTACAAGGAAAAACAGATCGAACTGATAGAAGAGACCGAAAAAGGAACAGCAGCCACACGGGATGCAACAGCTGCAAAAGGAGAGCAGATGGAGGCTGCAGAAGCGAGTATTTCTGTAGCAGGTCAGGAGTTGGAAGCCTTCCGGGGCCTATCTGAAGAGCAGCAAAATCTGGCCGTAAATGTAGCCAATGCCGTCATTGAAATGCAGGGAAGCGTCCAGGAATATCTGAGCGTGAGCGGACAGATGTTTCAGGAGTTTACAGACACTTCCGCCATCAGTACCACGGACCTACTGACAAATATGCAGAGCCAGGTGGATGGTGTACGACAGTGGGAAGAGAATATCACTGCCATGATGGATACGACCAAAACCTATATTGATAGCACCGGGCAAGAGGTGCAGGTAAGTCTGGACGACGGGATTGTGCAATATTTAATGAATATGGGACCGGAAGGTGCCGCATACGCCCAGACGTTTGTAAATATGACTGGAGAGGAGATGGCAAAAGCCAATGAAATCTGGTCAGAAAAGGTAGATCTGGAGAATTTTACAAACACGGAAGGTCAGAAGCTGACTGAAGGGGTTGGCATCATGGCAGCAGGGGGGCAGGAAGCATTCGCCCAACTGGCTGAGAGCTTAAACGCGCAGGCGCAGGAAGCAGGTGGTTACGGTGTACAGGGACTGGTAGAAGGAATTGTTGCAGCTCAAGAGGATGCGGTGGCCGCAGGAGAAGATCTGGGCGTCAAAACGACTGATGGTCTGGATACAGGTCTGGGTGTAGCGTCTCCTTCGTGGAAAGCGAAGCTAAGTGGGGCGTATGTCGGCATCGGATTGTCTCAAGGAATACGCAACAGTGACACTCTGGTAAAGAATGCTTCAGAATATGTGGGGCAAGCTGCCGTAAGCCAGATTGACAGCGCGATTGACGAGGATACTGTTAAGTCTTACGGATATAATGTTTCTGCGGGATTGGCAGAAGGTATCCGGAATGGAAAATCCGAAGTCATAAATGCGGTTATAGAAGTAACGACTGCCGCGACTGAAACGGCAAAAGGCAAATTGGAAATCAATTCTCCATCACATGTATTTGAGAGATTTGGAGCCGGGACCATCGAAGGATATGTGAAAGGAGTGGATGAGAATGCGGAGAAAGCAAGGAAGAGCGTCCTCAACGCCCTGGATATGAAATTGGCAAGCCGGGATACAGAAATTCAGACTGGTGTCGCGGGATCTGTCATTGATTATAATCTTTTAGCGGCTGCGATGGTTACTGCGTTTAAACGGTCAGGAATGACAATAAAATACAATGGCCGGGAATTTGGCCGGGTGTTATCAGATATGGGGGTGGCATTCAATAATGGCTGAGATCAAATACGTAAACAGCGCAAATCGGTCGATGGACCTGTCCACCTATCCAATCCGAATGAAACAGAAGACCTCCGGACTGTATGCATTCGAGTGGGAAGTGGATGAAACGGATCTGGGAAATGGAGCAAGGGTCAATGCATTCGAACGGAAATCCAGACAGTATGAACTGGAAATTGATTTTTCCGGCGCCAGGACCGGACGAGCACAGATCCTACAGGAGTTTTTCGAGGTTACAGACTATGATGTGGTTCAGAAGTCGCCTGGAAAACTATATGTCAACGAGCAGTATATCGAAGCCTATATCATTGCATCCGAACCGCAAATCTATGACGACCGGTACCGGACAGTTGGTAAAATCTGTACTCTGTATGTGCCATACCCGTTTTGGATGGAGGATAAGGCGTTTTCCTTTTACCCAAAAGAGGAAGGAGGATCAGGAGATTTTTTAGACTTTCCTTTCAATTTTCCGTACGACTATACTTCCGGACAGGCCGGAACGGCGATCCTGCAGAATACGCATTATGTGGCGTCCGGGTTTGAGATGATTATATATGGGCCATGCGTCAACCCGTATATAGCAATCGGTGGGCATATGTACCGGGTTTACACGACGGTGGACGATCAAGAATACATACGCATCAATAGCCGGGAGAATACAGTGCAACGGGTGAAAAATAACGGGGAAATCGTCAACGAATTCAATAACCGTGGAAAAGACGACAGTGTATTTGAACCGGTCCCGCCGGGCAGCCAGACGGTCGTGTGGCCCGGAACGTTTGGATTTGACATCGTACTGCACCAGGAAAGGAGCGAACTGAAATGGAACTGATCCTGGCCGCGTCTGATGGAGCAGAAGAAAAAAGAATCTATGAAGACGCCGACATTGAAATGGGAAACGAGAATGATTTTGAATTATCCGTCCCATATACGGCGTGGGATGGAAGCTATGCGTTCGAAAAACGCATTTATGCTCCGAACACAGAATACGGCGGAATCATCCGGGAGACGGAAAGCGTGACCGGAGACGATGCGATCTATGTACGCGGATTCACATGGCGCGGGATGATGGCGAAGAAAATCATTGAGCCGGCCGCCGGACAGGATTACCGGACGGCATCCGGGGAACTGAACAGCATAATAAAAAATCTGGTGGAACCCGCGTTTCCAGGGTTGTTTTATGCCAGCGAAACGGATACGGGCATAACAGTCAGTTATCAGTTCGAGCGCTACTGCACCCTGCTGGATGGCCTTCAGGCTATGCTGGAATCGAAGGGATACAAACTGCAGATCCGGTACATACAGACGCAGACGTCCGGAATCGTGGTGATCGGGGCGGTGCCGGTAGAAAATTACGGAGACAGCATCGAAATCAGCCAGGACGGACGGTTGAATTTTACGTCACAGGACTACCGCCGGGGCGTCAACCATCTGATCTGTCTGGGCCGGGGAGACCTAAAGGACCGGGTAGTCGTCCACCTGTACGCACAGCCAGATGGCCGTGTGACGCAAACACCATATTATACAGGGATCAGCGAAATCACGGAGGTGTACGATTATAACAATGCAGAAGAAGATGACCTGATCGAAAATGGCACGAAACAGCTGAAAGACCGCATGAACAATAAAAAACTGACTGCAAATGCGAATGAAACGGATGACATCGACATTGATATAGGTGATATCATATCCGGACGGGATTATATTACCGGCATCCAGATGCAGCAGCCAATTGTCTATAAAATACTGAAAATCAGAAACCAGAGAGTCAGCGTAGAATACGGAGTGAAAGGGGAATAGTTATGGAAATAGTAACCGGATTAAGAGGAACGCCACACATTACATCAGCGGACGTAATTGGATTCCAACAGGGAATTGCCACGGTCGGAAGCGGAGCCCTTCCGGTAGGAGAAAAATTCAGAGCAGAATTGGCCAGTAACAATGAATTGAAGATCTATGACGGAGAAGGGGTGATCCAAGGTGTCCATTTCAGGGTGTTGCCGGGGACATATGACAGCATCACGCTCGAAAATGGATCACAGGGGCAAAAAAGGAAAGACCTGATTGTGGTCAAGTATACAAAGAATGCGCAAACCGGATACGAAAATACGGAGTGGGTTGTGAAAAAAGGAACATCAACGACCGAAACCCCGGCGGAACCGACTGCGACAGAAGGGGACGTCCGGGCAGGGGATATCCTGGCGGAAGTCCCGTGGTATGTTGTAGAGTACGATGGAATCAATGTGACATCCGTTACGCCGAAGTTTTCAACATTGATGAATATTCAGGAGTTGACTGAGGGTTTTAGTTCCCTAAACAGCAATTTTGATATCTTTGCAAACGGCGGCGAAAATTCAGATGGTAAAGCTCTGCGTATTGATACCGCTATTATGCAGGGGAAAAATTTGCTCTACGAATGCTGGGGGCCATCATTTTTTCCTTATGGTTCGAATACGACAGGAGCGCCTACGGCATGGCCTGGTCTTATGCTGGCCTTCGTTTTGCCGTATGGATCGGAGGGGTGGACACGACATGTCAAATATGCGTTTGAGCTGAGTGGCGACATCTATTATATGACCTATAAAAACGGGATCATCGATAAAAACTGGACGAAAATAGCAGGTCCGGCTTAATTCACGATCACGCAGGGGTCGTGATAACAATTACGGCCACCTTAAGGATGTGACCAGAAATAAAACCCGTCCCGTGGGCATGTATATTAATCCTTGACGGCGTATTATAGGGACCGATGTCAATATACAGTCTGTCTACCTGGTCAATCGGAGTGCTATTCTGATAGATTATCGTTGCCGTGGCTGCTGCTACATCGGCACCGCAGTACATAAATCCAGCTAGCTCTGTTGCGCTGGCATATGTCAAGCTAACTAATTGATGAGTTATCCGAAAACTCCCCAAATTTCCGGACACAAAATTGCTGTTTAGGGAACTTCCGTCCCATGTTACTATGGGGGCGGAGGTGACATTATGGATAAATTAATTGCGGCCGTACTGGCCGCCATGCAGGCCGATTTGACGCCGGAGCAACTACAGAGGCTGGAAAATGTATTGGTGATCAAAACCCACGGGCTGGAAATCAGGGAAGAACACACGGAACTGATCATATCAGAGCGGCACTGGGAAAAAGCATTAAGACTGTATCTGGCCAGCAAGCGGTTGGAGAATTGTTCGGAGGGCACTCTGGAAAATTATGAACGCTGTATCCAGATGCTGATGCAAGCTCTAAACAAAAGGTTGGCTGAGATTACGACAAATGACCTGCGCTATTATCTGGCGCTGTATCAGGAACGGCGGGGGATATCCCTGTCATATCTGGAGACGCTGCGGCACTATATTAGCAGCTTCTTTGCATGGCTGAATGACGAAGGTTATATTAACCGCAACCCGGCCAGACGGCTAAAGCGGGTCAAAGTGCCGCAGAAGATCAGGAGACCCTACAGTGCGGAAGAGCGGGAGCATTTGCGTTGCCTGGCGCGCACAGAAAGGGATTTGGCACTGATGGAAGTGCTGTACAGTACAGCCGGGAGAATCGGGGAGGTGCTGGCGCTGAACCGGTCGGATGTAAATTTCACAGGTAGGGAAGTGGTTGTATACGGACAGAAGGGAAAGAAGGAACGGGCGGTCTGTCTTACGGAAGAGGCCGCCTATCACTTGCGGAAGTACCTGGCGGGCCGCATGGATGATAACCCGGCATTATTCGTCAGTTTGCGAGCGCCATTTGAGCGATTAAGCGCGAAAGCGGTTCAGGCCATGTTACGGAAGCTGGGTGCTGCTGCTGGCATCCACGCCCACCCACACAAGTTTCGCCGGACGCTTTTGACGGATGCCAGCATGCGTGGGATGTCGCTACAGGAGCTACAAGCCTATGCCGGGCATGCAAAGCCAGAGACTACAATGATTTATGTGACGGTCAGAACCGAAGAGGTTAAAGCGTCTTTCCGAAAATTGGTAGCATAGTATTTTAAGTTTAATATGACTTTTTTTAAGCCGGCCGGCGGGGCGGCTTATTTGGCGTATGGACAATTCCAGGGCCTGGAGATTTGCGCCGGCGCAATTCCAAGCTGCCGAGATCAGGCAAAACAGCAATTTAAACGGCAAGCAAGACTCCTTAATCGCCGGTCAGTTTGTTGAAGGCTTTGCTGGTAATGGCACTCTTTTAATGACTTGGAGTAAAATAGGTGTGTCAAAAAAGCCCAGCGCGGTCATCATAACACCTTGCAGCTCCCAGGATGTAATTGTGTCGTACAATTATGACTACAATACTGCTGGCACCATTCAGCTTAGGGCGTATTCGACCGCCAGCGGAGCTGCATTCTCAGGAGCACTTAGATTTTCCATGCTTGTTATACAGTAATTAAGTGGCTTTTCCCCAGATTAACCAAAGTGCGTGCTGTGTACCATTCGTTCCCCCACTGATAATAACGGTGTACCCTCCAGTGCCTGAGCGCTGTATGCCAGTGACGGGATGATTGGTATCGCTGCGGATATTAAATGCAGCAAGAAGATAATACCCTGATTTATCAGCAATGTGGCACCAGTCAGCCGTAAGAGTAACCCCGCGCTGCTCCACAGATATAAGTCCGGCTAAATTGCTGTTTTGCCTACTAAACCATAGAGTTTATGCCAAAGCGCATCCTTCGGGGTGCGTTTTGTTGTGAATTTTATTTTTGTGCTGCGAAAATGCAGCAGAAAGGAGCAGTCATGCAATTAATCATGAATGATGGTCAGCAGATTCCGATTCAGTCTGTCGTGGAATCCGGCGGTGTACTGAAGATCCGGCTGCTGAACCAGACATCTGCGGGGCTGAAATCTATTTTTCGAGACGCACTGGCCGTACAGAAAATGACTGTCCGGGAAACAGCGAAGACAGATGTTGTGTATGAGAATTACACAGAATTAACCTGCATCTCGGAGTACACCGGAGCGATCTGGGAGGTTGAGATGCGGCAGGAAGGGGCTGCCACGGACACCCGCCTTGCGAGTCTGGAAACGGAAATGCCCCAGAAGGCGGATGAAACGGACCTGCAACAGGCGATTGCAGAACTGACCATGACAATGGCTGCATTGATCGGAGGTGGAGCGTAATGTTTACGGAAAATAGCATCATCGTAAAGAACTGGGTAGATTTGATAAGAAAAGGAACATTTACTCGCGATCAGGTCCCTGCGCTTGGAAACTTGCAGGAAGTAGTATTTTTGATTTTAGATAAGGAGGAAAGTGACGTATGACGTACACAAAGGATAGTGTAATTGTAAAAACATGGGTGAGCCTGGTTATGGCCGGGGCCTACACAGTAGACCAGGTACCGGCGTTATTTAATCTAAGAACAGTGGTACAGGAAGTGTTGGGTACCCTGGAATAGTTTTGTGGAGGTAAACCATGCGGATAAAAGATATTGAGACGGACAAAAAACAGGTAAGCACAGGAGAATCCGTCGAAGTTACGTTTGCAATAGAGTACGAAGCGGATTATCCGTATGATTATCCCTATGATTATCCTATATCAGTGAAAAAGGAGTAGAAAAATGGCAATAAAACAGGCATGGATAATGTGCAATGGTATGCGCGTAAATGCCACCTATAATAGCGATACACATACATGGACCGCACAGATCACCGCGCCGGCCCAGTCATCATGGAGCCAGCCGAATCATGTATACGGGCTGGAAATCCATGCAGAAGACGATGCCGGAAACCAGACGGTCATGGATTCGACGGACGAGACATACGGTGATGAGCTGAAGCTGCGCGTCCTGGAAAAAACCAAACCGATTGCAACCATCACCAGCCCGACCGAGGGATCTGTACTGGGCGCGACAACACAGCAGATCAAGTTTACGATCAAAGATGCCGGCGGCTCCGGGCTGAACATGGATTCTGTCAATTTGCGGGTCAACAGTGTAAAAGTAACATCCGGCATCAGCTATACAGATGGGACAGATGGGGAGAAAATCGGTACCTATACCGCCACCAACCTGTCTGACGGCGCGAATAAAATCCAGTTGACCGTACAGGACAACGATGGGAATACATCCGATGAAGATGTCGTGAACTTTGTTATTTCCACGGCGGCCCCGACCCTGAACGTGACAAGTCCGACCGAGGGACTGATCACAAATTCCGAAACGGTGACTGTTGCCGGTACCGGAGCGGCCGGATCAGACGCTGTCACCCTGTCAGAGGTGACCGTAAATGGCGAAGGTGTGGCACTGTCCGGCGGGTCATTTAGTAAGCAGGTGACGCTGACCGAGGGCGAAAATACGATCACGATAATCGCAAAAGACAGTATTGGCAAGACTACGACAGTAACCCGCCACGTAACACTGGACACCAAGGCACCAGTGATCACGGACGTGGTGGCGTCTGCGACAACCGTAGACGCATCCGGAAATCTCACGATTACCTTTAAGGTAACCGATCCAGCCGCCTGATGATTATCCGATGCTGGGGCGAGGTGAACGGCACGGAGGTGGAATTTCATCCCGTGCTGGACCGCCCGGACTACTGGGAGGGCCTTGCTCCCAGGCAGCCGGGCCTGCAGGATATAGATATCTGGGCGGAGAGCGACAATGGAGCAAGAGGCCATCTGCAGTGCAGCGTACAGATCCAATATTACGCCGAAACCTGTGCCCGTCTGCTGCTTTTGCCCTACTTTGCGTCACTGATAAACAGTTACGCTGTCCGTACGTTGCCAGAAAAATACTTGGCCGGATACCACGGATGCAGGAGGTGCCAGAATGGATAGGGTACGTTTTGAACTGGGCGAGAAAAAATATATCATGATCGAGGTACGATCCTGCAACAATCAGCCCTTCGAGGTGGCAAAAGCCACCTATAAGCTGCGCTGCGGACTGACCGAAGAGGCATCTGGGGAATGCGAAATCAACCAGACCAATGACACAACTGTGATTGTGATGGCCCTGGTTCAGCCGCAGGCAAAAGGAGCCACTTATGAGCTGGAGTTTACATACCAGATCCCTCCGGAAACTCTGATCTATAAGGTGTTGGTTAATGTGCAGTGAGAGGAGGTGAGGAACAAATGGAAGAGCATATAAGCCGTGAAGAACATGAAGAGTTTCGGAGGCGAATAGAGGATGATCGTGAGCGTACCAATACACGGCTGAAAATATTAGAGGGGAACATGCAGCAGCTGTCTAATCTCACGGCATCCGTCCGGGAGCTGGCGCTGAACGTAGGCCATCTGGCTGAGCAGCAGGGCGAAATGGTGAGCCGGGTGGATGCTCTGGAAAAAGAGCCGGCTAAAAACTGGTCGGCTCTGAAAACGGGTATTATCGGCGCGCTGGCGGCGGCCTTTGGAAGCGGTCTGGTGGCTGCCATAGCAAATTTTATCCAATAGGAGGATTGAAAAGATGGACATTGAAACCATTACGCAGTATGTAACCTACGGGCTTATCCTAGCAGGGATCCTGGCATTTTTGACCAGTCTGATCGTCCAGGTGATCAAGGAGCTGCCGGGGCTTAAAAATATCCAGACCAACGTGGTAGCCCTGGCCACCGCAGCCGTCCTGTGCGTTGTGGCTATGCTGTTGTTGTGCATGTATTTTACAGTTGCGGTTACCTGGTATTACGTGGTTGCGGCTCTGATCGCTGCGTTTATCGTCTATTTAATCGCGACGGGGGGCTGGGAGAAAATAAAGGCAATCTGGGACAGGACGAAATATAATAAAACGGAGGTGAAATAGTATGCCAAATATCAATCGGGAATTTATCAGCCAGCAGAACATCAACGGCACCGGGAACCCGTGCAAGTATATAGTAATCCATGAGACAGACAACTACAGCGCGGGAGCCGGGGCCCGGACGCACGCCAGGGCGCAGCACGACGGGAATTTTGCCGATATGTCCGTGCATTATTACTGTGGAAGCGACGGAATCTACCAGGCCGCCGAGCATACCTGCAAATGCTGGCATATTGGCCGGGAGTACGGCGGTAACCACAGCGTACATGACGCCACCAACAATAATTCCATTGGAATTGAGATTTGCGTAAACTCTGACGGCAATTATACTGTGGCCCGCCAGAACGCAATAGAGCTTGTAAAATACCTGCTCCAGACCACGGGTATCCCGGCCAGCCGGGTAATCCGGCATTTTGATGCCAAGGGAAAGTATTGCCCCCGGAAGATGATGGACAATCCGGCGTTGTGGGAGGATTTTAAAGCACAGATTCAGGGAGGCAGCAGCACCGACAGCGGGAGCAACACCGGAGGAACCGGCGGAAGTTTTGGCACAGGCATGTATAAGGTCAATGTAGATGATCTGACAATCCGGACAGGCCCAAGCACACAATATCAGGCTTGTGGCAGCATTACAGACCGAGGCACCTACACGATTGTTGAGATCCAGAACACCTGCTGGGGCCGCCTGAAATCCGGCGCCGGATGGATCTGCATTGATGCGGATTACTGCTCACCTGCCGGATCATCCGGAAGCTCATCTGGATGGAATGCCACGGGGACGGCCACCTGCACAGGGAGCGGTGTCCGTGTTCGCCAGACTCCAGGTGGAACTATTCTTGGACAGCTCGGCGTTGGAAATCGGTTTGAGGTAGACGGCCAGAAATCCGGGGACTGGGTGCGCATTAAGGTGGCCGGGATCGGGATCGGCTGGATGCATAAGGACTATGTAATGTATGACTGACAATAAGACACCCCGGAGCTTTCGGCTCCGGGGTATTCATTTAGTTATCCTCATTCAGATATTCTGCGAGTATTTCTATTAGTTCTCCTACAGCCGGAGGTTCATAGAACTTTCCACCACTGATTTTTTCGATAAATTCTTTCCCGCCATTCTGCCAGGCATAATCCCGGGCGGTCCGGATATTCCTTTCGATGTCTTGATAGGTGATCTGATACTGGTCTGCTATGGGCAGGTAAATCTGTTTGATTAATGAACATAATCGTGATTCATCTTCGGAAGCTAATTCTACGCATAGAAGTAGGTAATGGTATCCTTGATACCGTTTTGAGAATCTGGCATTTTGCAAAAGCTTATCTGTTCTTTTCGTTTTACAACCCCCTTTTTAATTATATAAGAAATTGTAAAACATTTCTATACAAATTTACATATAATTTTATTATTCGTTAAGATATGACAAGATTTTATCTTATTCGTCATTTTGAAACAGATTGCATAATGAGGAGCCCCAGAGTAAAGATTCTAAGGATTTTTGCTTTAAATAAAGGAAGCGCCTCTTAAAAACAGAGGTGCTTCCTAAGCTTTTGTACTATTTTTATATATTATAGCACATCTTGTAAGATAGTTAAATGGAAAATATTGGAATCCAGCAAACGTTGACAATTTTACAGGGTAATGGTATATTATAAGTACAATATGTAGCGCCAGAGATCCGGCGTATTAGGATCTCCCCCTCCCTCAGGGGGTAAGAGGCAGGGCTTCGGCTCTGTCTCTTTTAATTTTGTATATTGCATCCTCTCCGTGTTGCATTTCGTGTTGCATAGCGTTTTAAAATGCTGCTTTTGACATATATTTTTGTGTTGTATTCCAACATGGCGAAACCAGAGAATGCCGTATTTATGCGGGTATGCGGGAAATGCCTATGAATAAGGGATTCTTGAAAAAGAGCTTAATCGGGTTCAAATCCGGTCGACGCCTCTTAAAAAGCACCATATTCCGGTGCTTTTTTAGTTCCCATGTCTTTCTTTTAACCGTGTAAACAGCAGCATTTCGGTTCAATGAAGGAAAAATCTTGCTATTTCTTCTAAGCTGTGATATAGTCTGATTATGAGAAGAACAATTGAAGAGATACACTGAGATGAGAGAGTGTAGTTTGCACGGCCCAGGTCGTTGCTGGCTATGCTTTTTTACATGAAAGGGGTTTTTTATGCATCAGAGCTTTTATGATATGATAGAGCAGAATCCCGTGATTGCGGCAATTAAGAATGATGAGGGTCTGGAAAAGTGCTGTGGGCTGGAGGATATCAGGGTGGTATTTATTCTATATGGCAATATCTGTACCATCCCTGCCATTGTACACAGGTTGAAAAAGGCGCAGAAGGTGGCGATGGTACATTTGGATCTGATCACAGGGCTTGGCCCTAAGGAAGTCTCTGTAGATTTTATCAGGAACAGTACGGAAGCAGACGGGATTATCTCTACCAGGCCGGCAATCATCCGCCGTGCCTGTGAACTGGATTTTTATACTGCACTTAGAATCTTCATTCTGGATTCTATGGCTTATGAAAATATAGAGAAGCAGCTAAACGCAGTCAGGCCAGATATTGTGGAGATATTGCCAGGAGCGATGCCAAAGGTAATCAGGAAAGTTTGCCGGAAAGTGCGTCAGCCGGTCATCGCCAGCGGGTTGATCAGCGACAAGGAGGATATCATGGTGGCGCTGGCGGCCGGAGCAATTGCAGTTTCTTCCACGAATCAGGAGGTCTGGATGATGTAGCATGACGGTTAGAGGGAACAGCTTACGCTGTTCCACAAAGTATACTCCAGAGTATCCCGTAACACATGCCCTGTCGGGCGGGGGAACAGCTCACACTGTTCCACAAAGTATATTGGGGGTTAAAATATGCAGAAATATATTATGGCGCTGGATTCTGGCACAACCAGTAACCGGTGTATCCTATTTAACGAGCAGGGAGAAATGTGCAGCGTTTCTCAAAGAGAATTTAAACAGTATTTTCCGAAGCCTGGCTGGGTGGAGCATGACGGCAATGAAATCTGGGCGTCCCAGCTTGCCGTGGCGGTTGAAGCAATGCAGAAAATCAATGTGTCTGCGGAAGAAATATCGGCTATCGGCATCACAAATCAGAGAGAGACGGCGCTTGTCTGGGACAGGGTGACCGGAGAACCGGTTTATCACGCGATTGTTTGGCAGTGCCGACGTACTGCGGAATACTGCGATGAGCTAAAAAAAAGAGGACTGACAGAGCAATTCCGGCAAAAGACGGGTCTTGTGATTGATGCTTATTTTTCAGGCACGAAGCTGAAATGGATACTGGATCACGTTCCAGGGGCGCGCGAAAGGGCCGTAAAGGGAGAATTGCTGTTCGGGACGATCGAAACCTGGCTGATCTGGAAACTTACGAAGGGACGCGTTCATGTCACTGATTATTCCAACGCATCCAGGACTTTGATGTTTAATATTAACAGTTTGGATTGGGATCGGGAGATATTAGAGGAGCTGGATATACCAAGATGTATGCTTCCCGAGGTGAAGCCGTCCAGCTGTCTGTACGGCGAGACAGACCCGGCATACTTTGGGACACCCATTCCGATTGGGGGAGCGGCGGGAGACCAGCAGGCAGCTCTGTTCGGACAGACCTGCTTTGAAGCGGGGGAAGTTAAGAATACATATGGAACGGGAGGGTTTCTTCTGATGAACACAGGAGAAATACCCGTATTTTCCAGAAACGGACTGGTGACGACAATTGCCTGGGGGTTGGACGGTAAGATTAATTATGCGCTGGAGGGATCAGTGTTTGTAGCCGGCGCGGCAATTCAATGGCTTCGGGATGAGTTGAGGCTGATTGATTCTTCAGAAGATTCAGAATATATGGCTCAAAAGGTGAAAGACACTCATGGCTGTTATGTCGTTCCCGCTTTTACAGGGCTGGGAGCGCCCCATTGGGACCAGTACGCCAGAGGTACTATCGTAGGCATCACAAGAGGAGTGAATAAATACCATGTGATCCGGGCGACATTGGAATCTTTGGCTTATCAGGTAAACGATGTACTGAAGGCAATGGAAGCAGATTCAGGAATCAGGCTTTCGTCACTGAAAGTGGACGGAGGAGCCAGCGCCAATAATTTCCTTCTTCAGGCGCAGGCGGATATCTGTAATGCTCCGGTTCACAGGCCAAAATGTGTGGAGACAACAGCCATGGGCGCAGCCTATCTGGCAGGCCTGGCTGTGGGCTATTGGAAGAATAAAGAAGAGGTCAAGGCGAACTGGCAGATTGACAGGAAGTTCCATCCATGCCTTGCTGAAGAAGAGCGCAGCAGACGGATTGCTGGCTGGAACAGGGCTGTAAAATGTTCTTTTGGCTGGGCGCAGGAGGAATAAGAGAGTAAAACGCCACCCTCTGGTCATATAATTAAATAAGAAAATGTCTGAGATTGGAGTCTGACAAGGCGGGGGGAAATGACCTCTTCTTTGGCGGGCTCTTTATTATTACACAGGAAGTATGAAACAATGGATGGAAGCAGGAGGAATGAAAAAATGTATGATGTAGTGATTATTGGAGCAGGTGTATCCGGAAGTGCCGCAGCCCGGGAGCTGGCCCGCTACCGCCTGAAGATCTGTGTGGTGGAAAAAGAAGAGGATGTGTGCTGCGGAACTTCAAAGGCAAACAGCGGTATTGTACATGCGGGGTATGACGCGCTTCCCGGCAGCCTGAAAGCAGAATTGAACCGCCTGGGAAATGAAAAGATGGGGAAGCTGGCGGAACTGCTGGATGTGCCCTTTAAACGGATGGGATCTCTGGTGATCTGTACGGATGAGGACGATGTGGAAAAATTGACTGAATTGTATGAACGCGGGAAGGAGAATCAAATTCCCGGGCTGGAACTGATTTGGGACAGAGAACGGCTTAAGGCTATGGAACCGAATCTTTCGGATCATGTTGTTGCCGCTCTTTACGCTCCGACAGCCGGGATCGTCTGTCCCTTCACGCTGAATCTGGCACTGGCGGAAAGCGCCTGCCAGAACGGGGTGGAATTCCGGTTTAACTGTCCTGTACTGGGGATTAGGCCAGATGATAAGGGATATCGGATTAAGACCGGAAGCGGGGATCTGGAAGCGCGCTGTTTAGTAAATGCAGCCGGCGTATATGGAGATATTTTTCACAATATGGTCAGTACACGGAAAATACATATCACTCCCAGGAAGGGAGAATACTGCCTGCTGGATAAAAATGCCGGGTCTCATGTAAATCATACGGTTTTTTCTCTGCCGGGTAAGAAGGGAAAGGGCGTATTGGTGACACAGACCGTTCACGGCAATTTGCTCATAGGGCCGACAGCCGTGGACATTGACGACCGGGACGGCACGAACACGACAGGAAGCGGAATAGCTGAGGTCTTGGAAAAATCCGGTCATGGCGTCAGGAATATTCCCATGCGCCAGGTAATTACCTCTTTTGCCGGACTGCGCGCCCATGAGGATGAAGATGATTTCATCATCGGAGAAGCAGAAGGAGCACCTGGTTTTATAGACTGTGTGGGCATAGAATCTCCGGGGCTGACGGCGTGCCCGGCCATCGGTGAGAAAGTAGCCGGAATCGTTGCTTCGCTGCTTCAGGCGGTAAAAAAGAATAATTTTCAGGAAAAAAGGACAGGGATATTAAATCCGTCCCGGCTCACGCTGGAAGAACGCAATGAGCTGATCGGGAGGCAGCCTTCTTATGGCACGATCATCTGCCGGTGTGAGATGGTCAGTGAGGGAGAGATATTGGATGCGATCCACAGGCCGCTGGGAGCCAGGTCGCTGGATGGCATCAAGCGCCGGACGCGGGCCGGAATGGGCCGGTGCCAGTCAGGATTCTGCTCGCCCAGAGTGATGGAGCTTCTGAGCCGTGAAGTGGGAGAGAAGATGACTGAAATAACAAAATGCGGAGGAGCATCTCAGATGATCGTGGGAATCAGTAAACCGGCAGGGAGGTCTGAAAATGAAAAGTTATAATCTGGTTATAATAGGTGGCGGTCCGGCCGGCATGGCAGCGGCGCTTTCGGCGAGAGAAAATGGAATTCAGAGTATTCTGATTCTGGAACGGGACAAGGAACTGGGCGGGATATTGAATCAGTGTATTCACAATGGATTTGGACTCCATACCTTTCAGGAAGAGCTGACAGGTCCGGAATATGCCGGACGTTTCATAGAGAAGGTGGAGGAGAAGCAGATCGAGTACCAGCTAAATACAATGGTGATGGATATCAGCCCTTCAAAAACAGTGACTGCCATGAACCGTGAGGAAGGAATGTTTCAGGTACAGGCCGGAGCAGTTATTTTGGCCATGGGCTGCCGGGAACGCTCCAGAGGCGCATTGAATGTACCAGGTTACCGCCCGGCCGGAATTTATTCGGCGGGAACGGCACAGCGGCTTGTCAATATGGAGGGATACCTGCCGGGGAGAGAAGTGGTGATACTGGGTTCCGGAGACATAGGGCTGATCATGGCCCGGCGTATGACGCTGGAAGGAGCAAAGGTCAAGGTAGTGGCGGAACTGATGCCATTTTCCGGCGGTTTAAAGCGGAATATTGTACAGTGTCTGGAAGATTATGGAATACCGCTGAAGCTGTCTCATACCGTGGTGGATATTCACGGCAAAGAGCGGGTGGAGGGAGTCACGCTGGCTCAGGTGGACGGACAGGGACGTCCCGTGCCAGGTACGGAGGAAGAGTACGCTTGTGATACGCTGCTGCTATCCGTCGGATTGATTCCGGAAAACGAGCTGTCAGGCAGTGCCGGCATTACTCTTCATCCCGTGACGGCGGGACCTGTGGTCAATGAAAGCCTTGAGACAAATGCAGAAGGAATCTTTGCCTGCGGAAATGTGCTGCATGTGCATGACCTGGTAGATTATGTGACGGAGGAGGCTTATGCGGCCGGACATCATGCGGCAGAGTATCTGCTGGGAATAAGAGCGAGCCTGCGGTCTGATCCGGTTCCTGTCAGGGCTGAAGAAGGGGTACGGTATACGGTTCCGGCTGGCATTTCTCCTGAGAGAATGGAAGAAATGCTGAAGGTACGGTTTCGTGTGGGAAAAGTGTTCCAAAATTGTTATATCTCTGTTTACCTAAACGGCGACAGGATTCTGCACCGAAAAAAACGGATTATGGCGCCGGGAGAAATGGAAGAGGTACAGCTGGAGAGGCAGAGACTTTTAGAATATCAGGGCCTGAAAGCTATTACCGTCAGAATCGAGGAGGAATGATATGGAAAAGAGGGAGCTGACCTGTATTGGCTGTCCGATGGGATGCTCCATCAGCGTGATGATGGAGGGAAAGGAAATAAAAGATATCAGCGGCTATACCTGCAAAAGGGGCAGGGAATATGCGGCTAAGGAGGTGAGTGCTCCCACCCGCATCGTTACGACGACTGTACGTGTTAAAAACGGTATGCTGCCGGTGGTGTCAGTGAAAACTCGAAAAGATATACCAAAAGAGAAAATATTTGAATGTATGAGAGCACTTCAGCATGTGCAAGTGGAAGCTCCGGTAGAAATCGGAACCGTCATTTTAGAAAATGTAGCTGAAACAGGAGTTGACGTAATAGCGACTAAGCGAGTATAATAAAATTGTTCGCGACGGCCTGCGAGCCGTCTCTTGAATACTACATACATATTATACATTGGGGGTACCAGATGATGGAATGGATGGAAAATGTCAACGGACTTCAGCATATCGGAATTCCGACGAATGACATGGACAAGACGCTCAGCTTTTACAAAAAATTAGGCTTCGAGATTGCACTGGAGACCAAGGATGGAGAGACACGGGTGGCGTTTCTGAAGCTGAAGGATCTTGTCCTGGAGACCTATGAGAACGGTCAAGCGGCATTGAGAGACGGGGCGATTGATCATATCGCCATTGATGTGAAGGATATAGATGCCGCATATGCATATGTGAGCGGACTGGGAATCAAGATCCTGGCAGAGATTACGTTCCTGCCCTTCTGGACGAATGGCGTTAAGTTTTTCATAGCGGAGGGCCCAAACCTGGAGAGGCTGGAATTTGCACAGTATCTGTAAGTCAGATAAGAAAAAGAGACCACGAGAATGGTCTCTTTTTTTGAGCTATTCAGCTCCAGGGCAGGATTTTCCTGTAGTGCTGCAGGATGTGAAGGAGGGACATGCCCATCAGGCCGCAGGAGATTATTTCACCGATTCCCACTGTTGCCATGAAATAGGGGATTGATCCCTCAAAATGATAGACAAATGCCAGTATAAAGGGAATGATCAGCACGTTGAATACGATGGGAGGGAGCGGCGCCAGCCATTTATATTTCCGCAGCGCGTAGGTGCCCAGAGCGCCCAGCAGGGTCGCCAGACTGCCAAAGATCACATCCAGGATCAGGCCGCCGGCAAGCAGGTTTGCCAGAATGCAGCCCACATAGAGGCCGGGGATGGCGGCGGCGGTGAAGAAGGGCAGGATCGTTAGCGCTTCGGAAAAACGCACCTGGATCGCGTAACTGGATAGTCCCAGTGCGTTGGCGAATAGGGTGAGGACAACGTAGAGGGCGGCGATCATCGCGCCCTGTGTGACGAACAGAACTTTTTGATTTTTCATGCGATTGCTCCTTTAGTTTTGATTTAAGTCAGGAAGGTTCCGAACTGACTGAAGCTATTATAAGCCCTGAAGGAAAAAGTTTCAATTCTAATTCTGATCGGGATACTAAAAAGAAAGAATATGAAATTTTGCTTGCGTTACAATACATTAGCTTTTATAATTGAAAGCAATGAGATTGCCTGTACCATACGCAGCGGGAATTGATATTACCAGATAATTCCTGCTGTTGTTCTGTGGTTACAGGAAAAAGAATGGGGGATAAGATGAATAATACGAATGATGTAATCCGTGATGCCAGAAAACTGGGCGTGCCCAAGATGCTGATTCTGGGGCTTCAGCACATGTTTGCCATGTTCGGTGCCACCATACTGGTACCGATTCTGGTGAACAGCTATTTCGCAGATGCCTGTGGCGAAAGTCTTACCAAAGGGCTAACCGTATCCGTAACTCTTTTCTGTGCCGGGTTCGGAACGCTGTTTTTTCATGTGTGTTCCAAGATGAAGGTGCCTGCATTTCTGGGATCGTCTTTTGCGTTTCTGGGAGGTTTTTCAACGATCGCAAACCTGAAGGCTGGCATGTATGCGAATATGCCTGTGGATGAAAAGGCGGCCTATGCCTGCGGCGGTATCGTGGTAGCGGGCCTTTTATATCTGCTTCTGGCGCTGATCATCCGCCTGGTGGGTGTTAAGCGTGTTATGAGGTTCCTTCCGCCGGTTGTTACAGGTCCGGTCATTATCTGCATCGGCCTTAGTCTGGCAGGCTCTGCAATCAATAACGCGTCTACCAACTGGCTGCTGGCTGTCATCGCCCTGGCGGTAATTATCATCTTCAATATCTGGGGAAAAGGGATGTTCAAGATCATTCCGATCCTGATGGGAGTTGTGGTTGCGTATGCTGCCGCGGCGGTGATGAATGCCTGCGGCCTGACGAATCCGGATGGTACTGCAATTCTCAGTTTCGCTTCCGTTGGAGCCGCCAACTGGGTGGGTATTCCTCCGTTCCAGCTCTGTAAATTTGATATTACGGCGATTCTGGTAATGGCGCCCATCGCGCTGGCTACGATGATGGAGCATGTGGGCGATATGTCTGCGATATCTGCTACTGTCGGAGAGAACTATCTGTCTGATCCGGGGCTGCACAGAACATTGATGGGAGACGGACTGGCGACTTCAATCGCCGGACTGATCGGAGGCCCTGCGAATACCACTTACGGAGAAAATACGGGAGTCCTGGAGCTGAGCCGGGTACATGATCCGAGAGTTATCCGGATTGCGGCGGTCTTTGCGCTGATTATCAGTTTTATACCGAAGGTATCCGCAATCATAGGAACGATGCCTGCTTCTATCATAGGAGGCGTCAGCTTCATGCTTTACGGAATGATATCTGCCATCGGCGTCCGCAACATCGTAGAAAATAAAGTGGATTTGACCAAATCCCGCAATTTGATCATCGCCGGTGTCATATTTGTCTGCGGTCTGGGTTTTAGTAATGGCATTACCTTCGAAATCGGAGGCGCTTCCATCACACTGACTTCCCTCGCGATCGCCGCAATCGCCGGAATCCTTCTGAACATCATTCTTCCGGGAAATGATTATGAATTCGGGGCAAATGAAAAAGGAGATGAGAACCGGGGGATTCATCAGTAAAGACCGGTTATCAGAAAAGGGTGCAGCCCGCAAGCTGCACCCTTTTCTATATCAAACTTTACCATATTTCTTCGTGTACCTTTGAACAGGTAAATGCCAGCGAGCCAGGTCCGATATGGCAGGAGACGCTCAGTGACAGAGGGAAGATGTTGACCTCCTTTAAGTTCGGGAAGGTTTCGAGGGCTTCCTTCCGGAATTCTTCAGCCGCAGCCAGATTATCAGAATGGATCACATCCAGGTTGATATTCTCTCCAAAGCGGTTGGCGATATCGTCCCGAACGGCCTGTGTCATGATTTTCTTAGCCTGGGCCATGGTGCGGGCTTTGGCGAAGGAATCCAGCTTCTCGCCCTGGATCTGGAGAACTGGCTTTAATTTCAGCATGGTGCCGATGGCAGCGGCGGCAGGTGTTATGCGTCCGCCCTGCTTCAGATATTTAAGCGTTGCGACGGTGATGTAAATACTGGAATCAAAACGCACTTTTTCCAGCCAGTCGCCGATTTCGGCGGCAGACATTCCGTTCTTAGCCTGCTGCAAAGCTTCTATAGCAGAGTATCTCAGAGTTCCGGAGATACGCTGGTTGTTGACCACACGCACGCGCCCCTCGTAGTCGTCCGCCAGCATAGATGCGGTCTGGCAGGAGCTGGATAAGCCGCTGGACATGGGAATGTGCACTATCTCGTCATGATCCTTTAGAAGCTCATCCCATAAAGTAGTTATGGATTCAACAGACGGCTGAGAAGTAGATACCTTGATGGTAGGATCGGCTTCCAGACGGCTGAAAAACTCTTCCTGATTCATGTCCACTTCTTCCAGAAATTCCTTGCCATTCATAAAAAAGGGCATCGGCAGCATGTAGAGGCCAAGCGCTTTTGCCTGTTCCATGGACATGCCGCAATTGCTGTCAGTTACTACTGCGATAGATTTCATATGTATTTCCTCCGTGTCCTGATAAGTACTTTTTAATGTTCAAGTGTCCTTTGATTAGTGCCCGGAGGGCAGGGACACTGATTGCTGTTTAGCCTGAACGGCATCCGTAAATTGTCAGCGTCCAACCGGAATTGCTGCAGTCTGGGACTCTGACAAACTGATTATACAATAATTGACGGTCAAACACAAATTATTTTCGCAGCTTTCGTGAAAAACATAAAAATGCTTACAGCCAGATGAAGCTCAATTGCGGTTTTGATTCCAAGTGGTTGGCGAAGGGGAGGCGGTTTGGATACCCGGACGAAAGGCTGGGGGAGGCGGGTATCCACACACCTCTTGCCATAAACCAGTAATTGACCTGTGAATTGCAACAAATCGCTGACTGCCCTTGTACTTTTGGGAAAAGCCACCTATAATAGATTTTATGGAACGGCTCAGGAGGAGAAAATTCATGGCTAACGCACAGCTTGCAGTTGTTAAATTAATCTGGGATATAATTTTAGGTAAGACGGAGGGTGTCAGTAAGGTCAGCTATTTCCCGCAGAAGCTCCCGTTTCCGGGACATGAAATTCAGCAGGCATTTCCGCGGGCGACGCCGGAAAGCCAGGGGATTTCTTCTGAGAGGCTCGCTAAGCTGATCGAGGATCTGTATCAGGTAAAGAAAACGGATATTCATCATTTTATGGCTGTCAGGAATGGCCGTGTGATCAGTGAATGTGATTATGCCCCTTACCAGCACGGTGTCTGGCATGTGACCTATTCTATGTGCAAAAGCATAACCGGTATGGCGGTCGGCCTTTTGATCGATGAGGGGAAGCTGAAGCTGGAGGATAATATCTATGATATTTTTGAAAAAAAGGTGAAGCTTTTACAGAAGATTTTCCGACCGGTACTGAAGATTGAGCATCTGTTGACGATGACCAGCGGAATTGCCTTTAACGAGACCGGGGCGCTCAGCGGGGATGACTGGGTGGGGGAATATCTGGCCTCGCCCCTCCGCAATACGCCGGGAACTGTTTTTGAATACAACAGCATGAATTCCTATATGCTTTCGGCTGTGGTCACTGAGCTTACCGGTATGACCATGTTGGATTATCTGAAAGAACGGCTGTTTGAGCCGTTAGGCATTAAAAATGTCATGTGGGAGACTTGCCCGAAGGGGATTACGAAAGGCGGCTGGGGGCTGTTTCTGTGTCTGGAGGATATGGCGAAGCTGGGACAGATGTATCTTCAGAAAGGAAAATGGAACGGGCGGCAGCTGTTATCAGAGAGTTGGATAGAAGAATCAACAAAAAAGCATCAGGAAAGCAATCCGGGTACCTACGGTTATGGATATCAGCTCTGGATGGAAGAACGGCCGGGCAGCTTTGAGTTTAACGGGATGCTGGGACAGAATGTGGTGATTTATCCTGATCTGAATATGGTTCTGGCTTTTAATGCAGGGAGTAATGAGTTGAATCAGGAATGTATACTTCTGAATATTGTGAGAGAATGTTTTCCGCCGGAATTTCATGCGGAAGAGCAGCTGCCGGAAGATCCGCTGGCCTTGCGCAGCCTCCGGGCCCTGGAAAAGCGCATGGGTGGCCTGACACGTCCGTATCCGGCCATCCTCCGGGGCGGATGGACCAGAGGAAAGCGGAGAAAGGGAAACGACTGCGGAAGCTTCTGGAAGGCTAAGGCCAGGGCCATATCTGGCTGCACCTATGAGCTGGATCATAAGAATATTGGGCTGTTTCCCCTGCTGCTGCAGTCGGCTCATAACAATTATACGAACGGAATACGGCGGATCCGTTTTGAGATGGAACAGGATCAGTTTTATCTGCTGGTGCAGGAAGGAGATGCCATCCACCGGCTTCCGGTCGGAGTCGGGCAGGCAGAGATCACGAAAGTTGTGGTTCACGAAGAAGAATATCTGCTGGCCGTCACCGGAGAGTTTGTGAAGGATGAAGATGGAAATGAGGTTCTGAAGCTGGATCTGGCATTTCTGGAAGAGGCTTCCCGCAGAAAGCTCAAATGCATTTTCCTGGAGGACGGCCTTCGCCTGGAATGGAATGAAACGCCAGGCCGGGATTTGATACTGGAAGGAGTGGAATACGGCCTGGCGGAATTAGAAAGTAATTTCTTTTTTAATATTTTAAAGGAAAAGGGCGGTATGGACATCATACGGACTCTGATCTGTGACGCGATAGAGCCTGTGGTTTTCGCCCGCAGAACTGATACACCGCTGCTGTAAACACGGTTGCTGCCTTTGGCAGAATGGATTCGTCAAAATCATAGCTGCTGTTGTGCAGAGGCGCTGTAGTGTCAGTGGGGAAGAGCAGAAAAGCGCCCTGACCACCATGGGATTTCGTGCGTTCCAGCATCAGGGAGGCGTCTTCGCTGGCCCGGAAGGCAGCAGAAGTGCCGAAAGCCTGTATGGAGGGTAAGTGATCCCGGCAGAGGCTGAGGATACGGCCGCAGAGGGCAGGCGTGCTGTCCAGGGAGGGAGCCCTTCCGATGACTTGTATCTCACTTTCGCAGCCGTACATTCTGGCACTTTCTTGAATGATCCGAAACGCCTGATCTTCCATGTACTGATTCAGCGCTGTGGTTGTGCCGCGGACTTCGAGCTCTATGAGCCCGCGATCAGCTACGATGTTGCGGCCCTGGCCGCCCTGGATACGCCCGATATTCAGAAAAGTGGCGCCCTCGCTGTGACGGGGGATGCCGTTTAATGCCAGTACAGCCGAAGCCATGGCGGAGATTACGGAGGCGCCGTTTTCCGGAGCTGCACCGTGGCAAGAATGTCCGGAAAATATTGCGTCGAATTTGGTGGTCGCCAGAGAAGCATTTACGCCGGGGATTACGTCAGCGTGTCCGCCTCCGGTATATTCGCGGCCAACGATATGACCGGCCAGAAACAAGCTGGCGTCGTCCAGCCAGCCGCGTTCCACGATGGCTCCGGCTCCCTTGCAGCCTTCCTCCGCAGGTTGAAAAATCAGACGGATGGTTCCGCTCAGGCGGGAACTCAGTTCTGTAAAAATCCGCGCACAGCCAAGCCCGATGGCTATATGGCCGTCATGGCCGCAGGCGTGCATCGCCCCTGGGTTCCGGGAACAGAAATGCTCCCGTGCTGGGAGATGGGCGTGCGTAGAGTCTTCCTCTGTGGGCAGGGCGTCGATGTCAAAACGGAGCACGGAAACCGGGCCGTTTCCGCAGGACAGGGATGCGATGATTCCCGTTTCGTGACCCGTGACGGGGGCGCCGAGAAGAACCTCATATCCGAGCTGTCTCAGTTCGGCGGCGATATAGCTGCAGGTCTCTTTTTCATTCCAGCCGGTCTCCGGAATCTGGTGGAGATTTCTGCGGTGCCGGGTGAGCACAGGGGCCAGTTCACAGGCCCTTTTTTCAATGAAAGAATACATGAAATCCTCCTTATTCGTACAAAATGCCGGCGTGCCGGAGGTCCTGTTCCACTTCCTCCAGGATCTGCAGGTTGTCGGCTTCTACCGTATGGATGTGGACGCCGTTGGAAATCTCCAGCAGAGGGGTTCCCTGCTGAGCCTGGATACGTTTTATAAAATCCTGGACGTCTCTCCGGCTTGCCAGCGGCAGCGTGCCACGTATTTCACCGTAGACGGGGTGTTCAACGATGACATCCATCACGCGGGCGCCTTTGTCTACAATTAAGTTCAATTCCTGCTCTATCTGTTCACTGGAGTGAAATACCCGGAAACGCCGGGTGATTTTCCCATCTGACTGGCGGAACAGCAGATAACCTCTTGGTGTAGATAGGATATTCTCATTTGAAGCGCGCAAAAGGGCGATATCCTGGACAATGACCTGGCGGCTGACGCCCAGCTGTTTAGCTATGGAGGTGCCGGATATGGCTTCCACGGTCGTTTCCAGCATTTGCAGAATCCGTTCTCTGCGTTCTGTTCCTTCTAGTTTCTCTTTCAATGGATTACCTCTTTTCGTCAGGTTCGGCGAGTGGTTTCAGGTTTTTTAAAGAAAGGTCGAGGATTGGGGCGGAATGGGTAAGCGCTCCGCTGGACACGTAATCTACACCCAGTTCCGCAATCTCCCGGAGCCGTTCTCTGGTGACATTACCGGAACATTCTGTCAGCGCCCTGCTGCCGATCATGCGGACTGCTTCTGCCATTGTCTGGTTGTCCATGTTGTCAAGCATGATGATGTCGGCGCCGGCATCCAGGGCTTCCCTGACCATCTCCAGTGTTTCCGCTTCTATCTCAATTTTGCGCACAAATGGCGCGTATTCTCTGGCCATTTCAATGGCGCGCCTGACGCCTCCGGCGGCGCCGATGTGGTTATCTTTGAGCAAAACGCCGTCGGACAGATTATAGCGGTGGTTATAGCCGCCTCCGACGGTAACGGCATATTTTTCAAAAGGACGCATATTCGGCGTAGTCTTACGGGTGTCCAGAAGACGTGTTTTATATGGGGCAAGTTCGTCTGAGAAGCTTCTGGTGAAGGTGGCGATTCCACTCATTCGCTGAAGGTAGTTTAAAGCAGTGCGTTCTCCTGAAAGCAGCACTCGTATATCTCCGGTGAGAGTGCCTACGAGACTGCCGCTCTTAACCGTATCTCCGTCTTTATAGGAAGTAGTGAAGACCGTGGCTTCATCCAACAGATGGAAGACTCGTTCAAATATCTGGAGGCCGCAGAGAATGCCGTCCTCTTTGGCTATGAGCTGCGCTTCACCCAGTGTGTGGTCAGGCATGACTGCGTTGGTAGTAACGTCTTCGCTGGTGATATCTTCTTTTAGCGCATGTAAAATGTATTCGTCTGTATTCAATCTAAATGTTACACCATCGTTCATAAAATTCTTTACCTTCTTTCTGTATTTCTGCCAGCACGAGCTTCCGGTTTTCTTCCGCCCAGGTATCCGGATCAGGGTAGGAGAATAGCGCCGGCGGAGGGCCGGGTATTTTCATAACAGCAATGTTCTGGCTGATCAATTCTGCGGCATTTTCTGAGAATACAAGGCTTTCCAGCAGTGAGTTACTGGCCAGGCGGTTAGCGCCGTGCACGCCATTGCAGGCTGTTTCGCCTACGGCATATAAATGATCCATGGAAGTTCTGCCGCAGGTATCTGCCTGTATCCCTCCCATAAGATAGTGCTGGGCGGGTGTTACGGGGACCGGCTCCTTTGTGATGTCGTAGCCTTCCTCCAGACAGCGCTGATAGATATGTGGAAAATGATTCATGATTTCATCAACAGAGATATCGCGAAAGCTCAAGTAGACATGGTCTGTCCCAAAAGCCTGCATCTCTCTGCGGATTGCTTCAGCCACCACGTCTCTGGGCAGCAACTCATCCACAAAACGTTCCTGGTCCTCATTCAGCAGCTTTGCGCCCTCGCCGCGCACGGATTCCGTGATCAGAAACCTGCGTCCTGGCTTTCTGGAATAAAGGACCGTAGGGTGGATCTGTATGTAATGAATATTCTCCAGATGTATGCCGCGCCGGAGTGCTATGGCGAAGCTGTCGCCGGAAATATGAGGAAAATTCGTGGAATGCTGGAATAATCCGCCCAGTCCGCCCGTGGCGAGAATCACTGCCTTGCTGCAGCAGGGTATGGCCGCTCCCCTGCCATCTCTTATTACAACACCTGTACAGGTACTGCCGTCCTGCAGCAGATCGATCATGGTGGTGTGTTCCAGAATGGTAAGGTTGGGGCGCTCTTTTACCCGGTCGATCAGTGTTGTGACGATTTCTTTCCCGGTCACATCCTGGTGATGGAGAATGCGCGGACGGGAATGGCCGCCCTCTCTGGTATAAGAGAGACAGCCATGTGAGTCCCGGTCAAAATTCACTCCGTAATCCAGCAGCTCCCGGATGATGCGGTTGGAAGCACGAATCATATCGGTGACTGCCTCTGGGTTGTTTTCATATCTTCCGGCCTTCAAGGTATCTTCATAATAACATGGAAAGTCTTCCTGATTCAAGAGGTTGCAGATTCCTCCCTGGGCAAGATAGGAATCACTGTTCTCCAGTTCGTCTTTGGTGAGCATAAGAACGCTGCTGGAAAGTGGGAGATGGAGAGCGGCAAACAGCCCGGCTGCGCCTGTTCCGACGATGATAACGTCATATTGTGTCTTCATAGCAATGCCTCCATTATCTGGCCAGCTCAAGCATGCGGGTCAGCGGAGCACAAGCTTTCTGGCGTTCTTCTTCTGTGATTTCAACTGTGGGGGACATAGATTCCAGTGATGATATTATTTTCTCCAGAGTGATTTTTTTCATATTGGGGCAGAATTGCCTGTGTCCAACTGAATAAAACTTCTTATCTGGATTTTTCTGCCGCAGCTCATACAGCACTCCCAGCTCTGTACAAATCAAAAATTCATCCGCATCACTGGCAGTGGCATAGTCTATGATCCCTGAGGTGCTGCCGATATAATCTGCCAGCTCCAGTACGCCGCTTTTGCATTCCGGGTGAACAAGAACCTTCAGGCCGGGCCGTGCGGCCAGGGCGGCTTTCACATTTTCGCGGGTGATGCTGGTATGTACGTGGCAGAAGCCGTCATTGAAGATAAAATGCTTATCCGGAAGCTGGGAAGCGACATAACGCCCCAGATTTTCATCAGGAATAAAATAAATATTTTTATTGGGCAGGGCGCTGACAATCTTCAGGGCGTTAGAGCTGGTGACGCAGACGTCCGCATGCTGTTTCAGTTCAGCCGTGGAATTGATATAGCAAACTACCGCCACATCTCTGTAGGTATTCCGGATCTCCCGGATTTTGTCCGGGTCGGCCATGTGAGCCATCGGGCAGTCCGCCATGGGTTCAGGGAGCAGCACAGTCTTGCCGGGATTCAATATCTTCGCACTTTCCCCCATGAACTTAACACCGGCAAAGCAGATGGTCCTCTGGGGAATCTGCGTCGCGATACGGCTCAGATAAAAAGAATCTCCCACATAATCAGCGATTTCCTGCACTTCATCCGGAACGTAGTAGTGGGCGAGGATGACAGCGTCCCGTTCTTTTTTTAATTCAGCAATTCGTTCTCTTTTCTCAGACATAATTTTCTCCTAAACTTTTCTCAGCGGTTGATCGGCTGATAAACATATTGGAAACATTTTGCCACGAAAAAACCAATCTGTCAAGACAGTTGTCTTGTCAATCGCTGCTGCCAATTTATAATGCCGGATCAGCCACTCTTTACCGCCTGAAACCATCCTGATGACACTTTCGTCCGGGCATCCAAATATTCTCCCTTCACCGGCCAATTTGGAAGCAAATCCATAATCGGATATTCTTGACAAAAAAATGAAAGAAGACTATAATAATTTTAAGTCTAATGCATATAATGTATTAATAGAAACTGTCGCGGGGTGGAGCAGTCTGGAAGCTCGTCGGGCTCATAACCCGAAGGTCACAGGTTCAAATCCTGTTCCCGCAATCCGTATAGCGTCCTCCGTGCAGCAGAGGGCGCTTTACTTGCTCTTACAGACAATATTAACAGATGAAGGCAGAATAAGGAGAAACTGAAGATTGGCTAAGAAAAAGAAGAAGAAAAAGAAGGGTGGCGCGCTGAATGTGATCCTTACGCTGGGGATCATTGTCTGCATCGGGGTTATGGGGTATTCCGTCTACCGTCTGGTGTCGGCGGCTTTGGAATATAAGGAAGGCGAGAACGAGTATGACAGCCTGAGGAAATATACGTCGGAGGTGAAAAGGGAGCTGCCAGGTGAAGAGAAGGAGAGCGCGGCGGTTTCGGCTGAGGATGTGCCTCAGCAGGAGACGGTTGCCCCGCCGATAGAAGTGGATTTTACTTCTCTGAAGGCGATCAATCAGGACATTGTCGGATGGATCTACATAGAAGCGCTGGATATCAGTTATCCGGTTGTACGCGGTGAGGATAATGATTATTACCTGCACAGGACGTTTGAGGGCAAGGACAATTTTTCCGGTTCTATTTTCGTGGAATACCGCAACAGCGGTGATTTCAGTGACAGCAATACAATTGTGTACGGGCATAATATGAAGAACCAGTCCATGTTCGGGAAGCTGAAGTTCCTGAAGGAACAGAATAAATATATGGAAAGCCAGTATTTTTGGATTCTGACGCCAGAGCATAATTACCGGTATGAGATGTTCAGCATGCAGGTGACGGAGGCGGACAGCGATGTGTATACGCTGTATGAGAATCCGGGTCAGGAGTATGTGGACTATTTGAATAAACGGCATGAGGAATCAGAGGTGGCGCTCCCTTATGCAGATTTCACTGCGGACAGCAAGATCGTTACCCTGTCTACTTGTACCAGCAATGATGCGGAGCGTTTTGTTGTGCAGGGTGTGCAGATTTCCGGATGAGCCGGCCGTGGAATGAGAAAGGAGGAACCTATGGAGGCCATTAAACAGCTGCAGAAGATTGTGGATGACCATGACAACATCGTTTTTTTCGGAGGGGCGGGCGTGTCCACGGAGAGTGGGATTCCGGATTTCAGGAGCGTGGACGGGCTGTATAACCAGAAGTATGATTATCCGCCGGAGACGATCCTCAGCCATACTTTTTTTATGAAGAACCCGGAGGAATTTTACCGGTTCTATCATGATAAGATGCTGGCACTGACCGCCAGGCCCAACGCAGCTCACAGAAAGCTGGCGGAGCTGGAGGAGGCGGGGAAGCTGAAGGCGGTGGTGACTCAGAATATCGACGGGCTGCACCAGGCGGCCGGGAGCAGGAAGGTGCTGGAGCTCCATGGCAGCGTTCACAGGAATTACTGCATGAAGTGCCATGCCTTTTATGATGCCGGATATGTGGCAGAAGCAGAAGGTGTCCCCCATTGCAGGGAGTGCGGCGGGATGATCAAGCCGGATGTGGTCCTGTACGAAGAAGGCCTGGATCAGAAGACGATTCAGGAGGCTATTTCTGTAATTTCTCACGCGCAGGTCCTGATCGTGGGTGGAACTTCCCTGGTCGTATATCCGGCGGCGGGGCTGATTCAATATTTCAGCGGAGATAAGATCGTTCTGATCAATAAAGGCGCAACTGGGATGGACAAGAGCGCGGACCTTCTGATTCAGGAGCCGATCGGACAGGTGCTGGAGCAGATAGCGGTGAGGTAGCCATATGGATTATGCAGTTGGAGATGTTGTGAAATTAAAAAAGCCCCATCCCTGCGGAAGCAGCGAATGGGAGATCCTCCGTGTAGGCGCGGATTTCCGCCTCAAATGTATGGGGTGCGGCCATCAGATTATGATAGCCAGAAAGCTGGTCGAGAAGAATACCAGAAATTTGAGGAAGAAAGATTCATAGGCTGTTCTCGCAGGCTCTTCAGAAATTGGCGCAAAATTGACTTTTAGAGGCTTTTATGGTATCATAAAAAGCCGTGATATACAAAAATTCAGAAGGTATCGAGGTAAGTAGAATGAATAAAGTTATTTTAATGGGAAGACTGACAAGAGACCCTGATATCCGTTATTCAGCCGGCGAGAATTCCACAGCAGTGGCCAGATATACGTTGGCCGTGGACCGCAGGTTCAAGAGGGACGGAGATCAGAGCGCTGATTTTATCAGCTGTGTGGCCTTCGGAAGAAGCGCTGAATTTGCAGAGAAATATTTTCATCAGGGGATACGGATCGTTGTGAGCGGAAGGATTCAGACGGGAAGTTACACGAACCGGGATGGGAATAAGGTCTATACCACGGATGTTGTGGTAGAAGATCAGGAGTTTGCAGAAAGCAAGAATGCCAGCGCTGAGAACAGTGCAGGCTTTACGCCGTCTTATCAGCAGCCGTCCTACCAGCAGCCGTCCGCGCCCAGCGCGCCGTCGCCTGCCCCGGCTTCTGCGGATGGTTTCATGAATATTCCGGATGGAATTGATGAGGAACTGCCTTTTAATTAAAGGCGGCGGGTTTCAGGGCGGCCGGCACGGCAGCCGGCCGCCTGTGAAAAGAGGGTTTGCCCTGCATGACGCGCACTTCGCAGCAAGCATATGAAATATGCTTAAAAGGAGCGGTGGAATGGACAAAATTAATAAAATAAAATTGAGCGGACAGCTGCGCAGCTATCTGAGATGCCCATTGGGGCTTTTCGTGCTGCTGGTTGCGATGAACGTCGGCGTATATTTTCTGGATGTCAATGCGGGACTTCTGGTCAGCGCAGGAATAGTGCTGTATCTGATTATCGCACTGATTTTTTATTATACAAAACGTGCGGCCGTATTCAACGAACTGATTACCTTTGCCGCACAATATGGGCAGGTACAGAGACAGTTGATTATGGATTTTTCTCTGCCCTATGCGGTGCTGGATGACGAAGGGAAGCTGCTGTGGTTTAACCAGGAATTCGCCTCTCTGACCGGAAAAGAAAACCGGACATACAGGAAGTCCATCACGAATATTTTTTCGGAAATTACCCTTGAAAAGTTCCCGGGGGAAGGGGAAGAAGCAGATTATTACCTTTCTTATATGCGGCGGGATTTTCGCGTGCATATAAAGTGTGTAAATATCGATTCAATGATTGAAAATTCTGAGATACTGGAATTGGAAGACGGACAGTCCTCCCATCTCTATGCCATGTATCTTTTTGACGAGACCCAACTGAATGAGTACATCCATAAATATGAGGATGAGACAATGGTCACGGGTCTGATTTATCTGGACAATTACGATGAAGCGCTGGAAAGCGTGGAAGAGGTCAGACGCTCACTGCTGACAGCTTTGATTGACCGGAAAATCAATAAATACTTTAATGACATTGACGGGCTGGTGAAGAAATTCGAGAAGGATAAGTATTTCCTGGTCATGCGGACCCGCTCTCTGAATGAATTAAAGAATATGAAATTTAATATTCTGGAAGAAGTCAAGACCGTGAACATCGGCAATGATATGGCTGTTACCATCAGTATTGGCATCGGCGCCAACAGCGGTTCCTATTCCAAGAACTCTGATTGCGCCCGGATCGCCATTGATCTGGCTCTGGGCAGAGGCGGTGATCAGGTTGTGCTGAAGGATGGGGATAAAATTCTCTATTATGGAGGGAAATCTCAGGCGGTTGAGAAGAATACCCGCGTCAAAGCCCGTGTCAAGGCCCATGCGCTGAAAGAATTCATGGATAGCAAAGATAAAATCATCGTCATGGGGCACAAGATCATTGACGTGGACTCCTTCGGCGCTGCGGTCGGTATTTACCGGGCGGCTAAGACTCTGAATAAAAAAGTACACATTGTGATTGACAACCCTACGTCTTCAATCCGTCCGTTGATGGAAGGCTTTCTGCATAATCCTGATTATGATGCGCATATGTTTCTGAACTGCCATGAGGCCCGGGAGATGACGGATGAGAACACGCTTGTGGTGGTTGTGGACACCAATAAGCCCAGCTATACTGAGTGTGAGGAGCTGCTATATATGACGAAAACCATCGTTGTCCTTGACCATCACCGTCAGGGCAGCGAGGTAATACGGAATTCTGTGCTTTCCTATATCGAGCCGTATGCGTCCTCGGCCTGCGAGATGGTTGCGGAGATCCTTCAGTATTTTGCAGACGGAATTCGTATACGGAATATCGAGGCAGACGCCATTTATGCGGGTATTATGGTGGACACGGATAACTTCCTGCAGAAGACGGGCGTGAGAACCTTTGAAGCCGCTGCGTTTCTGCGCCGCTGCGGAGCGGATGTGACCAGGGTGCGGAAGCTGTTCCGTGAGAATATGAACGATTACCGGGCGAGAGGCGAGACGATCCGGAACGCGGAACTGTTCCGTGAGTCCTTTGCTATCTCAGAATGCCCCAGCGGATATGTGGACAGCCCGACGATTGTGGGGGCGCAGGCGGCCAATGAGCTGTTGAATATTGTCGGAGTCAAAGCATCCTTTGTTCTGACAGAATACAGAGGAATTATTTACATCAGCGCGAGGGCGATTGATGAGGTCAATGTGCAGATCATTATGGAACGGATGGGCGGCGGCGGCCACTTGAATATTGCCGGCTGCCAGTTGGAAAGCTCGACTGTTCAGGAAGCGAAAGACTATCTGAAGGATACCCTTACAGAGATGTTGGATGGAGGAGAGATTTAGTATGAAAGTTATTTTACTGGAAGATGTTAAGAGCCTCGGAAAAAAGGGGGCGATTGTAAATGTCAGCGACGGCTATGCCAGGAATATGCTGCTGCCGAAGAAGCTGGGCGTGGAGGCGACTCCTAAGAATCTGAATGATCTTAAGCTGCAGAAGGCTCATGAGGATAAGGTGGCCAAGGAGGTGCTGGAGGCTGCCAGGGAGTTCGGCGGCCGGATTTCAGAAAGCGAGGTCACGATCCCCATTAAAGTGGGGGAAGGCGGCCGGGTATTCGGCTCAATCTCTGCAAAAGAAATTGCCGAGGCCGCGAAGGAGCAGCTGGGATTTGAACTGGATAAGAAGAAGCTGCAGATGGACGGCCCGATTAAGGAATTGGGTACGGCGACAGTCGCGGTTAAGCTGCATCCGCAGGTGACGGCGCAGCTGAAGGTGCATGTGAAAGAAGCTTAGGAGGAAAGGCCGGATGGAAGAGGCGCTGATCAAGAGGATACTGCCGCACAGTGTGGAAGCGGAACAATCTGTCATTGGTTCCATGCTCATGGGGCGGGAAGCGATCATGACTGCGTCAGAAATATTGACCAGCGAGGACTTTTATCAGCATCAATATGGAATTATTTTTGATGCTATGGTGGAACTGTTTAATGAGGGGAAGGCGGTTGATGTCGTTACCCTTCAGAACCGTCTGAAAGAAAAGGACGTGCCGCCGGAGATTGCCGGCATGGAGTTTGTCCGGGATCTGCTGAATGCAGTCCCAACCTCGGCGAATGTAAAATATTACGCGACGATTGTCAGTGAAAAGGCAATCCTGCGCCGCCTGATCCGGTTATCTGAGGAAATTGAAAATACCTGTTATCTGAATAAGGAACCAGTAGAAGAAATATTGGATTCCTCTGAGAAAAAGATGTTCCAGCTTTTTCAGCAGAGGGATTCCGGAGACATGGTGCCGATACGCCAGGTGGTAATGGATACGCTGGAGAATATCGAAAAAGCGTCCAAGACTACGGGAAGCGTGACGGGACTGGCGACAGGATTTATAGATCTGGACTATAAGACTTCCGGTTTTCAGAACTCTGACCTGATTCTCGTGGCGGCCAGGCCTTCCATGGGTAAGACGGCGTTTGTGCTCAATATTGCTGAATACATGGCGTTTAAGCAGAACCGGGCGGTGGCGATTTTCAGCCTTGAAATGTCCAAGCAGCAGCTGATGAACCGTTTATTCGCTATGGATTCCAGGGTGAATTCCCAGAGCCTGAGAACAGGCAATCTGAAGGATGAGGACTGGAGCAAGCTCATTGAGAGTGCCGGGCTCATCGGCGATTCCAGGCTGATCATCGACGACACTCCCGGCATCACAGTGCGGGAGCTGCGTTCCAAATGCCGGAAATATAAGCTGGAGCATGGTTTGGATATCATTATGATCGATTACCTGCAGCTGATGTCTGGCGGGGGAAAGGGCAATGATTCCCGACAGCAGGAAATATCCGATATTTCCCGTTCACTGAAGGCGCTGGCCAGGGAGCTGAACGTACCTGTGGTGGCTTTGTCACAGCTGAGCCGTGCGGTGGAGAGCAGGACCGATCACCGGCCGATGCTTTCCGACCTGCGTGAATCAGGTGCCATTGAGCAGGATGCGGATATGGTTATGTTCATATACCGGGATGACTATTACAATAAGGATTCTGATATGAAAGGCGTGGCGGAGATCATCATTGCCAAACAGAGGAACGGTCCGATCGGAACCGTGAATCTGGTGTGGCTGCCCGATTATACCAAGTTCATGAATCTGGAACAGGGCAACAGAAAATAATACGACTGACCGAGGGGGTCCGGAATATAAGGCTGTACAGGAAGTCCAGCCTTTGGCCGGGCCTCTTTCTGTGTCAGGTTTATTTGGTATGAGGGAGGAGAGGAATCACAGGAGGAAGTATATGAGAAATATGCTAAAAGGTTTGTTGGCGCTGGCTGGCGGCTGTCTGACGGCGGCGGCGGTGCAGGGGTCTGCCTGGCATTTCTACAGCCCCCCGGAGGCAGTGGGCAGCATTGTGGAGGATAGCGGACAGAAGGATCTGAAAAGTGCTGCGGCGCTGTGGCTGGAGCAGTATACAGAGCAGCTGGAAGGCTGGAAGGTGCCTTATGGGTACCGCCTGCTGGACGAAAGGGTGATGGAAGTGCAAGTCCTGGACGGGGAGGCGGGATATGTGCAGATTGATTATCTGATCAAGCCGGCGAGCGGCAACTATGAGCTGCTTGCTTATTATAATGCAACAGAGTACGGATACGGCTGGTATCAGGCCCAGACGGTGCTTAAGCTGGTGGCGCATAGGGGGGAGTATCAGGTCATGGAACAGATGAGTCCGGTGCAGTATCAGATTGCCACAGATCCTGCGCTTCAGGAAGAAATTAAGCCCCCCTCCTATGAAATGCAGGATGAGGAGTGCACGTATGTGTTCCGGGACCAGAAGCTTTACGTTACTTATGATTATGGAAAGAGTATGTTTGAGGTGCCTGTACCCTATGAAGATATCGCCGGAACTAATAACGGCGGATATGACGAATATATTGGTGATAACAGCCGTATCATCACCAGGGAGTTTACCGCTTTTGTCGCTTACACCGGCAGTTACTCCTATTTAATTTACAGCACGGATGCCGGAGAAAGCTGGAATGAGTCCAGGATCTATGACAGCGGGTACAGAAGCGTGGCCTATCTCTCCAGGACAGAAACCCGATGCTATGTTTCCCTGGCGGTGGACCGTTCGCTGGGACACGATTATTACGGTACATTTATGACTGCGGATTTTTCCGGATGGGAGCTGCTGTCTGGCGAGGCGTTTCAGGGAGGTTCTTATTCCTGCGTATGGTTTGCGGCGGATGGAATAGGATATCTGGCTTCCGGAGGTGCGGACGGGGATGGAAACTGTGTCCTGTACTATACAGAGGATAACGGGACGAGCGCCCGGGAGATTACACTTCCCGCGGATGCTCCGGCGGCGGAGAAGCTGGGATATAACCCTTTTACAGAGGTGGAGAACATTTACCGGGAGAATGGTAGAATCTTCCTGATTGTGGGACAGGGGGACAGCGGGGATTATGCGAGAGACGGAAAACTGGTAAAAGCACTGTATGTATCGGATGACGGCATGAACTTTTCTTTTGCTGAAGAGATGTTTGATCAGCCGGTGGAAGTGGGGTGAAGACTGTGAAAAAGGGTAAAAAAGTGGGACGGTGGATGATCCTGGCGCTGTTCGCTCTGGGATTCGGATGGCACGCCGTTCAGGAATTTGCACTGGTGCTCCAGTACGGGGATTTGAAAGGCGGACTGAAAGTGGCGGCAGCGGCTTTGGTGATCGGTTTGGCATATTTCGCGGTGCTTTTTGTGCCTTCTATATTGGAAAAACGCAGAAAAAATTAGAAGGGGCGGGGGTTTGCGTTGGTTTTGTCGAACGAATTTCGTTGTATTGAAAGGCCCGGATGGTATAATGAAAAGGGACGATTATTATATCATATGGAAGGGGCAGGTCTATGGAACAAACCATTTACCCAGTGGCGGAGGCCGTCAAAATACTCGGCGAGAAATCATCAGCGCTACGGTACTGGGAAGAGCAGTTTGGACTGGACATAAGAAGAAATCCCAAGGGGAACCGATGCTACAGTACAGAAGATATTCAGATTTTTCTGTGCATACAGGAGTTAAAGAAAAAGGGATATCAGCTGAAGGAGATTAAAGAGGTGATTCCGCTGCTTATGCAGGCGGCCGCACCGGAAGAGGACAAGGACAGGCAGTTGAGGTTCTATGAAGTTTTAGACCGGCTGATGCAGGAGCTGAAACGCCAGAGACGGCAGGAAGACAGGTATAAACGGGTAGATGAGGCGATCAGGCAGCACCAGATAGCCAGGAAGCAGGTGGCGGTGACGGAAGAGCAGAAAAGACAGAAGGGAAAAAAGAAGAAAAAGACCAGCAGGAAAGCGCTGCGTTAAATGGATCGTCATGCCGGCCGGGATGCTGCCGGTGTGGCGGACGTATAAGAAGGATTACAGAAAAGAGAGGAAAAGGCATAATGAAAGAAGGCGTCTCAGGATCAAGTAACTTGAACCCGAGACACCCTCTTTTTAATATGTTTAAATAAAATCGTTCCTGTTCCTGAATTATTCAGCAACAATAGCTCCTGTCGGACAAGCGTCTTCGCAAGCGCCGCAGTCTACGCAGGTATCAGCAGCGATTTCGTATTTTCCGTCACCCTCGCTGATAGCGTCAACAGGACATTCGCCTACGCAGGTTCCACAAGATACACATTCATCGGTAATTACACGTGCCATTGTTATATCCTCCTTAAATCTACCATTTGTAATTTTCCAGGCCCTTACCCCAGGCCCTAAGCACATTCTAATATATATTGTTCCAGAATACAAGTATAAAATTAGGAACATTTTTTGATGTAAAATCTGGTAAAGATGAAGTCCTGTGTCGGGTTGACATAGGAGGGGAAAATGGCTATGATGGTTAAAAAGTAACAAGATAAAGACGCTGGAGGATATGATGAAAGAATTGCTGCTGAGAGATTACAGGCCAATAACCCGCCTCCGCCTTGAGGAGCATTGCCCGGGAAGGCCGAAGTATCCGGCTATTGACGGGCACGCTCATTTCGGCCGCCTGGGATTGGGAGAGCATTACGAAGAGGCTTATGATACCGGAGAGGCCGTGGCGGCTTACCGGGAGCTGGGAATTGAGCGGGCGGTCAACCTGGACGGCGAAAGCGGGCCTTATCTGGACCGGATGCTGAAGAAGATGGAGGGATATGAGGATTTTTTTATCCTCTTCGGGAATGTGGAGGTTGAGCGCCTGGATGATGCGGGGTTCGACGGATACGTCTACCGGACGCTCTGCGAGAGTAAGAGAAAGGGCGTGCGGGGGCTGAAATTCTGGAAAAATCTTTCTCTGGGAATATTAGATCAGACGGGAAGCTATATCCCTCTGAACGACCGGCGCCTGTCCCCTGTCTGGCAGTATGCGGCACAGCTGGGGATGCCTGTGCTTCTGCATGTGGGGGACCCGGAAGCCTTTTTTTCGCCGGTCACGCCTCAGAATGAGAGATACGAGGAGCTTCAGGCCCATCCGGAATGGTCCTTTTGCAGAGAAGGATTGTATTCTTTTGAAGAACTGATGGAGCAGCAGGAGCAGATGGTGGCAGACAATCCGGAGACAGTGTTCATCATTGCGCATTTTGGCTCATGGGCAGAAAATCTGAAGGAGGTGGCCCGCTGGATGGACACTTATCCCAATTTTAATGTGGATATTGCGGAAAGGATTGCCGAGCTGGGACGGCAGCCCTATTCCTCCAGGCGGTTTTTTGAAAAGTATTCAGACAGGATAATATTCGGGACAGACAGTATGCCTGGCCATATGCTTCAGCGTATTAATTACCGTTTTTTGGAGACAGAGGACGAATACTTCGATTACAGCTATGAAGGGGTGCCTCCCCAGGGCCGCTGGAAAATCTACGGATTGGGACTGCAGGACAGCGTGCTCGAAAAAATATACAGTAAAAATATCCAGCGTATCCTTTCTTGGCCTTGCACAACCGGTCAAAAGGTATTATAATGGGAAAAGCATAAAAGAAGGAGGAAAAACCAATGGCAAAAGTAACCAAAGATATGACTATCGGAGAATTACTTCAGGTGGATAATAATATTGCAGGAATCTTAATGAGAGCAGGTATGCATTGTCTGGGATGCCCCTCTGCGCAGGCAGAGTCTCTGGAAGAGGCAGCAATGGTTCACGGCCTGGACGCAGATGTCTTGGAGGCACAGATCAACGATTATCTGGGAGCCTGACCCGAGAATTTGATAGCATAGAATTGGGAGTCATTGCACAATCCGCAATGACTCCCTTATTTTATTATGAAAGTTCTGGACGGCAGCTGTGAACCTGTCCGCTTAGTAAAAGTATTTAAGACGGAACCAGTATTTATACAGATAGGAAAATCCCAGGGATTCGTAAAGCCTGATGGCCGATTCGTTATCCTCCACCACCTGCAGATAAGCGTGCTTGGCTCCCTTCCGGTAACCGCCTGCCAGTATAGTCCGGCATATGGCGCTGGCATAGTGTTTCCTGCGGTAGTCAGGATGTACGTGGATCGCATAGACTCCAATGAAGTCTCTGTCCAGTATGCCCAGTCCTGTGGCGACAATCCTGCTTCCATCGTGAATGGATGCGCATATGGTTTCCTTGGGTATCGCACGGTACATAGAAGGCACCACGAGGCGGTGCATGACATTGGTGGTCCCCTTCAGCGCAAACAGCGCGTCAATCCAGGTACTCGGTATAAAAGCGCTGGTATCTACAGTGATTCCATCTTCCTGATGCGGCACATCTTTAAAACAATGCGTCATCACGTTGGTAGTGTGCTGTGTCATATACCCCTTTCTAGCCAGGAGCCTGTCAAAATCCGGCGCTACAAGAGGAGATATTTTAAAAACGGCCGGGGTGCCCCATTTGCGGTAGACATCCTCACAATAGGAGATCTTCTCATCGATGGGAATAGCAGAGAGGCCAATTTGTTCCACGCTGTTTGTCCGGTGTGTATAAAAATAAGAAAAACGTAAAAGCCAGCCGTCATAGATCTGAATCTGGTGGGAAGGCCAGGCGTTGAGTGACAGGTCTTCAATAGTCTTTATCATTGGATTCATGAGAAGCTCTCTCTTTCATCAGATGAAGTACGCCGGGAAAGGCGCATATCTATTATAGTATACAGAGGGAAAAGTAACAAGCAGGAATTGGGAATTGGTTTCCTTGCATAATTTGTAAAAAGGGAGTATAATAGATCCGATACAGTTATGAAAAGTCAGACAAGGAGATTATCACAGAATGTCAAAGGTATTAAAAGTATTCGTTAATCTGATATTATTACTGTTTATACTGACCGGAATTGCCCTCCTTGTGCCGCCGCTGGTTGGAGTTACGACGGTTGTGGCAGAAGAGGGAATGGTTACTAATATGCAGACGGGGTCTGTGGCTTATGCGCTTAAGAAACCGTTGAGTGAGCTGAAGGCAGGCGACAAGATTCTCCAGACAGGGGAGGATTCTGCCTATGTCTATGAGATTACGTCTCTTAACGCGGAGACCGGAGTAGTTACGGTGAGGCCGTCGGACGGGGCTGCAACGCAAGAACTGACACTGAGGAATACGGCGCAGAAAGAAGTGATCACGGTCCCGCTGATCGGTTATGTTTCTATTGCCATGCAGACGACAGAGGGCAGGATTATCCTGGGGCTGGCGGCGCTGCTTGTCATTGTCCTTTTCATAGTGGCTGAGATCTGGAGCAGAAGACATGAGGATGACGAGGAGGAAGACGAAGAGGACGACGGAGAGGCAGAGCTTACCCGCAGAGAGCTGAAGGCGCGTCAGAAGGAACAGAAACGGCTGGTGAAGGAGAAGAAAAAACGGGAGAAGCGCGGAGAAGGTGAAGAAGATCAGTTCTTCAGCGAACTAGCAGATAAGAAGCGCAGCGCAGACAAGCGAAGCGAAAGAGAATACCAGAAGAGACAGACGGGCGGGGTTCATTCGGAGCCGGATGATACGGAAGATGATATACGGAAGAGCCAGATGCCAGAAGGGGATGCTGAGGTTTTCATTGAGAAAATTGAGGAGCCGGAGAAAGATCAGGCGGAGTGGGACGAGCTGAACGCAGAGACAGCTTCAGAGGATGCAGCCGTAGAGGTATTGCAGCCGGAAGAGCTGGAGGAGCCTGTCAGGACAGCGGATACTGACGGAGAGGATATGCCTGTGCCTGAGACAGATACAGAGAAAAATGTGGGAACAGATACGATTCCGGATGTACAAGCTGCTCTGGAAGCCGCACTGGAGACGCAGCAGATTCGTCAGCCTGAACAGATGGTGGAGCAAGGGTACCCTGAAGAAGAAGCGGAACAGACGCAGGCTTTGGAGGAGATTGAGCTGGCTATGCCTGTGAGGACCGTGGAGGAGCTGCTGCAGGAGGCTTATTCAGACGGAGATGATCCGGTTGTAAAGGAAGATGATACGACGGGAGTCACATTTGTAGATTATTCAGAATGCTTATAATATAGAAGAAAGGCAGCCGATCCGGGTGGAGGATGGCTGTCTTTCTTCCTCTGGTTAAGGTGTTTTGACCGGATTCGCCAGACAAGGCGGTTTTCCGGCGCAGTAATTTGAAGAAATTGTAAAAAGTGCTTGCATTTTTTGGACTTTCCCGTTATAATAATTCGTGTTGTGACATTGATAGCTGTGAAGCGTGAGGTTGCTGCCCGCTGTGGCAGGTTTTCCGTGGAGCGAATGTCAAGTTAGGAAACTGGCGACAAGTCACTGTACAAATTTAGAAAGTCCACCCCAGAGTGGAAACAACGTGTGAAAGTCAATGACACACACGGAGATGTGTACAGTCACCGCTTGTCGTACTCGAAAAGTGCGAAAAGGAGGCGACTTTTTTTATGGCAAGTCAAGTAATGAGAATCACCCTGAAAGCGTATGATCATCAGTTAGTAGATGCATCCGCAGCAAAAATCATCGAAACGGTAAAGAGGAACGGATCAACGGTGAGTGGACCGGTGCCGCTGCCCACGAAAAAAGAGGTAGTAACCATCTTAAGAGCAGTCCACAAGTACAAAGATTCCCGTGAGCAGTTTGAGCAGAGAACACACAAGAGACTGATTGACATCATCACTCCTACACAGAAAACAGTTGATGCTCTCTCCAGGCTGGAAATGCCGGCAGGTGTCTATATCGACATCAAGATGAAGAGCAAGTAACAGACAAAAAAGTTACAAAATCAGTTAATTGATATAGAAGTAATCGCAGTACAAACAAAGCGCATTCCACTTATATCTGTTAACTAGAATGAACTCCCACACAGGGCGTTCCGCTGTAGAAAAACAGGAGGTAAAAAGAATGAAGAAAGCGATTTTAGCTACAAAAGTTGGAATGACTCAGATTTTCAACGAAGACGGAGTCCTCACTCCGGTAACTGTATTGCAGGCTGGACCGTGTGTCGTAACTCAGGTTAAGACAGAAGAGAACGACGGATACAGCGCGGTACAGGTTGGTTACGGCGACATCAGAGAGAAGCTGGTGAACAAGCCGAGGAAGGGACAGTTTGACAAGGCAGAAGTTCCCTACAAGAGATTTCTGAAAGAGTTCAAACTGGAAGATGCGCAGAATTATGAATTGAAGCAGGAAATCAAGGCCGATATCTTTGCGGCAGGCGACAAGGTAGATGCGACTGCAATCAGCAAGGGTAAAGGATTCCAGGGCGCCATCAAGAGACATGGACAGTCCAGAGGACCCATGGCTCATGGTTCCAAATATCATCGTCATGCAGGTTCCAACGGTGCATGTTCTGATCCCAGCAAGGTATTCAAGGGCAAGAAGATGGCGGGACATATGGGTCATGAGAGAGTTACCGTACAGAATCTGGAAGTTGTGCGTGTAGATGCTGAAAATAATCTGTTACTGGTAAAAGGTTCCGTGCCGGGACCCAAGAAATCCCTGGTAACGATCAGAGAAACCGTAAAGACGGTTTAATAACCTTTTAACTGGAAAGGAGGAACATACAGATGGCAAACGTATCTGTTTATAATATGGAAGGCAAAGAAGTTGGAACCATGGAGCTTTCTGATGCCGTGTTCGGCGTGGAAGTAAAAGAGCACCTGGTTCATCAGGCAGTTGTTCTTCAGCTGGCTAACAACCGTCAGGGAACTCAGAAGGCAAAGACCCGTTCTGAGGTAAGCGGCGGCGGAAGAAAGCCCTGGAGACAGAAGGGGACCGGTCATGCGAGACAGGGTTCAACGAGATCTCCTCAGTGGACCGGCGGCGGCGTTGTATTCGCTCCCGTTCCGAGAGACTACTCTTTCAAAATGAATAAGAAAGAGAAGAGGCTGGCACTGAAATCCGTTCTTACCAGCAAAGTGCAGGATAACAAATTCCTGGTGCTGGATGAGCTGAAGCTGGCTGAAATCAAGACAAAAGAGATGAAGAAGGTTCTGGATAACCTGAAAGTAGACAAGGCACTGGTTGTTGTTGGTGACGACTGTGAGAACGTGATATTGTCCGCAAGGAATATTCCCGGAGTGCAGACCGCGTCCGTGAACAGCATCAATGTATTCGACATCCTGAAATACAACACCGTAATCGCAACCAAGAGCAGTGTAGCATCCATCGAGGAGGTGTACGCATAATGGCAAATATTCAGTATTTTGATGTGATATTAAAGCCGCTCGTAACTGAGAAGAGCATGAGCGGAATGGGAGAGAAGAAATACACCTTCCTGGTACACCCGGAGGCAAACAAATCCCAGATCAAAGAGGCAGTTGAGAAAATGTTTGACGGCGTGAAAGTCAAGAGCGTGAATACCCTGAATCAGGACGGCAAGACAAAACGCCGCGGAACGACTTATGGTAAGACCGCGAAAACTAAAAAGGCCATCGTTGCCCTGACAGAAGAGAGCAAAGATATCGAGATCTTTGAAGGGCTGTAAAGAGCGGCGAATTTAGCTGAGGGAACGTACCACACTATGTGCAGTGATGCACGACAATAACATCGAACACCTTCCCGCATCCCGCCGGGGCTGCGGACAGGTGCATAATGAAAGGAGATACCGTAATGGGAATTAAAACCTATAACCCATATACACCTTCCAGAAGACACATGACCGGTTCTGATTTCTCCGAGATTACCAAGTCCACTCCGGAAAAATCTCTGGTAGTTTCTCTGAATAAGGCTTCTGGACGCAACAATCAGGGAAAGATCACAGTCAGACATCATGGCGGCGGCAGCAGAAGAAAATACAGAATCATTGATTTTAAGAGATTTAAGGATGATGTTCCTGCTTTTGTTAAAGCAATTGAATATGATCCGAACAGAACAGCAAACATCGCTCTGATCTGCTATGCAGACGGAGAGAAAGCATATATCCTGGCTCCGGAAGGCCTGAAGGTAGGCATGAAGATCATGAACGGACCGAACGCAGAAGTTCGTCCCGGCAACTGCCTTCCGCTGGCTGATATTCCGGTAGGTACCATGGTTCACAACATTGAGCTTCATCCTGGGAAGGGCGGCCAGCTGGTTCGTTCTGCAGGAAACGGCGCACAGCTTATGGCAAAGGAAGGAAAATACGCGACACTGCGTCTGCCTTCCGGTGAGATGAGAATGGTTCCCATGGTTTGCCGTGCTTCTGTTGGTACTGTTGGTAATGGCGAACACAGCCTGATTAACATCGGTAAAGCTGGAAGAAAACGCCATATGGGCATCCGGCCGACCGTCCGTGGTTCAGTTATGAACCCCAACGATCATCCTCATGGCGGTGGTGAGGGACGCGCGCCGATCGGCCGTCCGGGTCCGTGTACTCCGTGGGGCAAACCCGCGATGGGTCTGAAGACCAGAAAGAAGAACAAACAGTCCAACAAATACATCGTTCGTAGAAGAGATGGCAAAACATTATCGAAATAAGGAGGTTAAACGATGGCTCGTTCACTGAAAAAAGGCCCATTTGCTGATGAAAGCCTGTTAAAGAAAGTTGATGCTGCCAACGCATCAGGCGATAAGACAGTTATTAAGACCTGGTCACGTCGTTCTACAATCTTCCCGTCATTCGTGGGACACACAATTGCAGTCCATGACGGAAGAAAACATGTGCCGGTATATGTTACTGAGGATATGGTTGGACACAAGCTCGGTGAGTTTGTGGCAACCAGAACTTACAGAGGACACGGAAAAGACGAAAAGAAATCCGGCGTAAGGTAAGTAGAGCGAAAGGAGGTTATTAGCAATGGCTAAAGGACATAGAAGTCAGATCAAGAGAGCAAGAAATGAGATGAAAGACACAAGACCTTCTGCAAAGCTGTCATACGCAAGAATGTCAGTTCAGAAAGCTTGTTATGTACTGGATGCAATCCGTGGAAAAGATGTTGAATCCGCACTTGGTATCCTGACATATAACCCGAGATATGCTTCCAGCGTGATTAAGAAACTGCTGGAATCCGCAGTTGCTAACGCTGAGAATAACAACGGCCTCAGCAGAGACAGTCTGTACGTGGCTGAGTGCTTTGCGAACAAAGCGCCGACCATGAAGAGAATTCATCCGAGAGCACAGGGTAGAGCCTACAGGATTGAAAAAAGAACAAGTCATATCTCTATCGTGTTAGATGAAAGGTAAGGAGGTTAAGCATGGGACAGAAAGTTAATCCACACGGCTTAAGAGTCGGTGTGATCAAGGATTGGGATTCCAAATGGTATGCAGAAGGCGATTTTGCAGATTATCTTGTAGAAGACTACAATATCAGAAAATTCCTGAAGAAGAAACTGTACAGCGCAGGCGTTTCCAGAATCGAGATCGAGCGGGCGTCTGACAGAGTGAAAGTGATTATTTATACAGCAAAGCCCGGCGTCGTAATCGGTAAGGGCGGAGCTGAAATCGAAAAGGTAAAGGCAGAACTTGCCAAATATACCGAGAAAAAACTGATTGTTGATATCAAGGAAGTTAAGAGACCTGACCGTGACGCACAGCTTGTTGCCGAGAACATCGCTCTGCAGCTGGAGAACCGTATCTCTTTCCGCCGTGCCATGAAATCCACAATGCAGAGGACTATGAGAGCCGGCGCCAAAGGAATCAAAACATCAGTATCCGGTCGTCTTGGTGGAGCAGATATGGCCCGTACCGAGTTCTACAGTGAGGGAACCATCCCGCTGCAGACCCTGCGCGCAGATATCGACTATGGTTTCGCCGAAGCAGATACCACATACGGCAAAGTTGGCGTAAAAGCGTGGATCTATAACGGTGAAATACTTCCAACCAAAGGAGCTAAGGAAGGGAGCGATAAATAATTATGTTAATGCCTAAGAGAGTAAAACGTCGTAAACAATTCCGTGGGTCCATGAAAGGTAAAGCCTTAAGGGGCAATAAAATCAACTATGGTGAATTTGGCCTTGTGGCTGCAGAGCCCTGCTGGATCAAATCCAACCAGATCGAGGCAGCCCGTGTTGCTATGACCCGTTACATCAAACGTGGTGGTAAAGTTTGGATCAAAATTTTCCCGGATAAGCCGGTTACTGCAAAACCTGCCGAGACACGTATGGGTTCCGGAAAAGGTTCTCTGGAGTACTGGGTAGCAGTTGTGAAACCAGGCCGTGTAATGTTTGAGATCGCAGGAGTGTCTGAAGAGATTGCCCGTGAAGCATTACGTCTTGCCATGCATAAGTTACCATGTAAATGTAAAATAGTTTCTCGTGCAGACTTAGAAGGCGGTGATAACAGTGAAGAGTAAAAAGTATGTAGAAGATTTAACGGCTAAATCAGCTGCAGAATTAAAAGATGAATTAGTAGCTGCTAAGAAGGAACTCTTTAACCTGAGATTCCAGAACGCGACCAATCAGCTGGACAATACGAGCAGGATCAAAGAGGTTCGCAAGAACATTGCGAGAATTTCAACTGTAATTGCGCAGAAGGCCAATTCAGCCAACTAAAGGCCCGTTCTTTAGTGAATGAAAGGAGACAGACAAACCGTGGAAGAAAGAAATCTGAGAAAAACGCGTGTCGGTAAAGTTGTCAGCGATAAAATGGATAAGACCATCGTTGTAGCGATTGAAGACCACGTAAAACATCCGCTATACAAAAAGATTGTGAAGAAAACCTATAAATTAAAAGCGCACGATGAAAATAACGAATGCAATATCGGTGATACTGTAAAAGTTATGGAGACCCGCCCGTTATCCAAGGATAAGAGATGGAGACTGGTAGAGGTCATGGAGAAAGCGAAATAATTGATGGAATGCTAAAGGAGGAATACCAGCATGATTCAGCAGGAAAGCAGACTGAAGGTCGCTGATAACACCGGTGCGAAAGAGATTCTCTGCATTCGTGTTATGGGCGGTTCTACCAGAAGATATGCGAATATTGGTGATATTATCGTTGCTACGGTCAAAGATGCAACACCTGGCGGCGTTGTGAAAAAAGGCGATGTAGTAAAAGCTGTAGTGGTACGTTCTGTGAAGGGTGCCCGCCGCAAAGATGGTTCCTACATCAAATTTGATGAGAATGCAGCGGTTATTATCAAAGATGACAAGACTCCCAGAGGAACACGTATTTTTGGGCCAGTAGCCAGAGAGCTTCGTGAGAAACAGTTTATGAAGATTGTTTCCTTAGCTCCGGAAGTATTATAGGAGGTCGGCAATGTCAGTGAAGATTAAAAAGGGTGATACTGTTAAAGTAATCGCCGGTAAGGATAAGGATAAAGAAGGAAAGGTTCTTTCTGTCGATTTGAAGAACAACAGAGTCATCGTAGAAGGAATCAACATGATCACTAAACATACAAAACCCAATATGCAGAATCAGCAGGGCGGGATTGTGAACAAAGAGGCTCCTATTGATCTTTCGAACGTCATGTACCTTCACAAAGGAAAAGTAACCCGTATCGGATACAAGCTGGACGGGGATAAGAAGGTTCGTGTTGCAAAATCAACAGGCGAAGTGTTGGATTAAGAAAGAGAGGAGGCCTGAAACGTGAGCAGATATAAAGAAATGTACAAGAATGAAATCGTCGATGCCATGACGAAGAAATTCGGATATAAGAACGTAATGGAAGTGCCAAAACTCGAAAAGATCGTCATCAACATGGGTGTAGGAGAAGCGAAAGAGAATGCCAAGGTTCTGGATTCCGCTGTCGGCGATCTGGAGAAAATCACCGGTCAGAAGGTAGTTGTGACCAAGGCAAAGAAATCTGTTGCTAACTTCAAGCTCAGAGAGGGAATGCCGATTGGATGCAAGGTTACCTTAAGAGGCGAGAAAATGTATGAGTTCGCTGAGCGTCTGATTAACCTGGCACTGCCCCGTGTACGTGACTTCCGTGGTGTGAATCCGAACGCTTTCGATGGCAGAGGAAACTATGCTCTTGGAATCAAAGAGCAGCTGATTTTCCCCGAAATTGAGTATGACAAGGTTGACAAGGTGAGAGGTATGGATGTCATTTTCGTTACCACCGCCAAAACCGATGAAGAAGCTCGTGAATTGTTGACATTATTCAATATGCCATTCGCAAAGTAATATAGGAGGAAATATTCATGGCGAAAACAGCAATGAAAATCAAACAGCAGCGCACAGCGAAATTCTCTACCAGAGAATACAACCGCTGCAGAATCTGTGGACGTCCACACGCATACCTGAGAAAATACGGAATCTGTCGTATCTGTTTCCGTGAATTAGCATATAAAGGCCAGATTCCTGGCGTGAAGAAAGCTAGTTGGTAAAATAGGAAAGGAGGAAACACATCATGTCAATGAGCGATCCAATTGCAGATATGCTTACAAGAATCCGTAACGCGAACACAGCGAAACATGACGTTGTAGACGTTCCGGCATCAAAAATGAAAATAGCCATTGCCGATATCCTCGTTAATGAGGGATACATCGCAAAATATGATCTTGTCGAAGAAGGGTCTTACAAAACGATCCGTATCACCCTGAAATACGGTGCAGATAAGAATGAAAAAATCATTTCTGGATTAAAGAGAATTTCCAAACCCGGTCTTCGTGTATATGTGAACAAAGAAGAACTGCCAAGAGTTCTGGGCGGTCTGGGAATTGCAATCCTTTCCACCAACCAGGGAGTGATTACCGACAAACAGGCCAGAAAGCTGCAGGTAGGCGGCGAAGTCCTGGCATTTGTGTGGTGACCGAAAGCAACTTAATGAGTGCAAGCCGAAAGGCGCCGCACGAATTTAGTGCGAGGCCGTTCCCGAACCTAAACGAAAGCAAGCCGAAAGGCGCCGCTTGAATGTAGTTGAGGGAACACTGAAAGCAACTTAATGAGCGCGAGCCGTCAGGCGAAGTGCGGAAGCAACTGAAAACAGAGGGGAACCACATGTGTCCTCTCCGAAAATCTAAGTTAATCAGGAGGAATTTAAGGTATGTCACGTATAGGAAGACTGCCAGTAGCCGTTCCCGCCGGTGTTACGGTTGATATTAAAGAGGGAAATGATGTTACAGTAAAGGGTCCGAAAGGAACTCTCCAGAGAGTCCTGCCGGAAGAAATGTCTATCAAGCTGGAAGACGGCCAGGTAATCGTTACCAGGCCAAATGATTTGAAAAAAATGAAGTCCCTGCACGGGCTGACCAGAACTCTGATCCACAACATGGTTGTAGGCGTCAGCGAAGGATATGAGAAAGTTCTGGAGGTTAACGGCGTCGGTTATCGTGCAGCGAAACAGGGAAAGAAACTGGTTCTGAATCTGGGTTACTCTCACCCGGTAGAGATGGAAGATCCGGCTGGTCTGGAATCTGCTGTCGACGGAAACAAGATCACTGTTAAAGGTATCGATAAAGAAAAAGTCGGCCAGTATGCAGCTGAAATCAGAGACAAGAGAAGACCTGAGCCTTATAAGGGCAAGGGAATCAAGTATGCTGATGAAGTGATCAGACGTAAAGTCGGCAAGACTGGTAAGAAATAATATAAGGAGAGTGTGAAAATGATTAATAAAGTATCAAGAGCTCAGGTTCGCCAGAAAAAGCATAGAAGAATGCGTAATCATATCGCCGGCACAGCAGCAAGACCGCGTCTGGCTGTATTCCGCAGCAACAGTCATATGTATGCACAGATTATCGACGATACGGTTGGCCATACACTGGTTTCCGCTTCTACTCTTCAGAAAGATGTTAAAGCCGAATTAGAGAAAACCAACGATGTAAAAGCAGCGGCATATCTGGGAACTGTGATCGGTAAAAAAGCAGTTGAGGCAGGAATTAAAGAAGTGGTTTTCGACCGCGGCGGTTTCATTTATCAGGGAAAAATCCAGGCACTGGCAGACGCAGCACGTGAAGCCGGTCTGGAATTCTAAGAGGAAGGAGAAGAACACATGAGACATGCAATCATTGATGCCAGCCAGTTAGAGCTGGAAGAGAAAGTTGTTTCCATCAAGCGAGTTACCAAGGTTGTTAAAGGTGGTCGTAACTTCCGTTTTACCGCTTTAGTAGTTGTGGGTGACCACAACGGACATGTGGGCGCAGGCCTTGGAAAAGCAACCGAGATTCCGGAGGCGATCCGTAAGGGCAAAGAAGATGCCATGAAGAAACTGGTGAACGTTGCGAGAGATGAGAACAACAGTGTTACCCATGACTTTATTGGAAAATTCGGCAGCGCAGAGGTTCTGCTGAAGAAAGCTCCGGAAGGTACCGGTGTAATCGCAGGAGGCCCTGCCCGTGCAGTAGTAGAGCTGGCCGGCATCCAGAATATCCGTACCAAATCACTGGGCTCCAATAACAAACAGAATGTAGTTCTGGCAACTATTGAAGGTCTTCGTCAGTTAAAGACTCCTGAAGAAGTGGCAAGACTGCGCGGCAAAGCTGTTGAAGAGATCTTTGCTTAAGGAGGGCTGGAAAAATGGCAGATAAGTTAAAAATTACTTTGGTAAAATCTACAATCGGCTGTGTACCAAAGCATAAAAAGATTGTAGAAGCATTGGGCTTGAGAAAAGTTAACCACACAGTAGAACAGCCTGACAATGCTGCTATCCGCGGCATGATCAAGCAGGTTGGTTATCTGTTGAAAGTGGAAGAATAATCTTTAGTGAAAAGGAGGTACCAACATGGACTTATCAAATTTACAGCCCGCAGAAGGCTCCAGACACAGTGATAGCTTCCGCAGAGGCCGTGGACATGGTTCAGGTAATGGTAAGACAGCCGGTAAAGGACATAAGGGACAGAAAGCTCGTTCCGGAGCACCGAGACCAGGCTTTGAAGGCGGACAGATGCCTTTATACAGAAGACTGCCGAAGAGAGGCTTTACATGCAGGAACTCTAAGGAAATCATAGCGATTAATGTGAGCGAGTTGGAGAGATTTGAGGACGGCGCGGAGGTAACAATTGAGTCCTTAATGGAAATAGGCTTGGTATCCAACCCGAAAGACGGAGTAAAAATCCTTGGGAATGGCGGAATTTCCAAGAAACTTACAGTGAAAGTGAACGCCTTCAGTGAAAGCGCAAAAGCCAAAATTGAGGCAGCAGGTGGGACAGCCGAGGTGATTTAATGTTTAAAACCTTAAGAGATGCTTTTAAGATTAAAGAAGTACGCCATAGGATTTTTTACGTTCTGTTTGCACTGGTTGTGATCCGTGTCGGATCACAGATACCGGTGCCGGGCGTTGATACGAGCTTTTTCAGCAATTATTTCAATAACAGCTCCAATGATGCGTTCACATTTCTGAACGCATTCACAGGCGGCGGCTTTACGAATTTTTCCATCTTTGCACTTAGTATTACACCGTACATCACTTCTTCCATCATTATTCAGCTTCTGACGATAGCGATTCCGAAGCTGGAGGAAATGCAGAAGGACGGAGAAGAAGGCCGCAAGAAGCTGACGGCTATTACCCGTTATCTGACAGTCGGCCTCTCACTGTTTGAATCCATTGCCATGTGTATCGGATTTGGCAACAAGCTGATCCTTGAGTTGAACGCGGTTAATGTGATTGTGGTGGTCGCTTCTCTGACAGCCGGTTCCGCTTTCCTGATGTGGATTGGTGAGCAGATAAACGACAAGGGTGTGGGCAATGGTATTTCCATGGTCCTGCTGATCAATATCCTGTCCCGTATTCCGGTGGATATGATTACACTCTTCGAAAATTTCGTAAAAGGAAAAACAATTGCGAAAGCAACAGTTGCCTGGATTGTCATTGCGGTAATTATACTGGCAGTAACAATACTGGTTTTGATCCTGAACGGAGCGGAGAGAAGAATCCCGGTTCAGTATTCCAAGAAGATGGTAGGAAGAAAGATGGTGGGCGGTCAGTCCTCCCATATTCCGCTGAAGGTCAATACAGCCGGCGTAATTCCGATTATCTTCGCATCTTCAATCATGTCCTTCCCGGGCATCATTGTGGCATTTACAGGTAAGACTCCCGGCGGCTGGGGCGGAAAAATTATCAATATGCTCAGCTCCAGCAACTGGTTCAAACCAAGCGACTGGTTTTCAAGCATCGGACTGATCCTCTACGTCGTGCTGGTGATCTTCTTCGCTTATTTCTATACGTCTATCACCTTCAATCCCATTGAGGTGGCGGATAATATGAAGAAGCAGGGCGGTTTTATTCCGGGAATCCGTCCCGGAAAAGCGACGGTGGATTTCCTGAATTCGGTACTGAAATATATCATTTTTATCGGGGCGGCCGGCCTTACGATTGTAGCCGTCATTCCCTTCTTCTTCAACGGTATGTTCAGTGCTGAGGTATCCTTTGGAGGGACTTCCTTGATAATTATCGTATCAGTTATTTTGGAGACATTGAAACAGGTGGAATCCATGATGCTGGTCCGGAATTACAAAGGATTCTTGAACGATTGACACGTTTGTGTTATAGTAAGGTTGTGGCGCGCGAGTGTCACAGCCTTATCGTATTTTATTGCACAGGAAGGTTCTCTGAATGTCCCTGTACAATGCAGAGTGGGTCAGCCCGCTTGATCCGAACAAATTAATGAACAAATTATTAGGAGAGGTACGTGTGTATGAAAATCATTATGTTAGGGGCACCGGGAGCCGGTAAAGGAACACAGGCGAAACGGATTGCAGAGAAGTATGACATTCCGCATATTTCTACCGGTGATATTTTCCGTGCGAATATTAAGAATGGGACGGAGCTGGGGAAGAAAGCCAAGAGCTATATGGATCAGGGCCTGTTGGTGCCTGATGAGTTGACCTGCGATCTGGTGGTGGACAGGATTTCCCAGCCGGATGCGGTCAGGGGATATGTGCTGGACGGATTTCCGAGGACAATTCCTCAGGCTGAAGCACTGACTGCCGCTCTGGACCAGCGCGGTGAGAAAGTGGACTATGCCATTAATGTCGAGGTGCCGGATGCTAACATAGTGAACCGTATGTCTGGACGGCGTGCATGTCTTGCCTGCGGTGCAACTTATCATGTGGAATACAATCCTCCGAAAACTGAGGATAATTGTGATGTCTGCGGCGGCGGCCTCGTCCTCCGCGATGATGACAAGCCGGAGACGGTGAAGAAACGTCTCGACGTATATCATGCGCAGACGCAGCCCCTGATCGACTATTATCAGGCGGCAGGCGTGCTGGCTGAAGTGGACGGTACCCAGGACATCGACGTGGTATTCCAGGATATTGTCAAGATTTTAGGAGTATAAAAATATGTCCGTAACAATTAAAACTGCCAGAGAGATTGAACTAATGAGACACGCAGGAAAGCTTCTGGAGCAGGTTCATGATGAACTTGCGAAGATCATCCGGCCGGGCATCTCCACCTGGGAGATCGACCATGAAGGCGAGAGGATGATCCGTGAACTGGGATGTGTTCCGAATTTCCTGCATTATAACGGATATCCGGCATCTATTTGTGTATCTGTGAATGACGAGGTAGTACATGGAATTCCCAAGAAGGGCAGGCTCCTCAGGGAGGGCGATATCGTCAGCCTGGATGCTGGCCTGATTTACGAAGGTTACCATTCGGATGCGGCCCGTACGTACGGTGTGGGCAAGATCAGCCAGGAAGCGCAGCAATTAATAGATGTGACCCGGCAATGCTTTTTTGAAGGCATTAAGTATGCGAAGGCAGGCTGCCACCTCCATGAAATATCCGCCGCTATCGGTAAGTACGCGGAGAAGTTTGGATATGGGGTGGTCAGAGACCTGGTGGGCCATGGGATCGGCACCCATCTGCATGAAGACCCGCAGATTCCCAATTTTGTCTGCAAAAGCAGGGGAATCCTTCTGCAGCCGGGGATGACGCTGGCGATTGAACCCATGATCGATATGGGGACGGCTGATGTGTGCTGGCTGGACGATGACTGGACGGTCGTGACAGAAGACGGTTCGCTGTCAGCTCACTATGAGAATACGGTTCTGATCACCGATGGTGAACCGGAGCTGCTCACCCTGACCAGGTAAAGGAGTTGCCATGAAGCAGCTTGTAAAAGGGATGTATGCCAGAAGCCTGGCAGGTCATGACAAGGGAAAACTATATATAATTATCGAAGCAGATGAAGCATATGTATATCTGTCTGACGGGAGGCTCCGCCCCCTGGATAAGCTGAAGAAGAAGAAACTCAGGCATATCCAGCCCGATTACGGTGTGTCAGCGGTACTGCAGGAGAGGATGGGAGAACAACTGCCCATCAGAGATGAAGATATCCGAAAAGCAATTAAAGTCAAGGAGGTTTGATGTATGTCGAAGGCAGATGTGATTGAGGTGGAAGGAACCGTTCTGGAGAAGCTGCCCAATGCGATGTTCAAAGTAGAATTGGAGAACAAGCATGTGGTGCTGGCTCATATCAGCGGAAAACTCCGCATGAATTTTATCAGAATCCTTCCAGGGGATAAAGTGACCATAGAGCTTTCTCCCTACGATCTGGACAAAGGACGTATTATCTGGAGAGATAAATAAGCACAAGCAATGAAACAGAGGTTTGTATGCCCGCGCAGTCTGGGAAGGTCCAGATCGTGCGGGTATTTTGGATTCCAGTAACTGATTCAATGCTGGGTCAGGACCGGGAGGTAGATACATGAAATATAATAATATTTTAAATATTTCTATGCAGCAGATCCAGATCTTTTTAAAATGCTTCCAGTACCGGAATTATTCCAGAGTGGCGGAGGAGTATAATTTTACGCCTTCCATGATCAGCAAGACAATCCGCACTATGGAAGAAATGCTGGGCCTGCAGCTTTTTATCAGGGCCTATCACAACCTGACGCCGACGCCGGCAGCCAGAGAGCTGGCGGAAGGATGGAAAGGAGTCTGTGATATTGTGCTGGAAAGTATTTCAAAGGCTTGTGATGTACAGGAAAAGCTATCGTCCAAAATACGTATCGGCCTGCTGGAGACGACAAAATTTTGCGCGGATTATGTAATGATCAAGCTGGAGGAGCAGGCGGAGAAAAGCCTTCTGGAAGACATTCAGTGGGAGCGGCGGGACATGCATTCGCTGCCTGCTGCCCTGGATGAAGATATCTTCGATATGGTCATCACCTGGTCCGGGGAAAAACCGTACTTCCGGAATAAGGACACCAGGTGGAAGACGATTTTCCGTTCGCCTGATGCGGTATTTATAGCCCGGGGGCACCCGCTGTTCGGAAAGGAAATTCATTCCTTTGCTGATTTCCGTCCATATCCCTTTATTACGCTGTCGCCCACTGCTTATCCTCACTATTATGAATTCCTGCAAAAGATCTGTATGGAACATGGATTCTCACCGATTCTTTCCTCAATCTGCGGCAGCACGGAGTCGGCCAGATATAATCTGAATCTGGGAAAGGGCGCATATGTGGCTTCAAGCCTGATCTGCTGTGATTGGGAGAATGAAGATGTCCGCAAAATAGAGCTGGAAGGAGAGGGGAATTCTGATTTGCTGGTGGTGTGGAAATCACAGCATCTGACGCCGCGAATGAGGGAAACTATAGATATTATCACACATTGACGAAATGGAACAAAAGATTTCCGAAGGGTCGTTTTACAGGGATATTTTCCTGCCATTATAATTACAGTAACGGCAGCTGATGCTGCAAAATATCAAAGTAATGGGAGGACAAATACATGAATGGCACAGAAACTAAGTTTATGGACAAAGCATTCGGCAGATTTCAGAATCTGGGGAAGTGGCCGGAAACCGATGCGATTCTGTCGGCGCTGGTGACTGAGCTGATTCCGGAGCTCTGCGGGGTGCCTTATGATTATCTGCTGCGGGATGATCCCGTTGCAATGGCAGAATGTACACTTCTGGTACAGGAGTATCTGGACATCGACCTGATTATCGCCAACCTGGACATCTACAATTTTGAAGCGGAAGCGATGGGAGCGGAGCTGAAATTTTATCCGGATCATTGCTCTGATATCGTACGCAGCAATTATCTGATTAAAGACGAGAAGGATTTTGACAAGATCAAGTTTAAAGGCCTGGACACGGGACGTTTTCCCTATCTGATTAAATATTGCGAAGCATATAAGCAGTATACGGGAGCAGATACCTTCCCGACAATGTCCGCCCCCTGGACACTGGCAGGCAATCTCTACGGCGTTGACAATCTGATTATGGCGACCATGGAGGATCCGGAATTTGTCACAGAATTTTTGAACAGGATTGTGGATGATTTTCATGCTCCGATGTTCCGGGCGCTGGCAGAGGTGCTGCCGGGCTTTGCCACAATGTCGCTGGCTGACGCGTTTGCTTCTGTTCCGGTCGTCACTCCGAAGATCGTCAGGGAATTCATTAAGCCCAGCCTGGAACGGGAACTGGAAAAGCTGAATATGCCGGGAATTGTATTGCAGGATACGGCATTTTTCGGGACTGCGCAGCTCACAGGCACGGACAGAAAAGAATATGAAGATTTCATTGTATGGTCCAACAACATGTTTTTCTGTATTGATCCGGATCTGACTGAGCTGACCCCCGAATATGCGAGGCGGGTGGCCACGGAGCACGGGGTACCTCTGATGGCGGGAATTGCGGCAAAACAGGTGGAATTCGGCTCCATAGAAGAGACAGTCTCCATCATCAAGAATTTTGTGCTGAAGGGCAAGGACGGCCCGACACCGTTGATCTTTTTCTTCAATAACCTTTCTCCTAAGACACCCACGGATAAATTGCTGGCGGCGACGAAGGCGGTCAGAGTATTTGGAGCTCCGGGCGCAGACGGGGATACGCCCTATGAGATTCCGGAAGACAGGCCCTTTGAAGACTTTTTAAAGGAAAAGATGGAACATAATGTGGAAGGCTACGGCTTCGACTGGCTGAAAGTATCCAGGTATTCCCATCTGATGAAATAGTGGAAAGCATTATCAAGCCGCTGGTTTATATCGGGATCATTTTTCTGGCTATTGCTTTAAAACAGGCGGGTGTCTTTGGAAAAGATGATTACCGGATTCTCAGCCGGATTGTGATGAACATCACGCTGCCGCTGACTGTCGTACATGTATGCGTCGGTTTCAGACCGGAGCCTTCTATGTATTGGCTGGTCCTGATTGGATTTTTATGCGCTCTCCTTCCGATGCTCACGGCTTTTGTGGTACTTCGCAAAAAGGAGGCCGGATTGCGAGCCTTTGGCATGATTAATTCAGCGGGCGGAAATATCGGCGCATTTATTCTGCCGATTGTCCAGGTCTTTTATGGAGCGGCGGGAGCGGTGAGCTGCAGCATGTATGACATCGGGAATGCGCTGGTGATGGCGGGCGGAGGATACGCTGCGACCTGTGCGCTGCTGCACTTGAATCAGGGTGGACAGAAGGGCATTTGGCATACAGTCGGGGGATTTCTTAAAAATGTTGTTACTTCTGTGACATTTGACGCATATTTTATCATGCTGCTATTGATGGCTTGTCATGTAAGGCTTCCTGAGATCCTTGGCACTGTAACGGCGCCGTTTGCAGAGGCGAACGCTTTTGTGGCGATGTTTATGGTGGGGCTGATGTTTCAGCCGCAGAAGGATAGGGAGAAGATAAAAGCAGCCTTCCAGACCATTGGCATCCGGGTCGGCACAGCAGCGGTTCTGGCCCTAGTGATTTATTACACTCTGCCTGTTGAACCTAAGATCCGGCAGATTGCGGCCCTGTGTGCATTTGCACCGGTTGGCACGCTTGCCCCGGTATTTACAGAGAAGAGCGGCGGCGATGGAGCTCTTGCGAGTTTTTTAAATTCCATCACGGTGTTTATCAGTTTTTTCATACTGCTAATTTTAGTCGATACCATATTTTAAAAGCTTTAAGCGGGAGTCCGGCAGACCAGGTTTGCCGGACTCCCCGTTTTCTTACCACTTACCTTCTAAATCCTACCACTTGCTGAAAAACTGTTTACATTCCCGGATTCCCTGCTAGAATGGGATCATGAGGTGAGGGCAGATGAAAATACGGATTGAATTGGATGAAAGCTTGACAGAGGAAGAGGTCGTGATTTATTGCCGGCAGCTGGGCCATACAGTTTTGGAAATCCAGCGCATGGTATCCGACATCATAGAAAAAAAGAAACGTTTTCCGCTCTATCAGAAAGATAAAGAGTTTTATATCCCATTGGAAAATGTGCTGTTTTTTGAAACAGCCGAAAAAGGGATCTGCGCCCATACGGCTGAGGAGGTCTATCAGGTGAGATATAAGCTCTATGAGCTGGAAAAGATGCTTCCCGGCATCTTCATGCGAGTGTCAAAATCCACCATATTGAATACCGGGAAGATTTATTCGCTGGAAAGAAAATTGCCCATGCCCTGCGTGGTACAGTTCCAGAACAGCCATAAGCAGGTTTTTGTGTCGCGGTATTATTATAAACCCTTGCAAAACAGATTAGAGGAAGAGAGGTATTTAAAATGAAAAAGGAACGGATATTCTGGGGGATCTTTTTAGTGGTGGGAGCTGTATTTCTGATTATCAGCGGGATGCATCTCCTGCCGGGAATCCCTTTCTTCAGATTGCTGCTGACAATACTGCTGGCCGGCTGTTTGATCAAAAGCCTTCTGGTGGTGAGCTTTACCGGTATACTGTTTTCTATCGCATTTCTCTGCATCCTGCATGCAGAAGCGCTGGGCATCACAGCGATCACGCCGTGGCCTGTGCTGGGAGCGGCCCTTCTGGGGAGCATCGGGCTGAGCCTCATCTTCCCTCACAGGCACAAATACTGGAAGAACCATGTGGAGGAAGAGTTCGAAAGCGTAGATCAGGTAGACGGCAATGTGATACAATTGTCCACCAGCTTTGGCTCCAGCATCAAGTATGTGAACTCAGAGGATCTGGAGCACGTGAAACTGGAATGCAGCTTTGGTGCGATGAAGGTATATTTCGACAATGCGATAATCCAGAGCGGGAAAGCACAGCTGGATATGCACGTATCCTTCGGAGGGGTGGAGCTGTACGTCCCCAGAGGCTGGAGAGTCAGCAACCAGCTGAGGGCATCCTTCGGAGGCGTGGATGAAAAAATCAAAAACACATACGTGACAGAAGATAGCCCAACCCTCGTACTGGCCGGAAGCGTAAGCTTCTCAGGAGTGACGATATTATACGTATGATCTGCGGCAGACAGGCTTAAACATACAGTACAGATTATTATGGTTTTGTGGCGAGATAGTGGATACCCGGACGAACACGCCGGGGAATGGGACGGAGGGTGAGAGGCGGAACAGAGGGCTGGCTTCGGCCTGAAGTGATACTAACCGGCCATCAGCACCTGCGGGGAGGTACCAGGGCAAGTCCGGTAGAAATTCTGAAGAATTTCTATCCTCCGTGCCCTTCGGAACTCGTGCTTGAGGCACAAGTTCCGCCCTCCCCTCCGGCGCTGCTGCCCGGTAAGTATCACTAATCAGGCCTGCAGACGCCCTCTGTTCCGTCTCTCACCCTCCGTCCCATTCCTCGGCGTGTTCTGAGCGTTTCAGCCGATACATATGGATTCGCCACAGGCGGAGACCCCTATGGAAGCAGACGGTAGATATTGAGACAACAAGCTGTACTGGCGCGAGCCGTTGTACCGTCTGAAACAGCCAGAAAAGCTGCGCCCTCACCAGAGGCAGGAACCCCGATGATCTCAGACAAAAGACTTTGGAATTCCCATGGACTCCAACGGTAGATTCTGGAATTAACCGATGAAAAACTGGATGAATTACTGGCGCCAATAGGCCACGATCAGCCAGTGAGTACCGTCTGCAACCATACCGATGACACTTTCGGAGAACCCGGGTGAGACGTTTTAGATCACCAGAAAGGCGGGCGGCGGAGCGGAACAGAGGCTGCACCATGGATTTCTGCAGGCCTGATTAGTTCTGCTTAGCGGGCAGCAGCGCCGGAAGGGAGGGCAGGTATTGTGCCTCACGCACAATACCTGAAGGGCACGGAGGATAGAAAGACATCAGTCTTTCTACCGGACTTGCCCTGGTCCCTCCCTGTAGGTGCTGATGGCCGCTTAGCAGAACTTCAGGCCGAAGCCTTCCATGGTGCAGCCTCTGTTCCGCTCCGCCGCCCGCTTTTCGTCCGGGTATCCAAAACACCACCCCTTCCCGATCAATTGGAAGCAAAACCATAATAGTCTGGCAGTATGGAAAATAAGTTGTTCCTTTTTTGCGGCATTTGGGGTAAAATAAGTCATATAACCTCAATAAGGATGTGCGGCGATGGATAAGATCAATCTGGATGAATGGATGGCGGATATTTTGGAGAATTCCTTTGATGGAATTTATATCACCGACAATCATGCCAATACAATTCTCGTGAATAAGTCTTATGAAACAATCACAGGGCTGGACAGAGGCGAATTGCTGAACCATAATATGGAAGAGCTGGTGGAGCGTAAGGTGATCTCTGCTTCCGGGACCTTGATGGTGCTCCGGACGGGGCAGCCGGTCACGCTTCAGCAGGAGTTTAAAACAGGGAAGAAGGCTCTGATTACCAGTTCTCCGGTATTTGACAGTAAACACCAGGTGGCGCTGGTAGTTACTAATGTGCGTGATCTGACAGAGATCTATAATTTGAAAGTCGAATTGAAAAAGAACAGCAAGCAGCAGACGATCCTTCAGAAAGAGCTGGAGCATATGAGGGAACAGTTCCTAAATCAGGATGTGGTTGCGGACGACATGCGGACCCTGGAGACACTCCGGATGGTGGACAAAGTGAAGCGGCTGGATACCACTGTTACCCTGGTGGGAGAGACCGGAGTCGGCAAAGAAGTGTTTGCGAAGTATATCCATCAGGGAAGCGCGAGAAGCAGTTATCCGTTTATTAAGGTGAACTGCGCTACAATTCCTGAGAATCTCATGGAAAGTGAGCTTTTCGGCTATGAAAAAGGAGCTTTTACAGGGGCGGACCGCCATGGAAAGGCGGGCTTATTTGAGGTGGCGGACAAGGGGACTATTTTCCTGGATGAGATTGGGGAACTGCCGCTGAATATGCAGGTGAAGCTGCTGCGTGTGATTCAGGAGCGGGAGATCAAGCGGGTGGGCGGTGTGAAGCCCATTCATCTGGACGTGCGCATACTGGCGGCAACCAACCGGGACCTGGAAGAGATGTTGAAGGAAGGCCGTTTCCGTGAGGACCTGTATTACCGTCTGATGGTATTTCCCATCCGCGTTCCGCCGCTGCGGGAGCGTATGGATGATATCAGCGGTCTGACAGAGCTTTTCCTCCGCCAGCTGAACCGGAAGTACGGGACGGACAAACGGTTTTCCCGGGAGGCGCTGCAGATCCTGCTGGAATACCAGTGGCCAGGGAACATCCGAGAATTAAAGAATGTGGTGGAACGGGCATATATCATAAGCAGCGAAGACTGGATTTTGCCGAACTGCCTTCCCATGATACAGAACCGGACCAGAGAGGCAGGAACCTTCGGGGGAATGCCCGCGGGGTTCGGACTTTCGGCTTACCTTGAACAGCTGGAATGGAATTATATTAACGAAGCCTATGAAAAATACGGAAATATCCGGGATGCGGCAGCCAGCCTCGGGATGGCGGCGGCAACTTTTGCAAGGAAGAAGAATAAGCATGTTAAAGACTGAACTCACGCAAAAACAGATAGTGACCCAGCAGATGGTGCAATCGGCAGCTATCCTGCAGATGAGCGCACAGGAGCTGGAGCTGTACCTGCAGGATCTGGCGCTGGAGAATCCGGTTGTAGAGCTGGAAGAAGCGCCGCCCCAGGAGGATCTTCAGCAGATGGAACTGCAGAGGAAGATTGACTGGCTGGAAGAGGCCGATTATCAGAACCGGGCGTATTACCAGGAGGACAGGACGGCGGCAGGAAGTAAGGAAGATGCCTGGCACAGTTCCGATGCTCAGGAACAGAGCCTTTCTGAATATTTGCGCCTGCAGCTTCTGCCGGGAACTTACAGCCGTCAGGATTGGAGGATCCTGGAGTACCTGATCGAGTCTCTGGATGCACGGGGCTATTTTACAGACGGCATACGGACAGCGGCAGAAGTGCTGCACGTATCAGAAGAGAAAGTGAAAGCCATGCTGGAAGTCATTCAGGGCCTGGAGCCTGCCGGTATCGGCGCCGCGGATCTGCGGGAATGCCTGCTGCTCCAGCTGCGCGGCAGACAGGAGGATACCTGGCTGGCAGAGAAGATCGTGGAGTCTTATCTGGGAGAAATGGGCAAGAATCACCTGAAGGAAATTGCCAGGACGCTGCATGCCACCCGTGAACAGGTGCAGGAGGCATGCCGGATGATACGAAGCCTGCATCCCAAGCCGGGAAGCGTCTTTTACACGGGAGAATCTCCGGGGTACATCCGGCCGGATGCGCTTGTATTAAAAGAACATGATTCGGAGGCCACTTTCCGCATCATCATCCGGGAGGGTATATCCGGCACTTTTCGGATCAGTGAATATTATCAGGCTTTGGAGAAAGAAACCGATGATCCGGAAACACGCCATTACCTGAAAGCAAAACTGTCCCAGGCTTTTTCTGTTGCGCGGGATATAGAGACGCGGAAAATCACGTTATACCGGGTGGTGGGCGCTATAGTCAACCGCCAGTCAGGCTTCTTCTCTGGCAGCGAAAATCATAAAAAGCCGTTAAGGCTGTCGGATTTGGCTGAGGATCTGGAAGTCCATGAGTCAACTGTCAGCAGGGCGCTGAAGGGCAAATATCTTCAGTGCAGCCGCGGCGTATTTCCTCTGAGGTACTTTTTGACAGGAGTGGCTGTCGCTGACAGGGAAAGCGATGAAGGGCAGACCCCGGAGGAGGTAAAGGAGGCAATCCGAAAGATTGTGGAGGCGGAGGACAAGCGAAAGCCTCTGAATGACGGCGAGATCCAGGCCAGGCTGGCCGGGCAGAACATACATATCGCCAGAAGGACGGTGAATAAATACCGGCAGGAATTAGGAATCACAGATAAGGCTGGAAGAAGAATCTGGTAATGACAGCCTGCCAGCGCATTCACTGGGGCAGGCTGCCATATTTGATCTTTCCGGCTGCCGTGCGGGGAATAGAAGCTATGAAGCTAACCTGAAAACAAGCCGTGGATAAATTCGTGTGATCGGACAGGAACCAGGAGATTGCGTCTGCAGTCTCCTGGCTTTTTTCTGTTTTAGCCACATAGATCCTGACCGCTTCATCGGTTCCGGCGCATGCAAATTCCCACAGGGGCCATTTCCGGGCCAGAAGCTGTTCCAGATTATCCAGGCTGAGACGCTTTCCCGCTATTTTTAAAAATCGTTTTAATCGTCCGGTGATATAATAGAAACCGTCCGTATCCCGGCGGGCAAGATCTCCGGTGAGCAGGCAGCCCTGGTGCTCGTCTCCTCTGGTTAGATCAAGGGCAGTTTCGGCGTAGCCCAGAGAGACATTTTCCCCCCAATAGACCAGTTGGCCCTCCCGTCCGGCTTCCGGAATGAGTTGATTCTCTTCGTCCCATAATTCAAAGCGCCCTCCGGGTATGGAAATACCGATACTGCCTTTCTTGGCGAGACACATGCTCCAGGGGAGGTAGGACATCCGTGCGGTAGCTTCTGTCTGGCCGTACATGATGTAAAAGCGCAGATTCCGTTCTTCGGCCAGCTTCCCAAAGTATTCCTGCAGGGAAGGAGAAAGCCTGCCGCCCGCCTGAGTCATAACCCGCAGGCTGGGCAATTCCATAGAGGAGAAGTGAAGGCGGCGGAGGATTTCATAAGAATAGGGAACGCCTGCCAGCGAAGAACCATTTTCCCGGCGGAAAAAGTCCCAGAATTCCCGTTCAACGAAGGAGCGTTCAGTCGCCAGGATAGCAGCGCCGGCCAGTAAATGACTGTTGAGGACGGATAAGCCATAGGTGTACTCCATGGGCAAGGTGGTGACAGGGCGGTCAGATTGGGAGATCTCCAGATAAGAAGCTATGGAGGCGGCGTTACTCTGCAGATTCCGGCGGCTGAGACGCACGAGTTTAGGGCTTCCGGTGCTTCCGGAAGTCGTCAGAAGCAGCGCCAGATCCGGATGCATGGAAGGGCCTTCGGCCCGGAGCTGCATCAGTGCAAAACCATCATCCTGCCACAGAAGAATAGCCTCAGGAAATTCAACGGTCCGTTCTATAGGAAGAAAAATGAGATTAGGGCCATAAGAGGACTCCAGGCGGGAGAGGTCATCCGGATGAACCTGTTCATCCAGAAGCAACGGAACCAGACGCATGCGAAGGCATCCCAGATAGACAGCGATGCAGTCCGGGTGGTTCCTGCAGAGCAGAAACAGAAGGCTGCCGGAAGGGGCCGTGGATAAAATCTGCTCCTGAAGGGTGTAGATTTCTCTGTAGGTGTATGAGCGTTTTTCCTGAGAATCCACAATAAGCATGGTACGTTCGTAAAAAGATTCATTTTTATCAAAAAAATACATGGACGTTTCCTCCTCTGGTCAAGAGTGCTTTGAAAGCAGCAGCAGAAGATCCTTTCGGTCCCAGATAGTATCGAATTGCAGGGCTTCGCCCGGCACGACGATCCGGTCGATCCAATGGCAGCCGTTGTCATCCAAAGCTTTGCGAAAAGCCGCGGGAGTGATGCCCGCGGATACTGCCGTCTGAACTGTGGCGTTCAGATAGGGGACCAGATCCGGCAATCCGGCCAGTTCCAGTTCAAAGAAGAGGCCAAACCGCCCGTTCCAGGTATCAATAGGAGCGGAAATACCGCGTGTATCCGATAAATCGGTGGCAGTTGCGGAGGCTGGACGGAAAGGGCAGACCCACAGATGATTTCCATATTGCTCCACAGGCGCCAGCCCGTCTAAAAGTATTTGGTTGAGGCAGAGCGTATGGTATTTCTCCATGACCTTCCAGGGGTCCGGCGCGTATCTTTCCGCCTCTCGGCTCAGAGACGTCCAAAATGCGGTCTTTACGGCTTGGACACGGGCGCCGGGAAGTAAGCCGGTCAGCCAGAATACGGTCTTTGGACTGGAACAGGCATTCTGATCTGCCTCATAAGTATCCTGATAAAAATGGCGCGCCAGCATCTGAAAGTCTTCGTCATCCATCTGTTCCAAAAATGAGACATCAAATACGGCGATTGAATACCGGCCCGGAAACAGAAGATCCAGACAATTGTCGGATGCCGGAATCGAATGGATTTTCCTGACCGTGGAGTTGCTGCCCCAGAGCAGCCTGGCGCTGCAGCCGGAGGACAAAGCTGTGATCAAATCGTTATCATGAGGAAAGGTAACGAAACTATTGGAACGGCGTAAGGATTCAAATTCCGGCAACGCCAGCAAATTTTCGATCTGGCCGCAGAGCCAGAGAGCTTCCGGAAAAGATTTTCCGGAGAGGCGTACCAGATTGGAGTTGCCTGCCAGCAGGGAAGCCGCAAAGGAGTAAGCGAACATAACCGGCATGTTGGAGGGAGCGATGTGGAGAACCAGGCCGAGGCCCTGTCTGGAAGAAGGCGCGGATTCTAAAAGGCGTTTTTTCAGGGAGTGTAAATGGCTTTTGCGGCACCAGAAGCCGAAGGCGTAGACATCCGGATAATTGCGCGCCTCCTGATTGCCCAGAATGTTCTGGGACAATTTTTGCAGGAATCCCTCTGCCTGCTGTGAAAAGGCCGGAAAGACCTCTGTATGAGGAGGATATGTCCCGGCCAGTACCTGCACAGAAGGAGTTGGCATCCTGTCTGGTTCCGGGATAGAGGGCGCAGGTAATTCAACGGTATCACTGCAGCCCCGGATCACGGCTTGGGGAATCCGGCCGTCCACGGTGAAATATCTGCCTTTCCGGCCGCAGGGGCAATCGTCCGTGCCGAGCAAACGGCCCAGGTCTTCCGTCAGAATGCAGTGGCCCGGATAGGAATGGGGAAGAAACGACCGCAGGGCGATCAGACCCTGCTCCCGGATTCCGCAGGGCGTAAAATCTGAGGGCCGGAGTATTTCCACATCAGAATAGAGGCTGGCATGGAGATGCCCGCATTCACATTCCATAAAAATGCTGCCGGTCTGCTCCACCATTCCATAATAATTTGTAACTTTTGTAATCCCGCAGAGAGAGCGGAGGGCATCTTTGAAGGTATCGGATGAAACGGCCTGATCCTTCATCTTTTTCCAGCCGCCTCCATGAATGAGATGGACGTTGGATAGATCCCAGGCTTTTCCGAAGTGAGACAGTGCCGGGCAAAACCGGCTCCATATGATAGAAGTGAAGCCGAAGGCAAATGCCGGCGCCCCTGCGGTCTCTTCTATAAAACGCTCCAGCTCGGAAAACCGGACATTCATGTGCTCATCCAACAGGTAATAGCGCCGGGAGGAAAGCGCGGAAAATCCCAGAATACCGGCGCCCCTGGCGGAAAAGCTGGAAGGATCGGACAGGGCGGAGGGGGAATCGAGGATCAGCATAGGAAGCCTGCGCGGGCCCAGAAAATCCCCTGCAATGGAGCAGAGGGCTTTCCGCTGCCCGGCAGCCGTTTCTCCGTCCAGGAAAATCCGGGAAACTGACTGCCCCGAAGTGCCGGAAGAAGTCATCTGAAGAGATGCCGTTTCCGCGGGCACACTGATTAAATCCACAGTCTTAAACAGTGATACCGGGAGATATGGTGCTTCCTGTGAGAGATTCCGGCAAATACGGTCATAAGGCTTGCAGTGTGTTCGATGATAAGCGGTTAATTCCTGTATGGTTTTCGCAAAAAAAGCCTCTTTTTCATCCTGTGGGACGGAAAAAGGCTTCTGGCTGCAGAATTCGTCTCTAGTCATAGGGAATTCCTTTCCTTTGTCAGTGTATATGGAGAGCCATGGCCCGGATAAATATGCAGTCCGTCCGGAAGACGGCTGAGCCATGGACGGGTGACGGCTTCGTAATCAGAGGTACAGCTGGTGCGCAGGGACAGATTGGGCTTTTCTCCAGGGATCAGATAGTCTCCGGAAAAGAGTACCTCCTGATCCATCAGAATGACGCAGCTTCCGGGAGAATGGCCCGGACAGCGGTATAGTTCAAAAAGGTGATCCTGCCAGCGGAAGGAATAGGTTTCGTCAAATACGATATCAGCCGGCCGGCAGCGAAATGCTTCATGGCGTACTTCCGACAGGAAGCCTGTGCGAAAATAGACGAACAGATCGTAGATATTCGACAGATTTTCCGATTCCTCCGTCAGAGCGCCGCTGCAGCAGCGGGAGGCGATGACTGGGATTTGCCAGCTCTCCCGGACCTCTTCCAGCGCTGTAATGTGGTCAAAATGTTCATGGGTCAGCAGAATCAGCTCCGGCCTGCCGCCAAAGGATAAAAGGGTATCCTGAATCTGCCGGAAATCATTGGGATCAATCAGGAGTACATGGCTGTGCTCATCCAGCAGATAGCAGACACTGGTTGTGGTATTAGAAGTAAGCGCAGTGATCATACGCGTTTATATCCCCTTCTCTGCGGATTCATTCGGTAACGTCTACTCCGTATTTGGCCAGAATTTCTTTTCCCTTCTCATAGGACGACAGATCGAGCATGTCCACGGTATCCAGCTGGATCATAAAGGTTTCTTCCAGGTCTGTCACCAGGTCAATGTGCCGCATGGAATCCCACTGTTTGATTCCATGGTACTTCAGGCCCGGTAAATCTTCCTTTGTCACTTTCAGATTTAGTATAAAGATGCGATCATATTTTTGTGCGTTTGTCATATAAGTTTACCTCGTATAATAGAATGGCCGTCTGGCGTCACATCTCCTGCTGCGGAGGATTTGGCCGGACGGTAAAAAAATGCTTGGACATCATCTGGCGGTAGGTGGCAGACACGGCCAGCGAACCACCCTCAAGGGTGCAGGTTCCGGTAAAAGTACCCGTGTAAAAGTTTTTATGCTCTGTATATTCCCGGAAGCAAATCTCAGCGGTCACTGTATCTCCCGGAAAAACCGGACGCAGATACTCCACATGCTCTTCCAGAAGAATGGTTCCGCTGCCGGGCAGGCGGGCGCCCATGAGAGCGGACAGGAGGCTGCTGACCAGAATCCCCTGCACGATAGGACGGTGGAAAAGCCCCTGGGAAGCCACCGCCGAGGGAATATGTATTTCGTTGGTATCCCCTGTTAACCTGGAGAATGCTGCCGTATCTGAAAACGTAAAAGTTTTCTGTAATGTAGCAGTGTCTCCGACCGAACAGTGCTGTATTCTGGAGGAGGAAGCATCTGTGCAAAGCGCCTGAAGCCTGGTACGCAGCTGGAAGAAGTCCTTCGGCTGTGTCAGACGGACCACCTCTTTGGCAGGCAGTTCAGTGTCTGCTCCGCACGCAACCGGGCAGCCATTGACGGTGATCCAGAGCGGGCAGTAGACGGAGGTGTCATAAATAAATGAAATCCCGGGAAATTCTTTAATCAGCTCCGTTACCATGCGGCTCCGGTCGTATCTTGGATTACAGCCGCCGCAATACTTTATTCCGACAGAGATCATGGAAACTCGTGCCTCAGAATTTTTTTTGCAAAAGACAGGAGCTCCGGGTTTGTCTCCTGAATCAGAATAACCTTCCGGATCTCCGGCAGTTCCTCCTTCAGGGGAGGCTCTATGAGCTCCTCCAGGGTTTGCATGGCAGAAGGACAATTTGAGCATTTTCCCAGAAGCCGTACTTTGCATATTCCATCTTCATAAGATACCAGCTGAATGTTGCCCTCATGCTCCAGAAGGGAGGGCTGAACTTTTTTCTCTATAATTTTCCTGATTTTTTCTTCTATATTCATTTTTTCTCCGGATTATACCTTAAAAGTTGCATGTAATATTTTTTTCACATCTATTATAGTAGCAAATAACATGCCAGTATAAACGATGAAAATAAACAATTTTTAAGAGCCTAAATCAAAGAATCTCTAAAATATGGGAAAATTTGCATTGTCATTGTATCAGTAATGAGACAAAAAATAAAATATGTTCCATAAATGGTACAAAAGAAATGATTGTGATAAAACGGTGAAAAGATGCAAGTGAGAGGTAAAAAAGTGAAATATATGAAAATTTATAGGAAAATAGGAAACGGGGAAATGAGGAAAAAAACTGGCATGAGAATTGCTGATATAATAGGATACAGTCTTTGGAGAAGGACTATAAAAAAATACTACTATATAATACGAGGGAGTGCGTAATATGGCGTTGATGACAGGGAAAGAGTATGTGGAAAGTATTCGTAAAATGAACATGCAGGTGTATATGTTTGGTGAGAAGGTGGAGAATCCGGTGGATCATCCGATTTTACGGCCGTCCCTGAACTCGGTGAGGATGACGTATGACCTGGCGCAGATGCCGGAGTATGAGAACCTGATGACGGCCACGTCGCCGTTTACCGGAGGGAAGGTCAACCGGTTTACACATATACATATGAGCACGGAAGATCTGAAGAATAAAGTAAAGATGCAGAGGCTTTGCGGCCAGAAGACAGCGGCCTGTTTCCAGAGATGTGTGGGCATGGATGCTTTTAATGCCGTATACAGTACGACCTATGAGTGTGACCAGTCCCATGGCACCAAATACCATGAAAATTTTGTGAAATTTCTGAAATATGCCCAGGAGAATGACCTGACGGTTGACGGAGCTATGACAGACCCCAAGGGTGACCGTTCCAGGGCTCCCCATGCCCAGGAAGATCCGGATCTGTTCCTGAGGGTTGTAGAGAGAAGAGAAGACGGTATCGTAGTGCGCGGAGCGAAGGCACATCAGACAGGTATCATCAACTCCCATGAAGTCATTGTCATGCCGACCATCGCCATGGGGGAGGACGATAAGGATTACGCCGTATCTTTTGCCGTTCCGGTGGATACCGAGGGAATCTTCATGATCATCGGACGTCAGTCCTGCGATACAAGGAAGCTGGAAGAGGGAAGCCTGGATGTGGGCAATCCTGAATTTGGCGGCGTGGAAGCGCTGACTGTATTTGATGATGTATTTGTGCCCAATGACCGGATTTTCCTGAACGGCGAATATGAGTACGCGGGCGTGATGGTAGAGCGGTTCGCCGGATATCACAGGCAGTCCTACGGCGGATGCAAGGTAGGGGTCGGTGACGTGCTGATCGGCGCGGCGGCAGTTGCGGCGGATTACAACGGATGCCCGAAGGCGTCCCACATCAAAGATAAAATTATTGAGATGCAGCATCTGAACGAGACTTTATATTGCTGTGGAATCGCCTGCTCGACAGAAGGAACGAAGACGGCGTCCGGCAACTATATCATTGACCTGCTGCTGGCCAATGTGTGCAAGCAGAATATTACCAGATTCCCCTATGAGATCGCGCGGCTGGCAGAGGATATTGCTGGCGGCCTGATGGTAACCGCTCCGGCGGAGAAGGATTTCCGTGATCCGAAGATGGGGCCGGTCATTGAAAAATATTTTAAGGGCAGGGCGGATGTGTCCACGGAAAACCGCCTGAAGATCATGCGCCTCATCGAGAATCTGACCCTGGGAACGGCCGCGGTCGGTTACCGTACGGAATCCATGCATGGAGCGGGCTCTCCCCAGGCACAGAGAATTATGATTTCCCGCCAGGGCAATCTGGCCATGAAAAAAGCGTTGGCGAAAGCGATCGCACATGTTGAGGAGTAATACATACGGTAGTATAAATTAAAAAAGAAGTCAGAATCACAATGTGCATAGAGTGTTTTACAGGATAATGGGGGTGTACCAAAAAGTATTAGGAGGCATTGTGATGGAAAATTTATATTACTTAGTTCCGGCGGCAGGCGTGATTGGCCTGATTGTGGCCGGGGTGTTCGCTGTGAAAGTGAAAAAGGCGGGCACAGGGACTGAACGGATGAGAGAGGTCTCACAGGCCATTCAGGAAGGGGCGTCGGCTTTCTTGCGGGCTGAATATCGTGTATTGATTGTATTTGTGGCTGTGATGTTCATAGTCATCGGCCTGGGGCTGCAGAGCTGGCTGACTGCGGGCTGCTTCCTGCTGGGGGCGTTGTTCTCTACGCTGGCCGGTTATATAGGAATGTGGATGGCGACCCGCGCGAATGTGCGGACCGCCAATGCTGCCAGGGAGTCGGGAATGGCAAAAGCGCTGGTCACGGCCTATCGCGGCGGCGCGGTTATGGGCTTCTGTGTTGTGGGTTTTGGATTGCTGGGAGTAAGCCTGATCTATCTGCTGACTAAGGATGTCAGGGTGCTGACCGGATATAGCCTGGGGGCCTCCACGATAGCGCTTTTCGCCCGTGTCGGAGGCGGTATTTATACGAAGGCTGCAGATGTAGGCGCAGACCTGGTGGGAAAAGTAGAAAACAATATTCCGGAGGATGATCCCCGGAATCCGGCGGTTATCGCAGATAATGTGGGCGATAACGTGGGAGATGTGGCCGGCATGGGTGCGGATCTGTTTGAATCCTATGTGGGTGCGCTGGTTTCGGCAATTACCCTGGGCGTGGTTGCCTATGGGATTTCCGGTGCCATGTTCCCGCTGATCATTGCGGCATTTGGCATTGTAGCTTCCGTGGTCGGAGCCGTTTTTGTGCGTGGCTCGGAGAAAGGCAGCCCACAGAGGTCTCTCAATCTGGGCAGCAATATTGCTTACCTGGTAGTGGTAGCCCTGTCCTTTCCTTTAAGTCTTGCGTTTTTTAACAGTGTGATGCCGGCGGTGGCTATCGTAGTCGGCCTGGTAGTAGGATTTGTAATCGGCACGGTGACTGAGTTTTATACATCAGAAAAATACGCGTCGGTACAGCACATCGCCCAGGAATCAGAGACGGGATCGGCGACGAATATCATAGCAGGTATTGCGGTGGGTATGAAATCAACGGTGGTGCCGATTGTCTGTATCGCGGTGGGAATCCTTCTGTCATACTTAAGCGCAGGGTTGTTCGGGATCGCTCTGTCGGCCGTCGGAATGCTGGCAACGGCAGGGAGCACGATCGCGGTAGACGCCTATGGGCCCATCGCAGACAATGCAGGGGGAATTGCAGAGATGTCCGGGCTGGATGCAAAGGTGCGCGGCATTACAGACAAGCTGGATTCTGTGGGAAATACGACTGCGGCAATCGGAAAAGGCTTTGCCATCGGTTCTGCTGCGCTGACTGCTCTGGCGCTGCTGGTTTCCTATGCGCAGGTGGTCAACATCGACACAATTAATATTCTGGACTTCCGCTGTATTATCGGTGTATTCATAGGCGGAATGCTCCCCTTCTTGTTTTCAGCGATTACCATGGAATCAGTATCTAAGGCTGCTTATAAGATGATCGGAGAGGTTCGCCGCCAGTTCCGTGACAGGCCCGGAATCCTGAAAGGTGAGGAAAAGCCGGATTACCGCGCATGTGTAGGAATCTCCACTACGGCAGCGCTTCATGAGATGATTATTCCGGGAATCATAGCTGTAGCCATGCCGCTGGCTGTTGGCCTCCTCCTGGGAACCGTAGCATTGGGCGGTATGCTGGCTGGGACTATAGTATCCGGAGTCCTTCTGGCTATTTTCATGTCTAATGCAGGCGGCGCATGGGATAATGCTAAGAAATACATCGAGGGCGGCATGTACGGCGGCAAGGGAAGTGAATCGCACAAGGCGGCGGTGGTGGGAGATACGGTAGGAGATCCATTCAAAGATACTTCAGGCCCTTCTATCAATATTCTGATCAAGCTGATGACGATTGTATCGCTGGTGTTCGCACCGCTGTTCCTGGCGGCAGGCAGCCTGCTATAAACAGACAAACAAATGATCACCAATACGAAATAAGGAGGAGAAGAACTTGGCAAAAGAAAGAGCATTAAGATTGGGGATGCACACTTATACGTTACATTTCTTTGGGTTCGGTGAAAGCTGGGGATTTGGAAAGGATTATTACTTCGATCAGGTTATGTCCCTGTATGAGCTGATGGACCGGGCCGAAAAATGGGAACTGGACGGGCTTCAGATCACAAAGGTAGACCTGCTGACGACTGCGGAAACGGATCCTTTCGGGGAGGAAAATCTGAAGAAGGTGGCGAAGGCAGCCAGGGATCACGGCCTGTTTCTGGAGTTCAATGCATCCTTCCAGGCGGGTAGCGATTCCCGTGTGAATTGTAACGTGAAGGAAGCCCTGCAGATTGGCCACTGGCTGGATGCGGAGCTGGTGAAATTCAGCCTGGATATCCTGCGCCCCAGAGAACTGTATGGCTCCTGTTTCCATCCCAGGGTTATGACACAGATGGCAGCTCGTTATGAGGAATTCCGGGAAGCTCTTCCGTTAATAGAGGAGTATGGTATGCAGGTGGCCATTGAAAATCATACGGATACCTTTGCTGATGAGATCTTGTGGATTGTAGACAAATTGAATCACCCGCTGATTGGCACCTGCGTGGATACGATGAATCCCCTGCAGGTGATTGAGAACCCTCATTACGCGATGGAAAAGATGCTCCCCAGAGCCTTTTGCTGTCATTTCAGCGATGACGTGATCGTGGTAGATCCTCTGGGTGTGCATGATATCGGCGCGCCTCATGGACAGGGCTCCATGGATTGCCCGCTGATGGTGCGGCAGATCAGGGAAAAATCATCGATGGATAAGATCATTCTTGAGAATGAAATCGCATTCAAGAGTATGGACGAGCCCATCGAAGAGGCCAGAAAACGAGAGATGGCTGCCTGTGAGGAAAGCATCCGCTATCTGAGAGAGGAACTGAAACTGGGAGTGAGGAACCGTTAACCGGCAATTTTGACAGCCATCAATCATGAAAGTCAGCTGTCCGCACCTTTGGTGCTCTCACAGCTGCCGCCAGTATTCGCAATCTGCCCTGACGGGCTGTTTGCTTATACCGGCCTGCCCGTCCGGTATCCGTGGGTCACCGCATGTTCGCGTGCGGAGACTCACGGCTGCCGCCCGGGACTTTCATAGTAAAAAAGAGAGGCCAGAAACGGGAGAATGTGTTCTCCCCATGTCTGGCAGAAGGGATAATTATGGGAGAAACAAAATCGAGAGAGCAGCTGATCCATGAGGCAGCGATGAAAATTATGGAAACCACAGGCGTAGCTATCGTTAATAAGAAGGCTGTGGAGATCCTGAAGGCAAACGGAATCCGTGTAGAGGATAATGTCGCATATTTTACAGAAGAACAAGTATGGCATTGGGTGAAAAAGGCGCCGGAATCTTTTACAATTTATGCGAGGGACCCTAAACATAATGTGACTGTGGGCGGAGAACATGTAAATCCCGTTCCTACCTATGGCTGCGCATTTATTGATGATTGGGAGGGGAACCGACGCCCGGGCACCATGGCAGATTATATTCAGTGCCTGAAAATGGTGGAAGAAGAGGAAGTATATGATGTTAATGGAGGAATCCTGGTACAGCCTTCAGACATCCCGGAAGAGAGCGCGGCGCTGAGCATGTTCTATGCCATGCTGACCCATTCGGAAAAGGCCATGCTGTTCCCCACAGGATACAAGGAGGAGGTATCTCTGATCCTGGAAGCCAGCAGTGAGATATTCGGAGGAAAAGAGGCTCTGATTGAGAAGCCGAGAATGATTGCATTAATCAACACAGTTTCTCCGCTGACGCTGGATGAACGTATGCTGGATTGCTTAATGCAGCTGGTCGACTATGGACAGCCTGTAATCCTCTGCCCTGCTTCCATGCTGGGAGCCACCAGCCCTGTCTTTTATGCGGGCAGCCTGGCCAGCAATACGGCAGAAGACCTGGCGGGCATCTGCCTGGCACAGATGATCCGTCCCGGAACTCCTGTGGTATTCGGCATTCAGTCCACGGCGGCGGATATGCGCGGCGGCATCACTTTTGCGTGCGCTTCTCCGGAAGGCACTGTCATGCAGGGATTTTCTACCAATATGGCTAAGTTCTACGGACTGCCCTCCAGAGGCGGCGGCTGCCAGACAGACGCTCCCCGTATCAATGTACAGGCCGGGTATGAATCTATGCTGACATTATTCTCATCCTTCCATCATGGCATCAACTTCGTCATGGAAGCAGGCGGCGTTATGGACAGCGTTAATGCAACCTGTTTTGAAAAGATGGTCATTGATTATGAGATTATCCGCGAGGTAAAAGCAGCCCTGGCTCCGATTGAGATCAATGAGGAAACCCTGGATCTGGATGAGATCACGGAAGTGGGCCATACGGGAACGTATGTAACCTCAGATTCGACCATGGAGAATTTCAGCCTGCTGTACAGCCCCGTTATTGGTTCCAGGAATGCCAAGGATGAACATTACCTCAAGGCCAGCATCGACAAGGCAATTGAAAAGCTGTTAAAGAAATATGAAGACCACCGTCCGGGCATTGGACAAGAGGACCGGGCAAAGGTGAAAGCAATCTTTGCAAAATCCGGTATGGATGTGGAGCGCCTGAACCAGATTGACGCTATGTAAGCTGTAGATCGGCCGGCGACTGGTTGGATACCCGGACGAAAGTCTGGCGGGAGGCAGCCCCTGTTCCGCCCCGCCTCCCGCCAGGTCGGAACCGCTGCAGGTCTCCCGCTGCTTTTCGTCCAGGTATCCACTAGCCCGCCACAAATCTTTTTATAGAGGAGGGGCATTATGAACAAATACGTGAGCCTTGAATATTTGAACACATTTGTTACTGCAGCCGAGACCGGTAAGCTGAATATTACTTCGGAATTGATTTTCCGTACGCCTTCAGCTGTCAGCACTCAGATTAAAAAGCTGGAAGAGCAGTTTGATACAGAGCTTTTTATCCGGAGCAAAAACTCCCTCCTTTTAACCAAAGATGGAGAAACGCTTTTTAAGTATGCAAAGGATATACTGGAACTCAACGGAGCGGTATTTAGTTCCTTAAGAAATGAGGACTGGACGGGGAACATTGTCTTTGGAGTCCCCACGGACTATGCGAAGATGTTCCTGAAGCATATATATCCTGAACTGAAGAATAGCTTTCCGTCCTATCATTTTAGCACGATATGTTCGAGGAGCCGGGCGATCCGCCATTCTATGGAGAAGGGAACAGTTTCAGCGGCGATTGTGGCGATGGAACCCCAGTTTCGGGATGATCGGATTCTTTGGGAAGAGCCGTTATATTGGGTGAGCGCAAAGGAATATACGATCCCGCAGAAGACTGCACTGCCTGTAGCACTTTTTGCAGATGACTGTATTGTGAACACTTATACCCTTTATTCTCTCAAGCACAGTTCCATAGATTATGAGATCGTTTTTACCAGCACCATGTCTGAGAACATCGAAGAAGCTGTCAGAAGCGGACTTGCCGTGTCGCTTCTTCCAGCTTCTTCGATTACAGCGGATATGGATATCCTGCCGGACTCTTTGTTGTCCAGCCCCCTTACCCTGAAGGTGGGATTCACCTGCAGCGATACGCTGGACGAATCGTTTTGCGATGCGATGTTTTCGATTGTGAAAAGAGGGGTGGCGGAGTCGGGTTACCAGATGTCTCCCACTGTGAATCCGTTGGGGAATGGGTCTGTTTCGTCCAATACGTATTTACAGTAGGCGCTGATCCAGGCCTCGCCTCCGATTGTGGGTTTGATTCCCTTATAACCGTGTATGTCAACCTCCTCCAGCGCATGCCCGGTAAATATGATGCCGATCAGCCCTTCGCGCCTGAAGGGCTCATTTAATTTCAGTTCCCCTCTGGCGTATTTGACAGACATCAGCGCGCAGGTGCCAGTTCCGCATGCACAGCGGTCTAAAGCCCCTGTCCATGTCTCCGGCCTGTTCAGATCGACCTCGCCGGTATATACAGTGTCGACGCTCTGCCAGTCTGCATTCGGGTTCTCGGTGGGGCCGTGGATTTCGGAACCGGTGATACCGATGCCCGGATAGTCCGGGTGATGCACCGGGAGCTGTTCTCGCGCCGCCTGATAGCAGAGGGCACTGATTCTTGCGATTTCCTTCCCCTGAGACGGAACCAGCTTCAGCCATGGGAACTGGCGGGAGTCAATGAGGCAATAGAACATCCCTCCCCAGGCAATATCGACCTTGATTTTGCCCAGCGTCGGCACGTCTATCTCCGCGTCCAGATATACTGGAAATGCCGGAACATTCGTAAATGTAACCTGAGTGACCTTGCCGTTATGGCAATCTGCTTTGATCTTGATCAATCCTGCAGCTGCCTCCAGGTAAAACTCAGTGACGGGCTCTTTCATGGGGATCATACCTGTTTCGAGAAGAACGGTGGCAACTGCTATGGTATTACCGCCGCTCATGACACAGTATTCATTCTGCTCCATGATGATATATCCGGCTGCCGCCCGTGGATCTTTTGCGGGGACTATCAGATTGCAGTTTACCGGCGGATAGCCCCTGGGCTCTTTTAACACCAGATTGCGCACCTGGTCGTCATTTTCCCGCATCCATTTCATTTGCTCGTAGACGGTGTCGCCGGGGATGGTAGGTACCCCGCCCGTGATCACATGCATGGGCTCGCCGCAGTGTGCCTGGACGACATCGAAACTTCTTTTAAATCCCATATCATTTCCTCGCTTTCCGGCAGATGTTAGCCTTCGCTTATTTTTAGCACAATCTTTCCCACGTGTTTTTTAGAAAGAAAAGCTTTCTGAGCCTCCACGATGTCCTTCAGTGGAAAAACTCTGGCAATGATCGGATGGATCTTGCCCTGTTCCGCGAAATCGATCAGCTGGAGCATGGAATCTCTTGTCTGATAAGTCGTTCCAAAGAAGCTCAAATCCTTTAAATACATATCTCTGACATCGAAATCAACAATTGGTCCTGCGATAGCCCCGCACATCCCAAGCTTTCCGCCCTTCTTCAGGATCTTCAAAAGCTGCGGCCAGGAACTGCCTGCAACCATATCAAGCACCACGTCGACAGACATCTCTCCGAGCCGTTCTATGTAATCCTCGTCCCGGAATATGATCTCGTCGGCGCCGCAGCGCTTCAGGAGATCTTCCTTGCCGTGGTCGCACACGCCGATTACCAGTGCGTCCCTGGCCTTCACGAGCTGTACCAGTGCGGAACCTACGCCGCCGGAGGCTCCCGTTACAAGAACACGGTCATTCTTATTTACGCCTGCCCGGCAGATCAGATTATTAGCTGTCGCATAGGCACAGGGCAGCACGGCCAGTTCTTCATCGGACAGATCACTGTTGAGACTAAATACCTCTTCAGAACAGGCGGTTGTATACTCGCAGAACGTTCCGTCACATTCAGAGCCATGAGTAAAGCATTCAAGGCCGCGGCCGCTTGTTGGCATTTCTTGTACGTTGCGGATGATTACCCTTTCCCCGATCCGGCTTTCATCTACGCCTGCTCCCACTGCCACGATCCTGCCGCAGCTGTCCGCCCCCTGGATTCGCGGAAAGCTCAGCGGCTGGCCGAGCCAGGAGCCGTCTTCTTTCACATCTGCCTGAAATCCGCCGGCGCCGCCGGCGTCAGTGGCGGTCCTGACATTTTTAGAGTACCATCCGATACGGGTGTTGATGTCTGTGTTATTCACCGCCGCTGCGCTGATCTTCACCAGCACCTCGCCGGGCTTTGGCTTTGGAACCGGAATATCCTCCCGGTATTCCAGCTTGTCATAGCCTCCGTAACCGGTGAGGTATACACCTTTCATTTTTTCAGGAATAATTGTCATCTGCGCGAACCTCCTCATTCATTGTAGGGCAGCGTAAGCTGCTCCCCCGACCCGCCGGGAGCGTGTGTTACGGAGCGCCCGGCGGGTATACATTGTAGATTTTTTCATACGGTCATTGTAATACCGCTTGAGCCATAAATAAATCAAAACTAATTGAAGATCACATTCAATATATTTTGATCCACGCAGCGTAAAAAAGGATGTCTCAAAAATCCTGTAACGCCGAAGGCTATGGACTTCTGAGACATCCTATGAAATTATATTTATTTTGCCAGCATGCCGAGCGCCATGGAGCGAATGGATGCGGCCATCATATCGGCCAGCCTTTGCCCGGTCTTGTCAAAGCACCACAGAACCTCCACGCCCGTCATGGCGGAGAGCAGCTGTGTCACATATTCGCCGGCGGTGAGAGCGCTGTTGACCTCGCCGTCGGAAATCCCTTTTTCAACAATGCTTTGGAGGCAGCGGATCAGTGAGCGGTCCGGCTGAAAAAAGTCGAACTCAGGGAACGAAAAGTAGTTGGAAATAATCGCCCTGATGATTCCCTTTCCCCGTTTTTCATACTCAGAACAGGAGAGACGGATGAATCTGGTGATTGTAGATAAAAATGTATCATTTCCTATCTGCTGATAGGCCCATTCATAGATTTCGTCTAAATGCTTGAACGTTTCTAATACGATAGCCTCCTTTGACTTGAAGTATGTATAAAAACTGCCGCTGGCCACACCGGCCTGGGAGGTGATATCTTCTATAGTGGTGTTGCTGAATCCCTTTCTGTTGATGACCTCCATAGCGGCCTGGAAGATCTTGTCTTTGGTAAGTAACGCTTGTTGTTTGCGCCGGGTTAACTTGGGAGGTGCGGAACTCTCTTGGGAAAGTATTTTTGGATTATTACTTTGCATATACGATCCTCTATCCTAAGAATTTCTGATTATTCATCTGTTCCGTAGCACTTTAAAAGGTATGGGTCTATCTGAAAAAAGTCTTGAATGTGCATACAAATCAGTTTTCGCAGCTTGGCAATTTCGCCGTTGCGGAGAGCCTCGATGATGGGCAGATGGTGATGGATCTGCAGCAAACTGTCTTCGATGCTGGTGTACTTGGAAATCTGAATCAAATGAATCTGCTGATAGACTGAGTACTGGTGCTGATATAAATTCGTGTTCCCTGAAATCTCAGCTATCTTCAAGTGAAAATCTCCGTCTGCGTGTATCCGTTTATAGATATTGCCCTGTTCAGCGGCTTCCTCACAGACAGTGGCCAGATGTTCAAGCTGTTCAAAATCTGCCGCGCTGCCATAATAGGATGCCAGCTCTGCCGAAAGGATGTCCTGTACGAGACGGATGGAACCGATATCCTTGATCTCTTTGTCGGTAAATTTTGCGACAACAGCGCTGCGTTTGGACTGGATCGTCACCAGGCCTTCTGCGGCTAGCCGCCTGACTGCGTCATGTACGGGCGTGCGGCTGATATTTAACTGAGAAGAAATTTGTAGCTCAGATATTTTCTCGCCCGGCAGTAAATCCATATGAAATATCTGTTCTTTAAGTTGTTCGTATGCAATGCTGCTTTGAGAACGCATGGATCATACTCCTTTTTAAAAAGTGGGTGAAAAATAGTAACGTTTGTTTAATGATTATATTTACAGAATTGTATATCCCTATTCATTCTTAGCATTGCCCAGAGAAGAAAATGTGGATGCCTGGCATTCACTCAATACCGTCTGCTTCCTATGATCATCAATAATGCCCCTTACGACTTTTACTATTATAACCCCCAAAATAACATATTGCAAATACTTTTTAGGACAATATTCACAAAATACGTGAGAAAATTTCTTATGTATTGTTCATTGACATTTTGTATGAAAAAATTTATATTAAATGTAACAACAAATATTGCATGCAATTATTGGCACGGTATGCAATAAAATGACGGAATATCGGATTTGAAAGGATTAGAAAATAAGGAGGTACATAGAAATGTCCAGTAAAAAAGCAATTATGGACGGAAATGAAGCAGCTGCATATACCTCGTATGCATTTACAGAGGTTGCCGGTATATTCCCGATCACACCTTCCTCCCCTATGGCTGAGTATGTGGATGAGTGGGCGGCGAATGGCAAGAAGAACTTGTTTGGACAGCCGGTAGAAGTAGTAGAGATGCAGTCAGAAGGCGGTGCCGCAGGTACGGTTCACGGAGCGCTGCAGTCCGGCGCATTGACCACCACCTATACGGCTTCTCAGGGATTGCTTCTTATGATTCCGAACATGTATAAGATTGCAGGTGAAATGCTTCCGGGCGTTTTTCATGTATCAGCCAGGACATTGTCGGCACATGCCCTTTCCATTTTCGGGGATCACTCGGATGTCATGGGAGTCAGAAGCACAGGCTTCGGCATGCTGGCATCTGCTTCTCCTCAGGAGGTTATGGATCTGGGAGCAGTAGCACATCTGGCAGCCATTCATGCGAGAATGCCGATTCTGCATTTCTTCGACGGGTTCCGTACATCGCACGAGATCCAGAAAATTGATGCGTTAGATTATGAAGATCTGAGACCGCTGGTAGATATGGATGCCATCCGTGCCTTCCGTGCCCATTCACTGAATCCAGAGCATCCGGCCACCAGAGGAACCACCGTGAATCCGGATATCTTCTTCCAGTGCCGTGAGGCCATGAATGTGAGATACAATGAAATTCCGGATTCCGTAGAGCATTATATGGAAGAGATCAACAAACTGACCGGCCGGGACTATCATCTGGTGAACTATTACGGAGCGCCGGATGCAGAGCGTGTGATCGTACTTATGGGATCGGCGGCCGAGACTGCACAGGAGACCGTTGATTATCTGGTGGCAAAAGGCGAGAAGGTCGGAATGCTGAATGTACATCTGTACCGTCCCTTCCCTGCAGAATACTTCCTGAAGGTGCTTCCGGAGACTGTGAAGAAAATTGCAGTGCTGGACCGCACAAAAGAGCCAGGCGCCATGGGAGAGCCTCTGTATCAGGATATCTGCGCGTTATATAAAGAAAAAGAATATTCCATGAAGATCGTAGGCGGACGCTATGGCCTGAGTTCCAAAGATACCACACCCGCACAGCTGGTGAGTGTATTCGAGAACCTGAAGGCAGATGAGCCGAAGAATGATTTTACCATTGGCATTGAGGATGATGTGACCTTTACTTCCCTGCCTGTGGGAGAGGAAATCAATACCACGCCGGATGGCGTAACTAATGCAGAATTCTGGGGGCTGGGCTCAGACGGTACGGTGGGAGCCAACAAGAACTCCATCAAGATCATCGGCCATGCCACAGATCTGTACTGCCAGGCATATTTTGTATATGATTCCAAGAAATCAGGCGGATTGACACAGTCTCATCTGAGGTTCGGGAAAGACCCGATCCATGCGCCCTATCTGATTCAGGCGGCGGATTTTGTGCAATGCTCCAATCCGTCCTATGTGAACAAATATGATATGGTAGAGAACCTGAAAGACGGCGGTATTTTCCTGCTGAACTGCAGCTGGAACGAGGAAGAGCTGGAAACCCATCTGCCCGCATCCATGAAACGGGCGTTGGCGGCCAAACATGCGAGGCTGTATACCATCGATGCCATCCGTATTGCCAGAGAAATCGGGCTGCGGAACAGGACCAACACCATACTGCAGGCTTCCTTCTTCAAACTGGCGGAGGTAATTCCGCTGGAACAAGCTGTTCAGGAGATGAAAGACGCTAACTACAAGTCCTACTTTAAGAAAAAGGGCCAGGAAGTTGTAGACATGAATAACAATGCCATTGATTATGGCATCAACGAGCTGAAAGAGATCCAGATCCCGGAGAGCTGGGCAACGGCTGAAGATGAGCCGTCAGAACGCAAAGTGCCGGAATTCATCAGTGAAGTGGTTGATGTGATGAACCGTCAGAAGGGTGATGTCCTGAAGGTCAGCCAGATGACGAAATATGGCCTGGAAGACGGAACCTGGCCGGCAGGTACCACCAAATATGAGAAGCGCGGCGCGGCTGTGGATGTTCCGGAATGGGATTCGGCAAAATGTATCCAGTGTAACCAGTGTGCTCTGGTCTGCCCACATGCAGCCATCCGTCCCATCCTGGTTACGGAGGCTGAAAAAGAAGCGGCACCCGCCGGGTTCGCAACGGTTCCAACCAAAGGAAAGGGCCTTGAAAAATACGAATACCGCATGCAGGTATCGCCCTATGACTGTACCGGGTGCGGAAGCTGCGTGAACGTATGCCCTGCGAAGGAAAAAGCACTGACTATGAAGCCTTTGGAGAGCCAGGTAAAAGAATCTGCCAACTGGAATTATGGAGTGGATGAAGTCGAGATCAAGAAGGACGCCATCAGCAATAAAAATGTCAAGAGCATACAGTTTGCGAAGCCGTACTTCGAGTTCTCCGGCGCATGTGCAGGCTGTGGTGAAACACCTTACATCAAGCTGGTTACGCAGCTCTTTGGTGAAAGAATGTACATAACCAATGCGTCAGGCTGCTCTTCCGCGTATGGCGGCTCTACGCCGGCATCTCCCTATTGTACTGATAAGAGAGGATACGGACCCAGCTGGGCCATGTCACTCTTTGAGGATAACGCAGAGTATGCGTATGGATATCTGCTGGGACAGGACACCATCAAGAGACAGCTGGTTGATAAGGTTGAAAAGCTGAAAGCAAGCGGAATTGCAGAAGAAGCATGTGCTGCTTATCTGGAAAAGGGCAAAGACCCGGAGGTAACGCGTGAAGTCAGTGACGCTCTTCTGGCGGCTATTGAAGGCGTTGATAATGAAGAAGCGGACTTTATTCGGAATAATAAAGAATTCCTCACGAAGAAGAGCGTTTGGGCCTTCGGCGGGGACGGATGGGCTTATGATATCGGCTATGGCGGTCTGGACCATGTGCTGGCCAGCGGCAGGGATATCAACCTGCTGGTTTTGGATACGGAGGTATATTCAAATACCGGCGGCCAGGCGTCTAAGTCTACAGCGGCCAGTGCCATTGCGAAATTCGCGGCCGGCGGTAAAGAGACGAAGAAGAAGGACCTGGGCATGATGGCCATGAGCTATGGCTATGTCTATGTGGCGCAGGTAGCGCTGGGGTCCGATCCCGCACAGACACTGAAAGCGCTCCGTGAAGCGGAAGCATACGACGGGCCTTCGCTGGTGATCTGCTACTGCCCGTGTATTGAGCATCACATGAAAGCGGCCATGGGCATGAGCATAACCGAAGAGAAAAATGCTGTGGAAGCAGGGTACTGGCATCTGTACCGGTACAATCCGGATCTGAAGAAGGAAGGCAAGAATCCCTTCCAGATGGATTCCAAAGAGCCGAAAGGCAGCTTCCGTGATTTCCTGATGGGAGAGAACAGGTATGCATCCCTGCGGAACGTTTTTCCGGAGAAAGCAGAAGCCCTGTATGCCAAAGCAGAGGCAGATGCAAAGGAGCGGTATCAGTCATATATGAAACTGGCACAGCAATAATGCATGCAATTGGTAGTTTAAAAATACAGTTAGGATAAATTGCACAAAAAAACATGGGCAATATTATAGTATATTGCCGATTTACACAAAGAACTGATCCTGTTATAATAAAATCAATCCATTGAATTCAATTCAATGAATCAGATTTGATAAAAACCATTAAAAAGGAGGAAGAGAAGATGGCAGCAGATATGAGCTATTTAAAGGATATGCCAATTGCTATCTTGGGCTGTGGTGCGGTAGGCAAAACAATGGCAGGTGACTGCGCATTAGCCGGGGCGACAGTGAGAATTTGGGAGCAAGAAGCTTTCAAGCAGAACTTCAACAATCTGATGAGAACGGGAATTAAGCTTACTGGCAACCAGTTTAGTTATTATGGATTTGAAAGACGTGGTGTAGGCCATGTGAGTATGGTGACCACCGATATGGCAGAAGCTGTTAAGGGTGCGGGAATCATCGTAGTAGCCACTGTTGCAATGGCACATGAATCTATTTTCCGTCAGCTGATTCCGCTTCTGGAAGATGGCCAGGTGATCCACATCCTGCCTGATAACTGCGGCACATTTGTATGCAGAAAGATCATGCGTGAACTGAATTGCACCAAGAAGGTAATTGTAGGCGCGTGGTATACAGCTCCGTATGGCGTGCGTATCGTAAGACGCGGCGGCGTTACCACCAATGAGTGCAAGGTAGAAGACCGTATCACTACCATCCGCGGCGCGGCTCTGCCTCACACAGATACAGACGCGTTTATAGAGTCTGCACAGTACATACCGGCATTTGATGCAATCCGTACCGGTGATGGATTCGTGAAGGGTAAAACTGTTATTGATATTAACCTGTCCAATGTCAACCCGGTGATCCACGTTCCCGGAACTGTTCTGGGCGCTGCGGTTATGCAGAACTTCGATACCGTATTGGGACAGGATAAGAAGAACTATTCATTGTATGGATTTGCTCTGTGCCCTGCTATAGCAGAAGTGCAGGCTGTCTTCTGGGAAGAAGAAAAAGCTCTGGCTAAGGCCATGGACGTAGAACTTTGCACCGTTAACTACGAAGATTTCTTCTCTCGTACTACCATGTATGGTAAAGAGTACATGGGACCGGACTTCGCGGTTCCGTTTGAAGAGAAATACGAGAACTTCTACGGTGATGGACCCTTCGATCTGGAGAACCGTTACATCACAGAAGATGTTCCGGTTGGATGCTATCTGATTCAGCAGCTGGGCAAGAAGTACAATGTTCCGACCCCGACTGTTGACTGCATGATCTATCTGGCAAATGTCATGATCAAGCGTGACCTGATCGCGGGAAGCAAGTATACGCTGGATTATCTCGACATTGATCACATGACAGATGAGCAGTTGCAGAAATATCTGCATGAAGGAGAATACACTCCGAAGCAGTGATAAGAAAGCAGAAGTTCCTCTTTTGTGCTTAATCATATGTTAGTTTCAATTTGGGAAGGCCGTTAGAATCAGTAGGCATATTTCAAATGGACCGATTGGAATATGCCTACTATTTTATAAACAAATATCTTGTACTTGAAAAAATACAAGAATGAACGGCTGCCAGACTCAGGAAAGCGACTGTGAATGGAGAAGCAAAAGAGAGGGAGAATTGTGTTTAAGGGTTTGTTATCTTATAAGGAGACGAGCGGAGATACTCAGTAACTTTGTGGTACTCCTATAGAAGCGGAAGAGTAGGAGGATGTAGTATGATTGACTTAATTATCAGCGCTGTTCTGAAGGGAGGTATGTACATCCTGATCAGTATGGGCTTGTCGCTGGTTTATGGTGTCATGAAGATACCGAACTTTGCTCATGGAGAGTTTTATCTGATAGGCGCGTATTGTGCATATGTGGGGCTTTCCATGTTGGGACTTCCTGGTATTGTTGTCCTCGTTCTGGCAGCAGTGATGGGTTTTGTGTTTGGGGCAATTATCGAGCGGTTGACATTTAATCCGCTGAGAAAGCGTTCAAAATCTGATTGGAGTTTGAACACATTTCTTGTAACAGCAGGTATTAGTTTCGTGATTCAGAATGTTGCGCAGATGATCTTTGGCGCAGAATTCCTTGGTGTTGAAAAAATTTGGGCGGGTTCTCTTAATATAGCCGGTATCAATATCCCGATGGATCGTATGATCGCGTTTGTTGTTGCAATTGCAGTCGTTATTTTCTTCTGGGCTTTCCTGAAAAAGACCAGAACAGGAAATGCCATCACAGCAGTTTCCGAGAACGAAGAGGGAGCTATGCTGATGGGTGTACAGATCAATTCAATCCATACGCTGACCTTTGCGTTGAGCAGTATGCTGGCAGCGATTGCGGGAGCCGCGCTGATTTCCATCACGCCGGCATATCCTTCCATGGGGTTAAAACCTCTGTATGCGGCATGGTTTGTAGTAATTCTGGTAGGCCTTGGCAATTTGGAAGCGACTATTGTAGGCGCGTTCATAGTTTCGTTTATTGAAGTGTTTGCGACGTATTATGTGGGTGCTGCTTGGGCAGATGCCGTATCACTTTCTGTTATCGTAGTGATTCTACTGATTAAGCCGACCGGATTGTTTGGTAAGAGAGTGAAAGTATAAGAGAGGATTGAGGAATTTGCCATGAAAGAGAATAAGACATCTAAATTTTCTGCAATACTGGGCAAAGTAGGATTAAGCCCTATTAGCCTGGTGGCATTTATTGTTCTTGGGCTGTCTCCCCTGTTTGCGGGCAACGAATATAATATCCGGCTCCTGCTGATGTGCGTACTGTACGGAACACTGGCGATGGGGTTTGACCTTTCGGCAGGTTACATAGGAGTAGCCAACTGGGGCTATGCAGCTTTGATGGGACTGGGAGGCTATACTTCAGCGCTCTTGTTTGAGCGGGCTGGAATGACTCCCTGGGTTGGAATGATTCTTGGCGGGTTGATGGCGACCTTAGCAGGTTTACTGATTGGTTTGCTGACATTGCGGATGGACGGAATGTTCGCAGCGTTGCTGGCATGGTTTGTGGGTTTGATTCTGATGAATGCCGCGAATGCGCTGACGGGGCTGACCCGTGGAGCGCTGGGGCTTCAGGTACAGCCGTTGTTCGACACGCCGTGGTCTACGCCTTATTTCTATGTGATATTCGGTATCTGCGTGCTCACGTTCATTGTTCTGAGAGTGATCGTGAAATCGCATCTTGGCCTTGCGTTTACGGCTCTTGGGCAGGATATGCAGACGGCCCGTACCACCGGTGTCAGCCCGCTGAAATACAGGCTGATTAACTTCTGTATTTCCTGTTTTATCGCAGGTCTCTGCGGCGGATTCTATGCGCATTATATCGGCATCTTAACTCCGACGCTGATGGCAACCAAGGGTACGATTCAGATTCTGGTAATTGCCTATGTGGGCGGCCGGGGAAGCATCTGGGGACCACTGCTTGCAGCCTTTATCACCATGCCGATCTTTGAGTCCCTGAACTCTCTGGTTGAGCTGAAGTACATCATCTACGGCCTGGTGCTGATTCTGGTCATGATCTTCATGCCGAACGGAATCGCGGGATTCGAGAGGCCGGTAAAAGCGTTCTTTAAAAAACGTCTGGGCAGAAAAAAGGAAGCGGCAAAAGAATAATAGGCATTAAAAGCAAGTTATTATGGGTGTAATTATAGTAGCATATAAAGAGTAATGGATTAACAAATGCATAAGAAAACTTATGCAAAGAAAGGGAGGAAACAACTATGAGAAAGCGGACAAGAGCAATGATGGGAGTATTCCTGGCAGCAACATGTGCATTTGCAACAGTAGCCACCGGCTGCGGCGGAGGAGGAGCATCTGCGGCGGGAGCGGAGGATGATGTATTGAAGATCGCCGTTCCGATCCCGCTGACCGGTGAGTCTGCAAAAGCAGGAAAAGAGCTGCAGGATACCATCACAATGGCTTTCGAAGAGGTTGACAATAAGGTCGGCAGCTACACGATAGAGCTCGACTTTGTAGACGCGACATCTGATGCGGACAAAGGCGCGCTGGCTCTGGAAGAAGGTATTGTTAAGAGGGGCGACGAAGTGGTGCTGAGCAGCTGGAACAGTTCCGTTGCGGTAGCCATGGTAGACGTTTGCAATAAATACAAGGTTCCCTGGTACTTCTCAAGCTCATCATCATCAGTAATCAATGAGAAGGTAGAGGGAAAAGAAAACAGTTATCTGATGAGCAAAATCTGGCCGAAATCTGAGTCTCTGGCAATCGGATATTTTGCCCTGCTTCAGGAACTGATCGACAATGGGGAATGGGATGCCAGCCGGGTGAAATATGCGGTATTCGCAGATGACACGGACTTTGGCCGCGTATTCGGTACGACGGTTAAGGATTCCATGCCGGCATTTAACGGCGAATGTGTATTTGAGGATTACACTGCAATCAACGTGACAGATTTCTACACTTCTATCGCAAAGATCAAAGAATCTGGCGCGGACCTGGCGTTTGTGCAGCTGACCAATCCGGCAGCGGGCGCGGCTTTCATTAAGCAGGCCAAGGAATCCAATCTGCCCTGCCTGCAGACTTCAGACTGCCTGACAGAGGCCGCCAACTGGTATGAGCTGACAGGCGATGCCGCAACCGGTACGCTGGTATGCCGTTCCAAGCTGGTCAATGACAGAGCGATGGAATTTGCGAAAGCTTTTGAAGACAAATACGGATACACCCCGTCAGCTACCACAGGCGGCATCAATTATGACGGAGCAAAATTCCTGATCAAATGTATCGAAGAGTGCGAGAAGAAATATGAAAAAGTAAACTCTGAGACACTGTATCAGTTTGGCAAAGAAGTTCTGCAGACCGGCGGGATCACATTTGACGACAGCGTTCTCGTTACATCTTATGAGTACAGCGCTGATAACGGAATCGACCCGATCGTAGATGAAGATCATTTTTACTTCCAGGTAATTCAGCTGGATGGCGACAAAGAGGTTGTCGTATGGCCGGAAGCTGACAGAGAAGCGCCTATGTTTGTACCGGATTATGCAAAATAAATAAAAAATGCTGTATTCTGTGGGGAGGATATTGCTCGCCTCCCCACATAGTAAACGGACATGTTCGCTGATGTGGACATTACCGATCATGAAAGTCAGCTGTCCGGCGCCTTCAGCGCTCCCACAGCTGCCGGGAGTATTCACAATCCGGCCTGACGGCCAGCGGCACATACTTCCTTATCCGTTCGATCTCCGTGCTTCTGTGCATGCAGGCATGCCGTCGGCCCGGCTGTCGTCCGGAACTTTCATTGTAATATATTAAGCGGAAAGAGCAGGAGGATATTATGCTACTAGAGACAATTGACGTTGAAAAGCGATTTGGAGGATTGGTTGCAGTTAACAAAGTTTCACTTCAGGTGAAAGAGGGAGAAATTGTCGGGATTATCGGGCCAAACGGCGCCGGTAAAACAACTTTTCTGAACTGCATCGCAGGATTCTATGCTCCGGATAGCGGTAAGGTATTATATCAGGGAAAAGATATAACAGGTTTTGCGCAGGAAAAGCTGTGCCATCTCGGAATCTCCCGGACATTTCAGAATGTGCGTGGATTTCCCAAAATGACAGCTCTGGAAAATGTTATGGTTGGCTGCGTGTTTGGCGCGGAAAAACCTCAGGGTGCGAAGGAACGGGCGCGGGAATTGCTGGATTTCGCTCAGTTCCCCCTGCCAGAGGATACGATTGTTGAGAATTTGAATACGATCCAGCTGAAACGATTGGAGCTGGCGCGGTCTTTGGCGACAAACTGCAAGCTTTTGCTGCTGGACGAAGTAGCGGCGGGGCTGACGCCTGCTGAGCTGCCAGACTTCATTGAGCTGGTGCGCAGGATTCGGGACAGCGGTGTGACAATCATATGTATCGAGCATTTGATGCGTTTTATTACAGGAATTTGTGACAGGGTTGCTGTGCTTGAATTCGGGACAAAGATCGCAGAAGGAGTTCCGCAGGAAGTGCTGTCAAATGAAGATGTCATCAGTGCCTATCTGGGAAAGACCGATGTACACTGATGAGATGGTAAAACCTAACGGGATGAGGTGAAACAATTGCTTAAATTAGAAAATGTAGATGCTGGATATGGTAAGCTGGGCATTTTGTGGGATGTTTCCCTGGAAGTAAAAGAAGGGGAATTCGTCGCGCTGGTTGGACCCAACGGAGCCGGAAAGACAACGACTCTCCGGGCGATTTCCAACATTATAACACCTACAAAGGGAAAAATTACCTTTGACGGAAAGGAAATCACAAAACTTTCTGTACAGGAAATCACGAAGGCCGGACTGAGCTATATCACAGATGATGGCGCTCTGTTTTCAGGCATGACCGTGCAACAGAATCTGAAGATGGGTGCTTATTCTATCAGGGATAAAGTCCAGATTCAGGAGAGCTATGAAAGAGTGCTGCAGATGTTTCCGAGACTGAAAGAGAGACTGAAACAGAACGCAGGGACTTTGAGCGGTGGAGAGCGTAAGATGCTGGCGATTGCCAGAGGCCTGATGTCAAACCCAAAGGCGATGCTCATAGACGAGCCTTCTCTGGGCCTGGCTCCGAACATCGTGCTGCAGGTGCTCGAAACGCTGAAACAGCTGACAGTAAACGGAGTTTCCATACTGCTGGTTGAACAGAATGTAAATACTACATTAAAAGTGACAGACCGCGCATATGTGTTAGAGGACGGACGTGTTGTGCTTTCTGGAAACAGTGCGGAGCTTTTGGCCAGCGACCATATTCAGAAGGCTTATCTTGGCATTTAATGAGGACATTTATATGAAATTCTATAATATTAAAGATATTGACGGATTTTTCGACACAGTTCAAACCTGTGAAGGTACTGTGGAACTGCTTACTTCGGAAGGGGACTGCCTGAATTTGAAATCGCAGCTGTCCAAACTCATTGCTTATGCGAATATTTTTTCCGGCGGAAAGATTCCGGAGATGGAGATCCGCACCAGCAACCCGGAGGACATGGCGAAACTCGTTTCCTTTGTCGTTACTACAGTTGAATAATTGTTGTGCTATATAAAAAGCGGAGGTATGGACATTCTGGTGGGGGTGGCTTCATACCTCCGTTTTTAGTTCCGCAACTGTCCCGCATGCCGGGAAACAGTTTATATTTCAAGGGGGTTTGTATCAGAAAGGAGAGCATAATGGATCATTTTGTTTTTGAGAATTCAACAAAAGTGTATTTTGGAAAAGGATGTGTGCGGGAATATCTGGGAGGACTGGCAGAGGTTTACGGCGATACGGTGATGCTCTGCTACGGCGGCGGTTCCATAAAGAAGAACGGCGTGTATGATGAAGTTGCAGGAATATTAGAGGGTGCGGGAAAGAAGATTGTGGACTTTTCCGGCATCATGGAAAATCCCACTTACCGGAAGGTGCTGGAAGGAGGGAAGCTGGCACGGGAACACGGGGTCAGCCTGCTGTTGGGAGTTGGCGGCGGCAGCGTGATGGACTGCTGTAAGGCAGTTTCCATCGCGGCCCGTTATGAGGGTGATTTATGGGCGGACTTCTGGGAAAAGCCGGGTGTCTTTGATTTTGAACCGCTTCCACTGGGGGTGATCGTCACCGCGGCAGGCACCGGCAGCGAATGCAACGGCAGCGCTGTCATCACCAATGAAGAGCTGAAAATTAAAACCAGCCATGAGTATCCTGTGTGTAATCCCAGGTTCGCCCTGCTCGATCCTGTATATACATTCAGTGTTCCCAAGCATCAGATGGCAGCCAGCAGCTTTGACATCCTCTCGCACATCATGGAAACCTATTTCAGCGAGCCGGATGAGGATAATGTTTCCGACGATATTTCAGAGGCGCTGATGCGGAGTGTCATCCGCAATCTCCGGACGGCCATTCAGAATCCCCGGGACTACAACGCCAGGAGCAATCTGATGTGGGACGCTACCATGGCTGAAAACCGTATGATTAAGCTGGGAAAGCGCACCGATTTCATGTGCCATATCATGGAACAGCAGCTGGGAGCTTATACGAACTGCGGTCACGGCGCGGGGCTGGGGGTTTTGCATCCGGTTTATTACCGCCATATCTGTGAGGCAGGCCGGAAAAAATTTGCCCGTTTTGCCAGCCAGGTTTGGGGGATAAGCTCTGAAGGGAAAACTGAGGAAGAGCTGGCAAAGGCCGGCGTGGAAGCTCTCGCCGCCTTTATTCGGGAAATTGGCCTGCCAACCACCCTGCGTGAGCTTGGGGTGACGGAGCAAACGGACTTAAAGGAAATTGCCGGTTCCTGTCCCATCATGCCCGGCAGCTATAAGAGAATGACGCACGGGGAAATCCTTGCGATTTTCAAGGAATGCTTTTAAGCGGGCAACTTTCAGAGATCCAGGGATTTGATGTAGCGCTGGAGATTCTGCCGGGAAATTCCCAACGCTTTTGCTGATTCGGAGATGTTGTTCTGGTGTTCCGCCAGCGTCTGCTGGATCAATGTGCGCGCTGTTTTCCGAGTGGCGGCGCGGACCAGATTTTCCTTCGGCAATTCATTCTGCACAGGGGCCGGGGCTGCGGCGGTCGCGTCGAGAATGTGGTCTGGCAGGTATTCCGGCGTAATGTATTGGAGGTCAAAGGGCAGAATCGTCATGCTGTATTCGATGGCATGCTGCAGCTCCCGGATATTGCCGGGCCAGTCATAGGCAAAGAAGACAGAAAGCGTGTGCTTGTCGATGCCCAGAACTGATTTACCGGTGGCTTTCCGGGCTTTCAGGAGAAAACTCTGCACCAGGGTAGGGATATCTTCTTTGCGTTCCCGCAAAGGGGGAATGGTCAGATTGGCAATTCCCAGGCGGTAGTAGAGGTCAATTCGGAGCTGTTTTTTCTGAATGGCTTCCATAGGGGCTATGTTTGTGTTGGAGATGATCCTCACATCCACATGGATGCTCTTCACGCCGCCCACCCGCCGAAATTCCCCTTCCTGGAGGAAGCGCAGCAGCTTGGCCTGGAGCTGGATGTCCATGGAATTGATCTCGTCCAGAAGAAGGGTTCCGGTATGGGCCAGCTCCAACAGCCCCTTCCGCTGGATAGATCCGGTGTAAGCGCCCTTTTCAGTGCCGAACAGGGTGCTTTCCAGCAGAGTTTCAGGGATGGCGGCACAATTGATCGCGAGGAACGGACAGTGTTTCCTGCGGCTGGCATTGTGGATACTCTGGGCGAACAGTTCTTTTCCCGTCCCTGTTTCACCATAGATTAACACCGGAGAGTCGGAAAGAGCGATCATTTTACTTCGTTCAATCAGTATACGGATTGAGTTGCTGGTAAAGCAGATATCGCTGAAATTGTAGTGAGCGGTCAGGCCGGAGTCTGTCTTCGGCGTTTGGGCCGGATCAGTGTCAGCCAGTGTGCGCTGAAGCTCGCCGATCCGGTGGTGCAGCTCTGTGATGGAGGAGTGGTCTTGCATCATGCTATAGGCGGCAACTACCCGGCCGTCCATTAAGACTGGATAATTGCTGGAGACCATTTCTATTTCTTTTCCGGAGTTGGTAAATACATCCTGCCGGAGATTCAGAAGGGGCTTTTTGTCCTTTAGTACTTGAGGAATGGCCAGAATACTGTTTTTATTGGCTTTATACAGAGCGGCGTTTTCCTTTCCCAGCACATCGTCGGAAAGGTGGGATTCCAGCTTTTCAGCTGCCTTGTTAATCATCAGGATGCGGCATTGGTTGTCCCAGATTGTGACAGCTTCATTCATCTGATGAAAGACATGCTCCAGCAGCTGAAAGAAAAACTGAGAGGTGGCGTCCCGGAAGACAACCATGCGGCTTTGGGCAGGGAACAAGCCGGATTCCAGCACACAGACCGGCAGCAGATATTCATGGAAGGCGGGGTTGCCATATTGCCCGTCGGTAACAGGGGTGCAACGAAAAGAAACGCCGTCCCCGGCTCTGCTGGGAATGAAATCCTGACCGGCCGGAGAAATGCAGAGAAAATCAGCGATCCGGCGCAGGGACTGACCCTTTAAATTCCCCTTCCCATTCAGGAAGATGTCTCCCTGCTGGTTGATATCCAGTATTATGTCGTCCCTGGCGGCCAGGACGGCGCCAAGCCTGCATTGGTGGAATAAATCAAATAACTCCAAATAGTTCATCGCGGTATCCTCCCGGCGCGCAATTTTTAATTGCGAATATGAAAGAACGTGGTGCATCGAATCATTGCATATATTATAAATTAATTGGGTTGAAATGTCAACAATATGTCGAAACTGCATGCAATATATAATCGGAGAAGTTGAAACAGCGGTGTTTTTTGAGCCAAACATCAAAATTCTGAGTTTAAAAGCTTAGATACAGGAACTGGCATGGTATTTGCACCATATATAGTATATCTCAAAGCTGAGGTGGAAAGGTAGGGAAACGATATGCAGAAGACAACGAGCAAGAAAAGTTATATGGAGCGTATCAATCGGCTGAAGGAACGTGTATTGGAGAAGTATCCGGAGATTGATATGGAGAATGCGGTGATCCTGACAAGAGGCTTTCAGGAATCAGAGGGTGAACCCCATGTGGTACAGAAGGCCTATGCAATTCGGAAACAGTGTATGGAAAAATCCATCCCGATCTGGGATGACGAGCTGATCGTGGGGAATTCCGGAAGCAAACAGCGGGGCGGCCTGGTATGCCCGGATGACTGCTGGTCTTTCATCGACAGGGAAATCGATACGATCAATGAACGGCAGTATGATCCCTTCCATTTGAAGGAAGAGGACCGGGAGCTGTTCCTGGAAGTTGTAAAACCCTATTGGAAGGGTCGTTCCATCAATGAAAAATGGGAAAAACAGATGCCGGATGTGGTGCGGACTCTGCGTGACTGCGGTGCGATCTACATTGACCGCAAGTGCGTGCGCGGCTGGGGCGAGCTAACACCTGATTATCAAATGATCATTCAGGAAGGGGTAGAAGGCATCGAGAAGAGAATCGAAGCTGTGAGAGAGACGCTGGATCTCTCAGTTCCGGGTGATTTTGAAAAGATGAATTACCTGCGCGCCCTGTCTCTGGTTGCAGACGGCCTGCGCCAGCTTGGAAAACGATATTCTGCTAAAGCAAAAGAAATGGCGGAGGCAGAGACAGATCCGAAGAGAAAGAAGGAACTGCTGGATATCGCAGAAGTGTGCGACAGAGTTCCTGAGAAGCCGGCCCGCACTTTCCGGGAGGCGATCCAGTCCATGTATTTCCTGCATATCTGTGTTTTCATGGAGCATGAGGCGCCCAGCTATAATCCGGGCTGCTTTGACCAGTATATGTATCCGTATTACAAGGCGGATCTTGAGGCGGGACGGATTACAGAGGACGAGGCGCAGGAGCTGCTTGATTGTCTGTGGGTGAAGTTCTCCGAAACATGCATGCTGCAGGACGCGACGACCGCCCGTTATTCTGCCGGATATCCCATGTTCCAGAATCTCTGTGTGGGTGGAGTGGATGAAGATGGTATGGATGCAGTCAATGATTTGTCTTATCTGGTTCTGCAGGCGACCATGGATGTACAGATGTATCAGCCATCACTTTCTGTAAAATATAATCTGGCGCGGAACCCGGATAAATTCCTGAAAAAAGTCGTAGAGCTGATGCAGATGGGAACGGGCTTCCCTGCATTTCATAATGACGAAGCGGGAATCATGATGATGATGAATAAGGGTGTTCCGCTGAGAGAAGCATATCACTGGAATCCCTGTGGCTGTGTGGAAACCAGCCTGGCTGGAAAACAGCGCTGCTACACTTCCTATTGTGATTACAATCTGGGAGCTGTGGTGGAATTTGCCCTGAATGATGGCAAAAGCCGCAAATACGGCCGCTATGCAGGCGCCCGTACCGGTGATCCGAGGAACTTCGGGACCTTCGGCCAGTTCCTGGAGGCGGTGAAGGCTCAAATACGTTTTATGCTGAAGGCAGTGGTAGAAGGTAATCAGGTTTGTACTCAGATTGTCCGTGACATGGAATGTCCGGTAGCCTCTCTGACCTTCAAGGAGTGTATTGAGAACGCCAGCGATTACGCATGGGGCGGTGCGAAATACAGCATCGGTGACGGTCTGGACGCCATCGGCGTGGCTGACTTGATTAACAGTATTCTGGCGGTAAAAGAGCTAGTATATGATCAGAAGGCATTCACCATGGATACTCTCTGCAAGGCGCTGGAGGCCGGGTTCGAAGGGTATGAGGATGTGCAGGCCATGTGCGCGCATGCCACTAAATATGGCAATGATGATGACTCCGCAAATCAGATCGCAAAAGATATGTTTAATTATATTGCAGATTATATCGAGAGCTTCCAGCATCCTTATGGCCATTACAACGGCGGCATTCTTCCGGTATCCGGAAATACTCCGTTCGGCATGGAAGTAGGGGCTCTGCCATCCGGCAGAAAGGCATACGTTCCGCTGGGCGACGGAATCAGCCCGAACCAGGGAACAGATACGAACGGAATGAGCGCCGTGCTGAAAAGCTGTTCCTATATCCCGCATGCGCGGTTCAACCAGGGGACTTTGCTGAACCAGAAACTGGATCCGGCTTTCGCACGCGGTGAGAAAGCGGTTGAATCATTGATGGGATACTTAAAGAGCCTCTGCGCAATGGGCATTTTCCATGTTCAGTTCAACGTAGTGGACCCGGAGGAACTGAAGGATGCGCAGGAGAATCCGGAGGATCACAGCGACCTTCTGATCCGTGTGGCCGGCTACACCGCTTACTTTACGGAGCTGGGGCCGGAGACACAGGGAGACATTATCTCCAGGACTACACAGACTCATATATAATAGAACAGTGAAATTTTAGGATAGGAATTGAGGAGGCAGCCAGATGGAAGGAAGAATATTGAGAATTGAGAAAATATCACCAAACGATGGAAGCGGCCTTCGTACAGTGGTATTCCTGAAAGGGTGCCCCCTCCGGTGTAAATGGTGCTCGACGCCGGAATCACAGAGTGGGGAGACGGAGCTTTTTTATAAACAGGCAAAGTGTATTCACTGCGGCCGCTGCATCCAGGTCTGTCCCCGGCATGCCCTGTCAGTATCTGCTGACAGGCGTGCTGTGGTGCGGGACCGGGAAAAGTGTATCGGATGCTACAAATGTGTGGATGCCTGTCTGACGGAAGCGACGGGCCTGTACGGGAAGACAATGACGGTGGATGAAGTCATGCATGAGATCCGGAAGGAATCACTGTTTTATTTCTTTTCAGGGGGCGGTGTGACTCTCAGTGGGGGCGACGTGCTTCTGCAGGCTGATTTTGCGGCGGAAATTCTGCGTCAGTGCAAAGAAGAATGCATGCATACCATGGCAGAACTGGATATGTACGGGGATTATGAGAATGTGGCGAAGATCCTTCCGTATCTGGATGCCTATTTTGCGGATATCAAGCTGATGGACCCGGAATTACATAAGCGGTGGACTGGAAGAAGCAATGAAACGATTCTGCGGAATATCCGGCAGGCGGCGGAGGAATATCCGGATAAGTCGCTGCATGCCCGTGCGCCCATTATTCCCGGTGTCAATGATACGCTGGAAAATATCCGGGCGACCCTGGAATTCTGCAAGCAGCTGCCGGCTTGCATGGAACTGGAATTTTTGCCCTACCACCGGCTGGGCAGTGCAACGTATGATTATTTGGGCCGCTCTTATGAATTCAGGGATCTGGAGCCATTGGATAAAGAAGCAGTCACAGAGAAACTGCAGCAACTGGATCTGGAGGGGCTGCCTTTTGCAGTGCGGGTATCAGGAATAGCTCACGCTGTTTCACAAAATAAAATGAAAGGATACTATAGAAAATGAGATTAAAATATGATTTTGCTGATAAAAAAGAATTGGATCTGATTCATGAGTATTCCATGAAAATGATGGAGGAAAACGGCATCATTTTTGCGTGCGATGAAATCCTTGAGATGTTCAGGACCCATGGTTTCCGCACGGATGGACAGATCGTCTACATGACTGAGAAAGATGTGAGGGAGGCACTTAAGAGCTGTCCGGCTACTTTTGAGTGGTATGGGCGCAAGTCCCATCTGACGGTAGGCGGCGGAAAGACTATCTGCGCGCCGTCTTATGGTCCGATCTATCTCCTGGAAGATGGCTATTACCATAAAATCGACAGGAAGCGCTATACGGATTTTGCAAAGCTGAATGCCAGCAGTAAGGTGTTGGATGTCTCTAACCCGAATATGCTGGATTTCTCCTTTATTCCTGAGCCTTATTCCACGAACTGGGCGATGGCGACGGTCCTGATGATGGATGAGAAGCCGGCCATTGGTATGGTAGACGGAAAGAAGAGCGCTGCGGATTCTATTAAGATGACCCAGGACTTCTATGGCATATATGACAAACCGGTAGTGAACAGCCTGATCAGCGTGGCTTCTCCCTGCCATTACTCTACCGCTATGTGTGAAGCTCTGATCGAATATGCAAAGGCAGGCCAGGCCGTCTTTGTTACGCCTTCCAGCATGAGCGGAATGACTGTTCCGGGTTCCATCGCTTCTTTGCTTCTGTCTAATAACGTGGAGACTCTTTCCGGTATTGTTGCGGCACAGATGGTTAACCCTGGCGCTCCGGTGATGTATGGCATCCAGAGCCATGGCTGTGACCTGCGGTTTGGAACTCCTTCTATCGGCAGCGCGGAACAGGTGCTGATCTTTTCTGCTGCGAAGGCTATGGGAAGTTATTATAATCTGCCTGTCCGCACCGGCGGTTCCTCGTGTGATGCAAAACAGGTGGATATGCAGGCGGGCATTGAGTCCTATGCAACCATGTATGCGACTATACAGAGCGGTGCTGACCTTATGGTACATTCCTGCGGAAGCCTGGAATCAGACAGCTCAGTCAGCTTTGACAAATTTATTTATGATGAAGAAATTCTTCAGATGGTACAGCGGGTAAACCGTGGGTTTGAAGTCAGTGAGGAAACGCTTCTGTATGACTGTTTCCTGGAAGCAGGGCCAGGCGGCCAGTTCCTGACGCTGTCTGACGACAATATGGAAGACAGCCTGTGCTGCTACAGAGAAGACTATCTGATAACCCGGATCGCGAACCATGTATCCCACGGCACATGGGAAGAGCACGGCAGAAAGATGATCACGGACGTGACGAAAGAAATGTGGATGAAACGCCTTGAGGATTATCAGATGCCTGAAATAACCTCCGAACAGAAAGAGGTTCTCGCAAAATACGTACCGATGGAGCTTTTGTTTACTGAAGAAGACCGATGAAAAATTATTTGACTCTTTATATCATAGGGATACTCATGGGCAGCACCCAGGGAGTGGCGGCCAGCTTTATTGATCTGAACAGTTATGAAATCGTTTTGCTGCGTTCAGTCATAGGGGGCCTGTTTGTGGCGGTCCTGTTCTTTGGAACAGGACACAGGCTCAGCGTATACAGGAATAAAAGGGATGTGCTCTTTATCACTGCGTCAGGTATTTGCCTGGCTGTGAACTGGCTTCTCCTGTATGAAGCATTTACGCTGATCGGCGTCAGCATGGCCACGATCATCAATTTCTGCGCGCCGATCATCGTTGTGATATTGTCGCCCCTCATATTTCATGAGCGGCTCACGTTCCGGAAGGTTTCTGCTTTGGCGCTGACTGTGGCTGGTGTAATGCTGATCAGCGGGCAGGCCTTGAATCAGGGGCTGAGCGCAAAAGGGATACTTCTGGCTCTGGGCGCAATGGTGACGAATGCAGCAATGGTGATTTTCAACAAAATGTCCAGAGAAATCAAGGGGATAGACAATGCGGCGCTTCAGTTGGAGATAGTGCCCATCGTCATACTTTTGTTCTTTGCATTCCGGGGAGGATTCCATTTCCAGATTCAGACAGGGGACTGGCTCCCTATTCTGTGGGTGGCTTTGATAGGCACAGCAGCCAGTAATCTGCTGTTCTTTTCTAACATCGGGCGTCTGCCCGCCCAGACAGTGGCAATCTGTGGATATATCGAGCCGGTGTCAGCGGCCATCCTGTCAGCGGTGATCCTGAAGGAGTCTATGACGCCTGTCCAGATCTTCGGGGCAGTAATGATTATCGGCGGAGCTCTCTGGGGAGAATGCCGGGTTAAAAAAGGAATTAAAAAAGAGAGAATTACTTTTTAGACGAAAGAAAGAGAGGTAAAGCGATATGGGAAAATTGGGTGGACTTGATAAAAAGGCATTTGTCACACACGTGGATGATGTGGAATGGAAGGAAGTCGGCGATGGCCTCAGGATTAAAGAATTGCTCTGTGAAAAAACGGCAGGAAAAACAGAGTTTTATTTCGGAGTGGCAGAATTAGAGGCGGGAAAAGATATTCCGCTCCACCGCTATAATTTGGCCCACTGTAATTATATTCTGGAGGGCGAGGTCTGGGCACGTTTAGGCCGGCAGCGTTTCCAGCTGGAGGCAGAGGCGTCCAACTACTTTTCGATAGGAGTTCCGCATGCGTATGAAGCGTCCGGCAAAAACGGCGTCCGCTTTTTGTACTGTTTTGCGACAGATAATGAGATTGGTGAGAATATCAAATGCGAACCCGTGGCTGAAGAAGTGGCGCGGGCTTACTATCAGCCGAACTGCCCTACCGACCTGATGAACCCCAGCGGAGCCGGCGGCTCCAGATGGGCAGCGGCAGGCGATGCAGACCCATACATCATGGTTGAGGCCGCACAGGGCTCCCGCAGCCAATTCTTTACGTCTACCTTTGATGAAGGCAAGGGATGCAAAGAATTTTGGTGGGGACGCTGTATCACCAAGCCAAATTGCCGTTATACCCCGCATTTTCACGAACAGCCTGAAATATTCTATATACTTTCCGGCCACGGAACAATGTACGGCGGCAGTGAAATTTTCCAGGTAACTCCCGGCTCACTCTTCTATGCGCCGAAAAACTGCATGCATGGAATGGTAAATGATGGAAATGATACCTTGCTGGCACTGTATGCCTGCAATCTCGAGGTGGCTGGCTCTTCCTACAACAGAGAAGAAATAGCAGACGTTCCGATCGTTGCTCCGGCAGATCGAACCAACCTGATGTTAAGCAAGGTCTGAACGGAGTTTCCAAATAGTCGGTGAGGGGGGAGGCGATTTGGATACCCAGACTTTCTGGTAATCTAAAACGCTTCACCCGGGTTCTCCGAAAGTGTCATCAGTATAGTTTCAGACAGTAATCAGTGGCTGATTGTGGCTGATTGGCGTCAGGACTGCTTTCTTTCCCAATATCTACCGTCTGCTTCCATCGGTGTCTCCCCCTGTGGCGAATCCATATGTATCGGCTGAAACGTTCAGAACACGCCGGGGAATGGGACGGAAGGTGAGAGGCGCGGCAGAGGGCGTCTGCAGGCCTGATTAGTGATACTTAGCGGACAGCGGCGCCGGAGGGGAGGGCGGAACTTGTGCCACAAGCACGAGTTCCGAAGGGCACGGAGGATAGAAATTCATCAGAATTTCTACCGGACTTGCCCTGGTCCCTCCCCGCAGGTGCTGATGGCCGGTTAGTATCACTTCAGGCCGAAGCCAGCCCTCTGCCGCGCCTCTCACCTTCCGTCCCATTCCCCGGCGTGTTCGTCCGGGCATCCACCATCTCGCCACAAAACCATAATCTATTGACATATCCCCATGAGATGATATAATAAACTATGGAAAAATGAGATATACTAGGAAAGGTAGCATGAATGAATCCAGATCCCATCAGCCGCGGTATGCGTTTAAAATCTTATCGGAAATCAAAAAAAATGACTTTGAAGCAATTAGCGGAGGAAACAGGACTCTCTGTTGGCTTTCTGAGCAAGATTGAAAATGGTTTCGGGAATCCTTCTATTAATAATATTCAGAAAATCTGTTATGTGTTGGGGATAACCGTTAATGATTTGATGATTTCCAAGACTGAGGAGGAATTGCTGAGCACCATTAACAAGGATTCATCCTATGTTGTCCGCAAGTCTGACCGTTGTCTGCTCTATGATTTTTCCGGCCTTGTCCGGTTTGAGTGCCTTTATGAGGGGAATCCTCATTTTTCGCTGGATGTATTAACTCTGAAGGGTGATACCAGCAATTGCTTCCGTTCCGCGCACAGCCATGACGAAATCGGCATTGTGGCGCAGGGGACGCTTCGGGCCATTCTGAATGACAGCGAGGAGTATATTCTTGAAGAGGGAGACATGATTCTGATCCGGGCGCAGACTACCCACACATTATCCAGCACCACAGAAGGCACCTGTGTCAGCTATTGGCTGGAGTTTAAAAATGAAGAATAAGGCGCTCCGGAACGTTTTTTGCGCGTGAGAGTCTTTCACAAGAAGAAAAACAGATCAAAAAAGAGGACGGCTGAGAGCTGGGATTATCCTGGCTTTCAGACGTCCTTCTGTTTCTATAGTTATAATGCTTCTGGATGCCGGAGTTCAGCCGTTATTACTGGAGATTTCCACCCAGTAGCTGACGCATTCTTTTTCGGAGGCACAAGCCACCGTATGATGCTGGTTAGCGCGGACCATCAGCGCGTCTCCCGGATTCAGGATATATTTTGTTTCGTCTTCAAAGGTTACGGACATGGAGCCGCTTGCGACAACCCCCAGTTCATCATAGCTATGCATGGCGCTGTACTGTTCCTGGGCTCCGCCGGTCAGCGTCATGACATTTACTTTAAAATTGGAATTTCCTTCGAAAATGGATTCCAGGCGTACGCTTCCCGAAAAATCATAGAGCAGGCAGCGTTCCGAACTTCGCAGGACATAGGAGCTGTTCTGGTAGACGTGGATCAACAGCTCTTCTTCGCTTTTCTGGGTCAGCAGATCGTTGGGAGTCACTCCCAGCACGTAACAGATTTTCTGAATATTATCAACGGAAGGATTTCCCGTACCGTTTTCAATCTTACTTAAAAAACCGATGGAAAGACCTGTCCGGGCAGCTAAATCCTTTAATTTTAATCCTCTGCTCTGACGCCAGGCTTTTAGGCGAGCGCCGCGGTTTTTCTGTTTGTTTTCCATATTACCCGCCTTTTGCTTAAAATAGGTCTGAATGTTACATGCGGAGCGCCCGTCCGGGCGCTCCGCAGATCTTATAGTCCCCCTGCGGAGGAGCGTTTTCTTATGTATTTCTGCTTGTATTGATTATTCCATGGCGGCGCGGTAGATTTCTTCCGCAATTTCCGGTGTCAGCTTCACGAAGTTACCGTGGTTCGGAGCGCCGTGGAACATACTTCTTGCAAGCTCCGGAACATCTTCCATCTTACCGCCGATCTCGCTGATCGTGGTGGGCAGCTTCAGGACATCTTTAATAAATACTTGCAGACGCTCGATGCCTTCCAGGGCTGTTGCTTCGGGATGTTCATAATCCATCTGGCAGCCGAAAATCCGGGTGGCGAACATTACAAAACGCTCGGTTCCCTGGGTCTTCATCGCATATTTCATCCAGGACGGGGTCAGAATTGCGAGTCCGGCTCCGTGAGAGCATCCGTAGTGGGTGGACAGCTCATTTTCCATGTGATGGGTGCCCCAATCCTGCGCACGGCCGACGCCGGTTACGTTGTTATGAGAAATAGTTCCACACCACATCAGGTTTGCGCGTGCGTCATAGTTATCTGGCTCCAGCATCGCACGTTTTCCTTCCTTCAGGATGGTCAGCATGCAGGCTTCAAGCAGGCGGTCTGTGAACTCAACCTCCGGCGTATGGCTGAAATAGCGTTCCATACAGTGAGACAGCATATCGAATGCGCCGCTGGCAGTCTGATAGGGCGGGAGTGTGCAGGTCAGTTCAGGGTTCATGATAGCAAATTTCGGACGAAGCACATCGCCGTCTGCGCAGCGCTTGTACATGCCGTTTTCGTTGGTGATAACAGCGTCGGTAGAAGCTTCGCTTCCTGTAGCCGCCAGAGTCAGGACGACGCCGATCGGCAGAGATTCCTGAACCTGTCCCTGTGTTCCGTCATAGAAGTCCCAGAAATCTCCATCATAGAGTGCGCCAAAGGCGATGGCCTTGGAAGAGTCGATGGCGCTTCCGCCGCCGATGCCGATTACGAAATCTACTTTTTCCTTACGTGCCAGCTCGATGCCTTCATAAACCTTTCCGCTTAAAGGATTCGGCTTTGCGCCTCCCAGTTCAACGTAGGAGATGCCCTCTGCATCCAGAGATTTTTTTACTCTGTCCAGGAGTCCGGAACGTACTACAGAACCACCGCCGTAGTGCAGGAGCGCTTTTTTGCCCCCGAATTTCTTAACACATGCGCCGGTCAGAGCCTCTGCGTCTTTTCCGAACTGGAACCAGGTCGGGCTGTAGAAAGTAAAATTGTCCATTTGTGTTTCCTCCATTCATATAGTTTTTGTTATGTTATACACACGCTGCAGAGCCAAACGTGACTGCAGCAGTTCACATCCTGCGCGTGTGCATGAACAACGGGTGAAATTGCGGGCGGTGAGAAAAGATCAGCCTGTACCGCTTTGTCCTGCTCTGCAGGAGATACGGCCTATTGTTGGGTGAAGCTGTTCGGGTCCGGGGCCGTTGCAGAGCGCCGCAAGGGTTGCCACAGAGTTTCCTTGCTATTTCCTTTTAGGAATATTTTTCTTCTATTATACCAGGAAATGACGGATTTACAAGAGCTTATAGGAAATATTTTAGGAAAATATTTCGTATAAGCCAAAGAAAAAGTCCCGCCAGTCAGAGGATTGGCTGGTGGGACTTGCTGTGCTTTTAGGATCATAAAATGCTGCGCGCGTTCTGCGATTCAATGATGGGCCGGGGAAGACTGAGCGTTTTTCAGGCTGACCTCAGCCTCGTCCAGAGTGTGGTATCCGTATTGTGTGACAGTATGTTCCAGGATGAGCTGATTGAGATTTTCGCCTTTTTGCTTCAATTCCTCCACATAACTGGCGTAAAGCCTGAGAGTTCTTTCGGAATAGGTCTGCAGCTCTCCCCACAGGTAGGTCTCAAAGGAAGTGACCCGGGAACTGTCCTCCCGGGAATGGATGGCCCGTCCCCGGTGGGCCAGGTAAGGCCATCGGTCAGCGAGCTCCTCCTGCCAGGAAACCTGGGTCTGGCAGATGGATGCAGCCAGGCTGCGTTTGGTTTCATTGGGCGGAGGCAGCAGATGCCGGATTCCTTCATACTCTTCGGGACGGGTGCGCTCCATCATATAGCCGTATTTCTCGCTGAGTGGGTTCCGCCCGGCGGCTTTGGCTTCCAGCAGGTCGTTCTGGTAGCTGCTTAAAAGTTCAGGCGTCCAAGCCAGAAGCTGGCTGGAACGCATGATCTGGAAGGTAGACCATTGGTCCTGGCAAGAGGCCCGTCCGCCGATGTTCTGTACTTTGTCAAAGAGCTCCCATTCCATGCGAATGATGGAAGCGGTATATTCTTTTTTTACGTCTCGTTCCATGAAAACTCCTTTTCTAATTCGATTTTACAGTCTCGGGCCCCGGAAGCAGTTTCTTCCATAAAACGGAGGCCAGAAGCAGGGCAGTGATGCCGCCGGCAAGCTTTGCCGCCAGCATGGGTACAATCATCTGCTGGTTGGCGTTGGCGGCGAAGCCCAGATGATCGCCCAGGAGGAAGGCGGCGGAAACGGTAAAGGCACAGTTGAATATCTTCCCTTTGGGGCTCATATCTTTCAGAAGCTGGAAAGTCAGGATATTGTTCGCCAGGTTGGCGATCAGCCCGGCGATGCTGTGCTCGTCCAGATCCAGTTTTTTGCCCAGCTTTTGGAGAGGCGCGTTGAATTTGCGAGTGATAAAAGTCACCATGGGGAAAGCGCCCAGCAGTACCAGGGCGATGCCGCCCACCACCTGGATGCCGTCCAGCAGAGGAATGACGCCGCTGGCGTCCGGCTCTACCATCACGTGAAACAGGGGAAGACGGATTCCGGTCAGATACTGGAATACGGCTACCATAGTTCCGAAGGTCACCAGCGCGGTCACGCCTTTTCCGAAGAGAATGAATCCCTTCAGCATCTTGTTCCGGGCGAATATCAGCCCCAGAATGATCAGGATGGATACAACCGCGACTGGAATGGTGTTGAACAGTATATCAGCGGCGGTCAGTTCAAAGCCGGAGGCCATCATGACCCCGCCGCCTGCGATGCAGGCAATAGGGATCGTGGCGAAGCCGATTAGGATGCCGGTAGCCATATAGGGATGGTCTTCCTTTTGAATGATTCCCATGCCGACCGGGATATTGAACACCACGTTGATGCCCATGACTGCCGCCACGATCATGCCTGTAAATAGACCGACTGCTTCTGAACGGGCCAGCTCCATGGCCAGAGGATAGCCGCCCAGATCCATGCCCAGGACAATTCCGGCAAAGAGAGAGGGATCGGCGCCAATCATGCTGAAAAATGATCCCAAAATGTTGCCCAGAACGATCTTAATCACCGGAACCAGGGCAATCATGCCGATCATCGCGGTCGCCAGGTCACCGAGCGCTTGAAATCCGCTGTCAAACCGTTCTCCGTATCCGTGCTTGTTGCCGCGGATTTTATCGATGCCGCCGACAATCATAAAAATGACCATGAGCAGCATGATCAGCTTGCTGAGAGAAAATGTGGACCAGAACTCCTGCAGGGAAGAGGTTAATATTTCCATAATACAGAGTCTCCTTTTAAATCACAGTCTTGACATATTTTCCGGTAATTTCCCGGCACCATTCTATGTGATCGGCAGAAGGGGCGCGCAAATCTTTCAGAAGGTACGGGCGCCCCAGCTTGCGGTAAGTATCAGTGCCAAGCCGGTGATAGGGTAAAAGCTGGAAGTGATGCAGGTTCGTGAGCTGTGCGCAGAATTGGCCAATCCGTTCCAGTTCTGCCTCAGAGTCATTGACTCCCGGGATCAAAGGCGTGCGGACGATCAGCCTGTAGTCTGCGTTCATGGTTCCGGCTCTTTTGAGATTTTCCAGAATCCGTTTGTTTGAAACGCCGCAATATTCCCTGTGCTTCTCGTCGTCTGTGATTTTCAGGTCCACAAATACTGTGTTGGAAGCCCGCAGAATGGGTTCGGCTGTCTCCCAATCCCCAAAAAGCGTGGTTTCAATGGCAGTGTCGATGGCCTCCCAGCGGGCGCGCTGGAGAAGACACCGGACAAATTCAGCCTGGCTGAGTAATTCGCCGCCCGATATGGTCATTCCGCCGCCGGAATGGAAATAAAACGGGATGTCCTTGCGGACTTCCTTCAGCACTTCTTCGACAGTCATGATTTTGCCGTATGTATTTCCTTCTGCCTCTTCGATCTTATAATTTTGGCTTTCGGGTGTGGAACACCACTGGCAGCGGAGCGGGCAGCCCTTCATGAAAACGACGGTGCGGTAGCCGTCCCCGTCGTATATGGAGCTGCGTTCTAAGCGGAGGATGGTTCCCTTCAGGTCGTGTCCTTCGTAGTTATTATTCATCATAATAATATTCCTTTTTCATGAAATAGGAAAGGGCTTCTGTCAATTTATCGGAAGCCCTTTCCTGTCTGTATTAAGCCAGAAGATGAGATAATTTGTGACAGTAAAGCCGGAAGGCTGAACTGTTATGGATTATCTGCCGCAGCAGCCACCGCTCCAGGAAGAAATCTCAGTACGGCCGATGATCTCGTCCTGCACCTCTTTGCCGAGTTCTACAAAGAAAGCTGTATATCCGGCAACACGGATCAAAAGGTCGCGGTGCGCTTCCGGATGCGCCTGGGCGTCCAGAAGGGTCTCTTTGTCTACCACGTTGAACTGTGAATGGTAAATATCCAGCGTGCACTGGGTCTTTAACATGTTCATCATGTTGCGGAGTCCCTCTTCACCCTTCAGGATCGCCGGCTCGATCTTCATATTGAGCTGTGTTCCCTGAGTAAACCGCGCGTGTGGAATATGGCTGACAGATTTCAACAGTGCGGTAGGCCCGTTCACATCTGTTCCGCCGGTAGCGCCGATGCCGTCTGTCAGAGGCGTTCCGGCATAATGGCCGGAAGGCAGCGCGCCGACCCAAGCGCCGATGGGGGTATTGCCGGATACAGGAAGCATGCCGGTGGTCATTTTGCCAAACTTGGTATTGTATTTCTCAAAGATATCAGTTACATAAGTAAAGGTCTCCCCTACGCAGAAGTCTGCGCGTTCGTCATCGTTGCCGTATTTGGGGGCGTCCATGCACATCTGATAGACGTCTTCGTAGCCTTCAAAATTAGCGTCAAGGGCTTTTAGCAATTCATCCATGGTAAGCTTTTTCTCATCATAGATCAGGTACTTGACAGCCGCGATGGAGTTGATGATATCAGCCTGCCCTACCGTGATGACGCCGCCGCCGCAGTTGTACTTAGCGCCGCCGTTGGAATAGTCGATGCCCCGGAGCATGCAGTCGTGATAGCCCAGTGACAGAACGGGTACCGTACGGTAATTCATGCTCAGATAATCCAGCAGCTGGTTACCGGAAACGACCACATCTACAAAGTAGCGGATGTGGGTCTTGATGGCTTCGTAAAACTCCTCGAAGGTCTTGAAATCCCTGGGATCACCGGTCTCAACGGAGCACCGTTTGCCGGTGATGCGGGACACACCGTTGTTGAGAGCCATCTCAACAATGCCGCCCATATTGATATCCGCCATATCCGTATACTGCTTCATGCGGCCGGCCAGGTTGGTCTCCACACAGCCGCAGGGATTCCAATCCCAGGCCTCTGACAGGGGCACGCCCTTGTTCAGGACCATACGGATTCCGGCGTCGTCATGATAGACAGCTGGCATGGAAAGCCCTTCGCGGATGGCTTCGCATCCTTTTCTCAGCAGAGAATCAGGATTCTTGGAGATATTGTACCGGATGGACAGGTTCGGCTCCTTGAAACGGACATCCTGTGTAGCCTGAATTGCCATGTACGAAACGTCGTTGGTGGCGTCATTGCCGTACTGGTCAATTCCGCCGACACAGACCTGAACCGTAATACAGTAGCCGGCTGCAAACTGAGCGGTCACTTCGTCCTGGAACAGGGAAAGCTCCGCGATCTTGATCCACATGCAGTCAAACAGCTCCTGGGCCTCATCTGGTGTGATCCTGCCGGCGTCCAGATCGGCTTTGTAGTAAGGATACATATACTGGTCGATCCGTCCGAGATTGTAGGAGGAAGCGTTCTGCTCCATGTAAATAGCATACTCATAAGTGAGCATGGACTGGAGCGCCTCATACAGGGTGCGCGCCGGATGTTCCGGCACCCAGCGGTTGACTTCGGCAATCTTCAGCAGCTCTGCTTTGCGTTTTTCATCCTTGCACTCTGCGGCCATCTGTTCTGCCAGGTCTGCATGGCGGTGTGCCAGGGCGATAATCGCGTCGGCCGCGATGATTTCGGCTTTGTAGAAAAACATTTTTTCCAGATCTCCCACATGGGAATCATCCAGCTGTGCCAGAGCTTCCTCCGCTTCTTTTCTGATTCCGCCCACACCCTTGGACAGGATCATCGGCCAGTCGGGAGTGGTCTCGCCATAGCCGCGGACAGCCTTTCGGTCGATATAGATCATGCCGTTATCCCGCAGGGTACACATGTCTTCCGGCGCAAGCTTTTTCCAGCGGTCAAGTAAACATTTGTTTTTCCAATAGTCGGAAACCTCTTCTTTAAACACTTTTTTGCCCTCTTCGCTTAAGAAGAAGGGGTCAAATTTGCGGGTACTGATCGTATCCAGCTCACGGTCGAGGATGGAGCAGGAACTGTCCGCGCAGAGAATCCCGGCGCGTGGCTTGAAGGCAGCGCCGCCTACCAGCAGTTCATTGTCCTGGATGAAAATGTTCTTCTTGAGGCACTGATGCTGAAATCCGATTGCCTTCTGAATGATCCAGGGTTCCCCTTCGCTCTCTTTAAAACCCTCGGTGAGGTATTTGGCGTTGTAGACATCCATGTCTACACGGGTATCCAAATACTGTTTCCTCAAAGCTTCAATTCTGGTTAGATAAGCTTTTTCCATGTGACACCTCCTAAAGATAATAATAAATGTAATGGGTATATCTTATTCTTTATGCAAATAATAGTTGCCTATAGTGTGATTTTATTATACAATGACGTTGATATTAATGCAATACTTTTGGCGCGTTTAAAGAGAATTTTTTTGGAAAATAAGACCAGGAGGAAAATTGGGAAAAACCCTTAGAATCCAGCAAATATCAGGAAATATTCATACTGTTTGTGAAATTGTCAGTTGCCTGAGACGGGAGATGGAAAGTTTGGGGATCAGAAAGGGAAGATAAAGAAATATTTAAACTATATGAAAAAATTTTCCTGGGGCGGGTTGGGGATGACACTATGGAGAATGAGAAGGAGGACTAATGGAAGAAGAGCGAATGAAAACTGGACGATTGCCGGCAGAACAGGTGGCTGATTGGGATGCCGGGGAATTTTATCATCAGTTAGGAATCAGGTACCGGACTCATGACGGGAATCAAGTCGAGAAGTTTCTGACAGATTGTGCCCGGCAGTTAGAAGGTGATGGGGCAGACAGGACAATGCGCTGCATGGTTTATAATGAGTTGGGCTCCTTTTACCGGGGGACCAGCCGGTACCAGGAGTCGATGGAGGCTTTCCGAAAGTCTCAGGAGATTATTCTGGAATTAAAAGACAGGGATACGGTGGAATACGCTACTTCTATTAATAATATGGCCGGGACCTGCCGTTTGGCCGGGGCGCACGAACAGGCCGTCGCCCTTTTTCAGGAAGCTTTGGAGATCCATGAAAAGCTGGGAGACCGGCAGTCCTATGCTTACGCAAGCGCCCATAATAATCTTTCACTCGCGTATCAGGAGCTGGGACAGCTGTCCCTGGCTGCCGCCCATCTGGAGAGGGCGCTGCCTCTGATCGGGAATATGCCTGGACGCGGCCATGAGGTTGCGGTGACATATACAAATCTGAGCACCTTGTATCACCGGATGAAAGAGAAGGATAAAGCATATCAGTGCATCCAAAAGGCACTGGGAATCTTTGAGGGATTGGATGATGCGAAAAATGTACACTATGCCGCCGCAGTGAATATGCTGGGCGAGCTGGAATATGAATCTGGCCAGTATGAAAAAGCAGCCGTTTCCTTTAAAAAAGCAGCGGAATACACGGAAAGGTTTTTTGGAAGGAATGCCGAATATGAGACCGCCTGCCAGAATCTTTCACGGGTCTGCGGGAAGCTGGGAAAGGAGCCGGCCATATGAAGGGTTTGGAATTGTCCCGGTCCTACTATGAGGCGTGCGGCAGAGAAATGCTGGAGCGAAGGTTTCCTGAACTGTTTGACCGGATGGCAATCGGGCTGGCGGGTGAAGGGTCTGAGTGCTTTGGGTTTGATGACAAATATTCAGCTGACCATGATTTTGGCCCTTCTTTTTGTATCTGGCTGGATGGGGCGGATTACCTGAAATATGGCAGGGAAGTGCAGCAGGCCTACGACAGCCTGCCGGGAATATTCGCGGGATATCCGGCCAGAGAGGTGACGAGCCGCGGCAAGGGAAGGGTGGGTGTTTTGTGCACACAGACCTGGTACAGTAAATACACCGGGTATTCCAGAGGGCCAGTCAGACTGGAAGAGTGGCTGCGGGTACCGGAATCCAGTCTGGCGACTGCAGTGAACGGCATGGTATACTGGGATCCGCTGGGAAGCTTTACGGAGGTCCGAAAGCATCTGCTCTATGAGTGCCCGGAAGATATACGCATCAGACGGATTGCGGTAAGAGCCGCTGCCATGGGGCAGGCGGGACAGTACAATTACATGCGCTGCTGGAAACGGAAGGACAAAATCGCGGCGGGCCTGGCTCTGGCTGAATTCGTCAAAGCGGGACTGTCCATGGTCTATCTTCTGAACCGGACCTATGCTCCCTATTATAAATGGATGTACCGGGGAATCAGGGAACTGCCGGTTCTTCCCAGAGCATACGGACTATTCGGACAGCTGGCGGAGGCGCAGGCCGGAGAAGAGACGGAAGGGATCATTGAGAGAATCTGTATCATTGTGGCCGCGGAGCTTCAGAGGCAAGGTCTGTCAGATGAGACAGACCCATTTCTGGAAGCCCATTGCGAACAGATCCTGGATAGAATCCAGGAACAGAGAATCAGAAATATGCCACAAATCTAAGACTAAGACAGGAGATTAAGAAGATGGCGGAAAAGAGAAGCAGTCTGACAGAAGGGCCGATCGCAAAAGGTTTATTCAGATTCGCCCTGCCTTTGCTGGGGAGCAGCCTGATCCAACAGTTATACAATACGGTGGATCTTATCTTTGTGGGTAATTTTCTGGGGAAGTCTGCGTCGGCGGCCATTGGATCTACCAGTCTGGTCGTCAGCTGCATCATCGGATTTTTTAATGGATTGGGTATGGGCGTAGGCGTCTTGACGGCTCAGTTCTATGGTGCGAAGAAGAATAAGAAAATTAAAGGGACGGTTCACACGGCCGCTGGGCTGACCCTGCTGCTGTCCCTGATCATTACTGTGGCAGGCTGGGTGCTCTGCCCCTATATCCTGAAGCTGCTGAAGATTCCGGCGGATATCCAGGTGCCTGCGTCTACATATCTTAGGATTTACATGCTGAGCCTTCTGTCCATCGTCAGCTATAATATGAGCGCCGGTGTGTTAAGGGCTTTGGGAAATTCACGGACTCCCATGCTCTGCCAGCTGCTGGGAGGAATTGTGAATGTGGCGGCAGACGCCCTCTTTATCTGTGTCTTTCAACTGGGCGTTGCGGGAGCGGGTCTGGCAACAGTATTTTCCCAAAGCCTGGCGGCGGTGCTGACCATAAGGTGCATCTGCAGACTGCCGCAGGACTACAGGCTGGAGCTGAGGAGGATGACCATCGAGCCGGGGATGGCAAAAGCGATTTTCCGGATTGGCATACCGGAGGCGGTCCGTTCCATGATGATTACGTTTGCAAACCTGATGGTGCAGACACAGATCAATATACTGGGAGTGAATTCCATGGCAGCTTATGCTTCCTATGTAAAGGCGGAAGGTTTCTTGTACCTGCCCCAGTGGGCCATGGGACAGGCCAACACGACCTTTGTTGGACAGAACCTGGGAGCGGGAAATGTGGAGCGGGCGGAAAAGGGAGCACGGACGGCGATCTTCATGGTCATCGGAATCACAGTCACGATCAGTGCGTTTATCCTGATTTTCCCGGAGCAGGTGTTCCGTCTGTTCTCAAGTGATCCGGAGATTATAACACTGAGTGCGAAACTCGGCTGCGCAGCCTATGGGCTCTACTTCCTCTACGGAATCGTAGAAGTGATCGCGGGCGCAATCCGGGGAGCCGGCCACAGCACACCGCCCATGGTCATACTTCTGATCAACATGTGCGGCGTGCGGCTGATCGTCCTCCGCATTTTACTCTGTTATTTTGACAGCATAGAAAAGATAATACTGGTGTTCCCCATCACCTGGATCTGTTCCTGCTTGTCCATGGTTCTCTATTACCGCTTTGGGAAGTGGAAAACATCCGCCCTGCTGGACGGTAAAAACACATAAGATAAATAAGAAAATTTTGCTTGCATTCCAGGAGCCGTAGTGTTATACTATAAAACGAACTTTTGTGCGCGGGTTTTTGACTAACCCATCAGAAATCCCGTAAATACAAGCAGAATTAAGCCTTAGACTTAAGAAAGGAGGATTCACATGAAGGTAAGATCATCTGTTAAGCCGATGTGCGAAAAGTGCAAGGTTATTAAAAGAAAAGGAAGTATCCGTATCATTTGTGAGAATCCAAAGCATAAACAGCGTCAGGGTTGAGCCCTCATTATCCTGAATGTTTATGTACTGTTAATATTATAAAGTGAGACCTGACTGGCTGCGTCAGGATACCTCCGCGCATGTGTGCCAAGGCACCGCATGCCTTATAATATTGCTTAATACTCTTTCCAGTTCCTTCCATTGGAAAGGGAGAGAGAAAGGCCGTTTAGCATGCGGCTGGATGCGTCATACCGGCATCCCAATTAGGAAAATATTAATATCAGTAAATGGAGGAAACGTACATGGCTCGTATAGCTGGTGTAGATTTACCAAGAGACAAACGCGTAGAGATCGGTCTGACCTATATCTACGGAATTGGAAGAACTTCTTCCAATCGTATTCTTGCGCAGGCAGGTGTGAACCCGGATACCCGTGTGAGAGATCTGACAGACGATGAGGTTAAGAAAATCGCTGCCGTGATCGACGAGACACAGACTGTGGAAGGTGATCTGAGACGTGAGATCGCGATGAACATCAAGCGTCTGCAGGAGATCGGCTGTTACAGAGGAATCCGGCATAGAAAAGGACTTCCCGTTCGCGGACAGAAGACCAAGACCAATGCCAGAACCCGCAAAGGTCCGAAGAGAACCGTTGCTAATAAGAAGAAATAAGGTAAATGTCAATTAATTATCAGGAAAGTGTAGGTTAGTTTTTATTATGGCAAAAGTGACGAAGAAAACGACGAAACGTCGTGTCAAGAAAAACGTTGAACGTGGACAGGCACACATTCAGTCATCCTTTAACAACACGATTGTTACCCTGACTGATGCCGAAGGCAATGCTCTCTCATGGGCGAGCGCAGGCGGCCTGGGCTTTAGAGGTTCAAGGAAATCTACTCCTTATGCAGCGCAGATGGCTGCAGAGACTGCTACGAAAGCAGCACTGGTTCATGGTCTGAAGACCGTAGACGTATTTGTAAAAGGGCCTGGTTCAGGACGTGAGGCAGCAATCCGCGCTCTGTCCGCATGTGGACTTGAGGTTACCAGTATCTGTGATGTGACGCCGGTACCGCACAACGGTTGCCGCCCGCCCAAACGTAGAAGAGTCTAATCAAACAGGAGGTCATTGTAATGGCAGTAAATAGAGTACCGGTTCTGAAAAGATGCAGATCCCTTGGTCTGGATCCTGTATATCTGGGAATTGATAAGAAATCCACACGTCAGTTAAGACGTGCCAACAGAAAGGTGTCCGAATACGGACTTCAGTTAAGAGAAAAACAGAAAGCAAAATTCATCTACGGCGTTCTGGAGAAGCCTTTCCGCAATTACTACAAGAAAGCCGACCGGATGTCCGGACAGACAGGTGAGAACCTGATGGCTATGCTGGAGCAGCGTCTGGATAATGTTGTCTTCCGTATGGGCTTCGCAAGGACCAGAAGGGAAGCGAGACAGATCGTTGATCACAAGCATGTGACAGTGAACGGCAAGCAGGTGAACATCCCGTCCTACCTGACCCAGCCGGGTGATGTGATTGAAATCAAAGAAAGCAAGAAAGGCTCTCAGCGTTATAAAGACATTCTGGAAGTGACAGGCGGCCGCATGTCTCCGGAATGGCTGGATGTGAATCAGGAAGCACTGCAGGGTACCGTAAAAGAGGTTCCGGCACGTGATGCGATCGATGTTCCTGTAAATGAGATGCTTATCGTCGAGCTGTATTCCAAGTAATCAGCAGTGACGTAACCCTCGATAGTACAATTTCCCAAAAGGAGGGGCTTGTAGGTGTTTGATTTTAACAAACCGAAAATTGAGATTACGGAGATTTCTGAAGATAAGAAGTTCGGCAGATTCGTGGTAGAACCGTTAGAGCGGGGATATGGAACGACCCTGGGTAATTCTCTTCGGAGGATCATGCTCTCTTCTCTTCCCGGCGCGGCAGTGAGCCAGGTGAAGATCGAAGGGGTCCTGCATGAGTTCAGCTCTATCCCGGGAGTAAAGGAAGATGTCACAGAAATCATCATGAATCTGAAAAGCCTTGCCATCAAGAACAACAGCGAGACGAATGAAGCCAAGATCGCATATGTGGAATTTGAAGGCGAAGGTGTGGTAAAAGCATCCGATATCCAGGTGGATCAGGACATTGAAATCATGAACCCCGATCAGGTGATCGCCACATTGAACGGCGGTCCGGACAGCAAGTTATATATGGAGCTGACCATTACCAAGGGACGCGGCTATGTGAGCGCTGATAAGGGAAAGACGGAAGATATGCCGATTGGCGTGATCGCGGTAGATGCTATCTATACGCCGGTTGAGCGTGTGAATCTGACGGTGGAGAACACCCGTGTCGGTCAGATCACTGATTTTGACAAACTGACACTGGATGTTTATACAAAAGGTACATTGGATCCGGACGAGGCAGTGAGTCTGGCTGCCAAGGTTTTAAGCGAGCATCTGAAGCTGTTTATTGACCTTTCAGAGAACGCTAAAACGGCAGAGGTTATGATAGAGAAGGAAGACAATGAGAAAGAAAAGGTTCTTGAGATGAACATCGATGAGCTGGAGCTTTCCGTGCGTTCCTATAACTGCCTGAAGCGCGCCGGCATTAATACAGTAGAAGAGCTGTGCAACAAGACTTCTGAGGATATGATGAAGGTCCGTAACCTGGGCCGCAAGTCTCTGGAAGAAGTTCTTGCAAAGCTGAAAGAGCTGGGGCTGCAGCTGAGTCCCGGAGACGAGCAGTAAAGGATAGATTTGTAGAATAAAGCGGGAGATCAGTAAGACCGAAGAAGCGTGGTTTTCCGTTCCACAAATGGAGGAAAATAAAATGGCAGGATATAAAAAGCTGGGAAGAACTTCTGACCAGAGAAAAGCAGTATTAAGAAACCAGGTAACCAATCTGTTATATCATGGTAAAATCCGCACCACAGAGACTAAGGCAAAAGAGATCCGCAAGATCGCTGAAGGCATCATCGCCATGGCTGTCCGTGAGAAAGATAATTACGAGACCGTGACCGTAACTGCGAAGGTTGCGAGAAAAGATGCAGACGGCAAACGCGTCAAAGAAGTGAAAGACGGAAAAAAAGTTACCGTATATGACGAAGTGCAGAAAGAGATCAAGAAGGATAACGCTTCCAGACTCCATGCCAGACGTCAGATGATGAAGGTTTTCTATCCGGTTACAGAAGTTCCGGCCTCCAATAAAGGCAAGAAAAAAAATACCAAACAGATCGATATGGTGACTAAGATGTTCGATGAAGTTGCGCCGAAATACGAAGGCCGCAACGGCGGATATACCCGTATCGTGAAGATCGGACCCCGTAAAGGTGATGCCGCTATGGAGGTTCTGATCGAGCTGGTATAAGCCTGAGCAGATAATTCATTGAAGGGCCGCCGCAAAATAATTTGCGGCGGCCCTTTTAGCGTTAATGGCTCTACAGCCATCCTCCGTCCATGGTGATTACCTGTCCGGTCAGATAGGGATGGTTCAGCGCCAAATCTAACAGCAGGCCGGCAGCTTCTTCCGGAGTGCCGAACCGGCCCATGGGGATCTCGTCCGTGAGAGCCGCCCGTTCGGAAGGAGAGAGAAACTGGTTCATAGAAGTATCAACCGCTCCGAAAGCCGCTGCATTCACACGGATTCTGCTTGGCGCCAGTTCCTTGGCCAGCGCGCGTGTAAGAGAATTCACCGCACCTTTGGTGGCCGAGTAAGCTGTTTCGCAGGAGGCCCCTGCATTTCCCCACACAGAAGAGACATTCACGATACTTCCTGCCCCCTGTGCAAGAAATACCGGGACAGCCGCCCGGCAGGTCAGGAACATAGACGTGACGTTTGTCTGAAACAGCCGGTTCCATTGTTCCAGACTCATATCCTGGAGCAGTCCCACATGTGAAATCCCCGCGTTATTGATGAGGGCTTTCAGCCGTCCATGAGCCAAAAGAACTTCAAAAAGCTCCTGCACAAAAGTCTCTTCCCCTATATCCCCGGCCAGAATCAGGCATTCCGTTCCCCATTTTTCCTGAATATCCTGTTGCAGCTTATCCAGCCCGCCGTCCAGATTACGCGATACGGCCAGCACCCGGTGCCCGTGCTGGGCAAAGGCAAAAGCTGCAGCCTTGCCAATACCATGGGAAGCTCCGGTAATCATGATGTATTCTCTGTTATCCATAGATCTACCTCTGTTCGTGCCGGCAATAGAAAACACCGGTCTGATACCAGTATAATAGGGAAAGACAGAAAAATCCAGACCCCAAAATGAAAAGGCAGCCCCGGACATATAGCATTCGGGAGAAAAATATTGTATGTTTTGCCGCTCTGTTGTAAAATGAACACATGATCAGATATGAGGAGAAATAATATGGAAAAGCGGCTCTTATTTATCTTTAATCCCAGGTCGGGTAAAGGACAGATCCGTATGAAGCTTCTGGACATCATAGACGTTTTTGTGAAAGGCGGATATGAAGTTATCGCGCGGCCGACTCAGGGGCCGGGAGATGCCACTGAGATAGTAACGGAATACGCGGATAGCGTGGAGCTGATCGTTTGCAGCGGAGGGGACGGGACTCTTGACGAGGTAGTTTCCGGGCTGATGAAGGCAGAGGCGGCTGTCCCGCTGGGATATATCCCGGCCGGAAGCACCAATGATTTTGCCAACAGCCTGCAGATCTCCAAAAATATGGTACAGGCAGCCAGGGATATCATGGAGGGCAGCCAGTTTTCTTATGACGTAGGTGCTTTTAATAATAAGAACTTTATATATATTGCGGCGTTTGGGCTGTTTACGGATGTTTCCTATGAGACAGACCAGCATTTGAAGAATGTCCTGGGGCATCTGGCTTACGTTTTAGAGGCGACGAAGAGGATTTTTAATGTGCCGACCTACTGGCTGAAGGTGGACGGAGGGGACGGCAGGAAGTTTGAAGGAGAATTCATATACGGGATGGTGACCAATGCCCGGTCGGTGGGAGGATTTAAAAATATCACGGGAAGGGATGTGGAGATGGATGACGGGCTGTTTGAGGTCACGCTGATCCATCCTCCGAAGAACCCACTGGAATTGAATGAAATCATTTCTTCCCTGCTGTCGGGAGAAGACCGCACGGATCTGATTGAGAACTTTAAGACAGACCGGATCAGTATTGAAGCTATGGAGGTGATCGCGTGGACGCTGGACGGGGAGTGCGGAGGAGCCTATTCCTTCGTGCGGATAGAGAACTGCAGACGGGCGCTGACAATGCTGCTGAATCCTGATAAGAAATAACGCCGTGCCCTTGCCAACCCGGGGTAAGATAGAGTATAATAAAGTGATAAAATTAATTCAGGAGGAAGATCTATGTTAGTATCAGCGAAGGAAATGCTTCAGAAGGCAAAAGCCGGCCATTATGCAGTAGGCCAGTTCAACATTAACAATCTGGAATGGACGAAAGCGATTCTGACGACTGCTCAGGAGCTGAATTCACCGGTTATTCTGGGTGTATCTGAGGGCGCGGGGAAATATATGACAGGCTACAAGACCGTAGTGGCCATGGTAAAAGGAATGCTGGAAGAACTGAAGATCACGGTTCCGGTCGCGATCCATCTGGATCACGGCAGCTACGAAGCATGCCATAAGTGCATTGAAGCCGGATTTTCATCGATTATGTTCGACGGATCTCATCTCCCCATCGAGGAGAATGTGGAGAAGACGAAAGAGCTGGTAAAAATCTGCGCGGAGAAAGGCATGTCGCTGGAAGCAGAGGTAGGCTCCATCGGAGGTGAAGAGGACGGAGTCGTAGGTATGGGCGAGTGCGCTGACCCGCAGGAATGCAAAAGAATCGCTGATCTGGGTGTGGACATGCTGGCTGCAGGCATCGGCAATATCCACGGCGTATATCCTCCGAACTGGAAAGGGCTGAGCTTCGAGACACTGGCGGCCGTACAGGAGCTGACAGGCGCCATGCCGCTGGTACTCCACGGAGGCACAGGTATTCCCAGCGACCAGATTAAGAAGGCGATTGATCTGGGCGTTTCCAAAATCAATGTGAATACAGAGTGCCAGCTGGCATTTGCGGCTGCCACCCGTGAGTATATTGAGGCGGGCAAGGACAAGCAGGGCAAGGGATTTGATCCGCGGAAGCTGCTGCTCCCGGGCACTGAGGCTATCAAGGCGACTGTGAAGGAGAAGATGGAGCTGTTTGGTTCCGTCGGAAAAGCCTGACCGCTTTTGCTGCCCTGGCATGTTCTGTAACACATTTTGTGCGCTTTGTTTAAATCTTTTGGAATATAAAGGGGCTTTTATTAAAAAACACGAAATGTGATTTGTTTAAAAAAATTTACTTGCATTTTTTTCTGTTTTGCGGTATGTTAATAGCGGTTAAAGTAATTAACAATAATTCCATATGATATACGTATGTTAGACAAGGGCGTTCTACAGTGTGGTGTGGAATGCCCTTTTCTCTTTCAGAGACGGGGTGCATGCGTAAATAAGGCAGAGAAAGGAAGAAGAAAATGGGAGAATATGTGAATGTGGCGGAAATCTTCGGAGAGAATGTATTCAATGACACAGTCATGCAGGAACGCCTTCCGAAAAAGGTTTATCAGAAGCTGAAGGATATCATCGAAGAAGGAGGCGATCTGGATCTGGCAACAGCAGATGTGATCGCTCATGAGATGAAGGAATGGGCGATTGAAAAAGGCGCGACTCACTATACCCACTGGTTCCAGCCGCTGACAGGCGTTACCGCTGAAAAGCATGATGCATTTATCACTGCTCCGCTGCCCAGCGGAAAAGTCCTGATGAGTTTTTCGGGAAAAGAGCTGATCAAGGGTGAGCCAGATGCCTCTTCTTTCCCCTCAGGCGGGCTGCGGGCTACTTTTGAGGCGAGAGGTTATACCGCATGGGACTGCACTTCCCCTGCGTTTGTCAGACAGGATGCGGCAGGCGCGACTCTCTGTATTCCGACGGCCTTCTGTTCCTATACGGGCGAAGCGCTGGATCAGAAGACGCCGCTGCTCCGTTCCATGGAAGCCATCGATAAGCAGTCCATGCGTCTGCTGAGATTGTTCGGCAACACCTCTTCAAAGAAGGTGACACCGTCCGTAGGACCTGAACAGGAATATTTCCTGGTGGACGCTGAGAAATTTCTGCAGAGAAAGGATCTGATCTACAGCGGCCGCACGCTGTTTGGCGCGATGCCGCCCAAGGGCCAGGAGATGGATGACCATTATTTTGGGACGATCCGCCAGAGAATCGCTTCCTTTATGAAGGACGTCAATATAGAGCTCTGGAAACTGGGCGTAAGCGCCAAGACTCAGCACAATGAGGTGGCTCCGGCCCAGCATGAGCTGGCTCCGATCTATGCAGAAGCCAATGTGGCCGTGGATCATAACCACATCGTGATGCAGACGCTGAAACGGGTTGCCTGCCAGCACGGTATGAAATGCCTGCTCCATGAGAAGCCCTTTGCGGGCGTGAATGGTTCCGGCAAGCATAATAACTGGTCCATCACAACGGATGACGGCATCAACCTGCTGGACCCAGGCAAGACGCCTCATGAAAACATCCAGTTTCTGTTGGTGCTTTCCTGCATCATTCAGGCAGTTGACAGGCATGCGGGGCTATTGAGAGAGTCAGCGGCAGATCCGGGCAATGACCACAGGCTGGGAGCCAATGAGGCGCCGCCTGCTATTATCTCTATTTTCCTGGGCGAACAGCTGGAGGATGTGGTAGAGCAGCTGGTGAGCACCGGGGTGGCGACCAGCAGTATAAGAGGCGGCAAGCTGACCACAGGAGTTAAAAGCCTGCCGGATCTGAATAAAGACGCCACTGACCGTAACAGAACTTCGCCCTTTGCCTTTACAGGCAATAAATTTGAGTTCCGCATGGTCGGTTCCCGGGATTCTATCGCCGGACCCAACATCGTCCTGAATACCATCGTGGCGGAAGCCTTCAGCGATGCCTGTGATATTCTGGAAAAGGCTGAAGATTTTGATGAGGCGGTACACGACCTGATTAAGAAAAACTTCAGTGAGCACCAGAGGATCATCTTCAATGGCAACGGTTATTCAGACGAGTGGGTAGCGGAAGCGGAGAGAAGAGGACTGCCGAATATCCGCTCCATGGTTGAGGCGATACCGGAACTGACAAAGAAGGAAAGCGTCAAGATGTTTGAAAAATTCGGCGTGTTCACCAAAGCGGAGCTGGAGTCCCGGGAGGAAGTGAAATACGAGAATTACACTAAGACGATCAATATTGAAGCAAAGACCATGATCGATATGGCCAGTAAGCAGATCATTCCGGCCGTGGTGAAATATACAAAGGTTCTGGCGGATTCCATCAATGCAGTAAAAGCGGCGGGTGTCAATGAGGTGACTGTCCAGAAGAAACTGTTAGAAGAAACCAGCGCTCTTCTGAAACAGACACAGAAATCGCTGAATGCGCTGATTGAGGCCGAAGCCAAGGCAAATGCCATGGAAGAGGGTAAAAGGCAGGCGAAATTTTATCATGAGAAGGTTGTCATGGCCATGGAGGAACTGAGGGTCCCGGTGGATGAACTAGAAATGATAGTGGATAAGGAAATGTGGCCGATGCCGTCCTACGGTGATCTGATTTTTGAAGTATAATAGAATAGTCTGAGGAAAATGCAGCTGCCTTTGTGCAGTTGCATTTTTTTGCAGAGTCTGATATACTTAATCCATTCATACCTTCAGCCGGCAGAGATAGTTTTAATGATATGTCAGCTGAAGGTATTGTGATTGAGATGGAGATGAGCTTATGCGTGATAAAATCAGTGTTATGGGGGTCCGGCTGGATTATCTGAATGTGGAATCGGCAATGGAACGGATTATTGAATTTATTCAGAACGATCGCCTGGATACAGTCGGCATTATAACCATGAATATGCTGCTGCTCACAGAAGAGAATACCAGGTGGAAGGAATATCTGGAAGAACTGGACATGAGCGTTCCGGGGGAAAAAGAGGTACTGGAGGCCGCGGGTATTAACAGCGGGCAGATCTATGAGGAAGTGGAGGAGAATGAATTCTTTGCAAGGCTGTTCTGGTATCTGATCAGCCAGGATCTGAAGATATTCCTTCTGGGAGAGAGCAGAGAGGAAGTGGAAGGGCTCAGGAGATATCTTCTGGATACATATCCAGGAATTTCCATTGCCGGAGAGACGGCGGACGTAGCCGATGAGAACACGTCCATAGACCATCTGGTGAACGAGATCAACAGCGTTTCTCCGGATGTCATTATCAGCGGCCTGCAGGGATGCAGGCAGGATCAGTTCCTGTTGGAGAACCGTCAGAAGATTAATGGAAAAATATGGTTGAGCCTGGGCGAACATCCGAATATACAGAATGAAGCAGGACTAAAAGTCAGCTGGTGGAGCACACTATTAAAGAAAACTACCTTTCGGCGCCTGGCCGCGAGGTTTAAGGAAGGGAAGAACGAATAGTGTTGCACAGCAGACAGGGAAAAGTAGTTATGGAGTATATTCGGATTGCCGCGGGAACATTGCTGATGGCCTTTGCCATTAATTGTGCCTTTGTTCCTGCTGATCTTGTGACAGGAGGTTTTTCGGGCCTGGCGATCGTGATCAGGGACCTGGCTGGCTTGCCCATATGGCTGATGTCTGCGCTGCTGAACGTGCCGCTGTTCTTCGCGGCGATCCGGAAAAAAGGTTTCCGCTTTGTGAGCAAGGCTTTGTTTGGGGCGGCTGCCCTTTCTGTATTCTTGGCGGCGGTACCTGAACTATCAGTGACGGGCGGTGATGTGTTTTTGTCCGCGCTGTTCGGCGGAGTATTCCAGGGAGCCGGCCTGGGCCTTGTCTTTTCTGCGGGAGGGACCACAGGAGGAACAGATATGATGGCGGTGCTGCTGAAAGGCGCGTTGCCGGCATTTTCGGCGGCTCAGATCCTGCAGGTCTTAGACGGCCTGGTGGTTCTGACGGGAGCTGGCGTGTTCGGCCTTCAAAAAGCGCTTTACGCGGTTGTGGCCATCGTAATCACAGCCCGCGTTACGGATATGCTGCTGGAAGGGCTGAATTTTGCCAAAGCTGCATATATTATCAGTGACCATGCGGAGGAGATCGCAGAGATCCTTTTGCATAAGCTGGCAAGGGGAGTGACGGGAATCCCGGCCCGGGGCATGTATTCCGGTGTCCGGAGGGATATGCTGTTCTGCACAGTGGGGAAAAAACAGATCCATGCTCTGAAGGAATTCGTTTCGGAAATCGATCCGGAAGCTTTTATGATCATTTTGGATGCGAGAGAAGTGCTGGGGGAAGGATTTTCTGGTAATCAGCAGGTGTGAAAGGGAAAAAAGCAGAAAATTCACAGAATTTCCCCTTTTCTTTTTGTGCATTTTGTATTAAAATGAGAATGGACTTTATTCAGCCTGGTTCTAATATACGAAAGAGGTCAGGTAGTTCGGAGTGTTAATTCAAACTATATACTGAGGAAGGGATGTTAATATGATATCAAACCAAATTCTGCAGAACACGATTGAAGGGTTAAAGAACATTTCCAAGATGGATATGGGAGTTTTGGACGTGGAAGGTAAAGTACTGGTATCCACCTTCCCGGAAATAGAGATCAACAAATCCGAAATACTGAATTTTGCCCAGTCTCAGGCAGAATCCCAGACCATGAAGAATTATCAGTTTTTCAAGGTTTACGATGAGCATCAGCTGGAATACATATTAATTACAAAGGGTGACAGCGACGAAACCTTTCTGGTGGGGAAAATGGCAACCTTCCAGCTTCAGAGCCTGCTGACAGCGTATAAAGAGCGTTTTGACAAGGACAATTTTATTAAGAACCTGCTGCTGGACAATCTGCTGCTGGTTGATATCTATAACCGGGCCAAGAAGCTGCACATCGAAGTGGACGTGCGGAGGGTGGTATTCATACTGGAAGCCAGCCCGGACAGAGACCAGGGTACGCTGGAGAACATCAAGAACCTGTTTGGCAGCAAATCCGGCGACTTCATCACTGCTGTGGATGAGAAGAGCATCATCATCGTGAAAGAACTGGCTCCGGGGGAGGATTACGCCCAGGCCAATAAGATCGCCGCCTCAATTTTAGATGTGGTGGGCAGAGACGGAGAAGAGAGAACACACATCGCCTACGGAACGATTGTCAAGGAACTGAAGGAGGTGTCCCGTTCCTATAAGGAAGCCAGGATGGCCCTGGATGTGGGCAAGATTTTCTTTGATGACAGAGATATCATCGCCTATAGTTCTCTGGGTATCGGGCGGCTGATCTACCAGCTGCCGATTCCGCTGTGCAAGATGTTTATTAAAGAAATATTTGCGAATAAGTCTCCCGATGACTTTGATGAAGAGACTTTATCTACTATCAACAAGTTTTTTGAGAACAACCTGAATGTATCTGAGACGTCAAGACAGCTCTACATTCACCGAAATACGCTCGTATATCGGCTGGATAAGCTTCAGAAAAGCACCGGCCTTGACCTCCGGGTATTTGAGGATGCGATTACCTTCAAGATTGCCCTGATGGTTGTAAGATATATGAAATATATGGAGACCCTGGATTACTAAAGGGTTTCTGAAAATGCTACAGGAGGAAAATAATGATAACTTTAGACAGTGTTAGTAAGAGTTATGATAAGGGCCAGCCGGCCATTAATAACATATCCTTACACATTGACAAAGGGGAATTCGTTTTTGTGGTTGGCAACAGCGGTTCCGGGAAGTCAACGCTGATTAAGCTGCTTCTGAAGGAGCTTGATCCGACGTCCGGCACCATATCTGTTAATGGAAAGGTCTTGAACAGGCTTCCGCGGAGGAAGATCTCCAAGTACCGCAGGGGCGTCGGCGTGGTTTTCCAGGATTTCCGTCTGCTGAAGGACAGGAATGTCTATGAAAACGTGGCGTTTGCCCAGAGGGTGATTGAGAAGCCGAACCGGGTGATCAAGAAAAGAGTGCCCGAGGTACTGACTCTGGTGGGTTTGGCGGACAAATACCGTTCAAGGCCCAAGGAGCTGTCCGGCGGCGAGCAGCAGAGGGTGGCCCTGGCCAGAGCTCTGGTGAACCGTCCTGACATTCTGCTGGCCGACGAGCCGACCGGTAACCTGGACCCGAAGAACTCCAATGAGATCATGAAACTGTTGGAAGAAATCAACGCACGTGGAACCACTGTGCTGGTGGTGACTCACAACAAGGAAATCGTGAATGCGATGAAAAAACGAGTGATCCGCCTGCGGAAAGGCGTCATTATAAGCGACGAAAAAGAAGGTGTCTACGTTGAGGATTAGTACAATAGGCTACAGCGCAAAGCAGGGCGTTAAGAATATCTGGAGAAACAAGATGTTCTCACTGGCCTCCATTGCGACCATGGGCGCGTGTATTTTTCTGTTTGGTTTGTTCTTTGCGCTGATCATTAACTTTACCTACATTCTGAAGAATGTGGAAACCAACGTGGGCATTACAGTATTTTTTAATGAAGGGCTGGATCAGGCATCAATTGATACCATTGGCCAGGAGATCCGGAACCGGACGGATATTGTGACAGAATGCAATTACGTTTCTGCGGACGAAGCATGGGAAACCTATGCAGAGCAGTATTTTGAAGGCAATACAGAGGCGGCGGAGGGCTTCAAGGCGAACAAGGATAATCCGCTGGCGAATTCGGCTCATTATGAGGTTTATGTCAATGAGATCGAGAAACAGAACGAGCTGGTGGATTACATCAAAGGGTTGGAAGGCGTGAGAGATGTCAACCAGTCGCAGCAGGCTTCAGCCACCCTGTCCACGGTCAACAAGCTGATTGCAACTGTTTCGGTGATTATCATCGTGATCCTGCTGGCGGTGTCCATCTTCCTGATCAGCAATACAGTCGCGGTGGGCATTTCAGTACGAAAGGAAGAAATAGGAATTATGAAGCTGATCGGAGCTACGAATACGTTCGTAAGGCTTCCATTTATCCTGGAAGGTATCCTGATCGGCCTGGTCGGCGCGGCTATCCCGCTGACGGTCCTGTATTTCCTGTATAATCAGGCGGTACAGTATATACTTACAAAATTCAGCGTGCTGCAGGATTTCATGAACGGCCTGCTGCCTGTCAATCAGGTGTTTCAGATTCTGCTTCCGGTGGGATTGATACTCGGTATGGGCATCGGTTTTGTAGGGAGTCTGTTCACAATCAGAAAGCATCTGAAGGTCTGAAGAGAAATTTTTTGGGACGGAGGGATATCCCTCCGTCCTTTGTCCTTTATAATGACTGAAATCGTGAAGGAGTGTGGATATGGAGGAAAGGAAGAACAAGAGCTTCGGCATTAAATATTTTTTGGAAGGTGTTCTTGTTACCTGCCTGGTGGTTGCGGTTCTGTATTTCGTGGCCATGTGGCTGCCGCTGGGCGGCGCGCCGGGCAAGCCGGACAGTTTCCAGGCTCAGAGAAAGATCAAGGAGATTGAACGCCTGATTGAAAAGCACTATCTGGGAGAGGTGGACGAACAGCAGCAGACAGATTACATGTTCCTGGGGCTGGTTGCAGGTCTCGGGGATCGGTATTCAACGTATTATACCCAGGAAGAATATGAGAAAATCAAGAGGGCACAGGATGGCGCTTTTATCGGTATTGGGATAACAATTGTGCAGAGAAGTGAGGATCAAAAGCTTCAGGTGATCGACTGCATGGAGGATTCCCCCGCCGCGAAAGCCGGGGTAAAGGCCGGTGATGTGATTGAAAGCATCAACGGCACAAATGCAGAAGGGATGACCAGCAGCCAGGCAGTGGAGCTGATCCAGAAGTCAGAAGATACCGCAATCACCATGGTATTGACCAGGGAAGGGAGTGATGCGCCGGTAACGGTAGAGATTGCAAAAGAAACGGTGGAAATGAAATCTGTAGAGGGGGAGATGCTGGAAAACCAGATCGGTTATATTCAGATCACAGAATTTACAGGCGTGACTTCTTCACAGTTCGAGAAAATATATGGGGAGCTAAAGGATAAGGGAATGCAAAAGCTCGTCATCGATCTAAGGGATAATCCGGGAGGGCTGGTGGACGGAGTCTGCGACACCCTGAGTCAGATCCTTCCTGAAGGCGTAATCGTGTATACAGAGGATAAGGATGGCAACCGGAATGAACGGGACTGTGAGGGTAAGACGCCGATTGATATTCCGTTGGCGGTACTTGTAAATGAAGGGAGTGCCAGCGCATCGGAGATATTTGCCGGGGCGGTCAAAGACTATGGAATCGGAACCCTGGTGGGGACGACGACTTTTGGAAAAGGAATCGTACAGAATACTTATCAGCTGTCGGACGGAAGCGTGGTGAAGCTGACGGTGTCCCATTATTATACGCCGAAGGGAAATGATATCAACGGAACGGGAATCACACCGGATGTGGAGGTGGAACAGCCGGAGGACAGCGAAACGGATGTACAGCTTGCCAAGGCGCTGGAAGTTTTGGCTTCCTGATCTGGTTCTCGGGAAAAGATATAGGAGGGCAGAAGATGAAAATACAGGTGTTAATGGAAAATACGGCGGAAGGAGCTCTCTGCAGAGAGCATGGGCTCAGCCTGTTTTTGGAGGTGGAAGGACGTAAACTACTCTTTGATACGGGTAAGAGCGGGCGTTTTTTGGAAAATGCAGACAGGATGGGTGTGGACGTGTCGGCCGCGGATCTGGTTGTGCTGTCTCACGGGCATTATGACCATGGAGGAGGGCTGCCCGAATTTCTGAATAGGAATCAGACCGCGAAGGTGTATGTTCAGGAGACTGCCTTTGGCTCTTATTATGCCAGCAGAAGTGACGGGACTTATGAATATATCGGAATACTTCCGGAACTGGGTGAATCTTCCCGTCTGGTCAGGCTGTCCGGTGATTTTGAGATTGAAAAAGGGCTGCGGCTGTTCCGCTCGATGACAGGGGAACGGTTTACATCCGGTTCCAATCAGGTGCTCCTGATCAAGGAGGGTTCCGGATACAGGCGGGATTTCTTTGAACATGAGCAGAATCTGCTGATTGAAAAAGAAGGGAAGAAAGTATTGGTATCCGGCTGCGCTCACAGGGGAATTGTCAATATCCTAGATCGGGCCATGGAACTGGCCGGAGGGCCAATGGATGTGGTGATTGGCGGATTTCATCTGTCAAATCCTGGAGAAGGAGGGACAGAACCGGCTGAGACCGTCAATGGAATTGCAGATTATCTGAGATCCTTTCCCACACGGTATTACACCTGCCACTGTACGGGACTGCCCGCGTTCCAGATGCTGAAGGACAGAATGGGCGCACAGATATCCTATGCATCGGCCGGGAATTTATTGGAAATTTAAACTTTGTGCTTTACACCTTTTTACTAGGGCGCTACTTGCAGCAGCCTATTTCTGTTTGAGGGAAAAAAATGGAATATAAGAATTATTCGGAGATACAGGTGCAGGATTTTGTGTATAACATGCTGATGGACAGCATCTATGCCAATCTGTATATCACAGATGTTGACACCTATGAAGTTCTATACATGAACAGAATCATGAAAGAAATGTTCCAGGTGGAGCATCCGGAAGGAAGACCTTGCTGGCAGGTGCTTCAGAAGGGTATGGACGGCCCCTGTCCATTTTGCCCGGTACCAAAACTTCTGAAGCAGCAGAAGGAGAATGAGCGTCCCATTGTAAAGTGGATGGAGGAGAATACTCTTCTGAAACGTTCCTACGACAACTATGATACTCTGATTGAATGGGTTGACGGCCGTACCGTGCATCTTCAGCATTCCGTAGATGTAACCGAACAGTTGGAGCTCACGAAAGAAGCGCGGATTGATGAGTTGACGCAGATGTTCAACCGCAGAGCCGGGAAGCTTCTGCTGGCACAGAGGATTTCAGAGGCCAGGCGGGCGGGAGTGCCTCTGTCTGTGTGCCTGTATGACCTGGATGGGCTGAAGTATATTAATGATAACTATGGCCACATCGAGGGGGACAGGGCGCTCTCTTTTCTGGCGGAGACTGTATTGCAGAATCTGCGCATGGAAGACTTCGCTTTCCGGATGGGCGGCGATGAATTTGTGATCGTTTTCTGGAATATGGGAAGCGGACAGGCACTTCAGGCCATGGAGGATATCACACGGCAGATAGAGCAGACTCAGGGCGGCGATTATTTTGAATATGTGATCTCCTTTTGTTATGGAATAGCTGAGGCTGTACCGTCAGAGGAAAACACGGTGTCTGAATTGATTGCAAGAGCAGACCATGCAATGTATGAGGAAAAGCGGGAGAGGCATATCCGTAAGGCGGAGCAAAAGCTTCTGGGGGCGCAGTCAACGGGCAGACTGGGACGGGAATTTCCCTATGATGGGAAACAACTGTACCGGGCACTGAGTGAAAGCACGGATGACTATATTTATATAGGTAATATGAAGACGGGGACTTTCCGGTATCCCGCCGCAATGGTGAAAGAATTTGAAATTCCGGGAGAGATTGTGGAGAATGCTGCTGCTGTCTGGGGACCGTTGATTCATCCTCATGATAAAAAGGATTTCATGAGTGCAAATCAGGAGGTGGCGGACGGCAGGGCGGAATGCCACAATGTGGAATACAGGGCGAAGAACCGGAAGGGGCAGTGGGTCTGGCTCAGGTGCAGAGGGAGCCTGGTCAGGGATAAGCACGGGAATCCGGATATGTTTGCGGGCATCATCACCAATCTGGGCATCAAAAACCGTATTGACCATTTGACGGGACTGTATAATAAGATTCAGCTGGAAGAAGAAGTACACCGGCAGATCCGGAATTTTCCCTCTGTTTCCTTCGGCCTGCTGATCCTCGGCATGGACGATTTCAAACACATTAATGATCTCTATAACAGGGAGTTTGGGGATGAAGTTCTGAGAATTACCTCCCAGAAGATCCGCTCCATTCTTCCGGGGAATGCGGAGCTGTATCGGATGGACGGAGATGAGTTCTGCCTCCTGTTCCGGGGGTCGCGGCCTGAGAAAATCAGGTCTCTGTATCAGAGGATCCAGGAGGTATTCCGGAATCAACAGCAGTATAACGGGAATAAATATTATTGTACGGTCTCGGGCGGCGTGTCTTTCTATCCGCAGAACGGAAAGGATTATCAGACCCTGATCAAATATGCGGCCTACGCGCTGGAATTTACGAAGCATAATGGCAAAAACAGGGTCACGATCTTCGATGAACAGATTCTCCGGCACCGTAAGAGAGAGTTGGATCTGAATGAGCTGCTCAGAGAAAGCATGGAAGCATCCTTCCGGGATTATTGCCTCTATTATCAGCCGCAGGTAGACAGTTTTACAGGAGAATTGAAGGGAGCGGAGGCTCTGGCCAGGTGGCGGAATGAAAAATACGGAGAAGTTTCTCCTGCAGAATTTATACCTATTTTAGAACAGAGCGGCATGATTCTTCAGGTGGGACGCTGGATTACAGAGGAGGCTGTCAGGCAATGCAGCATCTGGCGGAAGCATAAGCCGGATTTTGTTATGAGCATCAATCTTTCTTATCTGCAGGTAGTCGAGCCGGATTTCATCCAGCATATCTGCCAGGTTGCCGGCAAGTATGGGGTTCCCTGCCAGAATCTGATGTTTGAACTGACGGAGACATATTTTGTCAAAGAGAGAGAATATCTGAAGGGGATCTTCGAATGTGCCCGTGAGATGGGCTTTGGGATTGCGATGGATGATTTCGGCACAGGCTATTCGTCACTGGGAGTCTTAAAGGATATACCGGTCAATCTGGTGAAGATCGATCAGACTTTCGTGAGAAATATCTCCCAGGACAGCTTTGACGCTACGTTTATTCAGTTTATTGTGCGGCTGTGCCACAATGTGGGTAAGAGGGTCTGCCTGGAAGGTGTGGAGACAGAAGAAGAGTACCAGATTGTGAAAAAGAGCGGGCCGGAATATATACAGGGCTATTACTTTGGCAGGCCTGTGCCGGTGAAGGAGTTTGAGGAGAAATATCTGGAACTGCGGAAAGCTTAGCGCTCCCGCAGTTCTTCTAAATTCTTCTTCAATTCGATCATTTTATCCCTGAGCTCGGCAGCAGTCTCAAAGTTCAGGTCGGCAGCGGCTGCTTTCATCTGCTTCTGAACCTTTCCGATCAGCTTCTCAAGCTCTTCGCGGCTCATGGATTCCGGATCTTTCTCCATCTGGTTTTCGGTACGGGCGACTTCTTTGGAGATGCTGATCAGATCCCTGACGCTCTTCTGGATGGTCTTTGGGGTGATGCCGTGCTCTTGGTTATAAGCCTCCTGAACCTCCCGGCGTCTTGCGGTTTCGTCAATGGCATGGCGCATGGAATCAGTCATCACATCCGCGTACATGATGACATGGCCGTCCACATTCCGGGCGGCGCGGCCGATGGTCTGGATCAGCGAGGTTTCGGAACGGAGGAAGCCCTCCTTGTCGGCGTCGAGAATGGCCACAAGGGTGATTTCCGGGATATCAAGCCCCTCACGGAGCAGGTTAATGCCGACCAGGACGTCGAATACGTCCAGACGCATATCGCGGATGATTTTTGTCCGTTCAAGGGCATCGATATCGGAATGGAGGTAACGGACCCTGATCCCGGCATCCTTCATATAGTCGGTGAGATCTTCCGCCATGCGTTTGGTGAGCGTTGTGATCAGGACCTTGTGATGAAGTGCGGTTTCTCTGTTGACTTCACCGATCAGATCGTCAATCTGCCCTTCGACAGGGCGTACCTCCACCCTGGGGTCCAGAAGGCCTGTGGGACGGATGATCTGTTCCGCCCTCAGAAGTTCGTGATCGGCCTCGTACTGGCCCGGCGTGGCGGATACGAATAGAATCTGGTCGATCTTACTCTCGAATTCCTGGAAGTTCAGGGGCCGGTTATCCTTGGCGGAGGGGAGGCGGAACCCATAATCTACCAGAGTAGTCTTGCGTGACTGGTCGCCGGAAAACATTCCTCCAATCTGCGGAATCGTCTTGTGGGATTCATCGATGATGATGAGAAAATCCTCCGGGAAGAAATCCATCAGCGTATAGGGCGGCTGTCCCGGTTCCAGGCCCGACATGTGCCGGGAATAATTCTCTATGCCGGAACAGATTCCGGTTTCACGGAGCATTTCAATATCGAAATTTGTCCGTTCCTCGATCCGCTGGGCTTCCAGGAGCTTACCTTCGCTTTTAAAATAGCGGACTCTCTCTTCCAGCTCTTTTTCTATCTCCTTGGTTGCTTTGAAAATCGTCTCCATGGGGACGACGTAGTGGGAAGCAGGGGCGATAGCCACATACTTCAGCTCCGAGCGGATCTCCCCGGTGAGCGTGTCGATCTGTGTGATACGGTCGATCTCGTCGCCAAAAAACTCAACGCGGACAGCCATATCGCTTTCCTCGGCGGGAATGATTTCCAGCACATCCCCCCGCACACGGAAGGTACCCCGGTGAAAATCCATCTCATTCCGATCGTACTGGATATCAATCAGCTCCCGGATCACCTCGTCCCGGTCCTTTTGCATGCCCGGGCGCAGGGCGATGATCATTTTCTCATAATCCTTGGGGCTGCCCAGGCCGTAAATACAGGAAACACTGGATACGACAATGACGTCCTTCCGCTCAATCAGGGAAGAAGTGGCGGAAAGGCGCAGTTTGTCGATTTCCTCATTCATGGAGGAGTCCTTGGCGATATACGTATCGGAGGAAGGCACGTAGGCTTCCGGCTGATAGTAATCGTAGTAGGAGACAAAATATTCCACCGCATTATTTGGAAAAAATTCTTTGAATTCACTGTAAAGCTGGGCCGCCAGGGTTTTGTTGTGGGCAATGATGAGCGTCGGCTTGTTCAGAGCCTGGATGACGTTAGCCATCGTGAACGTCTTTCCGGAACCCGTGACGCCCAGCAGCGTTTCGCATTGGTTTCCCTCTTTGAAGCCCTTCACCAGATCAGCGATGGCCTGGGGCTGATCGCCGGTGGGGGCGTATTCAGATACTAATTCAAAATGATCCATAAAGGCGTCTCCTTTAATCTGCATACATTAGCAGTTCGTTAAGCTTATCCATCAGATATCCGGAGGGTTCCCGGTTATCCTCTTTGATTGTAAGCATTTTCAGCAAATCGTCGTCGGTCAGGCTGATGATGAGGTTCCCATGCTCCTTCAGGCTTTTTAACGCCACCTTTTGGGCGCTTTTGTCAAATCCCCTTCTGGATATGATAAAAGCTACATTGCGCAATGCCATTGAGGAGAGGTATTTTTCTGTAATACAAACCGGATTTTGTGAAACCTCGTCCGAGTAGTTCTTGAATTCAAAGACCACATAGTTCGTCCGGTAGAAATGCTTGAGGAATCCCCAGAAACTGTCTCTGTTCGTCAGCTTGATGGAACATACCATGTCCATGCGGAAAAGTCCTTCTGTAGTCTCCAACTGCTCCTTCATAATATCAAAATCTGCTGCAAACAGCTCTCTGAGTATGGCAGAACAGATCGCTTCATACTGCCTGACGGCTCCATGGTCCCTGCCTGGGCTGCAATTCTCCAGCCGTTCGGCGTAATCACTGCTGATCTTGCCCTTTGTTCCGGCCGCGGGGGGCAGCACCGGAAAGTCGGGAAAAGGAGCCCCGGCCAGTAGTCGGCGCTGGGGAATGGAAGAGATGGAAAATGGCACTGCTTCCAGTAATTCATTATACAGGGCTTCGTCATTTCTGCACAGGTATATAAAGTTGGAAATATCGGCAATGAGTATCTGATGGTCTTCGTAGGCCGTCCTTCTGAGCGCCTCATCCGTTTCGCTGAACAAAAACAGGCACAGACGGTATCTGTCCCGTGCGCATCCTGAACGCAGGCGGCAGTCGACTGCCTGCTGCAGAGCTTTATATGCCGTCTCGTAGGGGATTCGGGGCCGCTTGTATGTCTTTATCTCGATCAGGTATTCAGCCCCGTCTTTTTGTACCAGCAGATCTCCGTAGGAACTCTGAGAAGGTGGTTCAGGCAAAGGATCAAATCCGTTCTTCTGCAGAAAATGCAGACAGAAAGCTTCAATCCTCTCGAATTCCTTGTTCTGGTAGCTGTAACCATCCTTCACCGCGTCCGGAAAGGTATATCTGTAAATCAGTTTGGAATTCGAGAACCAGCCATCGGCTTTATCGGACATAGAAGAAGTAAATCCCACATAGACCGCCTGGTGATTGGCCAGACAGATCTCTTCCAGAAAAGCGTTCTCGAAGTAAATTCCGTCACAGATAATTGTGGGAAAACCGGCAACGGCGGTGAGCCCGTTACGCTGTACATCCATATAGGTTGACAAAAGGATGTCCTGACCAGAGTATTCCCGGCTGCGGGTGCAGACTGTGACAAAAACTCCGATTCTGTCCAGCATACTATGTAATTGTTCGCATAGATCGCGTTTGGGGCTTAGTATTAACACCCTGCTGCCTGCTTTTACCCGAGCTGCAGCCAGCGCCGCTATGACAGGCGTCCTGCCGGTACCTGCAGCCATGGCGATACGGAGTTTTTTCGCGCCGCTTTGAATCGCATGTTCGGCCCGTTCCAGGGCTTCTTTTTGATAATATCGTAATTCCATAAGCTTTCCCTTTTGTGATGAGTTGATGGTTCAATTGCTCTGCTTTATAACAACAGCCTTCCGGCTGGGGGGGGACCGGGTTTTACAGATATTATTATAACAGAAAATATAGCGCATGTATAGATGAAACCGAATGTCTGTTCTGATAATTAAAACGCTGAGACAAGCGCCCAGTCATTTCAAGAGCATGAGTAACGGTATACTTTGTGGTATCATTGGATGGCGGACGGCAGCGAAGGGACTGATGCGGGAGTGAAAAATGTAAGTGCCTGGTGGACAAAACCGGTGATCGGCGCTATATTAGTAGTAATGAAAATACGGAAGAACCGCCAAGGAGGTTATTGCAGTGACGATCAATGAAATTGCGGAGATGGCCGGAGTATCCCGGGCGACGGTATCGCGGTATCTTAACAATGGATATGTGAGCGGAGAAAAGAGTGAGAAGATCCGGAAGGTAATCGAGGAAACAGGGTATCAGCCTTCTGCACAGGCGCAGGTTCTGCGGACGAAACGGACGAAGCTGGTGGGGGTGATCATTCCCAAGATCAATTCGGATTCGATCAGCCGGATGGTGGCAGGAATCAGCAGCGTGCTGTCAGATGCCGGATATGAGCTTTTGCTCGCCAACACGGATAACAATGAGAAGGATGAAGTGAAATATCTGAAGGTTTTCACTGCCAATAACCAGGTGGACGGTGTGATTCTGGTCGGAACAATTCTGACGCGGGAGCATAGGAAGGCGATCCGAGAGATGCAGCTTCCCGTTGTGGTACTGGGACAGCATCTGGAACAGTGTTCCTGTGTCTATTACGATGATTATCAGGCGGCGCGGGATCTGACAGAATTGCTGCTGTGCAAAGGGGACAGGGTCGGCTATATCGGGGTGACAGAACGGGATCAGGCGGCAGGCAAGATGCGCAGAAAAGGTTTTGAGGATGCGCTGAGGGCTGCCGGAAAGAGGTTGGAGCCGGAATGGATGGAGGAAGCGTGTTTCCGTATGGACTCCGGATACGAAGCGGCGGAGCGTCTGTTTTCCCGGTGCGGGGAAGTTGATTCGCTGTTTTGCGCGACGGATAATATAGCCATAGGAGCCATGATGTATCTGAGGGATCAGAAGGTGCAGGTCCCGGAGCAGGTCCAGCTGGTTGGAATCGGTGACTCGGAGAAGTCGCACGTAATTCAGCCCTCTCTGTGCACGGTACATTATTATTATAAGACCAGCGGGGAAGAGGCTGCGAGGCTTTTGCTGGAGCTGCTCTCCAGCGAAGAGGAGATCCGCAAGGAAATTAAGATGGGATACAGAATCGTAGAGAACGATTCCATACGGAAATAGAAGTGTGGAGACGGCAGGGGATTTGGGCAATATGCTTCAAAAATCCCCTGTTTTTTTATGAAATAATTCAGGCTGATTTTGATTTACAAATGAGGAAATCGGAATTATAATATATTTAAAACATGAGATCGATCTCATAAAATAATAATAGATATACCGGGTAAAAACATGGTTATCCGCAGACGAATTGACGGCCGTGGAAGAATAACGCGGAAAAATCTGGGAATAATATCACAATTAATTGAAGAAGAATTGGAGGAGAAGTGACGATGGATTACAGGAATGCGGCGAAAGAAGTGCTGGAGAACATCGGCGGAGCCGGCAATATTGTATCGGCAGCCCACTGTGCCACCAGGCTGCGTCTGGTAATTGCAGACAATGAAAAGTGCAGAAAAGAAGCGCTGGAAGAAGTCGAGGGAGTCAAAGGTGTGTTTGAGGCCTCCGGGCAGATTCAGATTATCTTTGGCACAGGAACCGTGAACAAAGTGTTTGAGGAGTTTGTAAGTCTGGCGGGGATCAAGGCGGGCACCAAGGAAGAAGTGAAGCAGGCGGCTGCTTCCAAGCAAAATCTTTTTCTCCGTGCCATCAAGACGCTGGGAGATATCTTTGTTCCCATCATACCGGCGATTGTCGCCAGCGGGCTGCTCATGGGGCTGCTGGAAGGGCTCAGCAATATCTGGCCGTCCCTGGCGGATTCAGGAACCTATCAGATTTTCCATCTGTTCAGCAATACGGCGTTTGTATTTCTGCCGGTTCTGATTGCGGTCAGCGCGGCGAAGGCCTTCGGAGGCAACCTGTTCCTGGGCGCCGTCATCGGAATGATTATGATCCATCCGGACCTTCTGAACGCGTGGTCGGTGGCCGGATTAAGCGCGGCGGAGATCCCCAGGGCCACTGCCTGGTTTGGGCTCTTTGATATCAATCTGGTGGGTTATCAGGGACACGTTATTCCGGTTATCATTGCCGTATGGCTGATGTGCATGCTGGAGAAGTGGCTGCATAAAATTGTGCCGGAGATCATTGACCTGTTTGTGACGCCGCTGGTGACAGTGCTGGTTACCGGATATCTGACGCTGACAATCATCGGCCCCATTTTTTCCACAGTGGAAAATTGGGTGCTGGCAGGGGCGCGGACGCTAATCGGCCTCCCGTTTGGCATCGGAGGGCTGATTATCGGTGCGTTATATGCAGTGACAGTAGTTGCCGGCGTACATCATATGTACAATGCGATCGAAGCCGGGCTGCTGAGCGCAACGAACCTGAATACCTGGATGCCGATCGCAACCGCGGCCAATGTCGGACAGGGGGCGGCGGCCCTGGCGCTGGCCCTTAAGACAAAAAACAAGAAGACAAAGGCGATGGCCCTTCCGGCCTCCCTGTCCGCATTTTTAGGTATTACAGAGCCTGCGATTTTCGGTGTCAACATCCGGTATATGAAACCTTTTATTGCCGGATGCATCGGCGGAGCCTGCGGCGGCCTGGTGGCCGGGCTGTTCGGGGTGGGAGCTACGGCCTATGGAATTACGGGCCTGTTCGGTTTCCTGATTACCACTCAGTTCCTGGGCACATACGCGCTTGTTATAGCGGTTTCGGCAGCCGTTGCCTTCATCCTCTCCTGGATCATGTATAAAGAAGTCCCGGCAGAAACGGACCGGGTGATGTCGGGGCAGGCAGAAGAATCAGAAAGCTCCGGTGCGGCGGGCGCAGGGCCCGGAAGCGGAGAGCCTGCAGGAGGTACGGAAGCAGAACCCGCTGTCTGGTGTCCGATTGAAGGAGAGGTCATAGAATTATCCGGTGTGAAGGATGAGACCTTTGCAGGGGAAGTGCTGGGAAAGGGAATTGCAGTCATTCCGAAGGAAGGAAAAGTTCTGGCGCCTTTTGACGGGACGGTTGACACGGTTTTTGACACAAAGCATGCAATTGGAATGACCTCTGACAGGGGAGTGGAGCTGTTAATCCATGTGGGGATTAATACGGTGGAGTTAAACGGCGTGCCCTATAAAGCTCATGTGGCTGACGGTGATACGGTGAAAAAGGGCCAGCTTCTGCTGGAGTTTGACATTCAGGCGATCCGGGAGGCGGGTTATGACATCACCACGCCGGTTGTGGTCACGAATACAGATGATTTTCAGGAGGTGGAAGCGGTTAAAACGGGAGAGGTGCATCCGGGCGAGGAGGTGCTCAGGGTATGGTAAAGGAGTGGCAGGACGACGGCTGGAGGCTGAAGTTCCACCTGATGCCGCCGGCCGGCTGGCTCAATGATCCCAACGGGCTGTGCCAGTTTCGCGGTGAATACCATGTGTTTTTCCAGTATCAGCCGGAGGATGCCGGCGGAGGAGGGAAAACGCCGAAGGTATGGGGGCATTACGCGGGGAACAGTCTGCTCCATATGCGGTTTGAAGGAATTCCCTTTCAGACGGGCCGTCTGGACCGCAACGGGAGCTATTCCGGATGCGCGTTGATTGAAAATGATGAGATGCAATTATATTATACAGGGAATATCCGCCTTCCGGGAGATTATGATTACATTCATGACGGCCGCGAGAGTAATACGATCCGGGTGGTCAGCAGGGATGGCGCTCATTTTGGAAAGAAAGAACTTCTTCTTAAAACTGCCGATTACCCGGCAGAGTGCACCAGGCATGTGCGAGATCCGAAGGTATGGAAAGAAAACGGCCGGTACTATATGGTACTGGGAGCCAGGCTGAAGGGGGGGCAGGGAGCGGCCCTGGTCTATGACAGCTGTGACCTGAAGAAGTGGAAATTTTTAAAAAAGATCACGACGCCGGAAGCCTTCGGGTATATGTGGGAATGCCCGGATTATTTTACCGCCGGTGAAGAGAATATCCTTTCCGTATGCCCTCAGGGCTTAGAGGAGGAGGAATGGCAGTATCAGAACATCTATCAGGCTGGTTATTTTACCGTAAAAGGGGATATCAGAGAAGAACAGCGGCTGGAGGTATTTACTGAGTGGGACAAGGGCTTTGATTTCTATGCGCCGCAGACCTTCCGGGATGAAGCGGGCCGCCGGATTCTCATTGGCTGGGCGGGGATGCCGGATGCCGGCTATGAAAATCCCACAGTGACCCGGGGCTGGCAGCATGCGCTGACCGTACCCAGAGCGCTCAGCAGCAGGAACGGAAAAATCCTTCAGCAGCCGATGGAAGAACTGAAGACTCTGCGTTACGGGAAACAGGAGATTGATCCCACAGGCAGCTTTTTGCTGGAAGACGGAAGCGGCGATGTGGAACTCCAGGCCGGAGACGGCGGACGGGAATGGCAGATTTTGATTGGGAATGGCTGTGCCCTCACCTGTCATAAAGGTGTACTGCAGCTGGAATTTAGCCAGGGATGGGGCTATGGGAGAAAAATCCGCGGAACCAGGCTGGAAGAATGCCGGAATGTCAGGATTCTGATCGATACCTCAATGCTGGAAATCTATGTGAATGACGGAGAAATAGTGTTCACTTCCAGATTTTATCCTGAGTTTGCGTCTGGAACGGGAACGGTGAAACCAGAAACGCGCACTCTGCTATTAGAATTTAACTGCCCGGGCATGATAGCAGCCGGATGGCAGATGCGGGAAATGGAGATTGATCTGTAAATGCCCGCTTGACTCAGAAGAGAGAAAAATGATAAATTACTGTAAAAGCCCCGGACGGCAGTTATAGGGGGCAAAGGAGCGGAGCGCAGCGCAGGGGAAGCATGTTTGAAAGGAGGAAATTACAATGAAAGTATTTCAGTATGTGATTACAGATGAGGTGGGCATCCATGCCAGACCGGCAGGCTTGCTCGTAAAGGCGGCAAAGCAGGCGGCGTCTCAGGTGAAGATCGAGGCTAACGGGAAAAGTGCCGACGCGAAGAAGCTTATGGCCCTGATGTCCCTTGGAGTAAAAAAGGGACAGGAAGTAAAGGTGACCGTTGAGGGGCCGGATGAAGAAGAAGCGGCTGGCCTTCTGGAACAATTTTTCAGAGAAAACTTGTGATCTGAATTTCCATAGAGAAAGGGTAAGAGATGGAGAAATATTCGGGAAAATCCATTTATAAAGGAATCGCAATCGGGAGAATCCTGTTTTACGGAAAAAAAGCAGCGGTAATCAAAAGGTATAAGGTGGAAGACCCGCAGGCGGAGATTGAGCGGTATGAACGGGCGAAAAAAGCAGCGGTCAGCCAGCTGAATAAGCTGTATGAAACGGCTGTTCTGAAGGTTGGTGAAGAAAATGCGGCAATCTTTGAGGTTCACGCAATGCTTCTGGAGGATGACGACTTCAATGATTCCATCCGCAATATGATAATGACTCAGCAAATCAATGCCGAATATGCCGCCGCGGCCACCGGGGAGAACTTTTCCAATCTGTTCGCACAGATGGAGGACGAATATTTTCGCGCCCGGTCAGCGGATATAAAGGATATTTCTGAAAGAGTCGTATCCATTCTCTCAGGAAAAGAGCAGGGACGGAAATTTGATGAGTCGGTGATCGTTGCCGCTGATGACCTGATGCCCAGCGAAACCGTACAAATGGATAAAGAAAAGGTATTGGCTTTTGCGACCAGACTGGGATCGTCCAATTCCCATACGGCAATACTGGCCAGGACCATGAACATACCCGCGCTGACAGGTATCCCGGTCATGCCGGAATGGGACGGCCGGCTGGCAATTGTGGACGGCCACAGCGGCACCCTGATCCTGGACCCGGATGAAGAGTCTCTGGCAGAGATGAAACAAAGGCAGGAAAATGACCGGGAGGTCCGCAGGCTGCTGCAGGAGCTGAAGGGTAAGGAGAACATAACCCTTGATGGGAAAAAGATCAGCGTCTATGCTAATATCGGAAGCCTGGCCGACGTGGGAACGGTACTGTCCAACGACGGGGGCGGGATCGGGCTGTTTCGGAGTGAATTTATTTATCTGGGAAAGAGCAGCCTTCCGACAGAAGAAGAGCAGTTTCAGATCTACAAATCTGTAGCTGAGATGATGGCCGGGAAAAAGGTGATCATACGCACCCTGGATATCGGAGCGGATAAACAGGCGGATTATCTGGGCCTGGAGAAGGAAGATAACCCGGCTATGGGCTTTCGTGCTATCCGGATTTGCCTGAGCCGTCCTGAGATTTTCAGGACGCAGCTGCGCGCCGTTTACCGGGCCAGCGCATTCGGCAACATTTCCGTGATGTATCCCATGATCACTTCCGTAGAAGAGGTGAAAAAAATCCTGCGGATTGTGGAAAACGTCAAAAATGAACTGACTGAGTCAGGCATACCCTGGGGCGAAGTGGAGCAGGGCATCATGATAGAAACCCCTGCGGCCGCCCTGATCAGTGATCTTCTGGCGAAAGAAGTGGATTTCTTCAGCATAGGCACCAACGACCTGACACAGTACACGCTGGCCATGGACCGTCAGAACAGCAAGCTGGATGAATTCTATAATCCCCATCATGAAGCGGTACTCCGCCTGATTGAGCAGGTAGTCCGGAACGGACACAGGGAAGGCTGCTGGGTTGGCATCTGCGGAGAGCTGGGGGCAGATTTGGAGCTGACAGAAAGATTCCTGCGGATGGGGATTGATGAACTTTCGGTAGCGCCGGGAATGATACTGGCAGTGAGAAAGCAGATACGGAACAGCACGGCAGGAATCTAACTCCTGTATGAGAAGCAGTGGAACGGCTCAGCGCCTTCTGCTGCTTTTCTGGTTGCTAAGGAGGAATGAAATACAATATTGTTGGGATTGAAAAATTGTGCGTTTTCCGTTAGAATGATTATGGAAGCCGGCAGGAATTTGGAGGGGCCGGCTGTCTTGCTAATTTGATTACGAGTCATCAGGGAGAATAAATATGAATTTTACAGTGGAAGAGTATCTGGATCTGCTGGAGGGTGCGGATCAGGTGACCGGAAGTAAGCTGTACCGGATGGGGGAGGCAGAGGTGTCTGGCATTACCTATGAATCGGAGAAGGCCGGGCCGGGCAGCTTGTTCATCTGTAAGGGGGCGTTGTTTAAGAAGGAATATCTGGAAGAAGCGGTTTCCAGGGGCAGCATCTGCTATGTCAGCGAAAGGGATTATGGCCTGGAGCAGGTACCGCGTATCCTTGTGAAAAATATACGGGAAGCGATGCCGCTTCTGGCGGAGAAGTTTTACCAGGTTCCGGAAGGGATGCTGAAGTATATAGGAGTTACGGGTACGAAAGGGAAGACTACAACTACGTATTACATCAAGGGGATTTTTGATGAATACATGAAGCAGACGGGTGGCCGGGGGATCGCCTGCCTGACATCTGTAGAGACCTATGACGGGAAGGAACGGGAAGCGGCCAGCATCACGACGCCGGAATCCCTGGAGCTGTACCGCCATTTCAGGAATGCCTGTGACAGTGGAATTACCTGCCTGGCCATGGAAGTATCCAGCCAGGCCCTCAAGTATGGAAGAGTTGCAGGAATTGCCTTTGACGTGGGAGTTTTTTTGAATATCTCGGAGGATCATATCAGCCCGGTGGAGCATAAAAGCTTTAAAGACTATTTTTGCTCTAAACTTCAGTTGTTCCATCAGGTCCGGACAGCGGTCGTAAATCTGGATTCTGAGTTCAGCCGTACGGTTTTGATGGAGGCCTCCTCGGCTGGCCGGATACTGACGTTCGGTACGAAGCCGGGAGCCGATATTTACGGGCATGATGTGTGTGTGGAGAATGGTAAAGTGAGGTTCTCTGTAACCTGCGACCGTTTTGAAGGAGAATTTTCACTGGCCATGCACGGGATCTTTAATGTGGAAAATGCGTTGGCGGCTATTGCTGTTGCCTACGCCTGTGAGCTGCCGTTCGCGACAATGCAGAAGGGACTGGCAGGAGTCACTGTGGACGGACGCATGGAAGAATACAGCAGCCGGGACCAGAAGCTGAAGGCAATTGTAGATTATGCTCATAACGGCCTGAGCTTTGAGAAGATTTTTGATTCTGTACGGGTGGAGTATCCGGATTACAAGATCGTTTCCGTGTTTGGATGCCCTGGCGGCAAGGCGCTGAACCGGCGGCGGGACATGGGGCTGATCGCCGGAAAGGCCTGCAGTAAAGTCTATCTGTCGGCGGATGATCCGGGACCGGAGGAGGTTCAGGACATCTGTACGGAAATCGGCCGTTTTGTTGAGGATACCGGCTGTCCCTACGAGTGCATTTCTGACCGGGAGGCAGCCATCAAAAAGGCAATGACGGAGGCAGAAGAAAATACAGTTGTGCTGGTGCTCGGCAAAGGTGGGGAAAACAGCCAGAGGGTCGGTCAGATACTTTGCGCTTATAAGTCTGATTCAGAGGTTGTGAGAGAATGCATCAGAGAGTATGACAGCAAGCTTCCTTATGGAAGACCGAGGCGCCTGTAGAATAAGAAAAAAGCTCTGTGTGGAGGGATATGCCCTTTGTCAGGAAGGCGGGGAGCATATTTGAGACGCCGCACAGAGCTTTATTTTATAAATACTTTACTTCTGGTTCTTTTCCACTTCCTGCAGTTTCATCGCACGGACCTTCAGAGGGAGGCCAAACAGAGTAATAAAACCGCTGGCATCCTGATGGTCGTACAGATCTCCGGTCTTGAAGGAAGCCAGGGACTCGTTGTAGAGGGTGTACGGGGAGGTAGTGCCGGCTTTGATGATATTGCCCTTGTACAGCTTCATTTTCACTTCTCCGGTCACGTATTTCTGAGTGGATGTTACAAAGGCCTGGATTGCTTCTCTCAGAGGCGTGAACCATTTTCCCTCATATACGATCTGGGCGAACTGACTGCCCAGTTTCTTTTTTGTCTCCAGTGTCTCGCGGTCGAGGATCAGCTCCTCCAGCTGGTCATGCGCTTCCATCAGGATAGTGCCGCCGGGAGTCTCGTAAACGCCGCGGGATTTCATGCCGACGACTCGGTTCTCCACGATGTCGACGATACCAATGCCGTGTTTCCCGCCCAAAGCGTTCAGGGTGGTTATAATTTCGGAAACTTTCATTGCTTTTCCGTTCAGAGTCTTGGGGACGCCCTGTTCGAATGTAAGGGTCAGGTATTCCGGTTCATCCGGAGCTTTCTCCGGAGTAACGCCCAGTACCAGCATGTGGTCATAGTTGGGTTCATTGGCAGGGTCCTCCAGCTCCAGCCCTTCATGGCTGATATGCCACAGGTTCCTGTCGCGGCTGTAGCTGCTGTCGGCGGCAAAGGGCAGGTCTATGCCGTGCGCCTTGCAGAATTCCATCTCTGCTTCGCGGGAATCCATCTTCCACACCTCCGGCATACGCCAGGGCGCAATCACCTTCAGATCAGGAGCCAGAGCCTTGATCGCCAGCTCAAAACGGATCTGGTCGTTGCCCTTGCCGGTAGCTCCGTGGCAAATAGCCGTTGCGCCCTCCTTGCGGGCGATCTCAACCAGCTTTTTGGCGATGACCGGACGGGCCATAGAGGTCCCCAGCAGATATTTGTGCTCATAGACAGCGCCCGCCTCCACGCAGGGCATGATGAAATCATCACAGAATTCATCGGTAACATCTTCTATGTATAATTTAGCGGCGCCGGACAATTTAGCTCTTTCGTCCAGGCCGTCCAGCTCGTTGCCCTGCCCGCAGTCAACGCAGCAGCAGACCACGTCATAACCAAAATTTTCCTTCAGCCACGGAATAGTTGCGGTGGTGTCCAGCCCGCCGGAATATGCTAAAATAACTTTTTCGCTCATGGTAGAATCCTCCTTAAAATACGTTTAAGTTTCGCTGCATGTAAATATACATCAATGCGAAAGAATATGCAAGGGTTTTTTGGATTTATTTAAAAAAACTTGCATATTTTGAGGAATGAATGTATAATTATGCAATATGAGGCGGGAAATATGCATAAATGCATGCGTTCATGCATTCATATTCAATGGTGCGGGGGCTTTACATGTGATAGCGGTTGGTATATTCTATAGGTTATAAAATACGATTGATTCAAAAGGAGTACGGATTATGATTAAAGCTGGAATTATTGGGTCTACAGGGTATGCGGGCGCTGAGCTGGTCCGCCTGCTGCTGGGGCATAAGGATGTGGAGATTGTCTGGTATGGTTCCAGGAGCTACATAGATAAGAGGTATTCGGAGGTCTATCAGAATATGTTCCGGCTGGTGGAAAATGTCTGCCAGGATGATAATATGAAGGAACTGGCGGATGCCGCAGACGTGATATTTACGGCGACGCCTCAGGGACTCTGCGCATCTCTCGTAAATGAAGATATATTGAAAAAAGCCAAAATTATTGACTTGAGCGCGGATTTCAGGCTTAAGGACGTGAAGGTCTACGAAGAGTGGTATAAGATAGAACATCGGGCGCCTCAGTATCTTTCTGAAGCGGTCTACGGGCTGTGTGAGATCAACAGAGAGGATGTGAAGCAGTCCAGGCTGGTGGCCAATCCGGGATGCTATACGACCTGCTCGATTCTGAGCGTCTATCCGCTGCTGAAGGAAGGGATTATCGACGGGAATACGGTGATTGTCGATGCAAAATCGGGCACTTCAGGCGCCGGCAGAGGGGCCAAAGTGGATAATCTGTTCTGCGAGGTGAATGAAAGCATTAAGGCATACGGGGTGGCTACTCACCGGCATACGCCTGAGATTGAGGAACAGCTGGGCTATGCGGCGGGATATCCGGTTACGATTAATTTCACGCCCCATCTGGTCCCCATGAACCGGGGGATTCTGGTTACGGCTTACGCCTCTCTGATAAAGGACGTCTCCTGGGAGGACGTGCGGGCGGCCTATGAGAAATATTATAAAGATGAGTATTTTATCCGCCTTCTGGACAGAGACGTGTGCCCCCAGACAAAATGGGTGGAGGGCAGCAACTATGTGGATATTGGTTTTAAACTGGATCACCGGACGAACCGTATTATCATGATGGGCGCGCTGGATAATCTGGTCAAGGGGGCTGCCGGGCAGGCAGTGCAAAATATGAATCTGATGTTCGGGCTGGATGAGACGGAAGGTCTCCGCCTGGTTCCGATGTTTCCGTAAAATGGGGAGGTAGAATATGAAAAAAATGGATAGTGGAGTGACGGCGGCCATTGGCTTCCAGGCGGCGGGAGGAAGTGCAGGAATCAAGAAGGGCAATGTAAAGGACATGGCGCTGCTGTACAGCATAGTTCCATGCGTGGCGGCAGGAACCTTTACGACAAATATTGTAAAAGCGGCTCCTGTGAAATGGGATCAGCACATTGTCTATGACTGTGAAGCGGCCCAGGCTGTGGTCTGCAACAGCGGCGTGGCTAACGCGTGTACCGGTGAAGAGGGGTACCGATGCTGCAGGGAAACGGCTAAAATGGCGGCGGAAGTCCTGAAGATCCCGGAGGATTCTGTGCTGGTGGCGTCCACAGGGGTAATCGGGCAGCAAATCCCCATGGATAAAATAATTGAGGGGGTAAAAATGCTTGCTCCGCTGCTTTCCAATTCCAGGGAGGCGGCCAGCCTGGCGGCCCAGGCTATCATGACGACCGACACCAGACAGAAGGAGGTTGCGGTTTCTGTTGAAATCGGAGGGAAAACCGTAACCGTCGGCGGCATGTGCAAGGGCTCCGGCATGATACATCCCAACATGTGCACGATGCTGTCGTTTCTGACGACGGATGCGGATATTTCCAAGGAGATGCTTCAGGAGGCGCTGTCAGAGGTTGTAAAGGATACATACAATATGGTATCTGTGGACGGGGATACGTCTACCAATGATACGGTGCTTCTTCTGGCCAACGGCCTTGCCGGCAATCCGGTGATTAATAAAAAGGACGGGGATTACCAGAAGTTTCTGGAAGCTCTGTATGAAGTTAACACAATACTTGCGAAAAAGATTGCCGGTGACGGCGAAGGGGCCACGGCTCTGTTCGAGGTAAAAATCACCGGGGCTCAGAGCAGGGAGCAGGCGGCGGCCCTGGCTAAATCTGTGATCACCTCTAACCTGACCAAAGCCGCGATCTTCGGACATGATGCCAATTGGGGCAGAATCCTATGCGCTATGGGATATTCCGGCGCCAAGTTCGATCCGGAGAAGGTGGATCTGTTCTTTGAGAGCGCGGCCGGCAGGCTGCAGATCATTGAGAACGGTGTGGCTGTAGATTACAGCGAGGAAGAGGCGACGGCGATTCTGTCGGAAGCAGAGGTTACGGCGATTGCCGATCTGAAACAGGGAAAAGCGGAGGCTACTGCCTGGGGCTGCGACCTTACCTATGATTATGTGAAAATCAATGCGGATTACCGCTCCTGACAGGCGAGGGATCAGTTCAGGCTGCTGCGCAGGTAAACTCACAGGACATCCCGCAACACATGCCACTGGCGTGGAGGGGAACGCCTTGGGCTGTTTCCCGGCCTGATAGGACATATATTGGGGATATTCTGGAATATAGAAAATGTGATTGAGAGGATAAACGGCATGGTTATGCAGAAGTATCTGGATAAAGCAGAGGTGCTCATTGAAGCGCTGCCTTATATTCAGCGTTTTAACAGGAAAATTATTGTGGTGAAATACGGCGGCAGCGCCATGGTAGATGAAGAGCTGAAGAGAAATGTTATCAAAGATGTAGTTCTGCTGAAGCTGGTTGGTTTTAAGCCGATTATCGTACACGGAGGAGGCAAGGAAATCTCCCGGTGGGTCGGTAAAGTGGGCATGGAGCCTAAATTCATCAACGGCCTCCGGGTGACGGATCAGGATACCATGGAAGTGGCGGAAATGGTTCTTAACAAAGTCAACAAGGAGCTGGTCAGCCTCGTTCAGTCCCTGGGGGTTAAGGCTGTGGGCATCAGCGGAAAAGACGGCGGCCTGCTGAAAGTGGACAAGAAGCTTTCGGGAGGCGAGGATATCGGATATGTGGGCGAGATCCGCAAGGTGGCGCCGAAGATCCTCTACGACCTGTTGGAAAAGGATTTTCTGCCGATCGTTTGCCCGATCGGAATGGATGACGAGTTCCATTCTTATAATATCAATGCGGATGATGCCGCCAGCGCCATCGCGGAATCTGTCAGCGCTGAAAAGCTGGCTTTCCTGACGGATATTGAAGGCGTGTTCTATGACAAAGACGATCCGTCCTCTCTGATTTCAGAACTGCGTCCTGACGAGGCGGCCAGGCTCATTGAGAATGGAAACATAGGCGGCGGTATGATTCCTAAGCTGCAGAATTGCATCGACGCTATCAATAACGGTGTATCCAGAGTGCATATCCTGGACGGGCGGATTCCCCATTGCCTGCTGCTGGAAATATTTACAAATAAAGGAATTGGAACGGCGATTCTGAAAGATGATGAGGAGAAATTTTATAATGGAAATGATTGATTATATGAAAATGGCGGATCATTATGTGCTGCATACGTATAACCGCTTTCCGGTGGTTTTTGAAAGAGGGAAGGGTGTCCGTCTCTATGATACGGACGGTAAGGAATATCTGGATTTTGCGGCGGGGATAGCAGTATTTGGCCTGGGGTATGGGAATGAAACGTATAACGCAGCCTTGAAGGATCAGATCGATAAGATCATACATACGTCTAACCTCTATTATAATATCCCGATGGCAGAGGCGGCCAAAAAGCTGACAGAAGCATCCGGCATGGACAAAGTGTTTTTTACCAACAGCGGCACAGAGGCCATTGAGGGAGCGATCAAGGTGGCCCGGAAATACGCCTGGCTCAAGGACGGTGGTGCTGATCATGAGATAATAGCCATGAACCATTCCTTTCATGGAAGGAGTCTGGGCGCTCTGTCTGTCACAGGAAATGCTTATTACCAGGAGCCCTTCAAGCCACTGATTGGCGGCATACGTTTTGCCGATTTCAACGACCTGGACAGCGTAAAGGCCCAGATAACCCCCAGGACGTGTGCGGTCATCCTGGAGACCATTCAGGGTGAAGGCGGTATCTATCCCGCGGAAGAAGAATTTCTGAAGGGTGTGCGCGCCCTTTGCGATGAGAGAGATATTCTGCTGATTCTGGATGAAATCCAGTGCGGCATGGGACGGAGCGGCAGCATGTTCGCCTGGCAGGAATACGGCGTGGAGCCGGACGTGATGACCTGCGCCAAAGCTCTGGGCTGCGGCGTGCCTGTGGGGGCTTTCGTTCTGAATAAAAAAACTGCGGAACAATCCCTCGTGCCGGGCGATCATGGCACAACCTACGGAGGAAACCCTCTGGCCTGCCGGGCAGTCAGTACGGTGTTTGATCTGTTCGCTTCGGAACATATTGTGGAGCATGTGCAGAAAACTGCCCCCTATCTGGAAAAGAAGCTGGATGAGTTGGCAGCTGAGTACGATTTTATCAGCGCCCGCAGAGGAAAGGGATTCATCCAGGGCCTGGTCATTGAGGGGCGGAAGGTGGGAGACATCGTCGCCAAATGCCTCGAAAAGGGGTTAGTAGTCATCAGCGCCGGAACCAATGTGCTGCGATTTGTGCCTCCGCTGATTGTAACGGAAGCAGATATAGATGAAATGACCGCGAAGCTGAGAGAAGCGCTTAAATAAAGGGTGATATCAGAGAGGCTGGGAAAAAGCCTCTCTGATTTTGCTATATAGAGATAGGATCGGTTGAAATCAGCTCACAGACCCGTTCGCACTGCTCTGCAAGAGCTTCATAGAAATCAGCAATGTGTTTTCCGTCCACCAATGCGTGGTGGCATAGTACGGATACTGGCAAAAGGATTCGCTCGTTCTGAGTGAAAAATTTCCCCCAGGTTATTCTGGGATTGCTGTCGGCAGGAACTGGTACTGGCTGAACCAGCGCGGCATAGGAAAGCCAGGGCAGGGTAGAAATATAAAGCAGGTCGTTGGCGGCGTCATTTTCTTCAATATCCCGCTTTTCTTTGGCTATTTGCTGTTCGAGTCTTCCATATTCCAGATAATCCCAAAATGAAAGCCTGTCTTCCAACGTACAATAACAATAGGTACCATCCTCCAGTGCCACTGTGTGTGAGGTCCTACAGTTTTCGTATTCAATGATTCCCCCATTGGCTATCCGCTGCCTGAATTCGGGAACGGCGTTGGCCGCCCTGGAAACACAGTAGCAGATAGTGAGGAAAAAAGGAAGCTTCTGCGCCTTCACTGCAGACTGCAATTTTGTTATATCTATGTTCACAGTTGTGCCCACATAGGGAAAAGCCAGACTATTAAAATAGTCAAAATGGCTTTTTCTTTTGTAGTGATCCATCTCAATTTTATAAAATTCATTGATAAAACCCCTGCTTTCTTTCGTAGTGTCTCTGTCAATAACTGGCCATAATCCTGCGAATTATATTCAACAATTTGGGGCTGCTAGCAGAAACGATCAGCCATATCAGAGATTATATAATCATTTATTTATTATAAAGCATCTGCTCCAACTGAGCAAGATCATAGGAAACCGGAATATTTTCCCGTTATTCAGGATACGCTAAAAGAAAAAAGGAGTTTGGGGAAATGATGGGGATTTTTATTGCTTTGTTATCGGGTGCTCTGATGAGTATCCAGGGGGTATTCAATACAGAGGTCACCAAACAGACCAGCCTCTGGGTATCAACCGGATGGGTACAATTCTCTGCGCTGGCCGTCTGCATAATTGCCTGGTTCTTCACGGGACGGGAAAGCGTCAGCGCGCTCTGGAGCGTGGATCAGAAATATACGCTGCTGGGCGGTGTAATCGGAGCCTTTATCACCGTCACAGTCATCCAGAGCATGGGCAAACTGGGCCCGGCGCAGGCAACGCTGCTAATCGTAATCGCACAGCTGGCAATTTCTTACCTGGTAGAACTATTCGGACTGTTCGGAGTGGAAAAGCAGCCGCTGGAGTGGCGGAAGCTGATCGGGATGGCGGTGGCTGTGGGAGGAATCATACTCTTTAAATGGGAATAATTTCAGCTTTGCTTCCAATTGGTCGGGGAAGGGAGGGCGTTTTGGATACCCGGACGAAAGGCTGAGAGGAGACGGGGCGGAACAGGGACGGCGCCATGGAAGGCTTCGGCCCTGTTCCGCCCCGTCTTCTCCCAGCTCTTCTGGTGATCTAAAACGCTTCACCCAGGTTCTCCGAAAGTGTCATCGGTATGGTTTCTGACAGTAATCAGTGATTAACTGTGACCGATTGGCGCCAGTATTTCTTTATGAATACCGAAATCTACCGTCTGTGACCATCGGGGTTCCCCCCTGGCGAGAGCAACTGTACCGTCTGGAACTCTCCCGCCGCTTTTCGTCCGGGTATCCACCCACCCCCGCCACAAACCTATAATTTTTCCAGTGAAAAGGTTTGATTAACGTCTTGTAATTGCCCTCAAAATTCGTTACAATAAGAATGGTTATGCATTTACAGGGGACCTTACAGCAAATTTAGCTGTGAGGAGTGATACAGAGTGTATAAAAGATTTCTGTGTTTTCTGTTTCTGGCCGTTTTTCTTTTCTGTGGCTGTATGGATGAGAGCGGCGTTTCTTATGAGTTGTCTTCGGAGTCCGGAGCTGAGGGGATTGAAGAAATGGAAGAACAAGAGGCAACTACAGAGGATACCGCTTCCGGCGGAGCAGAGGCTGAGCCGGAATCAGTATTTATATATGTCTGTGGGGCGGTGAATTCTCCCGGAGTCTATGAACTGCCGGAAGGCAGCCGGGTGTATGAGGCTGTTGAGGCGGCAGGGGGGATGACGGAGGATGCGGATGAACGGAGCCTGAATCAGGCGGGGCTTCTGCAGGATGGGCAGCAGATTACTGTCTATACCGTTGAGGAAGCGTCCGGGACCGTTCCGGGATCAGGAGCTGTCCCGGACGGGCTTGAAAGCGGGAGAGTGAACCTGAATACGGCGGGGAAGGAGCTTTTAATGACCTTGCCGGGGATCGGTGAGGCCAAGGCGGAAGCGATTCTGACGTACCGCAGTGAGCACGGACCGTTCTCGGACATTGAAGAGATTAAGAATATTGAGGGTATCAAGGAGAAGGTCTTTGAGAAGATAGAGGGCCTGATAGAAGTATAGGAGAATGAGATGGCAAAAAAGGTACTGGTTGTAGACGATGAAAAGCTAATAGTAAAAGGAATCCGTTTTTCTCTGGAACAGGACGGCATGGAAGTTGAGTGCGCCTACGACGGGGAAGAAGCGCTCAATATGGCCCGGGAAAATGAGTATGATATCATTCTTTTGGATATCATGCTTCCAAAGCTGAACGGTCTGGAGGTTTGCCAGCAGATCAGGGAATTTTCCAGTGTTCCCATTGTGATGCTGACGGCAAAGGGAGAGGATATGGACAAGATTCTGGGCCTGGAATACGGTGCGGATGATTATATCACGAAGCCCTTTAATATCCTGGAGGTGAAGGCCCGGATCAAGGCGATCATGCGCCGGACTACGAAGCCCGCGGCAGCGGAGGAGAAGGCCAAGGTGGTCCAGGTGGGAGACTTGAAGCTGGACTGTGAGAGCCGGAGAGTGTTCATCGGCTCCAGGGAGATTAATCTGACGGCGAAGGAATTTGATGTGCTGGAGCTGCTGGTGTTTAATCCCAACAAGGTTTACAGCCGGGAAAACCTTTTGAATATTGTATGGGGATATGAATATCCGGGGGATGTCCGGACTGTCGACGTACATATCCGGAGACTTCGCGAGAAGATAGAAGAGAATCCCAGTGAGCCTAAGTATGTACACACGAAGTGGGGAGTTGGTTACTATTTCCAGGGTTAATTTGAAGGGCAGATGGAAATTTCTGCGCAGCCTCCGTTTCCGTATCATGCTGATCATGATTCTGATGGGAATAATCCCCACCATCGTAGTGGAGAATGTGGTGGTACAGAGCTATGAGAACCGTGCGGTATCCCAGAGAAGCATTATCGTGAAAAACCAAAGCGATATTCTCTGCAATCAGCTGGTTTCTCTGGGCTATATGGAAGATCCCGCCAATGAGGTCATCAACGGTGAATTTAATATGCTGACCAGCATTTACGGCGGCAGGATTCTGGTTATTAACAAAGATTACAAGGTGATCCGGGATACCTACGACCTGGATAGGGGAAAATATCTGATTTCCCAGGAAGTCATCGACTGCTTTAATGGTGTGGAAACCAGCCAGTACGATGAGAAGAATCAATATATAGAGATGACTGTGAAGATATCAGATCCGGAGTCCGTGAACAAAGACGTGGTGGGTGTGATGCTCATCAGTGTCTCGACGCTGGAGATCAACACCAGCAGGGAAATTTTAGAGCAGAAGGGTACCATGATCCTGGCGATCATCGTCGTTTTGATCCTGGTCTTTGGTTATGTTCTTTCGGGTATTCTGGTGAAGCCGTTCCAGAAGATTACCAGGTCTATTGAAGAGCTGACAGACGGATATCTGGAAGAGAGTATTTCCGTCCCTGATTATCTGGAGACAGAGCTGATCACAGATGCGTTTAATAAAATGTTGTCTCGCGTGAAGACGCTGGATGATTCCCGGCAGGAGTTCGTGTCTAATGTGTCTCATGAGCTGAAGACTCCGCTGGCGTCCATGAAGGTACTGGCAGATTCCCTGAATATGCAGGAAAACGTGCCGGTGGAGCAGTATCAGGAGTTCATGCAGGATATTTCGGAGGAGATAGACCGTGAGAACTCGATCATCACTGACCTTCTGTCGCTGGTAAAGATGGACAAGAAGGCTGCCGACCTGAACATCGAAATGACAAATATCAATGAGCTGCTGGAGCTGGTGCTGAAGAGGCTGCGCCCCATCGCCTCCAAGCAGAATGTGGAGCTGATCCTGGACAGTTTCCGGCCGGTAAATGCGGAAATTGACCAGACGAAGATGACGCTTGCCCTGTCCAATCTCGTTGAGAATGCAATAAAGTATAATAATCCTGAGGGCGGATGGGTGAGGGTTTCCCTGAACGCGGATCACAAATATTTTTATGTGACTGTGGCTGATTCGGGAATAGGAATTCCGGAAGAATCCCTGAACCATATCTTTGAACGGTTTTACCGGGTGGATAAGAGCCATTCGCGGGAGATCGGCGGCACCGGGCTGGGGCTGGCCATCTCTAGAAGTGCCATTGTAATGCACAGGGGAGCAATCAAGGTATACAGCAAAGAGAACGAGGGAACCACATTTTCTGTGCGCATTCCTCTCGTTTATATAGCATAGGAGGGGTAGGCAGATGAAGAAAATAATATCCGCTCTGCTGGCCGCCTTTCTCGTGCTGGGGCTGGCCGGCTGCGACCACTTGCAGGGCAGGCAGGAAAGTCAGCAGTTTTATTTGTTCTATATTAATAAAGATTTGAACCGGTTAGAAGAGATTCCCTATGAGCCGGAAAGCGTGGAGACAGAGGCGATGATTGGGGAGCTGATAGCGAAACAGGCGGTGCGCCCCGAGGAGGACAGAGATTATATCCTGCTGCTCCCGGAAGGAACGACGATTCTTGGTTATGAACTGGAGGATGAGACGATAATTCTGAACCTCAGCTCTTCCTACGCATCGATGAGTGCTTCTCGGGAAATACTGGCCCGGGCGGGACTGGTGCGGACTTTCGTACAGGTACCGGGAGTAAGGCGCCTCAAGCTTCAGGTGAACGGAAGCCCTCTGCTGGATTCTTCCGGAAGGGAAGTGGGAGCTTTGACCAGGGACAGCTTCGTAGAGAATTCCGGAAAGGAAATCAACACATATCAGAGCATCGCGATGAAGCTTTATTTTACCGATGAGAGCGGTTCAGTGCTGCTTCCTGAGGAACGGAAGGTCTATTACAGCAGCAACGTGCCGCTGGAACGGGCGGTAGTAGAGGAGATTGTGAAAGGGCCCAAGCAAGACGGGCATTATCCGACGCTGCCGGCAGAGACTAACATCCTGAGCGTTACGATTCAGGAGGGAATTTGCTACGTGAACTTTGACGACAGCTTTACCAATTCTATTCTAAGCGTACAGGAAGAAATCCCGATCTATTCTATCGTCAATTCTTTGGCCAGCGTCTGTCATGTGAATAAGGTGCAGTTTTCAATTAACGGAAGCAGTTCTGTAACCTTCCGGAAGAACATGAAGCTGGATCAGCTGTTTGAACAGAATTTGAAGCTGGTGGAAACGGAGTGAGTTTATGACCAAAAGGCCGCTGTGCCTGGCGTGTATCGGTCTCATGATTGTGGTTTGGATGATGAAACAGGCAGGCGTCCCCATCTTTGGGGAGCCTGCCTTGTCCCCGGAACTGCAGGATCAGCTGCGGGACGGAGTGGAGGCTATTGTTGTCGGAACCATTTCAGAGCGGACCGAGAAGCCCAATTCTACACAATATATTCTTAAAAATTCTTTTCTTATTTATCAGGAAACAAAAATCCCAATTCATAAAATTTTACTGACAATCCGGGAAGCGGAACGTTATTCTGTAGGTGACAGGATAGAAGCTGCGGGCATTTTGCGAACGCTGCAGCCGCCGGGAAATCCGGGGGAGTTTGACAGCAGCGCTTATTTTGCCTGCCAGAAAATATACTGTTCTTTATGGGGAGAGCAGATAGAAATGAAGAAAAAAGCAGAGTTCAGCTTCGGAGAGGTTTTGCAGAGCTTCCGGGAAAGGGTGACAGGCAATCTTCCGGAGATGATCCGGCCGGAGCTGGCAGGCACCCTTTCAGCGATGGTATTTGGGGAACGAAAGCTTTTAACAGAGGACAGCCGTCTGAATTATCAGGTGGGAGGGGTCAGCCACATGATCGCGATCAGCGGCCTTCATATAACGCTTCTGGGGATGGGAATTTTCCGCCTCTTGTTCCGAATGAAGCTGCCGCAAATGGCTGCCGGAGGACTGGCAGCTGCGGTAATGGCCGTCTACTGCCTGTTTACCGGAGGGCAGGCGTCCACGGTCAGAGCCTTCCTGATGTTCGGCATCATGCTGGCGGGGCGGATGCTCAGGAGGAGCTATGACCTCCTGTCCGGCCTGGCTCTGGCCGGGATTTTGATACTGATTCCAAATCCGGGTTATCTCTTTTATAGCGGATTCCAGCTATCCTTCGCTGCTGTTCTGGGAGCGGGAGTTGTATATCCTTCGCTGCGGAAACTGCTGCCTCAAAAGCTTTTGCAGGGAAAAGCGCTTTTGAAAAAAGGGGTGGAATCAAGTATTTCCTGGCTGGCTATTATGCTCTGTACCCTGCCGCTGGTATGCTACTATTTTTTTGAAATACCTCTCTACGGCATAATTGCTAACCTGCTGATGCTTCCCTCCATGAGTCTGGTCATGGCGTCAGGGCTGTTGGGAGGTATGATGGGAGTGGCCTCTCCGCTTATGGGAAGAGTGCTCCTGGTTCCGGCCGCCGTTTGCCTGGAAGGCTATGAGTGGATTACAGGCAAGATCCGGGGGCTGCCAGGCGCGTCCTGGATATGTGGGCAGCCTGAAATATGGGAAATGGCAATTTATTATTTGTGTTTGGCAGCGGCTGTATGGATTTTAAAGCGGTCTCTTATAGGGCGTAATCAGAAGGCGGCGAAACGCTGTATTGAAAGAGATATTCGGAAGCGTCCGGCAGATATTCTGGCGGCAGCGGTGATTTTGACAATTGGTTTGGGGATTTTGTTCTGGCGGCGTCCGGTAGAATTATCTGTCACAGCTCTGGATGTGGGACAGGGAGACTGCCTGGTTTTGAACGCAGAGAACCGATTTCATTATCTGGTGGACGGCGGGAGCAGAGATGTGGAAGGTGTGGGAATCTATAGGATATTGCCTTATTTGAAACAACAGGGCATCCATGTGCTGGAGGGGATCTTTATCAGCCATCCGGATGGGGATCACATCTGCGGTATCGAAGAGCTTTTAATAGCGGTGGCGGAAAGACGGACTGGCCTGATAATCAGGCATCTGTTTCTTCCCTGTTGGATGAGGAACGGCGAAGAAGAAAAAAGAATCAGGCTCCTGGCAGATCGGGCGGGGATAACGGTTCAATATCTGTCAAAAGGAGATGAGTTAAGGGCGGGGAAATTGAGGATAGAGGTACTGCATCCGGTTTATGGGGAAACTTTGGCGGGGAATGAAGGTTCCGTAGTGCTGCAGATTTCCTATGGAAATTTTGGCGGCCTTCTGACAGGCGATCTGGAAGGGGATGGAGAGAGAGAAGTTCTGGAAGAGGTGGAGGGCTGTGAATTTCTGAAGGTTGCCCACCACGGTTCCAGGAACTCCACACGGATGGAGTTTTTGGAAAAGGTTTCTCCTGAAATCTGTATTATATCAGCGCCGGAAAACAGTATCTATGGGCATCCTCACAGAGAAGTTCTGGAAAGAATCGAAGCGAAGGGCGCAGACTGGTATCAGACGGGGCTGAGCGGCGCCGTGCGCGTGGAGGTCATCGGCGGGCAGATGAAGGTGCAGGAGTTTATAGGCAGAGCAGCAGAAGAAGAAAATTAAGCTGCCGTTTGGGCGTTTGGCTAGAAATGCAACAGATCTCGAGAAATAACTATGAGAATTGGGAAATGTATGATGTAATTCTATAAAATGTTTCAAATTAATACATAATACAGAAACAAATTGGATGAAATACAAAACAACTCCGGATATAATAGGGTTAATAGCAAATGTGGCGGTTGCACATCTGCTGGGATGCGGCACAGAAGGTGTTGCGAATTAACAAAAATTATTGATGGAGAGGTGTTTTATGAAAAGTAAACCGATTATTGGAATTACCATGGGAGATCCGGCGGGCTGCGGGCCAGAGATTACGGTTAAAGCTCTGCATGCTCCCGAATTGTATGAACGCTGCAGCCCGCTGGTGGTCGGGGATGCGAAGATGATTGAGGATTCTATTCGGATTCTTGAAGAAACAGGTTATTTAAAGCCTGGAGAAATTTCTGTCCGCAGAGTGAGGGAGGTTCATGAGGCGGTATTTGAGTATGGGACGATTGATGTCTACCATCTGGAGCTGGTTGATATGGAGCGTTTTGAGTATGGCAAACTGTCGGCGATGTGTGGCGAGGCAGCCTTTCAATGTGTGGTAAAAGTTATTGAGCTGGCACTTGCGGGAGAGGTTGATGCTACGGTAACGAATGCTTTGAATAAAGAAGCAATCAATCTGGCGGGACACCATTATTCGGGGCATACTGAAATTTATGCCGAATATACAGGCACCAGGAAATATGCCATGATGCTGGCTCATGAGAATCTCAGGGTGGTTCATGTGTCTACCCATGTATCTCTGAGGGAAGCTTGTGACCGGGTGAAAAAAGAACGTGTGCTGGAATGCATACGACTGGCTGATGAGGCGTGCAGGGATCTCGGTATTAAAACCCCTAAAGTAGGGGTGGCGGGTTTGAACCCTCATTCCGGAGAAGACGGGATGTTTGGAAGAGAAGAAATTGATGAGATCGCCCCGGCAATAAAATTGGCACGTGAAGAAGGGATTGTGGTGGAAGGCCCGGTTCCTCCGGATACGGTATTTTCAAAAGCCAGGGGTGGATGGTATGATATTGTGGTAGTGATGTATCATGACCAGGGGCATATTCCACTGAAGGTTGTGGGATTTGTATACAAACCAGAGGAGAGTAAATGGGGCGCGGTTGCAGGCGTCAATATCACTCTGGGATTGCCAATCATCCGTGTGTCGGTAGACCATGGGACGGCATTTGGCCATGCGGGACAGGGAGTCCAGAATGAATTAAGCCTGGTGAATTCAATTGACGACGCACTTCTGATGGCGGTCAGCCGCTTAAAAAAACAACAGGAATAAACAAGGAGTGGCAGTCTATGGTAAAGCTGGTGGTAGTTGCTGACGATTTTACGGGAGCGTTGGATACGGGTATTAAATTTGCTGAGGCAGGAGCGCAGACACAGGTGATACTGAAGCCTGATTTTGGAATGGAAGAAATCAGGCCAGACAGCGAAGTGTTAATTGTTGATGCGGAAACCAGGCATCTGGATGGGGAGGCGGCATATCATATAGTCTATGATCTGGTAAGACGCTGTAAAAACTATGGGATAAAATACTTCTATAAAAAAACAGATTCTGCGCTGAGGGGTAATGTGGGAAGTGAGCTTTCAGCTGTATCGGACGCAGCCGGGTGTTCTGTCAGTTTCGTTCCGGCGCTGCCGAAGCTGAACAGAATTACAAAAGATGGTATACAGTATATTGACGGTGTTCCGGTTGCCGACAGCCTCTTTGGCAGGGATCCCTTTGAACCTGTTACAAAATCTGCAGTCGCAGAAGTGATACATGAGGGCACAGGAATAGAAGTTGTCGTCGTTAAGAACTGTAAGCAAATCAAACGGGCAGAACGGCGGGCTATTTATGTTTATGATGCCAAAAGTAATCTTGAAATGGAGAATATAGCCAGGGAGCTTAAGGATACTCTGGGACTGGAGGCGACTGCGGGCTGTGCAGGGTTTGCTGACTGCCTGACGAAGGTAATTGATTTTTCTCATAAAAGAGAAGTGGAAATCCGCAGGGTGAAAAATCTTCTGATTGTCTGCGGGAGCGTGAATGAGATTACAAAACGGCAGATAAAATATGCGGAGAAAGCAGGATTTAGACGGATCAGTCTAAACGTAGTTCAAAAGCTGCAGCCCGGTTATTTTGAAACGGAGGAAGCGAGGAGTTTTCTAAATGATTTTTACAGAAAATGCAGTCAGGGGATGCCGGTTATTATGGATGTCTTTTCGCATGATGATGCGGTAGAGGAGGCAGCAGCATATGGCAGATTGGTGGGAGTTGCGGAGGAAAATATCAGAGAATGTATTGTGAACCGGCTGGGGGAATTTATAGACCTGTGGCTTGGCTTTGGGGTGGACGGGGCTTTGTCTCTCAGCGGCGGAGACACAGTATACGCTTTTTTACAGCGAAAGGGATGTAAGGACATACGTCCGGTCTGCGAAATAATGCCTGGCGCGGTGCTGTTTGAGACGAAGGTTGGGGAACGGACAATGCAGGTGGTTTCAAAATCCGGGGGGTTCGGAAATGAATCGATATTCGTAGAGATTGCGGATAAGATGATGGTTGGAGGTGTAGTGTGAAAAAAGATTATAATGATGAAGAGTGGGTACATAGCAATGTCTGGGAAAATTATGGAGCAGGGGATGAACGGGGGGCGGCGAATGAGATGGACTGTGGTTCTGTGCTGCAGGCCCTTTCCCTGGTTAAGAAAGGCAGAATCTACGATCTGGAAACTGAACGCTTTAAGGGTATGAATATCTGGAACGGGCATTGCGGTTTTGAAATTGTGTCTTATGCGTCGCCGTCGGGCAGAAGAAAGCTCAAGAATACGAATGCACACTGTTCTGTTAACTGGTATCAAAAAGGGGAATGGATGGATGAAGAACACAATGCCCCCGATTATCGTATGGGCTGCAATACTGAGATGGTGATGGGGCCGCTCCATCTGGGGACCCACATAGATGCGTTGTGTCATTGGACAACGGGAGAGGATGACCATTGGTACGGCGGATATACGGATGCGGAATACGGATCGGTTTTGGGGCCGTCTAAATGTGACGCTGCGAAAATCCCGCCTATGATTATGAGAGGGGTCATGCTTGATATTGCGTCCTATAAAGGGGTAGAATATTTGCCGGGGGATTACATCATTTCAGCAGAGGACTGTGAAGCATGCGCCCGTTGGGAGGGCGTAGCGCTGAAGAGGGGCGACGCAGTCTTGCTGCGCACGGGCAATGGATGGCCAGAAGAGCGAGCGGGCGGCGCCGGTCTGGGGATCAGCGCCGCGAGATATCTGGTAGAAGAAGGCGGAGCTATATTGGTGGGGGATGATAAATCCTGTCTGGATGGAGAAAAAGCAGATGGATCGATGAGTGTTCCGCGCCACCCTCAGCCGGTTCATCATTATCTGCTGATTCAACAGGGGGTCCATATCATGGAATACGTGCAGCTGGAGGAGCTGGCCAGGGATGAGGTATATGAATTTTGTTTTATCAGCTGCTCTCCGAAACTCCGAAATGCGACGGGAATGCCGGTTCGGCCAATAGCGCTGGTATAAATGCTGATAAGACACCAGTCTCTGACGCTTTGGCGCGAAAAAGAGTTACAAAATATAAAAAATATTATATAATTAGCCTAAAGTGTAAGAGATAGAGGTGGTAATATATGGTGAAGCAAATTAGAGTGCTGGCAATTCTTCCGTATGAAGGGTTAAAAGAAATGCTGGTTTCTGCTGCCGGACAGCACAGGGAAATCTGCCTGGACGCGACAGTCGGCGACATGGAGAAAGCGGTGGAAGTGGCCGGAGAGAGAATGGAAACGGCGAAATATGATGTTATAATAGCCAGAGGCGGTACCGCGGAGCTGCTGCGGACCGCGTATCCGCATATGATTATACTGGAAATATCCGTTACGTTTGATGATATTTTCCGGGCGGTGCTGCTGGCTAGGAATTATAATGAAAAGTTTGCAATTGTAAGCCTGCCTGCAATCGCTAAAAGGGCGCAGGAGTTCTGTACCATGCTGCAGTATGATATTGAGGTATATGCCGTTAATACAGAGGAAGAGTCTAAAGAATTGCTGGAGAATCTTCAAAAGCAGGGATACTCTATGGTTGTGGGGGATATGATTAATGCGAAGCTGGCCACGGAAAAAGGCATGAACGTCGTGCTGATTATGTCTGGAAAAAACAGCGTAGAAGCTGTATTAAAGCAGGCTGTTCAGCTGTTGGCCATCAAATCGAGGGAGACCGAGGAGAAGGATTACCTCAAAAGCATATGCGATGGCGCGCCCTGGTATATTACCATTTTGAACCGTCAGGGTGATGTACTGCTTAATAATGTGAAGAACAGCGGAGAGTCTGAGAGATATGCGGAATTTTTGAAGGAGAACCTCAATGCATATTTTGAACAGGAGATATTTCACATGGAGCGGAGATTCGGCAGGGAATACTATGTCGTTGATTCGAAGATTATTGAGGGCTCAGGCGGAGAAGAAGTGGTGATCTACGGGCGCCCTGTCTGCGTGGAGGTTCCTGAGGATACCAGAGGGATTATGCTTGCTGAAGAGGAGGACGAGGACAGCTATTCCTTTGAAAGCTCCTTCGGGGTCTCGAACTTGGTGGGCCGGGCCAGGGAAACTATGCTGAAATGCTGTAATTCAAGGCTGCCGATTTTGATTCTTGGTGAACCGGGCAGCGGAAAGGATGCTGCGGCGAACAGCATATACCGCATGGGTTACAACAAGAACAGGCCGTTTTATACGATTGACTGTGAGGTGGTTACGCCTAAGGAGTGGACAAGATTTTTTGAAAAATCTACTTCTCCTTTGATGGAGATTAATTGTACGATCTATTTTAAAAATATACAGGTGATTGATATAAACCTGGAGAAGAAGCTGCGGGACATGATTGAAAATACAAATCTTTGCAGAAGGAATCAAGTTATCTTTTCGGGAACAGTAAAAGGGGACTCTGCGGAGTGTATGATGTCAGAATATTTGCTGACGAAGGTAAACTGTATTCTTCTGCAGGCGCTGCCTCTCCGAAAAAGAAAAAGCGATGTCCTGAATCTTTCGATTATCTATTTGAGCGCTCTGAACGCGGAACTTGGCAAGCAGGTAATCGGTTTTGAGAATGGTGCAGATGAGGAAATGCTTCAGTATTCGTGGCCGGGGAATGTGACACAGCTGAAGAGGGTGCTGCGGGAACTTGTGATCGGTACGGATGGGAACTATATTACAAGAAAAAGTGTTAAAGAGTGCATATCTAATGAGATATTCAGCAGCGAAGAGGCTAATGTGAGCAATATCAATCTGAACCAGTCTCTTAATGATATCACTTATGATGTGATCCGCCGTGTGATGAAAGAGGAAGGGATGAATCAGAAGAAAGCCGCTGACCGGCTGAAGGTAAGCCGTACGACAATCTGGCGGATCTTGAATTCTCGATAAAAAGCAGCAGAATACGGCACAGGATTGTGATGCCCTGGCGCAGAAGCGCTAGGGCATTTTGAGTGTTCTGAAATAGAATTGTGATCGGGTTCAATAAATTGTGCAAAACGCACAAAAATATTAGAAAAAGCCTTAAAATATAACTTTCTTAATGTAAAAAAAGAAAACTAAGATTCAAAAGAATATAAAATGTTCATAAATGAAACCAAGATAGGTATAAATAATGTTGCATAAATGATAGGCGCGATATATAATTTAAAAAATCAATAAATCAATGAAATGGAATTATAAGGAGGAAAAACGATGCCAGAAATGATGCAGGGCCTTGTAAAGGCTAAACCGGAGGTTGGCGCAGAATATAGAACAGATTTACCGATCCCTGAGGTCGGAGCCAGAGACGTGCTGGTTCATGTAAAGGCGGTGGCTATCTGTGGAACGGACCAGCATATCTATAACTGGACTGCATATGCGCAGGAAAGATGCAAATTGCCGATGATTTTCGGTCATGAGTTTGCAGGGGATGTAGTGGCTGTCGGCAGCGAGGTTACTGAGGTTAAGATTGGAGACCGCGTGGCAGGGGAAACTCATATTCCATGCAACCACTGCTATCAGTGTGAGACTGATAACAGACATATCTGTGAAAATATGAAGATTATCGGCGTACATACGGATGGAGCCTATGCCGATTATATCAGCTTTCCGGCTGATGACGCCTATAAGATCAGCGATGATTTGGATTATCAGAAGGCAGCCCTGATGGAGCCGATGGGCGTTGGCGTACACGGGGTAGACAAGGGGGAGGTGAAGGATAAGGACATTGTGATCTATGGCTGTGGCCCGATTGGCCTGATGGCTGTTGGGGCTGCAAAGGTATTTGGAGCGAAGAAGATTACGGCAATTGATATTTTTGACAATAAACTGGAAACGGCCAAGCAGATGGGTGCGGACTTGGTGATTAATTCAAAGACAGAAGATGCTGTGAAGCTGGTTATGGACAGGACCGGCCACGGCGCGGATGTTGTGATTGATTATACCGGCAACAACGCAGCGTATAAAAGTGGATTTGCCATGCTGAAAAAGGGAGGGCGTTTTGTCATGGTAGGACTTCCTAACGGAGAAACAGCCCTGGATCTCAGTGAAGCCATAATTTATAAAGAAGCAACTGTCATAGGCGTCACCGGCAGAGAAATGTACAAGACCTGGGAACAGTGCGAGGAAATTCTTAAAAATCCTCTGTATAACGTAGATGCAACTGTTGGAGGCGTTTATAGGCTTTCGGAATATAAAAAGGCGTTTGATGCGATCTTTGCCGGCGCATCCGGAAGAATGATTTTGATTCCCTGAGAGAATGCAGATAATCGGTGAAAGGAGAGCCAGGCCCTATGGCCTGTAAAATATAATTATGAGAGTAGCAGTTGTAACAGAACCTTTTAAGGTTGAGATCGAGGACAGGCCGGTCCCGGAGGTGGGTGATAATGATGTTCTTATTAAAGTTGTGAGGGCGGGGATTTGCGGTTCGGACCTGCATTTGTATAAAGGGACACACGCGTTTCGCAAGCCACCGGCAGCTTTGGGGCATGAGGTCTGCGGGATAGTTGATAAAGTAGGCCCGGCGGTCACCCGGTTCAAAGAGGGCGATCATGTGACAGTTGAGCCCCAGGTCGGATGCGGCAGCTGTGATTTCTGCAAAAGCGGAAATGTCAATCTCTGTACGCATAAAAAGGTTCCGGGAACTCCCGGCTGGCTGGGAACATTTGCGGAATATTTCGTGGCTCCGGAACAGGCGGTCTACCGTTTGAAGAACGACATTACGTTTGACGAGGGCACGCTGGTAGAACCCCTGGCTGTGGCAGTACAGGCGATGAATGCCTGTTCCGGCGCGCGCAAAGAGACCATCGCGATTTTAGGCGCTGGAACAATAGGTCTGCTGGTTCTGGCAGTGGCAAAAGCGAGAGGCTATAAAAAGATTTTTTGTACGGATACAGCGGAATTTAACAGAAAACTGGCTGTGAAAATGGGCGCCTTTGCGGCCTTCGATCCACTGAACTGCAACGTGGAAGAAGAAATCAAAAAAGAAACAGGCGGTGCCGGAGTGAACGTATGTGTTGTTGCGGCAGGCGCGCCGAATATCATTGACCAGGCTTCGGCTGTTACCGGTAAAATGGGGGAGGTAGTCCTTGTATCGATGATTACGAAGCCAATTCCTGTATACACCTACAGCTTTGTATTTAATGAACAGAAGCTGATCGGCACGATGACATACACGACAGAAGCTTTCCGCCAGGCTTGCGAGATGATCAACGGCGGTCTGGATATCTCTCCGATTATTACGCACTGTCTGCCTCTGGAGGATGCGGGAAAAGGGCTGGAGCTTCTGGATAAGAAAACAGAGAATGCGGGCAAAATTTTGGTTCACTTATGATTTAAAAGACAGGAGTAATAAATGGTGGATAATATTCAGACAAACGTAACGGCGGACAGGCCAGAATATTGTTTCCGGCTGCGGAATATCACCAAGAAATTTGGCGCTTCAGTGGCACTGAACGATGTGAGCCTGGAAGTTAAACCCGGCGAAGTAATAGGGCTGATCGGGCCTAACGGAGCCGGTAAGTCGACGCTGATGGGGATACTTACGGGTGTTGTGCCAGCCACCGAGGGCCGGATGGAATTGGACGGAGTAGAATATGAGAAGGAGAAGTATTCTACCGCAATTGCAAAGGAAGGCGGAATTGCGTGTTGCTACCAGGAATTGTCAGTATGCGCGAATCTGACGGTATATGAAAATTTTGCGGTCACTGTCATGGATCACAGACCGTTTGGCAGACATGGCTGGAGAAAAGAGATGATCCGCCTGGCAGAGGATATGCTTGAAAATGTTTTTCCAGGCAACAAAATCAATGTGAGAACAAAGACGGGAAGACTGCCGATTGAGCAGAAGCAGATGGTGGAGGTCTGTTGCGCCATGGCTTCAGAGGGTGTAAAGGTCCTGATCCTGGATGAACCTACGTCTTCTCTGACATCAGACCGCATTCAGCAATTTCATGAAGCGATTAAAAAAATGCGGGACCGGGACATTTCGGTCATCTACATATCCCACAAGCTGGAGGAAATCATTAATATTTCAACCCGTATTGTAGTAATGCGCAATGGAGAGCAGACCGGAGAAATTACAACAGAGCTGACGACGATAGAAGATCTTGTGAATGTCATGGGCGGGCGGGTGAATACAGGCGGTGCCAGGGAAAAAAAGAAAGATGAATCTGAGCATCTTCTGGACATTGAACATTTTACGGACAAAGCTCTCTATGACGTATCCATGCATATCAGCAGGGGCGAGATCGTGGGGATTTCAGGGCTTGGAGGCTCCGGGCAGCGTGAGCTGCTGAATGAGATCTACAAAACTTATCACGGATCACATAACAGAGCAATCCGGACGGTGGGAAAAGCCTCCTTTGTCAGCGGCGACAGACAGAATGAGGGAATTTTTAAACTGTGGAGCATTGCGGATAATATTGTGATATCCAGCCTGGATCTGTTGACTAACTGGAAACTGATTGACAAAGAGCGGAGCGACAGTCTGGCACAGCGGTGGTATGATAAACTGAAGTTCCGCGCTGCGGGAAGGGAAGACAAGATTACAAACCTGTCAGGCGGCAACCAACAGAAAGCGATTATTGGAAGAGGAATTGCATCAGAGGCTGATCTGATTATCTTTGATGATCCCACGAGAGGAGTAGACGCGGGCACTAAAAAGGATATCTACGATATCATTAAGGAGATCAGCAAGTCCGGAAAAAGTGTGGTCTGGTACAGCACCGAAGATAATGAAATGCTGGAATGCGACCGTGTCTACGTGATGCGTGACGGGACTATAGTGGATGAGCTTCAGGAAAATGAAATATCCGTCGACGCGGTAGTCGCTTCTTCCTTTAAAAAAGCAGAAAAGGCAGATACATCCGTCAATACGGAAAATAGCGGATGGGGCAGGAAATTTATTTCAGCGCTCACGTCCGGGTCCGGAATTTCTATTCTCGTGTTTATAGCGATCTGGATGATCATGAGCAATATCAATCATAATGTTAACACGAGAACCGGAATGACCTATATGATAGGGACTGCTTTGCCGCTGGTTCTGGTTTCTCTGGGCCAGATGTTTATTGTAAGCGTCGGCGATATTAACCTGGGCATTGGAAACGCTATGGGAGTCGTTAATGTGCTTGCCGCGACTCTGCTTGTGGAAAAAACAGGCCTGGGTATACTGGCGATGGCAGGCGTCCTGGTTCTTTATGCGGGAGTGGCGGTTTTAATACATAAAAGGAATATGCCGTCGATCGTTGTCAGCCTGGGCATGCTGAGTGTCTGGCTGGGAATTGCCCTGTTGATACTTCCGACGCCTGGAGGAAGCTCTCCGGAATGGCTGAGTGCATTTTTTAACCTGCAGACACCGCTGTTCCCGGTTCAGGTATATCTGTGTGTGATCGCGGCATTCGCCGGCTATTGGATGATATTCCGGTCGAAATATGGAATGATCATCCGCGGGATCGGAGACAGCCCCGCATCTATCTCGAAGAGGGGCTGGTCCTATCTGACCGCGCATGTGGTTGCGTACGTAATATCCGGTGTTTTTGTAATTTTGGCAGGCCTCGCCATGACTTATGTGAGCAGGGGAGCGGATGCGAATGCCTCATCATCCTACCAGATGATGAGTATCGCGACAATTCTGCTGGGCGGATGTGCTTTTTCCGGCGGAATTGTGGAACCGGTTGGCGTGGTCGCGGGCGGATTATCCATTTCGCTGATATCCTCTATGCTGACGTTTCTGCAGGTTGACAGCAGCTACAGGACGGCGGTGATCGGCATTATCCTGATCGCTGTGCTTGTGGTGGGAGAGGTTATGAAGAGGAGGAGAAGCCGATGAATAAAATTAGTAAATTTACATCGAGGAATTCATGGATCTGGTCCTTTGTCGGTTCTGCCCTGTTGCTAGTTATCATCTCCCTGATCAGCGATAACGGGTTTTCGGTAAAGACCTTGTTCATGAATATCACATTGGCGTCCTTTACCTTTTTGCTTGGAATATCGGAAATGCTTGTCATAACCAGCGGGGACGGGGCGATTGATCTGTCCATACCCTATATCGTGACTTTGTGCGCCTATCTGTCGGCCAACTGGCTGAAGGGCAGCACCACGGCGGCGGGCGTATTTATCATAATCGGCGTATGCGTGCTGATTGGACTGGCAAATGGAATCATCAATGTTTTTCTGCATGTCCATGCTATGATCGGGACGCTGGCGGTGGGCTACATATTGTTTACAATTGTGCTCGTATATTCAAAATCAGCGACAGTTCAGCCCAGTGCGGCGCTGACAAAATTTGCACAGACACAATTTGGAGGATTTTCAATCATTACAATCCTGTGCCTGATCTTCCTGGCAGCCATGACAGTGATCATGTATCGGACCAGATTCGGGAAAAACATTCATGCGATGGGGCAGGGACATCATATCGCCTATCTGGCGGGGATCAACGTGTCTAAGATGATGATCATAGTATTTATCGCCAGTTCAGTGATAGCCGGGATCACAGGAGTTCTTCTGGGAGCATATGTGAATGGTTCGTTCCAGTCCATGGGAGATGCATACCAGATGAAAGCGATTGCGGCAACGCTGGTGGGCGGGACGATTGTATCGGGAGGTAAATCCAGTGTGTTGGGGACTTTTGGCGGCGCGATCATGCTGACACTGCTGGGGACCATGATAACGATTACCGGACTTTCGTCGGGATGGCAGAAATTGATTGAGGGCGCGGTGATTATCCTGATTCTGATAGCTGCCGATCCCGTGAAAAAGAAGCATTAATTATGATCGAAATATTGTGGAACGACAATATTTTAGATAAAACAAGGAGGGTTTGTACAATGAAAAGAAGGAAAGTAACAGGTCTTTTGGCGGCGGCACTGGCGATTGTGATGTCTTCTTCAGCGCTGGCCGGGTGTGGAGAGAAGGAAGCGGCATCCACCGGGACATCCGCTCAGAGCGCTTCAAAAGAAGCCACTAAAGAAACATCCGCAGAAAATGACGCGGCAGAGAAGAAGACGGAGACAGCGTCTGCAGACGGGGATACACTTGAGGATCTGGACAAGGATCAGGGCTATGTGATTGGTTTTACGGATAATTATGACGGCAATACCCTGCACCAGCAGCAGGAACGGTATTTTCAGGAATTGGCGGATCAGATGAAGGAGCTGGGGATTATTTCTGATTATACCATGACGGTAGCAAACAAAGATGTTGCGACGCAGGTTTCTCAGATTGAAAACTTCATCATGATGGGATGTGATGCGATCATTGTCGATCCTACTTCTGCGACCGGACTGGATGGGGCGATCGAAGAGGCAAAAGCGGCAGGAATTGAGGTAATAGTATTTAATGACGGGCCCGTGAGTTCTTCTGACTGCTATCAGCTGAATGTCGACTGTGTGACAAATTTCGGCTATCTGACAGAATGGTGCTGTGAGAAACTGGGTGGTAAAGGAAATGTACTGGTAGTCCGGGGCATCGCCGGAACGGCATACGATGACCTGGCTTATCAGGGAATCACAGAGGCGCTGGCTAAGTATCCGGATATGAACATCGTGGGTGAAGTGTATGGCGAATGGACCAGCACAACGACTCAGACTCAGATATCTGCAATCCTTCCGTCTCTGCCGAAAGTAGATCTGGTGTGCGGAGAATCAGGTGACGCTTACGGCGCGGCCATGGCATTTGAATCGGCAGGGCTTGAGATACCCCTGATTTATGGCGGAAACAGGGGGGAATTCCTTAACTGGTGGATGAAGGCATCTGAAGAAGACGGATATGAGACGATATCCGGCGTCGCAACCCCCTGGTTCTCAGCCGCCGCCCTGTACCTGGCGATTGACATACTGGATGGTAAAGAAGTTCCCCAGTACATGTATTATCCGATGGATCTGATTACTCAGGATGATCTGCATAAATTTGAAGGCATAGATAATTCCGAGGTCGCCACAAGCGAGCACGACCTGGCCTGGGTGCGTTCGGAGCTTGAAACGCAGGACGAAGTGGCCAATAAACCAGATTTGGTTAAATAATTATGATACACAGGCACCCCTTCGGGGCAGACAGGCAAAATGGTGTCTGCCGGACCGGAGGGGTGCTTTTGTGTCCGGACGAAGCAGCGGAGGGCGGATAGAGAGTTTATCAATATTTATGGATTCAAGCAGAGCCAGGAATAACGTTGACAAATATTCTGCGGAATAATATGATGATAATATAAAGCACGGACAGTTTTTATGCTCACAGTGCACTCCACTATGCATGCCCCGCCAGGGGCATATCAGGGCATGTGTTACGAGATACGCATAATAAAAAGGGGGAGGACGGCAATGCCGATATTTCAGGTTATTAAGTACGAGGGTGATAATTCGACATTTGTGTGGAAACATCCGGCGGAAGATTTTAATACTCATTCGCAGTTGATAGTCCACGAAACACAGGAGGCGGTATTCTTTTTAAATGGCCAGGTGCTGGATCTATTCAGTCCCGGCAAATATACGCTCGAGACGCAGAATATTCCGTTGCTCAGGCATTTCATCAATCTGCCTACAGGCGGAGAGTCCGCGTTTCACTGTGAAGTCTATTTTATAAATAAAGCGGAGCAGATGGCGATTCAATGGGGAACGGACAGCAAGGTGCAGTATCTGGAGCCTAATTACGGTTTCCCTATTTCTATTGGGGCGGGCGGAGAGATGAGTCTGAGGGTCCTGGATTCTAAAAAATTGTTAGTAAAGCTTGTAGGTACGGAAAAAATGCTGACCCGGGAGCGGCTTATGGCTTATTTCAGAATGTTTCTGATGCCCCGGGTGAAGACTTATATCGCCCAGACTATGAAAGCCAATAAGATAAACGTATTTGAGATCGATGAACATCTGCTGGAATTTTCTGATGAGCTGAAAGACAGGCTCGCAGGTGATTTTGCTGATTATGGCATCACACTGGAGCGTTTTTTTGTGGCTCGTATTGTGAAGCCGGAAGGAGATGAACAGTATGAGAAGTTCAAGGAACTGCATTTTCGACAGTATGCGGATATCGCCGAAGCAAAGATCCGTCAGCAGGTGGGCGTGATCGAACAGCAAACAGAATCCCAGAAGACGATTATTGAAGCTCAGGGGCTCGCGCAAAAGCGCAGCATTGAAGGGTACACTTATCAGCAGGAACGAGGCTTTGATGTGGCTGAGAAGATCGCTCAGAATGAAGGGAGCGGGAATTTCAGCAGCGCTGGTATAGGCTTAGGAATGATGGCCGGAATGGGAAACGCTGTGGGAAATACCGTAGGAGCTGCTTTTACAAAAGCAGTTGATAGTGTTTCCGAAGGCCCATTTTCAGGAGCGGCCGGAAGCACAACGGAGAGTTCTTTCCAGAATTCAGGGGCGGGTTCCAAGGAAGAGCCGGAGCAGCAATTTTGCGAAAACTGTGGGGCCAGGCTGCTTCCCGGCAGTGCTTTTTGCGATACTTGTGGCCATCCGGCAGCCGGTGCGAAAAAAGTATGTTCGAAATGTGGCTGCATATTTACAAGGCCCGGGAAATTTTGCCCCAGATGCGGTATGAAACGAGAGGAAGGTTGAGCGCTATATTAAGGGAGGGTATTAAGTGATGAAACAGCTTACCTGTGAAATGTGTGGTGGAACGGATCTGATCAAGGACGGGGGCGTATTTGTGTGCCAGACATGCGGATGTAAATATTCGGTAGAAGAAGCTAAAAAGATGATGATTGAAGGTACAGTGGAGGTTCAGGGCACGGTTCAGGTGGACAACAGCGCACTTGTAGAGAAATACCTGCAAAACGCAAGACGCGCGAAGGCGAAAGAGGATTGGGAAGAGACAGAAAAGTATTATAATCTAGTTGAACAGAACGAACCTGATAATATTGAAGCGATTTTTTACAGCGCTTATGGAAAAGCCAGGCTTTCGCTGATTGATCCGGACATCTATAAAAGAGAACAAATTTTTAATGTGCTGAACAACTGTGTTTCTATAATAGATGATCGTTATAATGCGGAAAAATCCCGAGAGATGGAGGGCATCATCACAGAGATTAGCGATGATATCGATAGGCTGAGAGCCAGCGATTATGTATTTCATCAGGAGCTTGTAAACGGGCGTATCCTTACTGACAAGTATAGAACGGTTAAATTATTTAATAGGCTGCATGTAAATTTTATAGAAACCCTTGAAAATATTACTAAAATAGATAAACAGGTTTATCTATACGATCTTATAAAAAAACATTGTGATTTGCTGGTGAAGTATGGGGAGCTTGAAAACGATAGTATCTTAAGAAGAATAAGAGACGAAGCCTCCAGTGCCGGTGAAAAACTGGCGGTCCAGCAGAGAAAGGAACGGATTGAGGCCTATTGGGCAGAGCACGAGGAGGAAAAGAAAACTCTGGAAAACGAAAAGGCGCAATTGGAAAGCCAATTGGAGGAGGCGGAAAGAGAAAAGGAAAACGTGCCCGGAATGGAAGATATAAAAGCATTGGAAGAACGGAAAAAGGGATTGGAGGATGAGGTGGACCGGATAGCATTTTTTAAAATCCGGGAGAAAAAAGCGAAGGAGCAGGAAATCGAGGATGTCCGCACTCGTATTTACGAAATGAAAGAATCCATAGCTCCTGCGGTCAGAGAGGCACAAGACAGAGTTTATGCGGTAAGAAGAAAGATCGCAGATATCACACGGGAACTGACGAAGGACCGAAGACAGGAATAAAAAACAGCATGGGAGATTTAGATGGACAGCTTATATATTGTGATTCCCGCGTACAATGAAGAAGAAACAATCCATAAGGTTTTGGATCAGTGGTATCCGATTGTGGAAAAATACGACGGCGGCGGAAGGTCCCGGCTGGTTGTGGTGGATGACGGAAGCAGGGACAATACCCATGAGATCCTGACGTCCTATGCCAGAGAAAACCCCTTGCTGGTTCCGCTCACTAAGGAGAACGGCGGCCACGGGGCGGCGATACTGTACGGGTATCGCTACAGCATCGAGCACGGAGCGGATTATATTTTCCAGACAGACAGTGACGGGCAGACTCTGCCGGAGGAATTTGGACAGTTCTGGCAGAGGCGGAAAGCTTACGAGATGGTGATCGGGCATCGGAAAGGCCGTCAGGACGGGGCTTCCAGGGTTTTTGTGACAAAGATGCTGCGGCTTGTGATCAGGATCTGTTTCCATGTGACAGTGACCGACGCGAATACCCCGTACCGGCTGATGCGGTCGGAAGCGCTGGACGCCAGCCTGGAACTGATTCCGGAGAGCTTCAATCTTTCCAATGTGATGATTTCCGTGATCTTCGCGAAGAAGCAGCTTCCGGTGCGCTATATACCCATTACCTTCCGGCCCAGGCAGGGAGGGGTTAATTCCATTAATTTAAAGAAAATCTGCAAGATCGGCAGGCAGGCGGTCCGGGACTTCAGGGAGATGAACCGGAAGCTGGCCGGGGCTGCGGAGAAGGACTGAAGAGCGAATGAAAAGCCTTATAGAAGATATCAAGAATCAACAATACAAAAAAGTCTATTTGCTTTACGGGCCGGAAGCCTATCTGAAGAGTCAGTATAAGCAAAAACTTTTGGAGGCCCTGGTTCCGGAGGAAGATACCATGAATTTTGCCCGGTTTGAGGGCAAGGGTCAGAATGAAGGGGAAATTGTGGATCTGGCCGAGACGATGCCTTTTTTTGCCGACCGGCGCGTGATCCTCCTGGATCATACGGGCTTTTTTAAGGGAAAGTCGGATTTGATTGCCGACTACATGGCCTCTCTTCCAGATTATCTGGTAATGATCTTTGTGGAGGAGGAAGTGGATAAGCGGAGCCGGATGTTTAAAGCAGTCCAAAAGCATGGACGGGCGGTGGAATTCCCCGTTCAGAATGAAGATACGCTGATCCGCTGGGTGCTGGGGATTCTGAAAAAAGAGGGTAAAAAGATTACCCGCGGAGACATGGAGCTGTTTCTGGGGAAAACCGGGACAGATATGGGTCTGATTGACAGAGAATTGGAAAAGCTGCTTACTTATACTATGGGCAGGGATGTGATATCAGCGGCCGACATCGAAGCGGTCTGCGCCACTCAGATCACGAACCAGATCTTTGATATGGTCCGGGCCGTTTCAGAAAAAAAGCAAAAAAAGGCGCTGGGTTTATATTGTGATCTGCTGGCGTTGAAGGAGCCCCCCATGCGGATTCTCTATCTGCTGGCCCGCCAGTTTAACCTGATTCTCCAGGTAAAAGAGCTGCAGGAAAGCGGCTGCGATCAGAGAACCATGGCTTCCCGGACCGGACTGGCTCCATTTGTGGTGAAGAATTATATTCCAATGGCACGGAAGTATTCTGCGGAGGAGCTGCGCAGTGCCGTGGAAGATTTTACACAGACAGAGACAGATGTAAAAACGGGCCGTCTGAATGACGTGCTGAGCGTGGAGCTGATGATTGTCAAATACAGTTCCCAGAATACGCGAGAATGAAAAAAAAGCCCCGGCTGCATGACGGTACAGCCGGGGCTTATAGATTCTTATATTATGCGATAGAGTTTACAGCTTTGCTTAAGCGGGAAACTTTTCTGGACGCATTATTTTTATGGTAAACGCCTTTGGTAGCAGCCTTGTCGATGGTGGAAATTGCATCAACCAGAGCAATGCTTGCAGCTTCCTTGTCGCTTGCGGCAACGGCAGCTTCTACCTTCTTGATGGATGTTTTCACGGCTGATTTGATGGATTTATTTCTCTCAGCTTTTGTTCTGTTTACCAGGATTCTCTTCTTAGCAGATTTAATGTTAGCCAAACTGTACACCTCCAATATTTTGAATTTAATGTATCTGATCATTGAGGCAGACACGGAAACCCCCAATGAAACATGCTTATTCATTCTATTCTATTTAGAAGTATTTGTCAATACATATTTCGCGAAAAAAGTGTAAAACCTATGGAGGAATCAAGAATTCCGCTGCTTAGGAATAAATATGCGGCAGCAAGAGGTTGAAGGAGAAGTGTATGGTGGGAAAGTACAAAGTCCGGACTGATCTGGCAATGGAAAATGGAGAGAAATATGAGAAAGACAATGTGGAAATCTCCGGTGTGGTCATTCACAAGAGCTATAATCAGGAGAAGGATATCCGCACGACAGTTGTCAAAATCGAAAGCGAGCACGGAGCCAAAATGATGGAGAAGCCCATAGGCACCTATATCACTCTGGAAGCTCCTAATATGGCGGTGCCGGACGAGGGGTATCACCGTGAGGTTTCGGTGGAACTGGCGGGGCATCTGAAGAAGCTGCTTCCTCCCAACTTAGACTCTGTGCTGGTGGTGGGTCTGGGGAACCGGAATATCACACCTGACGCCCTGGGTCCCATGGCCATAGAGCATGTGCGGATCACCCGCCATATCATCCGGGAATATGGGGAGCAGGCTCTTGGCGAGGATCAGGTGCCGATGATCAGCGCCCTGGTGCCGGGAGTTATGGCTCAGACGGGCATGGATACGATGGAGATCCTCCAGGGAGTGATCGCCCAGACCAGCCCGGACGTTATTCTGATCATTGACGCGCTGGCCGCCCGCAGCACCAAGCGGCTGAGCTGTACGATCCAGCTGACTGATACGGGCATCAACCCGGGTTCCGGGGTTGGCAATTACCGGTGTGGGTTAAATGAAGAAAGCCTGCATATACCGGTGATCGGCATAGGAATCCCGACGGTGATAGACGCCGGAACTATTGTTCACGATGCTGTATCCAATCTGCTAGAGACGTTGGAGGAATCAGAAATTGATGAATTCCTGTCAGAGCTGATCAGTCCGTCTCTCAACGGGATGTGCGTGACTCCCAAGGATATCGATGAGACGGTGGAACGGCTGAGCTTCACGATCTCTGAGGGAATTAACATGGCGCTCAAAAGAGCCTGACGGTCTGCTGCCTGCAGCCCTGCCTTTCCCGGCAGGGCTGTGAATGGTACATAATTGGAGGGTTTGTCTCATATATAATATCATAGCGTTTGCGCAGGGCACTTGTTCATCCGTAGAAACCGGAAATACCGGTATGCGGCAGAAGAAGAAGGGGCTGATGGTATGAGGGATAAGCAGAAGAAGATCCGGCTGCTGCTCTATTTGTGGCTGGGTTTTATGGGCGTGTATCTGGTAGGCAAGGGGATTATGATTTTGAAGGGGAACGGATGGGAGAAGGGACGAATGATAGCGGCGACGGCCTATGCTCAGGTGGGCAATCAGGCAGCCGCTTTGTTTTTGCCCTCCGTAGGTTATGAGGAAGGCAGTGAGGGCTGGATACGCGGCCTGATGGCTTCGCTGCAGGAACAGGTTCCGTTTCTCACGTTTTTGAGCAGCACGGAGGAGGAAGAAATCATTCTGGAGGACGAATCCACCAGCCAGGCGATTATAGAGGAGAATGAACGGATGATCCGTCAGAGGCTGACGGAGGAAAATCAGAGAAAAGCGGCAGAAGAAGAGAATCAAAAAGAAAAAGAGGCGGAAGAAGCGAAAGCCGCCCAGGCAGAAGCGGAACAGAAGAAAAAGGAAGAAGAAGCCGCCGCTGCCGCCCAGGCTGCCAGGGACCAGATCCAGCCGGTGGCGGAAATCCCGCTGGAAAGCCTGAAAGACTATAATTATCTGCTGAATGAATTTTTTGTGGTGGACCCGAATACTTCTACTGATTCCTCCCAGATTAATGTGGATGATCTGATTAGCAGGGATATGACGATCAAGACGGATTCCAGCCAGCCCCAGATTTTGATTTACCACACCCATTCCCAGGAAGCTTATGCGGATTCTACGGAAGGAGATGTGAATACTACGGTAATCGGTGTGGGCGAGCACCTCGCGCAGATTCTGCGTGATGAATACGGGTACCAGGTGCTGCACAATACGGATACCTTCGATATGGTGGATGGAGTCTGGGACAGGAGTAAGGCTTATAATTATGCGGAGCCTGTGATCGAGCAGATACTGGCGGATCATCCGTCGATAGAAGTGGTGATCGATCTGCACCGGGACGGCGTGGATGAATCCAAGCACCTGGTGACAGAGATAAACGGTGTGCCTACGGCGAGGGTGATGTTTTTCAACGGGTTGTCCAAGACGACGATGAACGGCAATCTGGATTCTCTTCCAAATCCATATATTCAGGATAATCTGGCGTTTTCTTTCCAGCTGGAGTATCTGGCGAAGCAGTATTATCCGCAATTTACGCGGTGCATTTATCTGAAGGGATACCGCTATAACCTTCATGTGCGGCCCAAATCACTGCTTCTGGAGGTGGGCGCCCAGACTAATACTGTGGAAGAGGCCATGAACGCCATGGCGCCCTTTGCGTTCATCCTGAACAAAGTCTTGCAGGGCAATTAAAACTTATGTATAATAAAGACCAACGACAGAAATTGGAGGAAACTGCTTTGGCAGGGATTGATCAGAGTAAAATACGGAATTTTTGTATCATTGCACATATTGACCATGGCAAATCCACGCTGGCGGACCGGATCATAGAGATGACCGGCCTGCTGACCCAGCGGGAGATGCAGGATCAGGTCCTTGACAACATGGATCTGGAACGGGAACGGGGAATCACCATCAAGGCCCAGGCTGTCCGGACCGTCTATAAGGCGAAGGACGGGGAGGAGTATATTCTTAATATGATCGATACCCCGGGACATGTGGACTTTAACTATGAGGTTTCCAGGAGCCTGGCTGCCTGTGACGGGGCGCTGCTGGTAGTGGACGCGGCTCAGGGCATAGAGGCCCAGACGCTCGCTAATGTCTATCTGGCCCTGGATCACGATCTGGATGTATTTCCGGTAATTAATAAAATAGACCTGCCCAGCGCTGAGCCGGAGCGGGTGATCAGTGAGATCGAGGATGTTATAGGAATTGAAGCCCAGGGGGCGCCGCAGATTTCTGCGAAGACAGGCCAGAATGTGGAAGCTGTGCTGGAGGAGATCGTCCAGAAGGTGCCTGCACCCTCCGGGGATTCCGGGGCACCCCTGAAGGCGCTGATCTTTGACTCTGTCTATGATTCTTATAAAGGAGTGATTATCTCCGCCCGCATTATGGAAGGTACGGTGAAGCGGGGCACGAAGATCCGCATGATGGCCACAGGAGCCGTAGAAGAGGTTGTAGAGGTGGGATATTTCGGCGCAGGCCAGATGATTCCCTGCGAGGAGCTGGCCGCAGGCATGGTCGGCTATATCACCGCCAGCATCAAGAATGTGGGCGACACGCGGGTGGGCGATACGATTACTGACGATGGGAGGCCCTGTGATGAGCCGCTTCCCGGTTACAAAAAGGTGAATCCGATGGTTTACTGTGGGATGTATCCGGCCGACGGCGCGAAATATGGAGATCTGCGTGACGCGCTGGAGAAGCTGCAGCTGAACGACGCCTCCCTGTTCTATGAACCGGAGACCTCCGTGGCCCTGGGTTTTGGCTACCGGTGTGGTTTCCTGGGGCTTCTGCACCTGGAAATCATTCAGGAGCGGCTGGAGAGGGAATATAACCTGGATCTGGTTACCACCGCGCCCAGCGTTATATATAAGGTGTACAAGACGGACGGAAGCTGCATCGAGCTGACGAACCCGTCCAATCTGCCTGACCCGTCGGAGATTGAATATATGGAAGAACCGCTTGTGAAAGCGGAGATCATGGTAACGACAGAGTTTGTCGGCCCGATCATGCAGCTCTGTGAGGAGCGCAGGGGCCAGTACCAGGGTATGGAGTATATGGAACAGACCAGGGCGGTGCTGCACTACCACCTGCCGCTGAATGAGATCATCTATGATTTCTTCGACGCGCTGAAATCCCGTTCCAGGGGGTATGCGTCCTTTGATTATGAGATGTTGGGCTACGAGCGCAGCGACCTGGTGAAGCTGGACATCCTGGTCAACCGGGAAGAGGTGGACGCGCTTTCTTTCATCGTCTTTGAAGGCTCTGCATATGAGCGGGGCAGGAAGATGTGTGAAAAGCTCAAGGAGGAGATTCCGCGGCAGCTGTTCGAGATACCGATTCAGGCGGCCATCGGTTCTAAAATCATCGCGCGGGAAACTGTGAAGGCGATGAGGAAGGACGTGCTGGCGAAGTGTTACGGCGGAGATATTTCGAGGAAGAAGAAGCTGCTTGAGAAGCAGAAGGAAGGCAAGAAACGGATGCGCCAGGTGGGAAATGTGGAGATCCCGCAGAAGGCATTCATGAGCGTGCTGAAATTAGATGACAAATAAATTCCAGGGTGTGGGAGAGGCAGATGTCCGGATGAAGGAGATGGAGCTGTATGTGCATATTCCATTTTGTGTGAGGAAATGTGAATACTGTGATTTTTTGTCTTTTGCGGCCGGCCGGGAGATTCAGGCGAGATATCTGAAGGCGCTGGAGGCGGAAATTGCGGGCGGGTCAGACGCGCTCAGGGATTATGAGGTCAGTACGGTGTTTATTGGCGGAGGGACGCCGTCGCTGCTGGAGGCTGATGGGATTGAACGTATTTTAGAGGGGCTGAGGCGGAATTTCGTGATCCGGGAAGGGGCGGAGATTTCGTTGGAGGCTAACCCGGGGACAGTGTCAGGAGAAAAGCTGAAGAGATATAGGGAGTCGGGAGTCAACCGAATCAGTTTCGGGTGTCAGAGTACGGTGAATGAGGAATTGGCGAAGCTGGGGCGCATTCATACCTTTGAGGAGTTTGTGGTAAGCTGGGAGCTGGCGAGGGAGGCTGGTTTCGAGAATATCAACGTGGATCTGATGTCGGGGCTTCCGGGTCAGGATGCGGGCTCCTGGGAAATGTCTCTTCGGGTGATCGCAGGCCTGGGGCCGGAGCATATCTCGGCCTACAGCCTGATCCTGGAGGAAGGGACACCTTTTTATGAGAAGAAGGATCAGCTGGGCCTTCCCGATGAGGATAGTGAACGGCTGATGTATGAAAGCACTCATGCGATTCTGGCGGAATATGGATACCGGCAGTATGAGATTTCTAATTATGCAAAGGCCGGATATGAATGCCGCCATAATCTTGGATACTGGACCGGGACGGAGTATTGGGGACTTGGGCTTGGGGCCTCGTCCCTGTTGGGAAACATCAGGTTCAGGAATACAGGCGATATGGAATACTATCTGGAGAGCAGCGGCCGGCCGGATCTGATTCAGGAAGAGACAGAACGGCTGGATGAAACGGACCGGCAGGCGGAATTTATGATCCTGGGCCTGCGTCTGACAGAGGGGGTTTCAGAGAGAGAATTTGAAGAAAGATTCGGAATCCCGCTCAGGCAGGTGTATGGCGGTCAGGTTGAGAAATACCGGCAGGCAGGGCTGTTAAAGCAGGAAAAGGGCAGGATCGCCCTTACCAGGCGTGGGATATCGCTGAGTAATATGGTGATGGCAGAGTTTCTGCCTTGAATTGGTTTAAGGATCGAACAGGGAGCCGGAGTGTGCCGGTTCCTTTTTTAGTGCAGATTTTTGTGCATCAGTATTGGAAAAATATGGTATAATTATGCGGTAGCAATGTCGAAATATGGAGAATATTCTCGATTGGGCCCAGAAAATGGGCAAGGCAGAGGGATGAGAACAGCATGGCAAAGGAGTATTTAGGAATAAACGTCTATGAGGCGCTGCAGGAGCGCTTCGATTATCTGTTTCAAGAATTCGAAAATATTTTTGTATCTTTTAGCGGAGGGAAAGACAGCGGTCTGCTGCTGAATCTGCTGCTGGATTTCAGGCAGGCCAACTATCCCCACAGATGTATCGGGGTATTTCACCAGGATTTTGAAGCCCAGTATTCCGTGACGACGGACTATGTTACGCGCACCTTTGAACGTATTCGGAATGAGGTTGATCCCTATTGGGTATGTCTGCCTATGGCGACCAGGACGGCGCTCAGCAGCTATGAGATGTACTGGTATCCGTGGGATGATACTAGAAAAGACAGCTGGGTACGGCCGATGCCGGAATTCCCTTATGTGATCAATCTGTCCCACCCGTTTAATCATTACCGTTATCGAATGCACCAGGAAGACCTGGCTAAACAGTTCGGGCGTTTTTATAAGGAACAGCATGGCAATGCGAAAACAGTATGCCTGCTGGGCCTCCGGGCGGAGGAATCGCTGCAGAGGTACAATGGATTTTTAAACCGTAAATACGGGTATAAAGGGAATTGCTGGATTTCCAAGCAGTTTAAGGATGTATGGTGCGCTTCGCCGATGTATGACTGGACGGTAAACGATGTGTGGGCGGCTAATTATAAATTTGGTTATGAATACAACAAGCTGTATGACCTATATTACAAAGCCGGCCTTAAGCCGGATCAGATGAGGGTGGCTTCCCCGTTCAATGATTATGCGAAGGACAGCCTGAACCTGTACCGGGTCATAGATCCGGAAATCTGGCGTAAGCTGGTAGGGAGGGTTCGCGGCGTGAATTTCGGCGCTATTTACGGCAAGACAAAAGCAATGGGATATAAGAATGTCACACTTCCGGAGGGACACACCTGGCAATCCTTCACACGGTTTTTGCTGGATACTCTGCCGAAACGCCTGCGCAACAGCTATGCCAAGAAGTTTAACACGTCTATCCGCTTCTGGCATGAGACAGGCGGAGGGTTATCTGAAAAAACCATTCAGGAGCTGATAGACCATGGATATAAGATTCGCAGAAACGGAGTGTCGAACTACACGCTGGATAAAAAATTCCGCGTCATATTTTTAGATAAGATTCCAGATCATACAGATGATATTAAAAGCACGAAGGATGTGCCGAGCTGGAAAAGGATGTGTTTCTGCATTTTGAAAAATGACCACATCTGCCGTTACATGGGATTTGGCATGAGCAGGCAGGAGCAGAAACGGATAGACCTGATCAAACAAAAATACGGAGGGATGATGCATGAGTGATAAACAGTTTAAAAGCCCTGTATATAATGTTATAGCGGTTCCAATTGAGAAGGTTGTGCCGAATACCTATAATCCCAACAGCGTGGCTCCTCCGGAAATGAAGCTTTTGTATGACAGTATCAAAGAGGATGGTTATACCATGCCGATTGTCTGCTACTATGTGAAATCCCAGGATACCTATGTGATTGTGGACGGATTTCACCGATACCGCGTGATGAAAGAATATCCCGATATTTATGAGCGTGAGAACGGGATGCTCCCGGTTTCAGTGATAGATAAATCCCTTGCTAACCGGATGGCCAGTACCATCCGGCATAACCGGGCAAGAGGTTCCCACGATGTGGATCTGATGAGCAATATCATTAAAGAGCTGCATGAAATCGGCCGTTCGGATGCCTGGATTTCCAAACATCTCGGCATGGATAAAGATGAGATTTTACGCCTGAAACAAATCACCGGACTTGCAGCATTATTCCGTGATGTTAAATTCGGCCAGGCCTGGCAGCCTTCATCTGCCGGCAGAAGAAATTGGGAAGACGATGATGGATGGGAAGACGATATGGAAGGGTAGAAAACAGCAGTACAATTCATATGTAATCTGTGGTATAATCATACTTCAGCGGCTGCAGAGGAGGTCGGCACTTGCAGAAGCGTGGTAGCAGATGATTCCCGGTAGGGCGCGCAATTCTTTGGAGAAGCGGCTGTACGGGCAGATATTTACGGGGTTGAGGGATAATGGGTGAAGAAAGATGTGATAAAAAAGCTGTCGTAAGGATCGCAGGAGGTTTTATCGCCTGGATTATCGGCTCCGGATTCGCGACGGGGCAGGAAGTTCTGCAGTTTTTTTCCAGTTATGGATATTTAAGCTATGCGGTTGCCGCAATCAATTTTGTGGGCTTTTTATTAATGGGATATTTTCTGATGCGGACAGGATTTGAGCATAAGCTCGATAAGGATTTTAACCATTTCCACTATTTTTGCGGCAAAAAGCTCGGCACTTTTTATATCTGGCTGATTATGGCAACACTGCTTCTGCTTATGCCGGTCCTGATATCCGGCGCGGGGGCGACGCTCAACGAATACTATGGAATTAATAAATATATAGCTTCTGCATGTATGACGGGGCTGGTGCTGGCCGCCTACCTGATCGGTTTTGAGAAGCTTGTAAAAATTGTATCATCCATCGGCCCGGTGATCATCGCGTTTTCTTTTATTGTGGGTTTCATCACAATTCTGACGGATTCCGGCCGTTTTATAGACATACCCGAATATGCCCGGGGCCTGTCTGCGTACCGGACGGCGCCGAGCTGGATTCTGAGCGGAGTCTTATACCTGGGCCTGAACTTTTTCCCGGGGAGCAAATATTACACCCAGCTGGGAATGTCTGCTTCGTCCGGTAAAGAGTTAAAAAGAGGGGTTATATCAGGAGCTGTTGCTTTGATACTGTCTATCACAATTATGAGTACGGCGATACTGCTGAATGGGAACGCGACCGCAGGTCTTGATATTCCGGTTCTATACCTGGCGAGAAAGATATCTTACGGCCTGGGGGCAGTCTTTTCCATAACCCTGATCCTCGGAATATTTTCCTCCTGTTCTGCCATGATGTGGTCAGTCTGCAGCCAGTTTAAAGCGGGTGGAAAAAATGGAAATGTTATCTTTGCCATAGGTATAGCAGCCTTAAGCTATGTTCTCAGCCTGTTTTCATTTGGAAGGCTGGTCGGAGTGTTCTATCCGCTCGTGGGATATATCGGGCTGATATTTATTGTGCGTGTAATCTATAAAGGATTTAAACGAAAGTAGATATGGGTTTGTGGCGGGGGGTGGGTGTGGATACCCGGACGAAAAGCAGCGGGAGACCTCCGGCGGCTGCGGCCTGTTGGGCAGACTGGGCTTCGGGTTGAAGTAGTTCTAAGCTTTCCGACGGCTTCTCTCCGGAGGGACCGGGGTAAGTCGCCCAGAAAACTGATGTTTTCTGAGCTCCGTACCCCTCGAAAATTGTGCTGGTGGCACAATTTTCGCCCTCCTGCGAGAAGCCGCCGGAAAGCAAGAACTACTAACAACCCTGCAGAGGTCTGCCCAACAGGCCGCAGCCGCCGGAGGTCTCCCGCTGCTTTTCTGGCTGTTCCAGACGGTACATTGGCCCTCGCCAGAGGTGGGAACCCCGATGGCTTCAGACGGTTGATTTTGTATTCAATAAAGAGATGCTGGCGCCAGCAGGCTGCAATCAGCCAAGAATTACTGTCTGTAATCATATTGATGACACTTTCGGTGAACCTGGGTGATCTAAAACGCCTCTCTCATCACCGACCGTTTGGAAGCAGAACATTAATTGCCCTCTGGTTATTGATGAATCTCCGGTTTTTTGGACAGAACAAATGTTTGCATAACGAATAGAAGTATGATATGATACAGAAGTGAAATGATATAGATAAGTTTGATTGATTAAGAGGAGATAACATGATACAGAAGCAGGGCAATCAATTTATTAAAATACGGGGGGCGGCGGAGAATAATCTGAAGGATTTGAATGTGGACATCCCCAGGAATGAATTTGTGGTGCTTACAGGCCTGTCGGGTTCGGGGAAGAGCTCGCTGGCTTTTGATACAATTTACGCGGAGGGGCAGAGACGTTATATGGAGAGCCTCTCCTCCTACGCCCGGCAGTTCCTGGGGCAGATGGAGAAGCCTAACGTGGAAAGTATAGAAGGGCTGCCGCCTGCCATTTCCATTGACCAGAAGTCGACGAACCGGAACCCGAGATCTACAGTTGGGACCGTGACGGAGATCTATGATTATTTCCGGCTGCTCTATGCGCGTGTCGGCATTCCGCACTGCCCCAAATGTGGCCGTGAAATCAGCAGGCAGACTGTGGATCAGATGGTGGATAAGATCCTCTCACTGCCTGAGCGGACCAAGATCCAGCTGTTGGCGCCGGTGGTGCGCGGCCGCAAGGGGCGTCATGAAAAGGTTCTGGAGCAGGCGAAGCGGAGCGGCTTTGTCCGTGTGATGGTGGATGGCAGCCTGTATGAGCTGACGGAAGAGATCAAGCTGGATAAGAACCTGAAGCATAATATTGAGATTGTGGTAGACCGGCTGGTAGTAAAAGAAGGTATTGAGAAGCGGTTGACGGATTCTATCGAAACAGTCTTGGGCCTTTCAGAGGGGCTTCTGATTGTGGATATCATGGACGGCAGCACACAGAGCTTCAGCCAGAGCTTTTCCTGTCCGGACTGCGGAATCAGCATGGATGAGATAGAGCCCCGGAGCTTTTCCTTCAATAATCCCTTTGGAGCCTGTCCGGAGTGCTATGGACTTGGCTATAAGATGGAGTTTTCGGAGGAGCTGATGATTCCGGACCCGAGCCTTTCCATTTCGCAGGGAGCCATTGCCGTGATGGGCTGGCAGTCCTGTACGGATAAAGGCAGCTTTACCCGGGCGATTCTGGATGCCCTGGCGGATGCCTACCAGTTTTCACTGGATACGCCGTTCTGCGATTACCCGAAGGAAATACATGACGTTATTATCTACGGAACCAACGGAAAGAGTGTAAAGGTACATTACAAAGGCCAGCGGGGAGAAGGCGTTTATGATGTGGCCTTTGAAGGCCTGATTAAAAATGTGGAGCGCCGTTACCGTGAGACTGGTTCAGAGAGCAGCAAGCAGGAATATGAGACATTCATGCGCATCACACCCTGTCCGGCCTGCCATGGGCAGAGGCTGAAGGCGACCTCTCTCGCCGTGACGGTGAGTGATAAAAATATCTATGAAGTGACGAACCTGTCTATCGAAAAGCTGACGGAATTTCTGAGGGGAATGGTGCTGACAGACCAGCAGAAGCTGATCGGTAAGCAGATTCTGAAGGAAATCAAGGCCCGGGTGGGCTTTCTGATGGATGTGGGCCTGGATTATCTGACACTGGCCAGGGCAACCGGCACCCTTTCGGGCGGAGAAGCCCAGCGGATACGTCTGGCTACCCAGATTGGTTCCGGGCTGGTGGGAGTTGCTTATATCCTGGATGAGCCTAGTATCGGCCTGCACCAGAGGGACAATGACAAGCTGCTGGCGACATTGAGGCATCTGCGGGATCTGGGCAATTCCCTGATCGTGGTGGAACACGACGAGGATACGATGCGTGCGGCAGACTGCGTCGTGGATATCGGGCCGGGAGCAGGGGAGCACGGAGGCGAGCTGGTAGGCATTGGCACGGCTGAAGATCTGATGAACAATGAGAGATCCATTACAGGAGCCTATCTGAGCGGAAAAATCAAAATTCCGGTGCCCGAGACCCGCAGGAAGCCCACCGGCTGGCTGAAGGTGCTGGGGGCGCGGGAAAATAATCTGAAGAATATCGACGTGGCCTTTCCGCTGGGAGTGATGACCTGCGTCACGGGTGTCTCCGGCTCCGGAAAAAGCTCCCTGGTCAATGAGATCCTCTATAAGAGGCTGGCCAGAGATCTGAACCGGGCGCGTCTGATACCCGGCAGGCACAAGGGGCTGGAAGGCGAGGAACAGCTGGATAAGGTGATTGATATCGACCAGTCTCCCATCGGCCGGACGCCCCGCTCCAATCCCGCTACCTATACGGGCGTATTTGACATGATCCGGGATCTGTTTGCCGCCACGGCGGACGCCAAAGCAAGAGGCTACAAGAAGGGGAGGTTCAGCTTCAACGTGAAAGGCGGACGCTGCGAGGCCTGCAGCGGTGATGGAATTATTAAAATAGAAATGCATTTTCTTCCAGATGTATACGTGCCCTGTGAAGTCTGTCAGGGAAAACGGTATAACCGGGAGACTTTAGAGGTAAAATACAAGGGGAAAAGCATTTATGACGTACTGGACATGACGGTGGAGGAAGCTCTTAGCTTTTTTGAACACGTTCCCTCCATCCGCAGAAAAATAGAGACACTGAACGATGTGGGACTTTCGTATATCCGGCTGGGACAGCCCTCTACCACTCTGTCGGGCGGCGAGGCACAGAGGATCAAGCTGGCTACGGAACTTTCTAAGCGCGGCACGGGAAAGACGATCTATATTCTGGATGAGCCTACGACGGGACTTCACTTTGCGGATGTCCACAAGCTGGTGGATATTCTGAAGCGGCTGTCGGAGGGCGGCAACACAGTGATTGTGATTGAACATAATCTGGATGTCATTAAAACTGCCGATTATATCATCGACATCGGACCGGAAGGCGGCGACCGGGGAGGCACAGTAATCGCAAAAGGGACTCCGGAGGAAATCGCGTCGAATCCCGTATCTTACACCGGGCAGTATGTCAAAAAATATCTGTAAAAAGTGCTTTCCTTTGCCCTTGTATTTGAGTATAATCATTTTGTGAAGGGTAACTGTTGTTGGATAGACGGAAAGGGGATTATTATGGCAGCTGCGACAGATATTGGAATCGACCTGGGGACAGCCAGTATCCTGGTATATGCGAAAGGAAAAGGAATTGTACTGAAAGAGCCATCGGTGGTGGCTTATGATAAGGATTCAGATAAAGTAAAGGCCATAGGCGAAGAAGCACGTCAGATGATCGGCCGGACTCCCGGCAATATCATGGCAATCAGGCCTCTGCGCCAGGGCGTGATCTCTGACTATGTGATCACAGAGAAGATGCTTCGGTATTTCATTCAGAAATCCATGGGACGAAGAGGCTTCCGAAAGCCCAGAATTGTCATCTGTGTGCCCAGCGGTGTGACGGATGTGGAACGCAGAGCTGTGGAAGAGGCCACCTATCAGGCGGGAGCCAGGGAGGTGACAATTGTGGAGGAACCCATAGCCGCGGCAATCGGGGCCGGCATAGATATCACGAAGCCCTGCGGCAACATGATTGTCGATATCGGCGGGGGGACCACGGATATCGCGGTGATTTCCCTGGGAGGAATTGTTGTGTCCTCCTCGATCCGTATTGCCGGTGATAATTTCAACGAGGCGATTATCCGCTATGTGAGGAAAAACCATGGGCTGTTCATCGGTGAGCAGACAGCAGAAGCGGTGAAGATCAAGATCGGAACAGCTTACCAGCAGCCGGAGCTGATGACCATGGATATTAAGGGTAGGAATGTTGTGACCGGACTGCCGAAGACAGTGACGCTTACCTCGGAGGAGATCAGGGAAGCCCTGGTGGATACGGTCAGCCAGATTGTGGAGGCTGTTCACAGTGTTCTTGAGAAAACCCCGCCGGAACTGGCGGCCGACGTATCAGAACGGGGAATCGTGCTGACCGGCGGCGGCGCTCTGCTGGACGGGCTGGAGGAAGTGATCAGTGAACGTACGGGAATCAACACCATGACGGCTGAGAACCCGGCCTCCGTAGTGGCGCTGGGAACCGGAGAATATGTGGAGATAATGGCGGATTTCGAACGCAGATAGCAGATACTATGAGAGAAAAAATAGAAGGATATGTAGAACATATCGTTTACAGGAATGAGGAAAATGGATATACGGTATTGAATTTGAGCGCGGGTAAGGATGAAATTACCTGCGTGGGAAGCTTTCAGTCGGTACACGAGGGAGAATATCTGGAGGCAGAGGGACAGTATAGCACCCATGCCACATACGGCCAACAGTTTAAGGCCGAACAATACTGGATTAAGATCCCTCAGAACGGGCTGGCGCTGGAACGGTACCTGGGCAGCGGAGCGGTCAAAGGGATCGGGGCGGCGCTGGCTGCCAGAATCGTCCGCCGGTTTGGTGACGATACCTTGAGAATTATGGAAGAGGAGCCGGAGCGCCTTGCGGAGATCAAGGGAATCAGTGACAGGAAGGCCAGAGAAATCGGAGAGCAGATGATTGAGAAATCTCAGATGCAGAACGCCATGATTTTTCTGTCCCAGTATGGCATTTCCCTGACTCTGGGCATTAAGATCTACAATCAGTATCAGGACACCCTGTACCGCATTCTGAGGGAAAATCCCTATAAGCTAGCGGAGGACATTCAGGGAGTCGGCTTTAAAATCGCAGATGAAATCGCAGGCCGCGTGGGGATTCGGACTGATTCGGAATACCGGATCCGCAGCGGCCTCTATTATACACTGAGCCAGGCCAGTGCCCAGGGGCACATGTATCTTCCGAAGGAAGAACTGCTGTACAGAACCAGCGAGCTTCTGGGAGTTGAAAGGGAAGTGCTCGGCAAGTATCTGATGGATATGGCCATTGACCGGAAGATCATTATGAAAGAGGAAAATGTCTATACCAGCCAGTCTTATTTTCTGGAATTAAACACCGCGCGAATGCTTCAGGAACTGAATATAGTGTGTGAGAATGCAGAGGAAGGCATTGAGAAACGAATTGCCATGATCGAGGCTAAGGATGGGATCACCCTGGATATCATGCAGAGAAAAGCCGTTGCGGCAGCTGTCCGGAACGGATTAATGATATTAACGGGAGGTCCGGGAACAGGTAAGACTACCACGATCAATACGATGATCCGTTATTTTGAGTCGGAGGACATGGATATTTTCCTCGCTGCGCCCACAGGCCGGGCTGCCAAGAGAATGACGGAAGCCACTGGATATGAGGCTTCTACGATCCACAGGCTGCTGGAGCTGTCGGGAGTTGTGGAAGAATCATCGGCGAATGTGCGTTTTGAACGGAATGAAGACAATCCTCTGGAGGCCGATGTGATAATCATTGATGAAATGTCCATGGTAGATATCCATCTGATGCATGCGCTTTTATCCGCCATCGTGCCTGGAACACGTCTGATTCTGGTGGGCGATATGAATCAGCTTCCCAGTGTAGGGCCGGGAAGTGTTCTGCGGGATATGATCCGTGCGAAAGCTTTTCCGGTGGTGGAACTGACCAGGATTTTCCGGCAGGCATCGGAGAGCGATATCGTGGTAAATGCCCACAAGATCCATGCAGGCCAGACGGTCAGCCTGGACAACCACAGCAGAGATTTCTTTTTCCTCCAGCGGAATGATGTGAGAGTGATACAGAAAGTGATACTGACTCTGGTGTCCCAGAAGCTGCCAAAATACACGGATGCCAGGCCTCAGGATATCCAGGTTCTCTCTCCCATGCGGAAAGGTCCCCTGGGTGTGGAGAGTCTGAACGAAATCCTTCAGAGATACCTGAACCCGCCGGGACCTGATAAGGCAGAGAGGGAGAATGGAAGGGGAGTCTTCCGGGAAGGCGACAAGGTGATGCAGATCAAGAACAATTATCAGCTGGAGTGGGAGATCCGGGGTAAGCATGGAATCGCGGCACAAAGAGGCATGGGCGTGTTCAACGGAGACCTGGGCGTAATCACCTCCATCAATTCTTTTGGAGAATTGCTGACGGTGGAATATGAGGAAGGCCGCTTTGTAGACTATACCTTTAAACAGCTGGATGAGCTGGAGCTGGCATATGCGACTACCATACATAAGGCCCAGGGAAGTGAATATCCGGCGGTCGTGATCCCTCTCCTCGGCGGCCCGAAGATGCTGATGACCCGCAATCTTTTGTATACGGCAGTTACAAGAGCCAGAAAATGTGTGGTGCTGACTGGCAGCGCGGATACTTTTCAGGCGATGATAGATAATCAGACGGAGGAGAACCGTTATACGACTCTGTCACAGAGAATTGGAGAGTTGGCCCGTGACTGAGACGTATGCCGGTTTGAAAGATGATCAGAGCCGTTGCAGATGAAAGTTTGCGGAATTGTTTTGGAAGAGCTCGGGGAGAAAGGCACTATGTGACCTTTAAGATTAGCAGAGTACTAGATATGCTGTATCCAAGGCGGTGTCCTGTCTGTGATGGGTTTCTGGGCGGCAAAGAGCCTTTGATATGCAGAAAATGTGTCGCCGGCCTTCAGCTTTTAGAGGGGCCGGTGTGCCTGCGCTGCGGGAAACCTTTGGAGCGGAAGGATCAGGAATATTGCCGGGACTGCGGAAAGAAAAGACATAGTTATGAGCGGGGATTTGCCCCATTTTCCTATCGGGGAATGATTCAGGAATCCATGATGCGGTTTAAATATGGCGGCCGCGCGGAATATGCGAAGTTCTATGCCGCCGCAGTCATGGCATACGGGAAGCGGCTGCTGGAATACTGGAGCCCGGATGTCATGATACCGGTTCCCATACACAGGGAACGCCTTTTAAAACGCGGATATAACCAGGCGGAAGAGCTGGCTGTCCGGTTATCTTCAATGTCCGGCATACCCGTGGAGCGCCGTGCCGTTTTGAGGATAAAAAACACCAAAGCCCAGAAGGAGCTGAATGATGTAGAGAGAAAGAAAAATCTGGCACAGGCTTTTTCAATCGTAAAAGGTTACAGCCCGCCCAGACGCATCCTGCTGGTGGACGATATTTACACAACCGGGAGCACTATAGATACGCTGGCTTTACTGCTGAAAAAGAATGGCGCCCAAAGCGTCTATTTCGCCTGCGTCTGCGTCAGCCCCGGAGATACTTAATGATAAATCCCTTTGCATCGTCCCCGAAGTATGGTACAATATACGGGAACACAAAGAGCCAAGCGGCCGAAGGGCATTTGGCGAATGTGCACGATACATGGCGCAGCGAAGCGGAGCCATGTGATACGGGAACACAAAGAGCCAAGCGGCCGAAGGGCATTTACCAAACTATATAAGGAGTTTTCTGATGATCGATGAGAGACGGCTGCGCCTGATGATCAGGCTTGCCCGCTATGAGCAAAAGGATGGAAAAGAAGATTTAAAAATCAGCAAGTATTACCGGAGAGATTATGTTGGCTTTGCGCTTTTGAAGAATCTGTTTCTGGTTACGGTTGCTTATGCGCTGCTTCTGGCAGTCATTGTAGTTTATAATCTGGACTTTTTGGTGGATCATCTGAATGATCTGAATTTACGGCCGCTTCTGGCGGCGGTTATTTTAGGCTATCTGTTTGTGCTGGGTATTTATTCTGTGATCGTTTATACAGTTTCCAGCCTCAGATACGCAAGAGCACAAAAGAGTGTAAAGGCATATTATGGAAAGCTGGATACTTTGGCCGGACTGTATGACGGGAAAAGGAACAGGGCTGCCGGGAAGCCTGCCAGGAGGAGAGCAAAATGACGGTATTCATTGAATTACGGGAAAAAATCAAGGCATTTTATGCCAGGTATGATATATATATTCTTCCGGTTGTGAAATTTGCGCTGGCAATGGTGATTTTCATCGGAATCAATAACATGCTGGGCTACCTCACTATCCTTAATAATCTTTTTGTGGTTGCCGTGCTCGCCCTGATCTGTGCAATTCTTCCCCTGAACGGGACGGTTGTAATAGGGGTGTTCATGATCGTACTGCATTGCTTCGGTGTGGGGCTTGAAGTGGGAGGGTTTGCGCTGCTGATGTACCTGCTGATGCTCCTACTGTACTTCCGGTTTGTGCCTGGAGACGCGCTGGCACTTCTTATGTCTCCGCTCGCTTTTGCATTTAACATTCCGGGAACTGTGCCGCTGGCCCTGGGCCTGCTGAGGGGACCTGTTTCTGCCATATCAGGAGCCTTTGGAGTGGTATCCTGGTACTTTGTGAAGATGGTGGATGGTATTGCAGAGATGAAGAGTATCGGAGATGCCTCACTGCTGGATGTGTTGAAGGAGATGCTGGACCGGCTGGTGAATAATAAGGCAATGCTGCTTTCGGTGATCGCATGTGTGGCAGTTGTGCTGGTTGCTGCAACGATCCGAAAGCTGTGCGCAACTTATGCCTGGGAGATAGCCATTGCGGCAGGCTGTGGCGTTTATGTATTGATTACACTGCTGGGCGGCCTGTTTATGAAGGTGGATACTCAGCTGTTAGTATTAATTGTTGGGATCGCCGGGGCGGCAGTAATCTCTCTGATTCTGGAGTTTTTTGTGTACAGTGTGGACTACGCTGGAAGCCAGTATCTGCAGTTTGAAGATGACGAGTATTATTATTATGTGAAAGCAATTCCCAAGCGGCTGGGATCCCGTTCAGATTATGACCGGTCAGATGGAGATGAAAATGGGGAGCAGCCTGAGGAATTCGAGCGTATATACGGTGTTGGCAGAGAAAAGGAACGCACAGCCCCGCCGGTTCAGGATATAGCGGCTGCACCCGATGTTCCTGAGGATGCGGCTGAGAAGTTCCAGAACGTGGATTTTACATCCAAACTGGAGGAATCTCTGAAAGACCTGTAAACCGCTCTGTGCGGAAAGGAAGTGACATCTTGGAAGCATTCTGGAATTGGATACGGATTCATGTTGTCAGCTGGCTGGCCCCGCCGAAGACAATAGAAATTATCGATATCGTTCAGGTACTTTTAATTGCATATTTTGTGTATCATCTGATTCTCTGGGTCAAAAACACCCGTGCCTATACATTGCTGAAGGGTATCCTTTTCATCGTGGCATTTGTTGTTGTTGCAAATGTCCTGAATATGGATGTCATCGTATGGCTGCTGGGTAATCTGAGCGTTGCAGCGATTACCGCAGTGGTAATCATATTCCAGCCTGAACTCAGAAAGGTCCTGGAACAGATGGGCCATAAGAATCCTCTGTCCTCCCTGTTTTCTCTGAGCAGGGTATCCGAAGTGGCCAATATGCGTTTTTCGGATCAGACGATCAATGAACTGGTGCGTGCCAGTTTTGAGATGGGCGAGGTGAAGACCGGAGCCCTGATCGTAGTGGAGCGGGAAGTGAGGCTGGAGGAGTACGAGAAAACGGGGATTCCTGTAGATGCGATACTCACCGGCCAATTATTGATTAATATATTTGAACACAATACACCGTTGCATGACGGTGCTGTTATTGTACGAAACAACCGGGTGATGGCGGCGACCTGCTATCTCCCGCTTTCTGATAACATGGAGCTGAATAAAAAACTGGGTACGCGCCACCGCGCCGGCGTAGGTATCAGCGAAGTCAGTGATTCACTGACGATCATTGTGTCTGAGGAGACAGGGAATGTCTCCTACGCCATGGAAGGGGAGCTACATACCGCGGTCACTCCGAGTGAGCTGAGAGAACAGCTGCATAAGATTCAGAAACTGTATCAAATGGATTATACCAGATTCAGGAGGAAGGGACGGGATAAACGTGAAAACAAATCTGCTCAGTAAACTGACTAAGAATCTGGCTCTGAAAATCATCTCCGTGGTTATCGCAATTGTGATCTGGTATGTGGTGGTTGATTTTAATGATCCGATAGAGACAGAGAGCTACAGCGTGCGGATAGAAGTGACGAACGAATCCTATATTTCCAATGGGAAGCAGATTTACCGGATTGCGGATGAATATAAGACGGTCACTGTTTATATTAAGGGTAACCGGTCAAAGCTGAAAAGGGTTCAGTCCGGCAACATAAAGGTTACGGCCGATCTGACTCAGATTGTGGACCTGGAAAGGGATCCGGTTACAGTTCCGCTGCAGGCCAGCTGTCCGGGCTTTAGCATGTCAGACATCACGCTCTCCCGTGCTACGATACCGATTGTGATAGAGAACGTTGCGAGCCAGGAGTTCCCGGTGACGGTAACCACAGGCGATACGAGTCCGGGCAAGGATTATGAGGTCGGTGTTCTTACTTCAAATCCGGACCGCGTCACTATTAACGGACCGGAATCCATCGTGAACCAGATAGAAAGCGTGGTTGCTAAGATAGATGTAACCGGCATGACGCAGGACGGCATCAAATCAGCGGAACTGAAGCTGTATGACAAGAATCAGGTAGAAATAGAAGAAAGTACGATCAAGGATCATCTGACATTTGACGGTGGGGTGCCGGACATTAATGTGAAGGTTGAATTATGGAAGAAACGCTCCGGTGTGAAGCTGAGTGTAGCTTACAGTGGAACGCCTGCTGATGGCTATCAGATTACCGAGATTACGACTTCACCTACGGAGATCACAGTAGCCGGGGATGAGAATGCCCTCAGCATACTCGCAGAACAGAATAATACGATTTCCATACCGGCAGACCGGGTATCCGTAGAAGGGGCAAAGGCGGATCTGAGCATGGAAGTGGAACTGTCTGATCTGCTTCCGGCCGATTTGAAGCTTTCATCGACGATGAAGGATTCGGTCATGGTTTATGTGACGGTTCTCCCTAATGGAAGCCGGGAATTCAGTTTAGACGTTGAGGATATCAGAACAGAAAATCTGGCGAGTGATTTGGCCGTATCCTATGACCAGTCAGAGTTCAAAATCCGTGTGAAGGGCTCCGACAGTGCTTTGAATATGTTGGATCTTTCTCAGGTGACAGCGGTCATTGATCTTAAAGGAAAGTCAATAGGAGATTATACAGTCCCGGTTAAGATCACCCTTCCGGCAGGATATCAGCTGGTGGATGAGGTGAATATCACCATACATTTGAAGGAAAAACCGGAAGTGATAAAAGCAGGGGAGCAATAAACGATAATACGGGAGGAAAAAGAATGGTCAGCCAAAAGGTTACGGTGAATAATCCCTCAGGCCTGCATCTGCGGCCTGCCGGAAATTTATGTAATACTGCGATACAATACCAGTCCCATATTTCATTTGATTATCAGGGTGGGAATGCCAATGCCAAGAGTGTACTGAGTGTGTTGGGCGCCTGTGTGAAATGTGGAGATGAAATTACACTCATCTGTGAAGGAGATGACGAAGAAGAAGCGCTGAAAGCCCTTGTAGGAGCGATTGAAGGCGGACTTGGTGAGTAAGGGGTATGTCTGCCGGCCTGCCGGCCTACACGCGCATACTGGCTTACCGTATGTTGTCTTTGAGACTTTGCATGCAAGCATGTTCTGTTTCACGGCTTCCGTCTGGGGCTTTTAGAGTAAGTTACTGGAGGATATTCATGCATAAGAGGTTAAAAAGAATTATATGTGCAGGAACCGCTGCACTTGTCTGGACATTAACTTGTGTAACGGCCTGGGCCGGGGTGGATACGGCCGCCACATTCCAGGTGGATTCCAACAGCTGGAAGAACTGGCCGGCAGGGCCGGACATTCAGGGAGATACAGCGGTAGTAATGGAGCTGGAGACCGGGGCGGTCCTTTATAATAAGGGAATGGACGCCCAGCGGTATCCTGCAAGCATAACAAAAATCATGACAGCCATGCTTGTTCTGGAGAATTGTGATTTGAACGGGCAGGTGACTATGACAGAGACGGGAATGGCAGATGCATATTCGGGCAGCTCCAACTGTCTGCCTAAGCTGGGAGAAGTTTTTTCAGTAGAACAATGCCTGCAGATGATTATGATTAAATCTGCCAATGATGTTTCAACGCAGGTTGCGGAGTATATGAGCGGTTCAGTCCAGGGATTTGCAGACAGGATGAACAGCCGCGCCGCTGAACTGGGATGTCAGAATACGCATTTCTGCAATGCCAGCGGTTTGGAGAATAATGATCATTATACCAGCGCTCATGATATGGCATTAATCATGAGGGAGGCGTTAAAATATGATAAGTTCCGGGAAATCCTCGCCATGCAGAATGTGACGATTCCTGCCACAAATATGTCGGGAGAACGATATTATGAGACCCATGTTCAGATGATGGTTCCGGGGAATCCATATTATTATGAAGGTTGTTTTGGCGGTAAGACAGGTTACACGGATATATCAAAGAGCACGCTTGTAACGTGCGCCCAGCGAGATGGGATCACGTTGATCGGGGTAGTAATGGGAGGGATTGACAGCAACCTGATCTGTGATGATATGAAAGCTGTATTGGATTATGGTTTTCAGAATTTTACAAAAACAGATGCTTCCTATGGGTGTGAAACCATATCCGGCGGTACAGCAATGCTCCCACAGAATGTAAAGTTAGAAAGCCTCACGGCGAAGGCAGAAGAAACTGAGGAAGGAACGCTGGTTACCTATGAACTGTCAAACCAGGTGGTTGGATCGGCTGTAATGACAGATGAAAACTATGCGGTTTTTCAGGAAAAGAGGGGTGTTAAAGATTCTGGAAACCAAGAAGGAGAAGCTGAAAGTGAGAGCTCCGTTGTCACAGTATCCCGCCCGACAGAGGAAAAACAGATATCAGATTCTGATGAGGGACAAGGCTCCGGCACTAAGCTGGCTGTGTATATAGCCATCGCCATTTTGGGAATCTTAATCCTTGGAGGAGTAGTATTGATTTTTCTTGGGGCGTCCAAAAAAAATAACAGAAGGAAACGACGCCGTTGAGGTAAGGAAAATGAGCAGATTGATCGGGCAGTTAGTTCGTTTTGGTATTGTCGGAGCGATTTGTACTGCTGTTGATTTTGGAGTAATGATATTTTTAAAAGAAGTTGCAGGCATATTCTATTTGATTGCCAGCGGCATCTCATTTTCAGTGTCAGTCATAATCAATTATCTGCTGAGTATGCGGTATGTATTTCACGGAAAAAAAGGAAGCAGCAGAGTAAAAGAATTTATTATCTTTGTTGTTCTGTGCGTAATCGGCCTGGGGATCAACCAGGTCATTATGTGGGCCGCAGTCAGCGGATTCGGATTTTCATATGTTTTTTCAAAGGTTGGTGCGACGGGCATCGTAATGGTATATAACTTTTTGACAAAGAAAATCTTTTTAGAAGAAAAAGAGACAGATAGACAGGAGGAAAAGTCATGAGAATATTGGTAACCGGGGTAAAGGGTCAATTGGGCCATGATGTAATGAATGAACTGGAGAAGAGAGGCCATACCGGGATTGGGGTTGATATTGAGGAGATGGATATTACAGATCCTGCCGCGTGTGAAAATGTGATAAAAGAGGCAGATGTTGAGGCTGTGATCCACTGCGCCGCTTATACGGCTGTGGATGCCGCAGAAGATAACATTGAGCTCTGTACAAGGGTCAATGCCTATGGCACGGAGAACATTGCCAGGGTATGCGAAAAACTGAATCTGAAGATGATGTACATCAGCACAGATTATGTATTTGACGGTACCGGAACCCGCGCCTGGGAACCGGATGATGAGAGGCATCCCCTGAATGCTTATGGTATGAGCAAATATGAAGGTGAACTGGCTGTCACCGGCCATGTAAAAAAATTTTTCATAGTGAGAATTGCATGGGTATTTGGTGTCAACGGGAAGAATTTTATCAAAACGATGCTGCGCCTGGGAAAGGAGAACGGAGCTGTTTCAGTCGTCAATGATCAGATTGGTTCTCCTACTTATACGTATGACCTGGCCGTACTGTTAGTTGATATGGTAGAGACAGAGAAGTATGGGTTTTACCATGCTACAAATGAAGGGCTTTGCAGTTGGTATGAGTTTGCGCAAGAGATTTTCCGCCAGGCCGGAATGGAGGTTAAGGTTACGCCAGTATCATCTGCTGAATTTAAGGCGAAAGCAAAACGGCCGTCCAACAGCAGGATGAACAAGGAAAAACTCACATTAAATGGATTCAAGAGATTACCTTCCTGGCAAGACGCTCTGGAGCGGTATCTGAAAGAGATTGGCGATTAATCGGAAATATAAAAGCCGCCCTGTATATGGATAACAGACAATCGGTTGATCCATATGCAGGATGGCTTTTATTAATTCTTCAATTTTCTTTTATGGCGGAGCATTATGATTAGGATACATATTCCCCAGCAGGTAGCACTAATGATTAAGGCCTCTTTTAATAGCGGCTGCTCATAGTTGAGGGTAACAGTATGCTCCCCGGAATCAAGTTTTACCGCAATAAAACCATAATCTGCGCGGAGAAGTTCGGCTGCCTGCCCGTCTACGGCTGCCTGCCAGCCCTGTTCATATGGGATCGGGAAGAATAATAATCCCTCTTCAGGCACTGACGCGTTACAGAGCAGATGGCTGTCATTACCGGTATCCTCCATGGATATCACAGCGTCGGAAGAATATTCGGCAGTTTCAGAGTAATAGAAACGGAAATTAGAAACGGAAGTTGTCAGGGTAGGCGAATTAGTTGTAAAATACAAGGTGTTCGCACCTTCGGGCAGCGTTATTTTAACGGAAACAGGCTCACCGCCAATGACGGTTGCCGTATAGGGAGCCTCACCGCTGTTGGTGCGGATTTCTACGTCAAAAGATCCGTTGACAGCAACGTCAAAAACCGCTGTTATTTTTCTTCCAGAGGAAGTCCCGTTATTGAGCAGAGGTATGGAAGCAGAAGGGACAGACCAGGACAGACTGCCGTCATCCGCGGCTGAAACTGTTTCCGGAAGGGAGGACTTGTCAATCGTCAGATCAGACGTAGTTATATAGGTATAACCGTCAATATTATCGGAGGATGCAGAAAAGTCATCTTCTTTCTCCGTTATTAGGTACTGTGAAAGCAAAGCCTCTGTATCCAATGTGCCTCCCGCAGATTCGAACTCGGAATCGGTAATAGTTTTGGTATAGAACTTCGCAAAGGATGAATATTCCCGGTTTTTATACAGACAGAGGCTGCCAAACTGGCGGATTAATTCATAATTAGAGTTCTGGAGGGTCGGATTCTTGGAGACCAGATACTTGACACCCAGAAGGGCAGCATACCCGGTGTCCCCGGCAACCTGCCGGAAATTTAAGTGGGTATTATTAACATAATATAAATTAGGCAGGAGTTTATCTGCAAATTCTAAAATATTTTTATTTTCTGTAGAATTATAGGTGCTGATTCCACGATAATATTGCCCCAGAGAATCCATACACTGAGAACCTGCAGCATAATCTTTTTCCATTCGATAAAAAGTGTTGTCTGTCTCGCGCAGGTAGGCCATCAGGTTCTGAAAATCATTGCCATATAAATTCTCAAAATAATCAGAACCCCGTTCTATGGTTCCTCTGCCGGCTACGGTGGTATACGTATCACTGGCGACATTAAGGCCAACGGCCAGAATTAACAGGGTAAAGGTTATAGTTTGAATACGTCTGGTTTTCGAACGGGCCAGAAATATTAACAAAAAGATCATTCCTAAAGCGGTTATGCAAAGGATCATCGCATTGCAGAAAAAAGTAAGTGTAGAGGCGTTACGGGCGGAAGTCAGATATACGGCTGTAAAAATCAGCGAGGCTATCACACCGCCTGTTAAACTGAATTTTTTGAATTTCAGCACATAATCAAGCATATAGGCGACTAATAGGGCAAAAAAGGGCATGAGCAAAAATGTGTGCCTGGAAAAAGGGTAAGAGAATGCGTTGAATACCAGGCTGCCGAACATGATCAGCACGGAAAATAAACCTGCAGCTACTGCAATAAACTGAACTGTCTTTTCTCGAAAACTAGCTTTGATTTTAGGAAATGCAAACAGAAATTGAATAAACAGGATTAAAAACAGGGATGAAAAAAACAAATTGGGCGCTTCATAGTAATTACTATATCCCTGATAGGGGGCACTAAGAGAGCCGATGCCCTGTAAATTTCCTGAAAGGAGTTTATGCAGCAAAGTGTTATAGTAATCAGCAGGGTAAGTTGAAAAAGAAGCCAGACAGCGTTCTATGAGACTCTGGCCACTGCTCATTCGAGAGGATACATTATATACTAAAGCATAGGATGGGAGCAGGTTTATCATTCCCATTCCCACACCCAGCAGGAGTAAAGCACATTGCCTGCAAAAGGTGCTCAGAAAAGCCCTCAGCCCTTGTTTTTGAAGAAGCAGTATTCTTAAAAATAAGTAAAATGCTGTTACAATCAGCACCATATAGGAAAGATAATAAGTACACATTACCATTAAAGCCGTACAAAAGGCAGTGGCAACGGAAATTCGTTTTTTCTGCAAAGATTTTTCTATCAGCATTAAAAGTAAGGGAAGAAATATCAGAATAATACTGAACTGATAATGTTGTCCCCATACGGTTAAAAAACCATTAAATGCATAAAGATATGCGGCAAGAAACTTTCCCTTATTTGAAAAATTGAAACAGGACAGGAAAGACCAGGCTGCGAGAGCGGCCAGAAGCATTGTTAAAATATGAACATAAATAAGGAAGCCCGGCATCACCTGGGGTCCAAAAAGTATTCCGGGCAGGTAAACTAACCAGAGAGTGGGGCTGAAAAGATTCATCTGATACATGCTGGTACCAAAGCCGTTGGTAAAATCCCAAAGCGAGAAATTGCCATTACGGATATGGTTGACGATAGAACTGTACTGCATGATATATTGCTCAGCAGTGTCTGAACCAATATCGTTAAAAAGAAATACGTTTTTACCAATAATATACTGGTGATAAGCTATGAACGCAGTTGTGAGAATAAGGATGGAAAGCAGTAATTTAGGGTGCTTTTTAAAATAATCAATCGTCTTGCGTAAAAACATTTGCTCGCTCCCTTGCGTAGTATTTATACAAAAAAACAAAATTTTTATTGAGAAATTTCGCCGGAAAATTTTTACATTGCAGAACAGCGCGAGCTGTTCCCTGACCCGCCAGAGACATGTGTTACGGGATACACTGAAGTATAGCAATTATAGCACAGCTGAAAAAAACAGGCAAGGCATATGACTTGAATGGCAGACAAAAGTGTGGTACACTGTCCACGGTGACAATTATTGTGGAACCCAAAGGAAGAGAATGATGAAAACGCTGATGATATTAGGAGCAAGCTATACCCAGGTCCCTCTGTATGAGGCGGCCAGGAGTCTTGGAATACGTACGATTGCTGCCAGTATACCCGGTAACTATCCAGGATTTGATTGCGCAGATGAAAGCGTGTTTGTTAACATCGCCGATCCAGAGGCGGTGACGGATGCTGTAAGAGAGAAGAACGTAGACGGCGTTGCCACTTGCGGCCTGGATCTGGGTATGCGCGCAATCGGCGCTGCCTGTGAAGCTCAGCGTCTGCCGGGGCCTACCCGTGAGGCGGCGGAGAAAGCGTCGAATAAATATGAAATGAAAAAGGCATTGACAGCGGCAGGAGTTCAGACTGCCCGCTTTTATTGCATTCATAATGAAGAAGAACTGGAAGCAGCCATGGACAGGCTGCCTTTTCCGGTTATTGTGAAGGCGGTGGATCTCATGGGCAGCCGGGGAATCTTCCGCAGCAATACGAGGGAAGAGGCAAGGGAGAATTTCCACAGGAGCATGGAGGCCACCGGAAAAGATTATTGTCTGATTGAAGAATTTATCGAGGGTGAGCTCTTCGGCGTAGAGGCGATGATTCAAAACGGTAAGCTTCTGTTCATGCTTCCCAATAACACAGAAGCTTTTGTAAGCGCAACACCGACGCCGGTTGGACATTCCGTACCTCTCAGAGAACTGGATGCGCTGGGGAGACAGATAGAAGAACAGACAGAACTGGCCGTCCAGGCGATCGGGCTGGATAACTGCCCGTTAAACTGCGATTTCATAAAAAAGGATGGCAAGGTCTATGTGATTGAGCTGACGGGACGTTCCGGAGCCACCGGTCTTTCTGAGATGACTGGTATTTACTATGGGTTAAATTATTATGAAATGATAGTCCGGCTGTCTCTTGGAGAAGATGTGAGCAGTTATTTTGCTGAACCGCTTCCACGCACTCCGAACCTGACGCATACGCTGATGTCTGTACGGAAGGGAATTGTCAGGAATATTATCAATGATAATGGTTTGGATGAGGATTTGATAGACTTGTCCTTTAATATAGAACCTGGAGATGAAGTGCGTCCTTATACGAACGGGCGTGACAGGATTGGTCAGGTGATTATTAAAGGCGGAAGTCTGGAACAGTGCGAAAAACGTTTGGAAGGAATTTTGCGTAATATACATCTGGAGCTGGAAGGGGATCTTCCGCTCATCCGGACGCCCATCCAATTGCTGGAAAGCCGGGAGGATGATAACCAGATTTATATGAAACGGGAGGATCTGCTTCCGTTTTCATTCGGGGGCAACAAGGTTCGATTTGCACAAGCGTTTCTGGAAGATATGGAACGAAAGCAATGTGACGCCATGCTCATCTATGGAGGTTATCATTCGAATCTTTGCCGGATTCTGGCTGCCGCCTGTGCCGGAAGGGGCATTCCCTGCAGCATGATCCATAACGTGGATGACGTTGATCCGGGGGAAATAAGCTGCAACATGCATTTGATCCGGTCTTCCGGCGTGCGGGAATACAGATGCCGCAAGGGAGAGATAGCGCCGGTAGTTCAGGCTGCCTTGAATGATTTCCGGCAGGAAGGATATAATCCTTACTATATTTATGGTAATATTTATGGGCAGGGAAATGTTACGGTGCCCATGGAGGCTTATTTGGCAGTATATCAGGAGATCTTGCAGCAGGAAGCGGAGCTGGGCTGTCATTTTGACTATATTTTTCTGGCTTCCAGCACAAATACTACCCAATCCGGGCTGTTAGCCGGTCATCTGCTGGTGGGAGATGCGAGAAAGATTGTGGGCATATCAGTGACGCGCAGTTCTGAGCGGGCTGTTGCGGTGATCAATGAAAACCTACAGGAATATCAGGATAAAAGGGGAATCACTTTTCATGACTCCACAGAATCGGAGATCCTGGTGGAGGATAAATATCTGGCCGGCGGTTACAGCCGCTGGAATCGGGAGATCATTGAGGTTATCCGGAGTGTATACAGGACAGAAGGGATCGGGCTGGACCCGACATATACAGGAAAAGCTTTCTGGGGTATGCTGGAATATCTGAAGGAGCAGAAGATCACAGGAAAAAGGATTCTGTTTTTGCATACGGGGGGAACGCCCTTGTTTTTCGATATTTTGCCGGTATTAAATGACCTTTAATGTTTTGGATACCCTGAGACAAGCAGGTACGCGCGTTTGGCCGGCTGCCTGCGGGAATAAAATTAGAAAAGGTGGAGGCACAGATGAAAAAAATAGCTATCTTGCAGTCGAACTATATACCGTGGAAGGGTTATTTTGACATCATCAATATGGTGGATGAGTTTATACTCTATGACGATATGCAGTACACCAGGCGTGACTGGCGCAACCGGAACAAGATTAAGACGCCGAAGGGCCTGCAGTGGCTGACGATACCTGTGATCAACAGTGGAAAGTTTTTTCAGAAAATTAATGAGACTGAGGTGACCGATTCTCAGTGGTGCCATGACCATTGGCGGGCAATTTCGTTGAATTACGCAAAAGCGCCATATTTTAAAATGTATGCGGAGCACATGGAAGAGGTGTATCACAGATGTGAGAAAGAAACGCATCTGAGCAGAATCAATTATCTATTTTTGACAGAGCTCTGCGGACTTCTGGATATACATACGAAGATCACCTGGTCCTCGGATTACGAGCTGGTGGATGGGAAGACGGAGCGTCTGGTCGGCCTTTGCCAGTCTGCCGGAGGAAGCGAATATCTGTCGGGGCCGGCTGCAAAGGATTATATTGTAGATTCATTGTTTGAAGAGGCCGGGATCACTCTAAAATATATGGACTATTCTGGCTATCCGGAATACCATCAGATGTTCGGGCCTTTTGAGCATGGAGTGACCGTTTTGGATCTGCTTTTTAATGAAGGCCCGAAGGCCCGTGAGTTCATGAAAAGCTGATGCGGAGAACAAAACGGTTGAATTATAAATAAAATTGTGAGAGAATGTTATGAATAAGCCCAAGAAAGTTAACAGAATTTCAGTTCCCATATTAATCCTGCTTCATGTCAGCCTGCTGTTTTCTTCATTGAGCGGAGTCTGTTCAAAAATGGCAGCCAACCAGCCGTTTCTTTCCCTGCCCTTTTTTCTGTGGTATGGTACGGTTCTGGTCATTATGTTCGGATATGCCATCGTATGGCAGCAGATACTGAAGAGGATGCCGCTGACAGTCGCTTATGCCAACAAGCCGGTGGGACTGATCTGGGGGATGCTGTGGGGAAGCCTTATTTTTCAGGAAAGGATTACCTGGAATATGATTCTGGGTGCGGGCGTGATATTCGTGGGAATTTGCCTGGTGGTGACTTCTGATGAGTAAATTTGCTGTTTCTGTCTGCGTTCTGTTGATTTCAGTGCTTATATCGGCGGTTTCCCAGATCCTGCTGAAAAAAGCGGCCAATCGATCTTATGAATCGAGACTGAAAGAATATTTGAATCCGCTGGTGATTTTTGCCTATGGATTGTTTTTCGTATCCACTGTTCTGACGATGCTGGCTCTTAAGGTTGTACCGCTGTCATTACAGCCGATTCTGGAGTCCACCAGCTATATTTATGTTTCAGTGATGGGCTATTTTTTGCTGAAGGAACGGTTCAGCCGCAGGAAATTGGCGGGACTGTCCCTTATATTGCTGGGTATTTTTATCTATTCCGTAAATATTGCAGGATAAAAGGAGAATATACATGTTAGTTTCTATCGTGATTCCGTGCTATAATTCGGAACATACCATCGGGCAGGTGGTGGATCTGTGCATGGAAGAATTTGATAAAATGGACGGTTATGAATGTGAGATGATTCTGGTGAATGATTACTCGCCGGATGGCACATTCGAGACGATCAAAAGAATGACTGAGAAATATCCCAATGTAATCGGCCTGAACCTCTCTAAAAATTTTGGACAGCACGCGGCGATTATGGCTGGCCTTCAATATGTCAGCGGTGAGCTGGTGATAGGCATGGATGACGACATGCAGAACCATCCGTCTCAGATCCGGCAGTTCCTGGAGAAAGAAAAAGAAGGCTATGATGTTGTGTTTGGGGTCTTTAAAGAAAGAAAATTTTCTGCGTTTAAAAATCTGACGGGGGCGGTCAGCCGTTTTCTGCTGTGGCATCTGCTGGAACGTCCCAAGGGAATACAGATGAGCAGCTTTTGGCTGGCAAAACGGTATGTGATCGACCGGGTAAAAGAATATGAAGGCTGCAACGCATTTATACAGCTTCTGTTTTTCCGGACGACGCACAATATGGCTAACATTGATATCGAGCACTATGAACGGGAAGTTGGAAAATCTAATTACACGTTCAAGAAAGGGTTGAAGCTGTTCATGTCTTTCATGAACTATTCGATTATTCCTCTGCGGCTGGCAACTTTCTTTGGCGTAATCTTTTCAATGGCAGGTTTTGTGGCGGCGCTGGTAGTGCTGATCCATAAATTGATGAATCCTGCCGTGGCCGTCGGGTGGTCTTCGTTAATGTGTGCTTTGTTAATTTTATTTGGCATTGTGTTCCTGATGCTGGGCATTATGGGAGAATATGTCGGAAAGCTGATATTGACCAGTAATAAAACACCGCAATACGTAATTCGGGAAACATTGAACGTAAATAGCAGCGAAAAGGAACAGAAGATAGAAGGAAAGAATGATGATTGATTTTAACAGACCGCCGTATGTGGGCAAAGAGCTGGAATATATTGAAGAGGCAGTGCGGGAAAATAAAATCTGCGGCGATGGAGCTTTTACTAAAAAATGTTCCGCCTGGATGGAGCAGGAGCTTCATACGAAATATAGCCTGCTGACTACCTCCTGTACACATGCGTTGGAAATGGCGTCATATCTGGCAGATATTCAGCCCGGAGACGAGGTGATTATGCCATCCTATACATTTGTCTCTACTGCCGATGCATTTGTCCTTCGAGGGGCAAGGATTGTGTTTGTAGATGTGCATCCGGAAACCATGAATATAGATGAACGTCTGATCGAGGACGCCATTACAGACAAGACAAGGGCTATAGTTCCGGTACATTACGCAGGCGTGTCCTGTGAGATGGACACAATTCTGAATATTGCTGAACGGTATGGATTGAAAGTCATTGAAGATGCCGCCCAGGGGGTCCACGCCTATTATAAGGGGAAAGCTCTGGGAACACTCGGTGATTTTGGCTGCTTCAGTTTCCATGAGACCAAGAATTATACCATGGGCGAGGGCGGTGCTCTTCTGTTTCAGGAAGATAAATACCTGGAAAAGGCAGAAGTCCTCCGGGAAAAGGGGACTGACAGAAGTAAGTTTTTCCGCGGCCAGGTGGATAAATATACCTGGGTGGATTTCGGATCTTCCTATCTGCCCAGCGAGCTGAATGCCGCATATCTCTGTGCCCAGCTGGAGGCTTGCGCTGAGATTGATCATAAACGAATGGACATCTGGAATTATTATCATGACAATTTAAAGCCGCTGGCAGAAGCAGGGTATATTGTGCGCCCTGAGGTGCCGGAGTACGCGGTTCACAATGCACATATGTATTATATCAAGGTAAAAGATTTAGAAACCAGAACCCGTCTGATCGCCTTTTTACGGGAACGGCAGATCTGCAGTGTCTTTCACTACATACCGCTGCATTCCTCTAAGGCCGGCAAGAAGTTCGGACGGTTTCACGGTGATGATATTTACACGACGAAGGAGAGTGAGCGCCTGATGCGGCTGCCCATGTATTATTCCCTGACTTTGGAAGAAGCCGCATATGTGGTTGCATCTATTCGGGAATTTCCGGATTTCAGACTATAGTGAGTTTAAAGGAGAATCGTCATGGCACAAAATACGCTGCTGCGTTTTGTGAAAAAATTAAAACCATATACGATCCTGAAAGGCCTGAGATACCTGAAACACTATGGACTGAAGGATTTCATCAGCCGCCTTCAAGAGAGGATGGAGCCGGAAGAGGTGCCCTATGGCCCCTGGTACATGCAGCATAAAGCATCAGAGGAAATTCTTGAAAAACAAAGAAAACATAAATGGCTGCAGCCCCCGCTGATCAGCATAGCCGTCCCGGCCTATCATACGCCGGAGGTTTTTCTGCGCCAGCTGCTGGAAGCGCTGATCGGGCAGACGTATCCCAACTGGGAACTGTGCATGGCAAATGCCAGTCCCGAAGACCAGAAAATGGCTGCGGTTCTGAAGGAATACAGCGAAATGGATGAAAGAATCCGGTTTCAGAACCTGGAAAAAAACCTGGGAATTGCAGAAAATACCAATGCTGCTTTTGCCATGGCCCGAGGTTCGTTTATCGGCCTTCTGGATCATGACGACCTTCTGGCTCCTGACGCGCTGTATGAGATCGCACTCAGGATACAGGAGGAAAAAGCGGATTTCATCTATACGGATGAGGATAAGGTGACAGAGGATCTGAGCGAGCATTATCAGCCGCATCTGAAGCCTGATTTTAATCTGGATCTTCTGCGTTCCAACAATTACATCTGCCATTTTCTCGTGGTAAAAAAGAGCCTGGTTGAAAAGGCGGGCGGTTTCCGCAAGGAATTCGACGGCGCCCAGGATTATGATTTTATCTTCAGATGCAGTGAGCTGGCAGAGCACATAGCCCATGTACCGCGGATTCTCTATCACTGGCGGACTCATAAGGCTTCTACGGCAGACAATCCGAACAGCAAGCTATACGCTTACGAGGCGGGGAAAAGGGCTATAGAGGGCAATCTGGCGCGGACGCATACAGAAGGCACGGTTTCCCATACAAAGGATTACGGATTTTATGACGTACATTATTCGGTGAAAGGCAGCCCTCTGGTTTCGATCATCATACCGAATAAGGATCAGAAGGAAACGCTGGCCCAATGCCTGGATTCAATCTGGGAAAAATCCACTTATTTGAATTATGAAATCATTATTGCAGAGAATAACAGTGAAAAGGATGAAACCTTTGAGTATTACAGACAGATAGAAAAGAGAGAAAATGTCCGGGTGCTGTACTGGAAGAAAGGTTTCAATTTTTCTGCGATCAATAATTTCGCAGTGAAAGAGGCGAAGGGCGATTATCTGCTTTTCCTGAATAATGATATAGAGGTTGTGACTCCGGAATGGATTGAAGAACTGCTGGGCAACTGCCAGCGGGAAGAAGTGGGAATTGTGGGGAGTAAGCTTTATTATCCGGATCATACCATACAGCACGCTGGGATTATTGTGGGTCTAGGCGGTGTGGCGGGCCATGCCTTCCTGAACATGCCCGGCAGCCGCAGCGGCTATCTCCACAAGGCCTCCATTCAGATGGATTACAGCGCGGTGACCGCTGCCTGTATGATGATGAAACGGCCGTTATTTGAACAGCTGGGGGGCTTTGAAGAAAAGCTTTCCGTTGCCTTTAATGATGTGGATCTATGTCTGAGGACGGTAGAAGCCGGCTATCTGGTAGTCTACAATCCCCATGTGGAAATGCTTCATTATGAGTCAAAATCCAGGGGGGCAGAGGACAGCAAAGAAAAAGTCCGCCGCTTTCAGGGAGAGATCGAATTTATGAGGACTCGCTGGATCAGCCTTTTGAAAAAGGGCGATCCTTACTATAATGAAAACCTGACTCTCAGCAAATGGAATTATTCTCTGCGGGCCAGATAAGGAGTACAGACAGATGCAGGAAGTCTCTGTGATTATACCAAATTATAATGGCGTACCATATCTGGAAACCTGCCTGGATGCCCTGAAGGGGCAGACCTTCCAGGGCTTTTCTGTGATATTGGTGGACAACGGCTCTGCAGACGGTAGTGTGGATTTAGTGCGTAACAAATATTCCTGGGTAAAGCTGATCGATCTGCCGGAGAATTACGGTTTTTGCCGTGCTGTCAATGAAGGAATCAGGGTTTCAGAGACGCCATATGTGATCCTGCTGAATAACGATACAGAAGTATTCCCGGATTTTGTGGAGCAGCTGCTGAAGGGCATAAAAGAGCGCCCCACAGCTTTTTCCTGCGCGTCAAAGATGATTCAGGCACAGGATCGGACCAAGGTGGACGATGCCGGGAATTTTTACAGCGCGTTTGGCTGGGCGTTTGCAAGGGGAAAAGGGAAGGATATATCGAAGTATGGCAAACCGGACAGGATATTTGCAGCCTGCGCAGGCGCGGCCATATACCGGATGGAATATCTGAATCAGACGGGGCTGCTGGATGAGGAGCATTTTGCTTATCTAGAGGATCTCGATTTGGGTTATCGGGCGCGGATTGCCGGTTATGAGAACTGGTATCTGCCAGAAGCTAAGGTGTACCATGTGGGCAGCGGCACCAGCGGATCGCGTTACAATGAATTTAAGATCCGATACTCTTCGAGGAATAATGTTTATCTGATTCACAAAAATATGCCATTGTTTCAGTGGATTTTGAATCTGCCTTTGCTGGCTGTGGGTTTTGGTATTAAAACGTTGTTTTTTGCGATGAAGGGCTATGGCAGGGAATATCTCGCTGGCATAAAAAACGGTTTTTCTATCAGCTATAAAAAAGAAAATCACGGAAAAAAAGTGAGGTTCCGATGGAAGAATTTTGGCAATTATTGCAGGATACAGATTGAACTGTGGGCAAATTTATTTCGGAGGTTTTATTAAAGTTTATAAGTATCAATGATAAGACAACGTAAACCGTTCCGGTCCCCTTGTCTGCAGGCCGGACATACGGCTTACGCTGTTTTGCGGAATATACTCCGTATCCCGTAACACAAGCCCCTGGCGGGGCTGGGAACCGCTTGCACTGTTTTAAAATGTATAGTATTATTATACTTCAGAGTATCCTGCGATGTATGCCCCCTTGGCGGGGCGGAGGAACGGTATGAGCTGTTCTGCAGGATATACCCCGGGCACCTTGCAATGTGTGCCCTGGCCGGGCGGGGGAACAGCTTATGCTGTTCCGTAAGGTTTGGGAATGGGAAAGGGAAACAGGTGATTTACTGTGATTAAGGATAATCAAAAGTATTTTAACCGGATGCATGTTGTGATCGATGCCGTTGTGACCATCTTTTCTTATGTGGTGGCATGGCTGCTGAGATTCCGGACGAACTTGTTTGGAATTCCGGTCCGGTCGCTGCCGTTTGAGTATTATATGATGGCGCTGGTACTGATTGTTCCAGGCTATCTGCTTCTTTATTATGGATTTAATCTGTATACGCCGAAGCGAGTTCAGGGGCGGCGGCTGGAGCTTGCCAATCTATTAAAGGCCAATACGGTGGGGCTGCTGATCATTATTCTTACACTTTATATGATTAAACAGGAACATTTCGCCCGGAGCATGCTGTTTATCTTTTACGGGCTGAATGTTGTACTGGAGGTCATTGTCCGCAATATTATCCGCTATGCCCTGAGAAAAATCAGGCGCCGCGGGTTTAATCAGAAGCATATTTTGCTGGTGGGATACAGCCGTGCGACGGAAGAGTACATTGACAGGATTCTGGCATTTCCTGAATGGGGATATACGATCCGGGGAATTCTGGACGACCATGTGACAGCCGGAACCACCTACCGGGGAATCAAGGTACTTGGCCGGATCGGGAATCTGATGGTCATTCTGCCTGAGAACAAGCTGGATGAAATCGCAATAACCCTGGGCCTGAATGAGTATTACCGTCTGGAAGAAATTGTCGCGCTGTGTGAGAAGTCAGGCGTGCATACAAAATTTATTCCGGACTATCATAACATCATACCTACGAAACCCTATACGGAGGATCTGATGGGGCTGCCAGTTATTAATATCCGTTACGTCCCTCTGAGCAATACCTTTAATGCTATGATCAAGCGAGTGATGGATATTGTGGGATCGCTGCTGTGTATTATCCTTTTTTCTCCGGTGATGCTGCTGGCTGTGATCGGCATCAAGGTCACTTCACCAGGGCCGTTGATTTACAGGCAGACCCGGGTGGGATTGCATAACAGAAGCTTTGAGATGTATAAATTCCGCTCCATGGAGGTCCAGAAGCCTGACGAAGAGAAAAAAGCCTGGACGGTGAAAAATGATCCGAGGGTTACAGGATTTGGGAAATTCATGCGGAAAACAAGCATCGATGAGCTTCCGCAGCTTTTTAACGTTTTGAAAGGTGACATGAGCCTGGTAGGACCGAGGCCGGAACGTCCGTTTTTCGTGGAAAAGTTCCGTGAAGAAATTCCCAGATATATGGTAAAGCATCAGGTACGGCCGGGAATGACCGGATGGGCGCAGGTAAATGGATATAGAGGGGATACATCTATCCGGAAGCGGATTGACCATGATCTGTATTATATTGAGAACTGGTCTGTGGGGCTGGATGTGAAAATATTGTTTTTGACCGTTTTTCGCGGGTTTGTGAACAAGAATGCATACTGACAGAAAGTAACGTTAAAGGAATGGGAATAGACGAATGACTGATAGACAGAGGGCACACAGAAGAAAAAAGAAAATCAGAAGAAAAAGGATTCTGTTTGCAGTTGAGATTATTGTACTGCTGCTGCTGTCCCTGGTACTGGTTGTAGCTGTCTGGGCAGCGCACAAATTCTCTCTGATTAATCATCAGGAATTGGACGAAGACAGACTGCTTACGTCTGATAAGGTCAACAGCGGTTCTGTGGCGGCAGGCGATGCGGATGGGGGTCAGCAGAATCCGGTGTCCTCACTGACGGGCGTTGATGTGATTGCTTTAGTAGGGCTTGATACGCGGGATGAATTAGAGGGGCAGAACAGTGATACCATGATTATTGCCTGTATTAATCACAATGATAAAACGATCAAGCTGGCGTCTCTGTACCGTGATACTTATCTGAACGTCGGAGACAGTTATTATGGTGAACCTGATTATTATACGAAAGCCAATGCTGCCTACAATTTTGGCGGGCCGGAGCAGATGCTTTCGATGATAAACCTGAATTTTGACCTGAATATTACGGAATTCATGACGGTGGAGTTTAAGGCGCTGGCAGACACAATCGAGCTGCTCGGTGGGCTGGACATTGATATGACCCGGGAAGAGGTTATTCATCTGAATAATTATAATGTGGAGACCTCATCGGCCTGTGAAATGGAATATGCTGAATTGGAGCTGCCTTCCGCCGATGAATTTGACGGAGCGATGACCAGGACGTTTCATTTGAATGGAAGCCAGGCAGTATCTTATGCCAGAATCAGAAAGACGGCCGGGAATGATTTCCGGAGAACGGCCAGGCAGAGGCTGGTTTTGGAAAAGATCATGGAAAAAGCGAAAAGTGCGGATCTGGGGACACTGGATGCTGTTTTAAATACCGTCCTCCATCAGATAACGACTAATATGGATAATAATAAGATCGTATCCATGATTCAGCCTCTGCTGTCTTATACTATTACGGATCAGACTGGATTCCCATTTGCACATATGGAGGACGATGGAAGCCTGACAGGAGAGGATTGCGTTCTGCCGGTTACACTGGAATACAATGCAATACATTTGCATCAGTTTTTCTTTCCGGATGCTGCATACACTCCGTCCGCGACTGTATTGGAGTACAGTGAGCAGATTATAGCGGAGTGTGGCTATGGAGAAGAATCTGTTGAAATGGCATTGGGAATCGATGATGGGGGTGAAATCCCACAGTGGACGCAGGAATTGCAGGATCAGGCAGATGCTGAGGCTTACGCTTCCGGATATGAAGGTGAATATTAACCGGTACATCAGCCGGGACAGGCGCACATGGGCTGCTCTGTCCCGGCTGAATGTTTATGAAAACCCAGTGAGCGACGGCCTTTGCAGGCGCTGTAAACAGAAATTTGTTGCTCTTTTCCGTGAGATATAGTATTATGTGAGAGTGGGAAAGAAAAAAATTGTGAAACCTTGCATAAAATATATACCTGAAAAGGAGTATAAATAGGGGAATATTTGAATGACGAACAGAAGAAAACAAAAAAGACACAGAAGAAAAAAAATCCTGTTTGCAGTTGAAATTGTCGTATTATTGTTGTTGTCACTTGTGCTGTTTGTGTCTATCTGGGCAGCACACAAATTTTCGCTGGTGAATCATCAGGATCTGGATAAAGACCGTCTGTTCACGGCGGATGGCGTAAACGGCGGGGCAGCGGCTGGCGATAAGGCAGACGGGCAGCCGCAGGATACAACATCTGCCCTTACGGGAATTGATGTAATCGCACTTGTAGGATTGGATACCCGGGATGAATTGGACGGAAGAAACAGCGATACAATGATCATTGCCTGCATCAATCACAATGAAAAAAGTATTAAACTGGTTTCGCTGTATCGTGATACCTATTTGAATGTAGGTGATGATTATTATGGCAATTCAAATTATTACACAAAGGCCAACGCGGCCTATAACCTGGGCGGACCTGAACAGTTCCTTTCCATGGTCAACCTGAATCTGGATTTGAATATTACCGAATATGTAACCGTAGATTTTTCGGCTCTTTGTACGACAATTGAGTTGCTGGGCGGGCTGGACATCGATATGACCAGGGAAGAGCTGATCCATCTCAATGATTATAATGTGGAGACGTCCGAAGCCTGCAATATGGAATATGAAGAGATCGAGGTTCCTCCGGCAGATGAATTCGATGGGGCAATGACAAGAACCTTCCATTTGAATGGAAGTCAGGCAGTTTCCTATGCAAGGATCCGTTATACGGCCGGCAATGATTTCCGCCGTGCCAGCCGTCAGAGGCTGGTGCTGTCGAAGATCATGGAAAAGGCGAAGACAGTTGATCTGGGAACCCTGGATGCAGTGATGAACGCGGTGCTGCCTCTGGTAACGACTAATTTGGACAATTCAAAAATTGTTTCTATGATCCAGCCGCTGCTCACATACTCCATGCCGGAAGAGAATCAGGACGGTTTTCCGTTTGCACACATGCCGGATGACGGAAGTATTACCGGGAGCGACTGTGTGATTCCGGTAACCTTAGAATATAACGTCACGCGTCTGCATCAGTTCCTGTTTCCGAATGAAGAATATTCTCCTTCATCGGTTGTGCAGGAATATAGCTATCAGATTGTCATTGACAGTGGTTATGGAGAAGAAGATATAGATACGGCGCTGGGGATGGATGATGGTGCGGAGATCCCAAAATGGACACAGGAGCTGCAGGACCAGGCGGATGCGGAAGCCAGCGGCAGTGATTATAATTATTAAACATGCATTTGTGGGATGACCTAATTTGTCGTCTGTACGCTGCATTCGTCTGCGCCACAGGAGATTATACAAAATTAGTTGGGTATTGAGAAATCATGGAAAATTATAATGTAGATATATTGATACCAGCCTATCGGCCAGGCCCGGAGTTTCAAGAACTACTCCGGCGCCTGGCTAAACAGGTTTATCCGATTCGGAGAGTGTTGATTGTGAACACGGAAGAAAAGTTTTGGAATACTGGCTGGGAGCAGGAATATCCCGGATGTGAGGTGGTGCATATCCGGAAGGAAGAATTTGATCACGGCGGCACACGGCATTGGATGGCTCAGCAGTCTTTGGCGGATATTTTAGTATTTATGACTCAGGACGCCTTACCGGCAGACGATTGGCTGATCAGCCGGTTGATGGAACCATTTACACAGGCTGGCGTAAAAGCTTCTTATGCCCGGCAGCTTCCCAGAGAGGACTGTGAATTTTTAGAATGTTATACAAGACAATTTAATTATCCGGAAAAAAGCCGGGTGAAGACGAAGGCAGATCTTTCGGAACTAGGTATTAAAACCTTTTTCTGTTCCGATGTATGTGCGGCCTATGACCGTGTTATTTACAATGAACTGGGCGGATTTCCGCGTCCTGCGATTTTTAATGAGGATATGATTTTTACCGGACGCCTGATCGAGGCTGGCTATGGGGTTGCCTATGCCGCTGATGCAAAGGTGATTCACTCTCATAACTACAGTGGCAGACAGCAGTTCCACCGAAATTTCGATCTGGGGGTATCTCAAGCCAGGCATTCGGAGTTGTTCTTACGGTATTCGTCCGAGGGCGAGGGTATTCGTTTGGTGAAACAGACTGCTGCATACGCCTGCAAGATGGGTAGACCGTGGTTGCTTTTTCCGCTGGTATGGAAAAGTGCCTGTAAGTATGCAGGGTATTTTCTGGGGAAAAGGTATGATAAGCTGCCAGGGTGGATGGTGCGGAAGTGTACAATGAATCGGGATTTTTGGAAGTAGAAAATAAAGCGGTTGCGTATTTCAACGCAACCGCTTTTTCAGGCTCTGATTTACAAATTGTCTCCATAAAGGTAATATTCTTCAGCACGTTCAAAAAATTGATCCTGACCATATTTTTGTATGAATTTAATTTTCTCTTCAGCTTGTGCCATGGCCTTTTTGATTTTCTTGCGGCGCTGCTGAATTTTTTTTATAATTATCTCATATTCCTGTGAAGGTATTTTCTGCACTTTTGCGGAATCTAACAATTCGTGAGCCTGAGCCTCTATTGTCTGAATTTCCTCTTTTTGAAAGTCATCTGCTGCTATATGACGCATGGCGTGTTGGTAAGCTAGCATGCGGCCTTCTTCTGACAGTCGGGCGTTAATGAGAATAGTGTAACTTCCATCTTCATTAGGAACCACCATTTCGTTGCCTTTTGCAGGAAAATTAATTAAAACCACATTAACATCCGTCGTCATAATTACCACGCTCTTTTCTTTTTAATGCAAGGGCCATATTGTGTAAGGCTTTCAGATCTTCTGGATCAGCATCTCGGGATACGTCAAATAACATACGAAGCTCTTTGTTCTCAAATATCTCCTGAGCAATGGATGCTGTCTCGTCATTTAGGTAGTAGCGATCTTTATCAGCATCCTCCCTGCCTGTCATTAAATAGTCTACGGATACTCCAAAGTAATCGGCAATTTTTTTCATGTTATCTGATTTAGGAGTGCTGCGTCCGCGTTTCCAATCACTCAATGTTGATTGGGTAACTCCTGTTTCTTTTGATACTTTATAGGCGGACACGCCAAATCTCTGTAAAAGTAGTTCAAAAATCTCATACATAATTTGGTCACCTTTCATAATTATAAAAATATACTAAGAAAATCCGATATAATTATTGACAGCATTGGAAAAGCGTAGTATAGTATAAACATGCACCGGAAAACCGATATATAAAACATACATGCTTCGGAAATGCTTATCTGTAATAAGAATAACACATTTCTGAAATGGCTGCAAGAATTATTTGAAGGTAAACGGGGCATAAAGCCGCCAGTTCATGTATTCCGGAATACAGTATTTACCTGCAGGAAGGCGGTAATAAATTATTACCTGGTAAAGCCTGGGAAACGGTTAACCAGAGAGAGGAGATAAAATGACCACATTTGAAAAAATCATTACCGCTATACAGCCATTTGGATATCCGTATGCGCAGGATGTATATGTTGGAGAAAGTGACCACTGGTTTACTTATAATTATGTCAGTGATTATGGGGATCTATACAGTGATAATGAGCCGGCGGAAATTGTTGTCAGTGTACAGGTTCATCTCTACCTTCCTTTACAGGAAGAATTTATAGAATTAAAGAACCGTGTCCGCAGAGCAATATATGCTCAAGGCTTTACCCTACCTCAAATTACGTTCCAAATGACGGAGGATAAAGTTTACCGCCATATGATTTTTACATGCAATATTGAAGAGGAGGAATGAGAAATGGCTTATATGGGATTGACAAAGCCAACAGTTGCACAGCTTATAGAAAGCGGAAAAGGAAATATTGCATATACAGGCGGTTTCAGATTAGGGCAAGCCATTAAAATGGAAATCAGGCCTGTGTATGAAGATATATCTGTATATCAGGGAATGAATGATAAAGGATATGACCAGGAAATTGCCTATGCTGATGTAAACTTGGATGTTTCTGCATTGCCAGCTGAAACAAACAAGCTCATGTTTGGACATATTGTAGGTGCTGGTGAAAACACAGTATCTTACAGATGCAATGATACAGGAGCTTATGTGGGCTTTGGTGCAATATGCAGGGAAAAAGTTAATGGAACTTTAAAATATATAGCGTTTTGGCTGTATAAAGTAAAATTTATGGAGAAATCTCAGAGCCATGAGACGGGAGGCGACTCCATTGAATACGACACACCATCCCTGGAGGGCAGAGCACTTCCGGTTAATGGATATGACTGGATGGTTAAATGTATTCATGGTACTGAGGAAGAAGCAATTGCATGGCTGAATACCATGGCAGGAATCAGTAAAAATAAATAGATAGAAAGAGAGAGGACTAAAAATGGCTTATATTGGATTAAGAAAACCGATCATTGGAAAATTGGATACGGAAACGGGTAAATACAGCGCACCTTTTGCTTTTGGAAAGGCAATTGGTCTGCAGGTAACACCGAGCTATGCCGAGGGGGCATTAAATGCAGATGATATTCAGGCTGAGTATGATAAAGTATTTAACTATGCGGATGTTACGCTCAATACCAGCACAATTCCGATCCAGGCTCATCACGATATGTTTGGACATACAGTAGAAACGGAAACTGGAAAATCTATTGAATTCAACGCAAATGATGAGAATAACTATGTGGGAATGGGATGGATTACAGTTGAAAAGGTAGATGGGGTACGTTCTTATACAGGTAATTTCCTGAGTAAAGTGAAATTCTCTGAGCCTTCTGAGGACTATGCTACCAAAGGAGATGCAATAGAGTATAAAACACCTTCAATAACTGGCCGTGCGCTTGCGATGGAAGATGGCAAATGGAAATCTGTGGGCATCTTTGATACAGAGGCAGCGGCCCTTGAATGGATTAATGGACAGTTTGGAGTAACTGCGTAAATACAATATATGAGTCTGCGGGGGGCGGCAGGCAGCCGCCCCTGGAAAAGGAGAAGAAACATGTTTGACAAATTAAATTATATCCGATTATCAGATAAGGAGTACCCTATTAAATGTGACATGCTTGTTCTGGAACGAATCCAGGATGAATTTGGCAGCCTGTCAGATTTTGAAAACAAATTAAATGGATTTGTACCTGCAAAAGATGAAAGTGGCAATTATAAAAGAACAGAGGAAGGTCTGCTGTTGGGTGTCTATGAAATGCCTGATTTAAAGGCTGTGAATCAGACACTATTTCTGATGGTTGAAGAAGGGCTTTCTATAGAAGCGGAAGAAAAAGATGAACCCAGAAGAAGTTTGACCAAAGAGCAGCTTCTGAGAGAGGTGGATTTAAACCCTATGGAGCTGGGCAAAAAGCTTCATGAAGAATTTTTGAGGTGTTTTGTGCGAAAAAACGGGAAATCCACGCAGAGGAAGACGGCAGTCCGGAAGACAGAGCAGAAGAGTCTGGAGAAATAAACTTTGCGTGGATCGTCTTTATTGGCATGCAGGTGGGATATCGTGAGCCAGAGTTAGCGCACATGTATTTTGGAAAGTGGTGTGATCTATTTGAAGAATACAAAAAAATGCATAATTTCAAGGTGAAGCGGATGATATTTGAAGAGAAAAAAGAAGTTTCTTTATTAGACTTATAGCTTTTAGGAGAAGAAATTATGGCAGATATAAATAAATCAATAAATGATACTACGAAAAAGCTGGAAGTGTTAGGAAATACGTTCCAGAAAAAAATCGCTGATCCAGTCTTGGGGAAATTTCTTCCTCTGGCCCAGAATGGCATACAGGCTTTATCAAGCGAAATTGAGGCGATTACTCCCGTCGCGGCAGTAGCCACGAGTGCACTTGAAGGCATGTTAGCTGTAAAAGAAGCTGCGGGATTTATAAAAACTATGTCTGAAACGGCGGAAAGTGTTGGGGAATTCATTCTCAAGGCTGCCAGTTATGCGGCTGCAGCAGATACAGCCACGGGCGCACAGTTAGGCCTAAATGCGGCGATGACGGCATCTCCCGTAGGTTGGATGGCGGTTGGGGTGAGTGCGCTTGTTGGAGTAGTTGCGTTGTTGGCCTCAAATATAGAAGTTGCTAAATCCGATACGGATATTCTGATTGATTCTGCATCAGACTTAAAAGATGAACTAAATAAGTCGCAGGAGAGCATTTCTGCAACGATTAATAGCGCAGATGAAAGTATAGCCAGTGTTGGAGCGAGTTCAGCGGTTACTTCTGGTTATGCCTTAGAGGCAGCAAATAATTTGAAAAAACTCATTGACAGCGGTGGGGCGGCTGCAGGCAATCAGGCGGAAATGGCCCAGGAAGTTGAAAAATTGAATATTCTATTTCCTGAAATGGGATTGGAAATAGACTCTGTAACCGGCAAAATAAACATGGGTATGGATGCCATATATAGCTACATTGACAACATGAAGCAGATGTCATTAGCCGAAGCTTATAACAGGGCAGCTGCAGATTCTTACGATGAGTTGGTACAGGCGCAGATGAAGCTAAATGAATCGCAGGAAGCGCAGACTGAGATTGCAAATCAACGTAAGGCAAAAGAGAATGAGCTGGAAAAGATTCGTGAAGGAGAGATCGAAAGAGTTGAGGCTCTCCGACAGGCAGAGAAAGATTACCAGAAGGCTATGTATGAAGGGGCCGACAATCTGGGCGAATATGAAGGCAAAATATATGAACTGCAGAATAGCTATGTGGAAGTTGAAGGAAGAACATTATCCGTAGTGGATGCGGAAGTGGAATTGCAACGCCAGATTGGGGAACTGACAGAAGCTGAAAAAGGACTGCAGGAAGAAATTGATGAACAATCAGAGGCCGTGGCTGGTGCGACGGAGACTGCAGACGGGTATATTGAGAAATCTGTAGAGCTGAAAGAAGAAGCGCAGAAAGCTGCTGAAGCGGAGCGAGAGCGGGTAAATGCCATGCAGGCTAAAAATGAAGCTTCTTTGGCGAGTATCGAAATTGCCGGCCAGGAGCTTGAGGCTTATCAAAATCTTACGGAAGAACAGCAGCAGATGGCCGTTGACTTTACTAACAGCGTATTAGCCATGGAAGAAAACCTGCAGAACAGTATTTCGAGTCAGCTTGGCCTGTTTGAAACTTTAAATACTGGAGCAGCAACATCCATGGAGGAAATTCTTGCCGGACTGGATTCTCAGATTAATGGGGTTGAAACGTGGGAACAAAACTTGAATACATTGATCAGTAGAGGAATTAATGAGGATTTGATACAGACGCTTATTGAGGCAGGGCCCCAGGCTGGATCAGCTGTACAGGCAATTGTAGATGCCGGTGAGGGGCAAATCAGTGAATTAAATGACAAATGGGCGTTAAAAGAACAAATTCTGAACGTTACAAATGACGCGGGACAAGCTTTGATGGGAAGCGGTATGGAGAAGATAGCAGAAGGATTTGCAGGTATGTCTGAACTTCTGAATGCCAGCGGAGCGGATGGCGTCCTGGGACTTGTGGAAGGGATGCAGGCGGCACAGCAGCAGGCTTTGGATGCAGGAGAAGATTTGGGCATTAAAACGATAGAATCTATTGATTCGGGCCTGGGAGTCAATTCTCCTTCCTGGAAGACGAAAGATGCCGGTTTAAATCTGAATCTTGGGCTATCACAGGGTATGCGCGAGAACATGGGAATCATCAGGATAGCGGCGGGAGAAACAGGGAGAGTTGCAGTCGGCATGATTGAGACAGGATTAAATCTCAATGCCATAAAAGGCTATGGGTCAAATGCGGCTTCAGCTCTGGCAGAAGGTATATTAAAAGGGCGTTCAACCGTTATTGCAGCCGCTACAGAAATTGCCGCGGCAGCAGTTAATGCAGCCAAGGAAAAACTGGAAATTAATTCTCCGTCAAGAGTGTTCAGAGAGATGGGAATTAATAGTATGGAGGGATACTCTTTAGGAATTAAAAATGCCAGATCAGAGGTTTCGAAGGCAGTTTCAAGGGCTATGGACTTTTCAGATCTGAAAAAAGATGGAGTCTCAGCAGATAGTTTGCTAAGGGAAAATGAACAAAATGGTTTGACTTATAGTAATTTAGTTCGTGCTTTCTCTACGGCCCTTCATTCTATGGATTTGAGCATGAAACTAAATGGACGTGAATTTGGGCGTGTGTTGAAGGAAATGGGGGTGGCTGTAAGTGGTTAAATATGAGAGCGGAACCACAGGCGATGTTTTTGATCTGTCCGGACGCGCGGCGCGTCTGCTGCTAAAAGAAACGGAATTATATGATTATGCCTGGGACGTGGAAGAAATTAAGCAAGAATTAGGTAGTTTTATCAATGGTTTTGGGAAAAAAGCAGCTGAATATAAAATGGAAATTGATTTTACCGGTAGCCGGGCAGAGCGGGCTGATAGCATGGCAAAATTTTTTGAAGTGGTAGAGCAGGATATTCTAGCAAAAAAGACAGGGAAATTATATTTAGAAGATCAATATATCAATTGTTTTGTTATAAAAGGCGCTTATGAAGACTTGAAAGATCAATATAACAAAGTGCGAAAAGAAGTAACGGTATATGCACCGTATCCATTCTGGATAGTGGAAAGAAAAGCTACATATCAAAAACAGGATATCCCAAAGGGATCTGGAAATCTGGATTATGCTTATGACTATCCATATGATATGACACCCTTAAAAAGGGGAATTGATTATTTGGAAAATGACCATTACACAGATAGCCATTTCAAAATGATTATTTATGGCCCTGCATCTGACCCTGCGGTTTATATCCAAAATCAGGCGTATCAAGTATATACAACTATAGAGGAAAAAGAATACCTTGTGATAGACAGCAAGGAGCATACGGTATGCCGGGTGAAAAATGACGGAACTAAAATCAGTGAATATAATAACCGGTTAAAGGAACAAAGTATTTTCGAAAAAATACCTGCCGGTATACATCAGATAAACTGGTCGGGCAATTTCGGGTTTGATATTATCCTATTTCATGAAAGGAGTGAACCCAAATGGAATTAATACTTGCAGCTCCTGACGGAAGAGAAATCCGAAATGTATATGAGGATATAGATATAGAATTGGGTTTACAGAATGACTTTGAATTATCTGTTTCTTATCTAAACTGGGAGAACAGGCTAGACTATGGATCAATGCTGTATGTGCCAGGAACTGAATATGGAGGAATTATACAGGAGATAGAAAGTGTTGCCGATGACGGGATTATCTATGTGCGTGGCGATACCTGGCGGGGAATGTTGAATAAAAAAGTTATATTGCCAGATGCAGGGCAGTCTTATAAGGCTGTCAGTGGAGAACTAAATAATGTGCTTGAACAACTGATTGGATCGCAATTTGACAGCTTGATGCTGGTGGCGGTACATAACACGGAAACTTATGTAACTGATTTCAAACTAGAAGCCTATTGTACGCTCCTCGAAGGAATTAACAGAATTTTGAGATCTGTCGAATATCGCTTGAAATTAATCTACATACAGAATCGATATGGGGGTTATGTACAATATGAAGCAGTGCCTTCTGTAGACTATAGTGATAGAGTAGAAATGAGTCAGGATAGCCGTTTGAAATTTACCTGTTTCGAAAGTAGAAGAGAATTCAACCATATGATTTGTCTGGGAAAGGATGATATGGATCCCAGACCAGTGATCCATTTATATGCGCAGCCGGACGGAAGCATTGGTACCAACCAGTATTATAAAGGTAGAAATGAAAGAGTAGTTGTCTATGAGGTAAATTGCGAAGTAAATGAGATGGTGGACAAGGGAACTGAGAAATTTACGGAACTAATGGATTATAAAAGATTTGAAGCGGAACTTGCTGATGTTGGCGACTTTGGAATTGAAATAGGAGATACTATATCGGGCCGAGACTATATTACGGGGATATATGTAAAAAAGCCTGTTGTAGGCAAAGTATTGAAATTAAAAAATCAAAAAGCTAATGTTGAATATAAAATAGAAGGAGAATAAGTTATGAATATTGTAACAGGTTATGGTGGAAGGCCGCATATAACGGCTAATGATGCCGGTAGTTTTAATCAGGGGATTTTTTCTGCCAAGGACGGAGTCTTGACAGTGGGAAGAAAGTTTGAATATTCACTAATATCCAATAATGAGCTGAGAATCTATGACGGAGAAGGAATTATGCAGGGGGTGCATTATAGGATATTGCCAGGAACTTATGAAAGTGTTGTACTGGAAAATGGAACCCAGGGAAATAAGAGAATTGATCTTATAGTGGCACGTTATGAAAAAAATGCAGAAACAGGGATTGAAAGCGTAGAAGTAGCTGTGAAAAAAGGAGCTGAGACCACAGAGATACCAGTAGAACCCACAGCAATGATAGGTGATATAAGAAAGGGAGCGACTTTACATGAGATGCCCTTGTATTCTGTAGAATATAATGGAATAACAGTAAAAGAAATTGTTTCTAGATTTACAGAGATTGCTGATTTGAGAATGGTAAGGGAGGAGATTGATAGACTAAACAGTAATTTAGGCGGACTCATATCTACGGAGCAACGCACGGTCACTTTTACATCGGATTGGTGCCATATCAATGATAAAAATGGTTATATTTTGCTGAATGTTTTTGCTGTACAGGATGGAACAAATAATTATGTCAAGAGTATCCAGCGTGTAAGTTACGGAGGATATACGGTTATAGCTAACGTGAACAGTGGACAATATGTACTCTGGCTGGTCTGGGGAAAAGCTATGTAAGTCTATCCAATAACTAGCCAGTAGATCGACCCGCCCGCAACGTTAACTTCGCAGCCTATTTTAAGGTACTGCCGATCTAGTGCATGGACGGTTACTTTCGGATAGCCGCCGGGGTAAAATGATGCCGCAATCGCCCAGAGCGGATTTGTCAATTTATAAGGTGACAAGTCGATGTCATGCGTATATCCGCCTGTAGTGGCATCGTGTGCCAATCCGCTAAATGGATAAGCGCCAAAAATTGCTTTAAACCCGTTGGGTAGCGTGAGCTGTCCGTATACGTTACTTTGCAGATGAGTATAGCCATCAACTAAATTACTGTTTTGGAAACTTCTTAGTCCATGATATTATGAACCAGGAGGTGATAAAATGGAGAAGTTGATCGAGGAAATTCTGGAGGCTATGCAAGACAATTTGAGCCAGGAACAACTTCAAAGGCTGGAAAATGTGTTAATCATTAAGACGCATGGTCTAGTGCTTCAGAAAGAACGCACTGATCTAATTGTAAGCGAACGACGATGGGAAAAGGCGTTGCGATTGTACTTGGCAAGTAAGCGCCTTGAAAACTGCTCAGAAGGAACAATTGAAAACTATGACCGATGTGTCCGGATGCTGATGCAAACCATAGGGAAACGGTTACCGGAGATTACGACAAATGATCTCCGGTATTACCTCGCGATGTATCAGGAAAGGCGTCGAATATCTCTGTCTTATCTGGAAACATTGAGGCACTACATCAGCAGTTTTTTTAGTTGGCTGTCAGATGAAGGATATATATCGGGTAACCCGGCGCGGCGCCTGAAACGGGTTAAAGTTCCACGGAGAATTAAGCGCCCATATTCAGCTGAAGAGCGTGAACATCTGCGTTGCATAGCGCAGACAGAGCGGGATTTGGCGTTGATGGAAGTATTGTATAGCACGGCCGGACGTATAGGGGAAGTATTAGCCTTAAACCGATCAGATGTGGATTTTATAGGTCGAGAGGTGATTGTTTATGGAAAAAAGAGCAAAAAAGAGAGGGTAGTCTGTTTGACAGAAGAGGCCGCTTATCATTTGCGTAAGTATCTGGAAAAACGGGTAGATGAAAATCAAGCACTGTTTGTTAGTTTGAAGGCACCGCATGAACGATTAACATCCAAAGCAGTGCAGGCCATGCTGCGAAAATTGGGACAAGCCGCCGGTATACATGCGCATCCACATAAATTCCGTCGTACATTGTTGACAGATGCAAGTGCCAGGGGAATGAGCTTACAGGAACTGCAGGCTTATGCGGGGCATGCTAAGCCCGAAACGACTATGATTTACGTGACTGTCCGGGCAGCAGAGGTCAAGGCATCGTTCCGACGTTTGGTAGATTAATGAGATAATGTAATATGAATTTTTTGTCCGGCTGAAAGGGCGGCTTAGTTTTTTATACATATTTTTGAATATATGTAACAGTTAGCGGAAAATAAGCTAAAACTAACAAAGATAGTTTAAACAGTAATTTTGATATCTTTGCAAACGGCGGTGAAAATTCAGATGGTAAAGCTCTGCGTATTGATACCGCTGTTATGCAGGGAAAAAATCTGCTCTACGAATGCTGGGGGCCATCATTTTTTCCTTATGGTTCGAATACGTCCGGAGCTCCGTCTGCATGGCCGGGCCTTGTCCTAGCCTTTATTCTGCCGTATGGCTCCGAAGGATGGACACGACAGGTAAAATATGCGTTTGAGCTGAGTGGTGACATCTATTATATGACCTACAAAAACGGGATCATCGATAAAAACTGGACGAAAATAACAGGCCCTACTTAAATTCCAGGCATATACAACAGTCCCAGGCACACCTTTCCTGAATATGCGGATGAAAAATGGATCACTATGTTCCTTGATCCAACGCCAGCATAGGAAAAACCGGTTATAGTAGGCACTGAAGTGTTACGATCATCGTTCCATATGTTAACTATCTTCCCATATTTTTCAGGAACATTATTCCACATCATATAGTCTGTATTATTTATATTCGATAACATTACGCTTTCGTATTTGACGATATTACTGTTTTGGTAATTAGTGTATGAATGAAAGAAGGTGATAAGAATTATGAACGACGAAGAGGTGATGATTAAATTAGAAAATCAATCTGTGAGAATATTAAATATAGAACATTGCATAGAAAATTTGGAAAAAGGCAATCAGGCGATGCATGATCTGGTTTTATCAGTAAATGAATTGGCCATTAACATGAAAAACATGTTACAAGAACAAAAGGATCAGGGAGAAAGACTTAAAAAATTGGAAGGTGAACCAGTAGAACAGTTGAAAAGTGTTCGGTTGACAGTATTAACGGCAATTATATCGGCATTGGCAGGGACTTTTGTTACTGGCCTGATTGCCGTAATTTCTGGTTATATTTGAGATTTTAAACGATAAGGAGGAGATGAAAAGATGGATGTAACCTTTTTGATGGATTATTTAAGTCCAATAGTTGTAGGCATTTGCCTGATGGTGGGCTTTACGATAAAGATAGCTGTTCCAGCAATACCGAATCGATTAATACCATTGATTGCGATGCTATGTGGTCTATTTTTAAGTATAATTATAAATTTACCTTCTGTTGATGTGGAAATTATATTGAAAGGAATGTTTTCGGGGTTAGCGTCAACGGGTCTATATGAAATGCTGAGAAATCTTTTATATCCAAATTCGAGTGAAGGAGGCTAAGAAAATGGGATGTAAGAATTTTAAACAAGGAGATAAACGGTGGGGAAGTTTCATATATGCTGGTGAACCTATGTCTGTTTCAGGATGTGGACCAACAGCATGTGCAGATATTATCGGGGTATTTCCCAATCAAACGGCGTCATGGCTTGCTAATAAAGGATATAGTGTAAATGGGCATGGCACAGAGTGGAACGGGATTGGCAAATGCCTAAACGCTTATGGCTATAATGGAAGACAACTAAATACCAGTAGTTTATATGGAATTGTGGATGGTAATGTTGAAAACGTATGGAAAGCGGCAATGCTAACAGGCAAGTGTTATGCGATATTGTTGATGGGACCAGGTACGTTTACATCTGGAGGCCATTACATATGTGTGACAGAATATGATGGTAGTGGGGCATATGTATATGACCCAGCTTGTGAATCACGTGACGGATGGCATTCATGGAGAGATTTTTCCGGTCAAATCAAAGTGTTTTACCTTATGGATAAAAATGAAAGAGTAGAAAATAATGAAGGCCCGAATAGTGAAGGAGGTGTGTATATGTTTAAAGTAAAACAAATACAAATTGGAGATGAAGGTAACGAAGTATTATTGTTAGAAGAAATATTAATGGCCCGAAAATATTATTCTGGAGGATTAGATAAGAGTTATGGCCCGCTGCTGGATAATGCGGTTAGGCAATATCAGAAGGATAGAAATGGTGCTTGTGGAGAAGTAGATGGGATTGTTGGGCCCAAAACCTGGAATGATCTTATCGCGTTATAAATCTTGAAAAAGTAGCCTGCGGAGATTGTATCTTTTGCAGGCACTTTTATAATTTTTTATTAAATATTAGCTTTTAAACCGAAACCCATTCAGGAAGAGTAATAAAAATTTATGTAAGTCTGATGTCGTATAAATAAAGTTGGCACCTTATTCTCAAAGAATTCATGTATAATAAAGAGAATAAGGAGGAACTCTCAATGTCACGTACTCAACGTAAATACGACCACGAATATAAGATCCAGGCTGTCAAACTTGCCAGAGAAATCGGCGGTGCTAAGGCAGCCAAAGAATTAGGTATTCCAGAAGGAACCATCCATACATGGCTGAAAGCAGTTAGAGCCGGTACATTGGATATTGGCGACGGTGCACATACTCCAGAAAGTGCCATGAGTCTCGCTGAGGAACTTGCTATGCTCCGCAAACGTGTTAAGGATCAGGATAAAGAAATCCGGCGTCTAAAAGAGGAAAATGAATTTCTCGAGGAAGCAAGTGCTTTTTTCGCAGCCAGCCGTCGGAAGTCAGCAAGAACCAAAGAATGATGTTCATTGCCATAAAAACGGAAGACGGCGCGATTAAGGGAAAACTCTCATTCTATTGCCGGATGCTTGGTGTCAGCCGCCAGGGGTTCTACAAATATCTTGCTAATAAAGACCGGCCCTGGAAATATCAGGATCTCGCTGATGCTATGATAGCAATCCATACTGAAGATGAATACAATGATACATATGGGCGCATTCGCATGTATCAGGCACTTCTCCTTAAGAAACCGGAAGGACTCAAGATTCCCAGTGAGCGAACCGTCTACAGGGTCATGGATGAAATAGGCCTTAGTCATCAACCAAAGCGTAAGCCGAATGGTATTACCAAGGCTGATCGGGAAGCTCGTAAGTCAGATGATCTTCTGAAGCGAGATTTCAAATCCGACAAGCCACTTGAAAAATGTGTAACTGACATTACAGAAATCAAGGCTAAAGATGGGAAACTGTATGTTTCAGCTATCTTTGACTGCTTTGATTCCGGTGTCCTTGGTCTGGCAATGGAAACCAACATGAAAGCAACGTTGTGTGAGCATACCCTGGATAATGCCTATCTGGCATATCCTGATCTGCGAGGGGCTATTGTACACTCTGACAGAGGAACACAATATACCAGTGAAACTTATCGTAAGGCTCTTGCTAAATACGGTATTATTCAAAGCATGAACAGTGCTGGTGGCAGGTGCCACGATAATGCCCGATGCGAAAGCATGTGGGCCAGAATGAAAAGTGAGCTTCTCTATGACCGCTACAATACGGAGACTATGACCATAGAGGAACTGAAGGTTCTCATTTGGAGATACTTCATCAGTTACTGGAATAACAGGAGGATCTGCTCTGCCAACGGTGGGCTTCCTCCGATAATTAAGCGACAGAGATACTACCAATCTCTGGAACAGGCTGCATAGGCAGTGATATCTTTGAGATAAATGTGTCAACCAATATTGACAATATCAGTCTTTAGAAAATGCGAGTGTAAAGGCAGCAGGTGTCCATTTATTATGTTAAAAAAGTTTGCGGTTTGAATTCAAGCGGATTACGAAATCTTGTCCAAGTTCATCAAGTTTTAGAAACATCATTGCCACGATCCATAGCAAAGGTTGCATGACCAAGCAGAGCCGTGCTTTGCTGTATACCGTCAAATGTTATGGTATTAGCAGATTTATATCTATCGGATTTTAAAACATCACTGTCATCGATGTAAACCACCGGTTCATCAGGAACCCATTTTTTAATGGTTTAAAGATAGGAAGATGAGGCATGTGAAGGGATGTCAAATCTCTGTCTGCTCCATATAATAATTACCTAGGTTTTTGAAGTGTTGGCAAACCAACTAATTTCAAATCATACTCGTAATAATACCTGGCGGAAATCGCCCGGCAGAACTTATCGAGCCAATGATCATAGTAGACTTCCTGCAGGAAAAGGTAACCTCCGTTAAAGTATCAGGTCAGTGTCTGCACAGAGTTCGATAAGAAATGTCGCATCATCATCTTTTTCAGCGTCATTCATCAAGCGGACTTGTACCTTAGCCCATGCTTTCGGATCTGTGACTCCGTATATCTCACAGATAAACCTGTCTGAACAGAAAGTTTTATGTACAGGCTTGACAGTTCTGTAAGTAGCTGAATTTTTATTTTTCGTCCATCCAAATCTCATTTTAGTTTTCCCTGACCGTTATAGGAAAAAGATTGGATGAGGTGCATCCGGACCATTAAAGATAGAGCAGCCATACTGCCATGTATTCATGTCGTTTTCGATAGCGGAACACAATAAAAACATAATCCTCTCTTGTTACCTTGCCGTGATCACACATACATTTATAAAATTTTTTTACACTTACTGCAGTGCTTTTAATAGTTCCAGTGGTGGACCACATACATTTGTGAATGAAGAAGTCGCACAGGAAATCATCAATGGATTCAGGGCCATATATCACCTTCACGAAGTAGATATGTATTGATATAAAAATCGATATTTGAAAGACTAACTATTAAAAGTCAAGTCTAAAATGAAGATTTTTTGAATGGTGTGGTATAAAAAAGTTGACAGCTTATTCTCAAGGATTTCATAATAAAACCAAGAGAATAAGCTGTCAACTTTTTTATACCACACCAGAGATAGGCAGCAAAGGTTGAATCCCAGTGACAAACATACTTGGTTGCATTGTATAGTGCGTAGCGCAGATAGCGGGAACCACGTTTTTCCATGTGGGAGCCGGATGATTCTAATTGACCTGATTGATAGGTGGACGGTGACATGCCGGCATAGGCAAGTATCTTATCATGCGTATCAAAACGGCTGAAATCACCAATCTCAGCAATCATCATGGTGCCCATGCGGTAACTGATGCCGGGGATACTGAGGATCGGAGATTTGATTTCATCCATCATAGATTGAATCTCATGTTCGATTTCATTCATCTCAGAGGTCAGTTCCTGTATAAGTCTTATGGTATGTTTCAATTCCAAAGATTTTGCAGGCATAGGAGAAGCGATAGAAGCTCTTGCGGCATCCCGAAAGAGGATAGTGGTATCTTTGGAACAGCGGCCTTTAGAAGCTGTTTCCAAAAGATGGGTAAGTCTGGTCAGATGAGCGGTTGCGATTGCTGACGCGCCCGGAAAATCAGAAAGAAGAGCATAAACAGACGCCCTATGGATAGTGGATACCAGCTGCTCGAGTTCTGGAAAAAGGATAGTAACAAGACGGGAGACCGAAGTTTTTAGTTTTGCCCGCTCTTTTACTTTATTAAAACGATAACGGGTGAGTGACTTCAGTTCCTCATTATGGTATAATGTGTCTGAGTAGGACTTTAAGTTCACGTCAGACATAAGCATTGCAGCAATCGTATGGGCATCAACTTTATCCGTTTTCGTCTTTCTAAGGCTTAGACTTTTTCTGTAAAGATTGGTATGTATCGGATTGATAACAAAGGTGGCCAGACCTTTATCAAGAAGATAACCCAGGATGTTATAACTGTAGTGTCCAGTGGCTTCAAGCCCTGCTTTCACTTTGGTTAAATCATCGGTAACGGATGTAATCTTCTGATAAAGATCATCAAAACCATCGCGGTTGTTTTGGATGGTAAATGCCTTAAACAGCACCTCGCCATCGGAGTTAGTAATAAAACAATCGTGCTTATCCTTAGCTACATCAATTCCTGCGTATATCATGGTAAATCTCCTTTAAAAGTATTTGATACTGTTTTAGAACCCACTGGTACTCTCTGCGATTGTAGCCTCGTTCGAAATAAACCGTCACGCGGTATCTAACTGATTAACAAATCTACAAAGAGACTGTGGCTGGAGCCTTTCTGAAACCATCGTGTGGTAGCTGGGGCGGGAACCAATCCACAGTATCTCCGATAGTATAGCATATAGGCATTGGAGAGGGACTATAAACACTACTACTTTATAATACTAGGTGGCGGGTAATAGTTTTTTCTGACAGACCTGATTTTTTCAGGTATTCTGCAAAGAGAGTCAGCATCTTGCTATTGTTTTTTGTATAGTGTCACAATTTTTTTGACATTGTTCAAAATCCATAAATTAGGAGTCTCTTCGTAGTGAATGGGGGCATACATGTTTATAAAACTAACAGGGGACGTTCTGATTCTATCATACAGTATCTTGAGGTAACGTGTAATGCAAAATATTGAAATTGACAAAAAATATAGACTTCATATAGCTGACAAGGATTTTTCTTTTATTTAATTGTCAAACTCCCGAGATGCTGAGGCTTACGCTTCCGGATATGAAGGTGGATATTAACCGGTACATCAGCCGGGACAGACGCACATGGGCTGCTATGTCCCGGCTGAATGTTTATGAAGACCCAGTAAGCGACAGCCTTCGTAGGCGCTGTAAACAGAAATTTGTTGCTCTTTTCCGTGAGATATAGTATTATGTGAGAGTGGGAAAGAAAAAAATCCTGTTTGTAGTTGAGATTATCGTATTGCTATTGTTGTCGTTCGTATTATTTGTATTTATCTGGGCGGCACAAAAGTTTACGCTGGTGAATCATCAGGAGCTGGATAAGGATCGGCTGTTTATGGCTGATGGTGTCAACAGCGGGGCTGCGGCAGGCGATAAGGCAGACGGGCAGCCGCAGGATACAACATCTGCCCTTACGGGAATTGACGTAATCGCACTTGTAGGATTGGATACCCGGGATGAATTGGACGGAAGAAACAGCGATACAATGATCATTGCCTGCATCAATCACAATGAAAAAAGTATTAAACTGGTTTCGTTGTATCGTGATACCTATTTGAATGTAGGCGATGATTATTATGGCAATTCAAATTATTACACAAAAGCCAACGCGGCCTACAACCTGGGCGGACCAGAACAGTTTCTTTCCATGGCCAACCTGAATCTGGATTTGAATATTACCGAATATGTAACCGTAGATTTTTCGGCTCTTTGTACGACAATTGAGCTGCTGGGCGGGCTGGACATCGATATGACCAGGGAAGAGCTGATCCATCTCAATGATTATAATGTGGAGACGTCCGAAGCCTGCAATATGGAATATGAAGAGATCGAGGTTCCTCCGGCAGATGAATTCGATGGGGCAATGACAAGAACCTTCCATTTGAATGGAAGTCAGGCAGTTTCCTATGCAAGGATCCGTTATACGGCCGGCAATGATTTCTGCCGTGCCAGCCGTCAGAGGCTGGTGCTGTCGAAGATCATGGAAAAGGCGAAGACAGTTGATCTGGGAACCCTGGATGCAGTGATGAACGCGGTGCTGCCTCTGGTAACGACTAATTTGGACAATTCAAAAATTGTTTCTATGATTCAGCCGCTGCTCACATACTCCATGCCGGAAGAGAATCAGGACGGTTTTCCGTTTGCACACATGCCGGATGACGGAAGTATTACCGGGAGCGACTGCGTGATTCCGGTAACCTTAGAATATAACGTCACGCGTCTGCATCAGTTCCTGTTTCCGAATGAAGAATATACTTCTTCACCGGTCGTGCAGGGATATAGCTATCAGATTGTCATTGACAGTGGTTATGGAGAAGAAGATATAGATACGGCGCTGGGGATGGATGAGGTGCGGAAATCCCCAAATGGACACAGGAGCTGCAAGACCAGGCGGATGTGGAAGCCAGCGGTTACAGTGATGATTATTAAAAGAATGTTGGGCATTAAGAGATTATGAAAGAGTATACGGTGGATGTTTTGATACCTGTTTATAAGCCAGGCCCGGAGCTGCCAGAGCTGCTTCGGCGCCTGGCTAAACAGGTTTATCCGATTCATAAAGTGCTTATAGTTAATATAGAAGAACAGTACTGGAATATTGCATATGAGAGAGAATATCCGGGCTGTGAAGTGACACATATTCGAAAAGAAGAGTTTGACCATGGAGGTATGTGCCATTGGATGGCAGAGAGGTCTGGTGCAGATATCATGGTTTATATGACCCAGGATGCCCTGCCGGCAGATGAAAAGTTAATTGGAAATTCTTCCGGGAATGGGAATTAAGGCATTTTTCTGTTCTATTATATGTACGGCATACGATAGAAAAACATATGTAGAACTGGGGGGGATTTCCCAGACCAGTAATATTTAATGAAGATATGATTTATGCAGGCAGGGTGATAGAGGCAGAATATACAGTTGCTTATGTTGCTGAAGCGGGGGTGATCCATTCTCAGAATTATACGAACAAACAGCAGTTCTACAGGGACTTTGATCTGGCGGTGTCTCAGGTACAGTATCCAGAATTATTTGTAAAATATCCTTCCGAAGGTGAAGGAATGTTGCTGGTAAAAAAATAGCCAGATATGTCTGCAGAGAGGGAAAACCTTGGTTGATAGCTCCACTGGTTCTCAAAAGTGCCAGTAAGTATGTGGGATATTTTCTGGGGAAGAAATATAAAAAAACACCAAATTGGATGGTGCGGAAATGTACCATGAATTCAAAATATTGGCGGAACAATAGAAGCATAGGAGTAATATGAAATTAAAACTTGTATTTTTATTATCAAGTATTTTATATGTTCTTTCGTTTAATGGGTGTGTGTTTACGGACGATTTGCAGGAAAAAGAGAGGATCGCGACTCTTTGCCAAATTACAGAGCATAAAACCACGGATTCCAAAATTATGGGAGATAAAATTATTTCCACTACAGATGGGCATTTGATTTTATTTAATTTTGATGGCAGTATTTATAAAGAGTATACAGATATTTCCGCAAACTGGATATACACTTGTGATTCTGAGAATGAAAGACTAGTTGCTGTTGGAAATTTTGATTATGAAATACGTATTATAAGCTTTAGTAAAGATTATATGGTTAGTTAAATTATTTAGTTTTTAACCAAGAAAACTTAATGATTGATCCTACCCTCGTAAAACAGGAAGACAATTATTTTCTGACATTTACGGAAATAAAGGGGAATGTGAACAATGGAGATGAGTCACAAACCAATGGATTGTATACGGTACGCTGCTTTATTTCTAAGGATCTGAAAAACTGGCAAAAGTTATCGGACATTGTATCTTATTACAATAACATAGAAGATGGGGATTTGTTTGTTTCAGATGACGGAAAAAACCTTAACTATTTGTTTGAAAAAGAGGAATATGACAAGGGCCCATCTTCCTTGAATGTTATTTCATCCTTGGATCAGGGAAAGACGTGGACAGACGAAAAGGAGATCATTCCAGCCGTTGCTGACAATGAACCTGCGTCAATTATGAAGCATGAAGATGGCTATACTCTTTATTATAGCAGCGACAAAGAACACATGGGAAGCAGTTACAATGAGGCTGCTGTATATCAGGCAGATTTAAATAAAGACTTTTCTGTGAAAAATTCGTATATCCCAGTTGAATTGAAGGAGGAAAAGGGGATCTTATTATATGATGTTTCCACAGAAGGAGGGCTGTTATTTTTGTATTCACAAAATTATTTGACGGATAATAATTTGATTTTGAAAGAAATTAGAGTTGAATGAGTTGACAGTTGGCTTTATTAGATAGGCTATTTTTATAAATTAGACTGTAATAGTATGATAAAGAATAAAAGGATTAGATGATATGGATACAAAGAAAATATCAGTTGTTATACCCTGCTATAATGAAGAGGAAAATGTAGAAGCGATTTATAAAGCGGTAAAAAAAGAGTTAGTAAATAAATGTGCTGTTTATGATTATGAAATATTGTTTATTGACAATAAATCTAAAGATCGTACCAGAGTATTGATAGAAAGAATCTGTGAATCGGACAAACATGTTAAAGCAATTTTTAATGCTAAGAATTTCGGGCAGTTTAATAGTCCATATTACGGGATGCTGCAGGCTACAGGAGATTGTGTTATTTTGTTGGCTGCTGATTTTCAGGATCCTGTAGAAATGATTCCCCAATTTATAGCAGAGTGGGAGAAGGGCTATAAAATCGTTTGTGGAATAAAAACATCGAGTAAGGAAAACGGAGTTGTTTATTTGCTGAGAAGCTTATATTATAAGGCCATTAAAAAAATGAGCAGCGTTGAACAAATTGAACATTTCACTGGATTTGGGCTTTATGACAGTGAATTTATTCAGGTATTAAGAGAATTGAAAGATCCCACCCCATTTTTGCGCGGAATTGTAGCTGAGCTTGGCTTTGAAAGGAAGGAAATTCCGTACAGCCAGCCACGGCGCCGTGCGGGAAAGACACATAATAATTGGTACAGCCTATATGATGCAGCAATGCTATCTTTTACAAGTTATACAAAAGTTGGCCTGCGTATTGCTACATTTTTTGGATTTTTAGCTTCAGGGATTAGTTTCATAATTGCTCTAGTGTATTTGATTATGAAATTGGTTTTTTGGGAACGTTTTATTGCCGGAGCGGCGCCTATGGTCATATTGACGTGTTTCCTTGGAGGAATTCAATTGTTTTTTATTGGGTTGGTTGGGGAATATATTATGAATATGAATGCTAGAATTATGAACCGTCCATTAGTGATAGAAGAAAAACGTTTAAATTTTGAGAATGATAGATAACGCATATTAGAGATTTGCGAGTATGCAATACTGGAGAAAAGGGAGGAAAACAGGTGAAACAGCGTTTAGCAGATTATGTGGCAGATTTTTTAGTGAAAAAAGGTATTAAAAATTGCTTTACTGTAACTGGGGGAGGCGCCATGCATTTAAATGATGCTTTAGGTCATAAAGAGGGCTTAAAGTGCATTTATAACCACCATGAACAGGGGAGCGCTATTGCAGCAGAAGCTTACGCGAGACTTAATAATCAGATGGCGGCGCTGTGTGTGACAACCGGGCCAGGAGGAACTAACGCAATTACTGGAGTTGTCGGAGGATGGTTAGACTCTATACCAATGTTTGTAATATCGGGGCAAGTTCGTTATGACACAACTGCAAGATATAATGGTCAGTTCACCGATGGATTACCATTGAGGGCAGTTGGCGATCAGGAATTTGATATTACAAGATCAGTTGCTTGCATGTGCAAATATGCAGTTATGCTGGAAGATCCACGACAGATTCGATATGTGTTGGAAAAGGGGTACCATCTTGCAGTTACCGGCAGGCCAGGGCCGTCATGGATTGACATACCGGTTAATTATCAAGGGTGTACAGTAGAGACAGATGATCTAGAGGGATATGATCCTGCTGAAGATGATCGATTGCTTCCGCAGCCGGTTTCTAAAGAAACTGTAAGGGAAGTTTTGGAGAAAGTTGCCCATGCGCAGAGGCCAGTTCTTTATGCAGGCAACGGTATCCGCCTGTCTGGTGGATATGATGAATTTCGCAAAGCAGTACAAATGCTGGGGATTCCTGTATGCACTTACTGGGACGCAATTGACTTAATTGAGACAGAGCATCCGTTATATTGTGGACGTGGGGGCAATATGGGAGACCGGCCGGGGAATTTTGCGGTGCAGAATGCAGATCTTATCCTTGCAGTGGGTAATCGTCTGCCAATCCGGGTGGTGGGTTATAACTGGAAAACTTGGGCTCGTGAAGCGGAAGTTATTATGGTAGACATTGATTTGGCAGAGTTGAAAAAACCTACAATTCATGTGGAATTACCAATTCATGCAGACGCCAAAGATTTTTTTGAACAAATTAATTTGGAGCTGAAGGATAAAAAAACACCTGTTTTTGAGAAAAACGAATGGATATCCATTTGCCAGAATTGGAAGAAAGAGTATCCGGTTGTTTTGAAACGCCATTGGGAAGAGAACGATGGCTTTGCTAATGCATATGCCGCTTTTGATTATATTAGCAGGCAATTGCCAGAAAACAGTCTGACTGTGACCAGCAATGGGACTTGCTGTGTAGCTGGACATCAAAGTTGGTATATCAAACCAGGCAGCCGTTTTTTTAATAATAATGCGATTGCCAGTATGGGATATGGTCTTCCGGCAGCAATAGGTGCATGTATGGCAAATGATGGAAAGATGACAGTCTGCCTGGAGGGAGACGGTAGTATTATGATGAATTTGCAGGAATTGCAGACAATAGTGACCAATCAGCTTCCAATAAAGATCTTTTTGATTAATAATGAAGGATATCACTCCATTCGTCAGACTCAGAATAATCTTTTTAAGGAGCATTCTAAGGTGGGAATTGGGCCAGAGAGTCATGATTTAGCGTTTCCTAATTTTGCAAAGCTGTCCGCTGCATTTGGTATTCCTTATTATTGTGCCCATTCAAATGTTGAGATGCGCCAGGTGGTTGATGCGGTTTTGGCGGAAGAGAATTTTGCATTATGTGAAATATTTGTTTCAACACAGCAGATATTTGAACCGAAGAGTGCTACTAAAAGGTTAGAGGATGGTACTTTGGTGAGTCCTCCGTTGGAAGATTTGGCACCCTTTTTAAGCAGGGAAGAGCTTATGAAAAACCTGTATATTGCCCCTATGGAGGAATAAGGGAGATTGGAGAGGGCTTATGAGAAATATTAGTTTGCTGGATTGTACTTTGCGTGACGGTGGCTACGTAAATGACTGGATGTTTGGTGAAGAAACCATTAAAGGCTTTAGTCAGAAGATAGCTGAAACAGGAATTGAAATATTTGAAGTTGGTTTCATTAAGGAAGATACATTTCATAAGGATCGGGCCGTATTTCCTGACATAGCTTCAATCAAAGAAATGATTGCGCCGAAGCGCCCTGGTCTCATGTATGTGGGAATGGCAGATATGAGCTCTCCAGTTCCGATAGAACGGTTTCAGCCGGTAGACCCTGCATCAGTGGACGGAATTAGAGTTATTTTTAAAAAAGAAAAAAGAGATGAGGCATATGAATACTGCAGAAAAATCAAGGACCTGGGTTATATACTGTTTGTGCAGCTGGTTGGAACAGATGCATATACAGATCAGGAGTTTATTGAGACAATAGAAAAATTTAATGCTTTGCAGCCATATGCATTATCTATTGTGGACAGTTTTGGGCTTATTAAGAGAAAACAGTTTCTGCGCTTAGTTTATCTTGCGGATCATAATCTGGATCAGAAAATCGCGCTGGGATATCATGCCCATAATAATTTGCAACAAGCATTTGGTAATGCAGAGGCTTTGGTGGATCTTGGCCTGCAGAGAGATCTTTGCATTGATGCTTGTGTGTTTGGTATGGGTAGGGGAGCCGGCAACTTGAATATGGAATTATTTGCTGAATATATGAACGAGAATCACGGTAAGAATTACCGGATTGAGCCGATGCTTGAGATAATGGATGAGTATTTAGCAGAGATATATAAAAACAAATTTTGGGGGTATTCTCTTCCTCTTTATCTATCGGCGGTGGATGGGTGCCATCCTAATTATGCTATTTATTTGGCGGAAAAAGATACATTGACAGTTAAGTCTTTTAATGAGCTGCTGCGTTCTATTCCTAAAGATGATAAAGCAAAGTTTAGCAAGGAGAATGCTGAAAAATATTATAAAAAATATCAGGAAAATTTCTATGATGATAAGGGAACGGTCAGTCAGTTGTCAGAGACCTTTAAAGATACAATAGTACTCTTACTTGCACCGGGTAAGAGTCTTAGGGATTATCATGATCAAATAAAAAGATGGCAAATAGAGAAATGCGATCAGAATGAGCCTGTCTTAGTGATTGCTGTCAATTTTACAGCAGAGGATTATCGGCCGGATTTTATATTTAGCAGTAATATGCGGCGGTATTCTAAAATTGCAGGTAAAACGGATGCCAAATGTATTATTACATCGAACATGAAAGAAGCAGGGACATTTGAGCATATGGTTAATTTTGCAAGCTATTCGTCCGAATCCCCGGAAATTATTGATAATTCTGGTCTGATGGCATTAAAGCTTCTCTTGGCTATCGGAGTAAAGCATGTATACGTAGCAGGCATGGATGGATATTCTGGTTATCAGGATGAAGATTATTATGACCGGCTGCTGTCATACGATTTTTCATCGGAAGCAGAACGCAGGAATTCGTTAATTGGGAATGAAATTAAAGAATTGGGTAAAAAGATGGATATCCAATTCCTGACCCCTTCCCGTTATCAAAATATTGAATGAGGAAGGAGGAGCGTATGCCCAGAGTGATTACATTAGGCGAGATCATGCTACGCTTGGCGCCACAAGGATACAATAGATTTGTGCAGGCAACTAGCCTGGAAGCTACCTATGGCGGCGCGGAAGCAAATGTTGCAGTCTCGTTGGCTAATTATGGAATTGCATCGTCGTTTATTACAAAATTGCCCAAACATCAGATCGGAGATGCGGCGTTGAACGAGTTGCGCAGATATGGCGTGGATGTGCAGCATATTGTCCGGGGCGGTGATAGGCTTGGGATATACTATCTGGAAAAAGGGGCGAGTCAACGCCCATCACTGGTTATTTATGATCGGGCGGGTTCTTCCATGCAAAAGGCAGAGGTGGAAGATTTTGACTGGGCCCAGATTTTTCAGGATGCGGACTGGTTTCATTTTACTGGTATTTCTCCAGCGTTGGGAGATAATGTGGCGGCGATATGTATGGAAGCATGCCGTGAAGCTAAGAAGAGGGGAATTACAGTCAGCTGTGATTTGAATTACAGAAAAAAGCTTTGGACAAAGGAGAAGGCTGCCCGGGTAATGGGGGAATTAGCTCAATATGTAGATATATGCATTGCGAATGAAGAAGATGCCAACGATATCTTTGGTATTTCCTCAGAGCATTCGGATGTTGTGGGCGGACAATTGAATTATAAAGCATATCAAAAGGTAGCGGCACAACTTTCAGAACAATGCGGTTTTAAAAAGGTGGCAATAACGCTTAGAAGCTCCATCAGCGCTTCAGACAATAAGTGGGCAGCTCTCTTGTATACGGGGCAGCAGAGTTATTTTAGTAAAGAATATAAGATCCATATTGTTGATAGAGTTGGTGGAGGAGATAGTTTTAGTGCAGGACTTATATTTGGAGAATTGATGGATTATGCACCGCAGCAGACTATTGAATTTGCGGTAGCGGCTAGTTGCCTCAAGCATAGTATAGAAGGCGACCTGAATCATGTTTCTGCTGATGAGGTGCGAAAATTAATGGATGGTGATGGATCGGGCAGAGTAAGCCGGTAAAATAACAGGGCAGATGCAAAATAGTGCATTTGCCCTGTATCTTATATATAAGGTAGAATTTGTCGAATGCCATCAGTAAAATCAGTAACTGGTCTCCAGCCAAAATCTTCTATGAGATCTGATATATCTGCTTCCAGATGCATGACTTGCCTGGGAGAGTACGGAATTGCGCCTAACTTGACCGGGGTATCAGCTGATACAATTTTACGCATATCTTCAATATAATCTGCCAGAGGGCGGACTTTGCCGCTGCCCAGAACGTAAGTCTTTCCGTCAAAGCTGCTATCTCCCATCCTGGAAAATGCGCAGGCGGCATCCTGACTAAATAGATAATCCCATAATTGTTCGCCAAGAGTGCATTGCGGGCTGATACCTTGCTTCAGTTGGGAAATGGTGGACATCACTAGACTCTGGGAACCGTCATAAGGGCCGTAAAGGCTGAGGATTCTCACCCATAAATGGCGCAGGCCTTTTTGGTGGGCATACTCCCGTGTCATCATACCGGCGGCAAGCTTTCCAATGCCATAACCGTTATCTGGAAAAGCAGGTGTTTCTGGTGTCAGTTTTCCTTCGAAACGCCCGTATTCAGCCTGTGAGCCAGAACCGATAAAGGTATGACAGCCAAAACGGGAAGCGGCGTCAACAGCATCTAAAGCATATTTTACATTTGAATTTTGTAGATACATGTCATTACGGGCGGCGCCGGTAGTACCTGCCCAGGCAAAATGATAAAATACATCCCAGTTTTGCCCGGTAGGGTTCTGGACTGAGGCCAATTGTTGGAGTGAACAGGGTATTATTGTGATATCGGGATATTGGTCAAGCCTGTTATTGCGGCTAGAATATTCATGTGACAAGACCAGAATCTGAGAGCCTTCTTGTGTTAGCTGCCTGATTAAGGCCATTCCGAGTGCGCCAGTCGCTCCGCTTATAATAACTTTTTTCATCTTAGTTTTACCTTTCTGTCTCGTTTATATTTACAAAGAAGAGACATATATTTTCTGTATATACTAAAAATAGATCTTTGTCAAGAGGCACAGCTTTCTTCAGTATCCATATACCTCCGGAAATTACAGGTTGTTTACTTGGGATTAACCTGTTATAATGTTAGCTGAAACAAAAGAGAAAGGAATAATGTAAAATGGAAGGTGTATGCCAGGGGCAAGTATATAGAGCGTTGCCTAGGTTGCCGGAAGCAAATGGGATTAAAAAAGTATTACTTAAGATTTTAAGTGTTGTATTAACTGTTTTTGCTGTGCTGCTTGGGGCGTTGGCTATCCTTATTTGCCGGAGTGTGTCTTGGGCTTTGAAAACCTGGAGTGATTTAAGTATAGAAGAAATAGTATATCATTTGAAAATGCCGCTAGAAGGTACTAATAGTGATATGATTATGGATTATGTTAAGTATTGTGTGATTCTGTCGATTTGTGTGGCTGTCGGTTTAGCTGTTGCTTTCATTTTGGTGAGAAGAAGAAAGAGAATTTATCATATTACCAGAGTTACAACTGTAGGAACCGCAGTTCTGATTGGATTTTTAGCTGTTCAATATTTTGGGAATACTCTGGATATAGCGGCTTATGTGGAAAATCAAAATACATATTCTTCTTTTATCGATGATAATTATGTGAATCCTGCGGATGTGACTTTGACATTTCCAGAAAAAAAACGAAATCTTATCTATATCTTTTTAGAGTCTATGGAGAATACTTATGCTGACACAGAGAATGGAGGCGCATTTGACGAGAATGTAATCCCTGAATTGACGGAGCTTTCAAAAGAAAATGAGAATTTTTCAGGGGATCAGGATGTTTTAAATGGCGGATATGCGCTGACGGGAGCAACCTGGACTATTGGAGCAATGTTTGCTCAGACGTCTGGACTCCCTCTGACTATTCCACTGGATAAGAACTCTATGGGTACGCAGGAGGGCTTTTTTCCAGGAATGACAGCATTAGGGGATGTTTTGGAACAGGCAGGATATCAGCAAACCCTTTTGATTGGTTCAGATGCAGCATTTGGAGGACGCAAACTATATTTTAAGCAGCATGGAGATTATGAAATAGCCGATTATAATTATGCCGTTGAACATGGAGACATTCCTTCGGATTACTATGTGTGGTGGGGATATGAAGACAAAATATTGTTTGAGAATGCGAAGAATAAATTAAATTTGTTAGCAGCATCTGATGAGCCATTTAACTTGACTATGTTGACGGTTGACACCCATTTTGAAGATGGATATCTGTGTTCTGAGTGTCCAGATTTGTATTCAGATAATCAGTATTCCAATGTTATGGCTTGCTCAAGTAAGCAGGTGACTGAGTTCATAGAGTGGATAAAGGAGCAGCCTTTTTATGAGAATACTACGATTGTAATCTCCGGGGATCATCCCACTATGGATAGTGATTATTGTGAAGCTGTGGATGCAGAGTATAGACGAACCGTATATACCACTTATATTAATTCGGCTACGGAGGTACAGGATGATGTATACAGGGAATACAGTACCTTTGATAATTTTCCCACCACTTTGGCAAGCTTGGGGGTGGAAATACCAGACAATCGTCTGGGGCTGGGAGTAAATTTGTTTTCTGATGAAAAGACTATAATTGAAGAATATGGTCTGGAAGCGGTAAATCAGGGGTTGTCACAGAAATCAGCGTTGATGGAAGGTTTGATAGCAGGGTTAAACCAAACGCTAGTAAACATTGATATAATGCCTTATAATATAGAAACAAAAGAGATAGAGATTACCTTAAGCGATATTCATTGTGGAGAAGGTATGACGGGACTCTTATGTGGAGTATGGTCAGATAAAGAACAGAAAGATATGGTATGGTATGATGCGCAGAAGCAGTCTGACGGAGTTTATACAGTAGCTGTGCCTTTTTCTGATTTTTCTTATAAAAATGGCACATATAATGTACATATCTATGCGAGGATGATTGGGAATACAAATGTGTTTTTGGGATCGCAGACTGTAAAGATGGAAGATACAATATATGAGGAGCAAAAGAATGTAAGCAATAATGCGGCCATTGTTGTGGATATTGAGGTGGAGCCGTATGATTATCATACAGGAAAATTTGATGTGTATATCCGCAACCTAGTGTCGGAGTATGAACCCATGGCATTGCAGTGTGCAGTTTGGTCAGAGGACGGCCAGGAAGATTTGTGTTGGTATGAAGGCGAGCGGGAGGCGGAAGGTTCTTATGTGATTCATGTATATGCACGTGATTTCCAATATAAGGAGGACCAGTATAATGTGCATGTTTATGGGATTGATGATGAGGGAAGCCAGGTATTACTTGGAACAACGGTTGGTGTAATTGATTGATCGAATGGTAGACTCTGTATAAACGACGAGGGTAAAGCAAAGGACGGAGGCGGAATAAAATGAAAGCAGTTATATTGGCAGGAGGGTTTGGGACCAGAATTTCTGAGGAATCGGAATTTAAGCCGAAACCAATGATTGAAATCGGAGGGAAACCGATTCTCTGGCATATTATGAAAGAGTACTCTTATTATGGGGTCAATGAATTTGTGATATGTGCAGGTTATAAGCAATATGTGATAAAAGAGTGGTTTGCTGATTATTTTATCCATAACAGTGATATAACCTTTGATTTTACGCAAGGTAATAAAATGATTGTCCATCGCGAGCATTCGGAACCTTGGAAGGTAACCGTCGTAGATACCGGGTTGAATACCATGACTGGCGGGCGAATCAAGAGAATCAGGGCGTATACCGGGAATGAACCGTTTTTTATGACATATGGCGATGGTGTTTGCGATGTTAATATTATGGATGTACTTACGTTTCATAAAGCTCACGGGAAAATAGCTACGTTAACGTCGGTAAATGTAAATCAGAGATTTGGGGTCTTGGATATTGCCTCTGATAATACCATCCGTGCATTCCGTGAAAAATCTTCAGATGATGGAAGCCAGATAAATGCAGGCTATATGATTTTAAACCCCGAGATATTTGATTATATTGAGGGAGATACAACGGTTTTTGAGCAGGAGCCTTTGCAGCGTTTGGCAGCGGAAGGTGAATTAAAATCTTATTATCATAAGGGATATTGGCAGTGCATGGACACTAAACGGGAAAAGGATAAGCTGGAAGCGATGTGGGCATCGGGGCATGCACCGTGGAAAAAATGGGTCGATTAGTGAGAATAGGAGAATATATGTTGGATTTGGAGTTTTATCGTGGGAAGCGAGTGCTGGTGACAGGCCATACCGGTTTTAAAGGAACGTGGCTATGTAAAATTCTGACCGATATGGGAGCGGAAGTAATTGGTTATGCCTTTGAACCGCCTACACAGCCGAATCTATTTTCTCTTTCCGGTATCGGAGCAAGTATTAATTCGATAAATGGGGATATCAGAGATAGGGAACATTTGCTAAGGGTCTTTGATGAGTATCAGCCAGAAATTGTGTTACATTTGGCAGCACAGCCTATAGTTAGGGAGTCTTACAAAAATCCTGTTTATACATATGAGACAAATGTTATGGGAACAGTGAATGTATGTGAGTGTGTTCGAACTCATGATAAGGTAAGATCATTTTTAAATGTAACAACTGATAAGGTATATGAAAATAAAGAATGGGTTTGGGGTTACCGTGAAAATGAGCCCTTAGACGGTTATGATCCATACTCCAACAGCAAATCTTGTTCAGAACTGGTAACTCACAGTTATGTACATTCCTTCTTCGAAAATCTAGGTGTGGCTGTTTCGACGGCCAGAGCCGGGAATGTAATAGGCGGGGGCGATTTTGCAGTTGATAGAATCATTCCGGATTGTGTGAGGGCGGCACAGGCGGGGAAAAAGATTATTGTACGTAATCCATATTCTATACGGCCTTATCAGCATGTGCTAGAACCTCTGTGCGTTTATCTGACGATAGCAGCCGAACAGTATAAGAATATAAAATATGCTGGCTGTTATAACGTTGGACCGGATGATAAAGATTGTGTAACTACAGGAGAGCTTGTACAGCTGTTTTGTGATAAATGGGGTGAAGGGCTTGAATGGGAAAATCATTATGATGGCGGGCCGCATGAAGCGGCATATCTGAAGCTGGACTGCTCAAAGCTGAAGGGAACCTTTGACTGGAAACCAAGGTGGGGGATTGAAAATGCAGTTGAACAGACAGTTGCATGGACAAAATGCTGGTTAGCGGGAGATCAGTTAGAAAACTGTATGTCAGAGCAATTACATTCTTATTTGATGAGTTAAGTGAGGAGATTTTATGTTTGAAAATAAAACAGAAGCGCAGGCAAGGACAGAAATTCTGCAGATGGTAAGAGCTTATTGTGATCGTTATCACAAGCCTGATCCCTATAAGGAGGGAGACCGGATTTCTTATGCCTCAAGGGTATATGACAGTGATGAAATGTATAATCTGGTAGATAGTTCCCTGGAATTCTGGCTCACATCAGGACGTTATACGGAAGAATTTGAAAAAAAGCTGGGAAATTATCTGGGTGTGAAATATGTAAGTCTGGTAAACAGTGGCTCATCGGCTAATTTACTCGCCTTTATGGCTTTAACGTCTCCGCTGCTGGGTGAGCGTCAGGTGCGTAAAGGCGATGAAATGATTACTGTTGCCTGTGGGTTCCCTACTACAGTAGCACCAGCCATTCAATATGGTGTTAATCCAGTTTTCGTGGATATGACAATTCCTCAGTATAATATAGATGTTTCTCAGTTGGAGAATGCTCTTTCGGATAAAACAAAAGTAGTTATGATTGCTCATACATTAGGGAATCCCTTTGATTTGAAGGCAGTAAAACAATTTTGTACAAAACACGGTCTCTGGCTGATTGAAGATAATTGCGACGCATTGGGGTCCAGGTATAACTTGGATGGAACTGAGAAACTAACCGGTACAATAGGAGATATAGGAACGTCGAGCTTCTATCCCCCGCATCATATGACCATGGGAGAGGGGGGCGCTGTTTATACGAATCATCCATTATTAAATAAATGTATCCGTTCTTTACGCGATTGGGGAAGAGACTGCATTTGTCCTTCTGGACATGACAATTTGTGCGGACATCGTTTTGACCGGCAATATGGAGAATTACCTTTGGGCTATGATCATAAATATGTATATTCACATTTTGGTTATAACTTGAAAGCTACAGATATGCAAGCGGCTATAGGGTGTGCGCAGTTAAACAAATTCCCTGGTTTTGTTGAACGAAGGCGTTATAATTTTGATAGATTGCGTGAAGGGCTTAAATGTTTGGAGTCTGATATTATTTTACCGGAAGCTTGTCCAGGTTCTAGACCGAGCTGGTTTGGATTTTTAATTACATGTAAAGAAAACGTTGATCGGAGTAAGATTGTGTCTTATGTTGAAAAACATGGTGTGCAGACTAGAATGCTATTTGCAGGAAATCTGATCAAGCATCCATGCTTTGATGAAATGAGAACGAATGGTAAGGGGTATCGGACGATTGGAGATCTGGGGAATACAAACCGTATTATGCGAGATACGTTTTGGGTTGGCGTCTATCCGGGGATGAACGATGAAATGATTGATTATATGATTAAAACAATCTGTGCTGCAGTAAAAGCATAAGGAGCAGGGTGTGAATAAATTACTAAAAAGAGTCATCATTTTCTTGCATATACCATTTTCCGAAGAAAAGTTAAAGGTGTTGTGCCAATTTATAAAATTTGGACTGGTAGGGTTAGCAAATACAGCAATTTCATATTTTACGTATGCTGCCTGCGTATATATAGGCCTGCATTATTTTGTGGCTAATGCACTGGGATTCGTTTTAAGCGTGTTGAATTCTTTCTATTGGAATAATAAATATGTATTTGCCTGTGAAGATGGAGAAAAACGTGCATGGTTTCCGTCTTTGATAAAAACATTTGCGGCGTACGGAAGTACGGGCATTGTGTTGTCTTCTGCTTTGCTGTATGTTTGGGTGGACGTATTACATGTGTCGGAATATATTGCGCCGCTGATCAATTTAATCATTACGATTCCACTCAATTTTGTGTTAAATAAACTGTGGGCGTTTAAGAAGGAAGAGAAAAACTTATGAATTTGAGCAAAAGGTTTAAAAGGGCAGAAAATTGGAAAAGTAGGCTTTGCGGCTGGGCAGACAGAGACTGGGATAAATTTGACTTAATCTTTATGGCAGTTGTATTTATGATTTGTTATGTCTCTTTTGTGCAGGGAGATATTATGGTAACGGGGAATCGCAGCTTTTTAATGCATACAAATCCGTTGAATTTTTACGATGCATGCGCTGAATGGACGAATGATTATGGGGCGAATTATTTGCCAAGTACATTTCTGATGTTTGCAATATGGAATTTGCCTCTTCGTTTATTTGGACGTGTCCCTTCAGATGTTATGACAAATTCTCTGCTCAATAATATGTGGTATAAGATGCTGCCAGTTATCTTCTTCTTTGCCAGCGCGGTGCTCATTTATAAAATATGTATCCAGGCCGGATTTGGTGAGAAAAAAGCAAGAATTTGTAAGTATGCATTTTTAATATGTCCGCTGGCTTTATTTAGTCAGATGATTTTCAGTCAATATGACATTTTTACAGTGTTTTTCATCTTGTTAGGGTATTATTACTATCTGAGGAGGGAACATTGGAAATTTGTGCTGTTTTTTGGGATAGCAGTTACCTTTAAATATCAGGCAGTTATTTATTTTTTAGTATTTTTACTTCTAAAGGAAAAAAAGATTTTCAAAATATTGCGAGACGCAGTCTTGGTTGCTTTGCCGACTGTGATTGAAATCTTAATTTATTATCCCTCAGCAAGTTTCAGAAAGTCAGTTCTGGGATTTAGTGCGCTGACGTATGTTGAGACAGGACTTGATTTAGGTGGTTTGCGTCCGATTAATGTTTTTCTTGTAGTGATATTAGTGTTACTTATTGCTGCATACTTGATAAAGATAGAGAACAAGGATAAAATTTTTGATTGGACACTGTTTCTGGCTAATGGAGTATCTTTTGCTTTTTTTGGCATGGTGGCATTTCATCCCCAATGGCTGTTATTAGCCGTACCATTTATGATTCTGGCCATTCAGCAGAATAAAAATTGTAAATTGCTGTGGATTCTGCAGAATATATTGATTATTGCGCTTTATACATTGGTGGTTCAGAACTGGGCTGGAAACGTAGATCAAAATCTGTTTAGATATTCGGTCTTTAAGGGGGTGGCTCCTTCTGGCTGGGCGATTACCATGCAGGATATCCTTAGCTACGATAACCAGATTTATTTATTTACTTGCATTTGGGTGATACTATTGTTGTATTTCGTGTTGAGCTATCCACGTTTTGTACAGAATGACCGCACTGCACTGGAAAAAGATACGTTAGTCAATATACGGATTGCATTTGCAGTCGGATTTTTGGCTTGGGCAGGCCCGGCGTTTATTTGCCTGGCTTCAGCGGCAAAAGGTGAATTTCAAATGATAGACAATATTAGTGAGGCAGAATATACTCCAATTGCGGTGACAGAAAATCAGATAGTCACACAGCAATTCAATAATACAGCAGAAGAGATTTATGATCTGGAACTGTATATTGGTAATTATGACAGGATCAATCACTCTGATTTGGAAATGGAAATTATAGAAGCTGATAGTGAAAAAACTATTTTTGAAACTAGAATACCTGTGAATACAATCAGTGAAAATAATTCCTGGTATACACTGATAAGGGAACCGGTTGATGTGATTCCAGGTAAGATTTATCTGATTAACATAAAAAGCAATGCAAATGTCAATGATTGCATTGCAGTTTATTCAGATGGGATGTATAATTCAGACAGGAGTCTGGAGATTAATGGGGAGATACAGACAGGGACTCTTGCATTTAAGATAAAAGGCAGAAAATAGAGCAGGGAAGGGAGGTAAAGTTGTCATATGACTTTATTAAAGTTGGAAAAACGCAAAACAATTGTTTCTTTAGTCATAATATGCGCACTGTGTGCTGGATTGACATTTCCAGTAGGAGCGGAGACATTTAATGAGGAGACATATTATGAACGGGTAACATCAGATCAGACGAAGAGTCCAAGTTTGCAGGTCAAAAGAGCCGATGAAAAAGGCAGATATTATCAAATACAACTTCAGAATTATACAATACCGGCAGATGGAGTAGGTGTATCCTTTGCCGTCTGGAGTGATGCCGAGGGACAGGATGACCTTGTGTGGTATAATGGTGAAAACTATGAAGCAATGGTCGATATACTGAAGCATAATATGTTGGGTGCCTATTATGTTCACTGCTATTTGGAAAAATCTGACGGGGCAAAAGAATGGGTTGGCGGAACAACTTTTGAAGTAGCAAAGCTTCCGGAATACCAGTCGGTGATCACCTCAGGTTTTACTGATGATTTCAAAACAGAATACCAGATCTGTCTATCAGATCACTATCTTCCGGATAATGCTAATCTACGAGTTGCAGTCTGGAGTGAGGAGAATGGTCAGGATGATCTAAAATGGAATGAATTTCAGGTAACAGGAGAAAATCAGTTTGATTGCAGAGTGAAAGTGGCTGATTATCGTTCGCCCGGTTGTTACTATGCTCATATTTATCAACAGAATTCGGATGGCAGTCAACAGTGGATTGGAGGAGTATCTTTTGAAGTTCCGACCGTGACGGAAGGGCTAATAGAGTTGTCAGAACAGGATTATTCTGCAGGTACAGCAACTTTAAAAATCACTGGGCTAGATTCGCCTTCAGGAATTCGGAAAGTGCTTGTTCCCATATGGAGTGCGTCGGATCAAAGCGATATTGTCTGGTACGAAGCAGAAAAAGGAAGTGTTGGAGAGTATTCTGTTGAGATGAGTATTTCTTCTCATAAAAATAACTGGGCATTGTATTATGCTCATGTTTATGTGACGGATGGAAATGGTTTCCAAAAGTTTGTGGGAGGAGTTTCAGCAGATTTTCGGCCTAAATATCAAACGCTGATGGCAGATGTGGATGCGGAGTTAAATCAGTTTCAGATAAAAATTTCTGGAGTAGAGGCGCCTGGAGAAATTGAAGAAATATCCTGCGCGGTATGGAGTGAAGCTGGTGGGCAGGACGATTTGACTTGGCATGAGCTTCAGTATAAGGCGAGTTCCGATAGTTGGGAAGGTAAAGCTGCTCTTACGGCTATAAAAAGTACAGGAAGATCTTTGGCACACGTATATCTTGTAAAAAAAGGCGGTAACAAAGTATATCTGGGTGGGAAGTCTTTTATGGTACAGGCACCGGAAGTACAGGAAGTATCAGTAACTTCAGACAATGAGGCCGGCACTTTTGAGGTGAGAATAATAGGACTTAACTCAGAGCTAGGAGTGAGTAAGGTAGAGGTGCCGATCTGGAGCCAAAGTGCTCAGCAGGATATTTGCTGGTATACGGCAGACAAACAGTCAAATGGAGAATATTTGGTAAAAGGAACAATAGCAAACCATAAATATAATGTGGGCAACTACAATATTCATGTGTATGTTTCTGATAAAAATGGCATTAAGACAGTAGTGGCCTGTACCAATGTAGCCTTTACTTATGGATGCGATAAACCGGTGACCACAGATCTACATCAGGGTGTAGTGGGTCAGGAAGAGACGGAATATCGTGTGACAATCGATCATGTAGTGGTGCCGGCTGGAGCTAAAAAGATAGAGTTTGCGGTATGGAGTGAATCAGGGGGGCAGGATGATGTAAGATGGTATACAGCTTCTAAAAATGCTGGTGGCGGTTATCAGGCTGATATTTCCATTAAAAATCATAAGACATTGGGAAAATACCTGATTCATACATATGCAACGACTTGGAGCGGAAATAAAATCTATTTAAATGGTAGCAGCGACTTGCAAATCAGCGGAACTGCTAAAGCCACGGTTCAGGTTGTCGAAAAAAATGATGCAGCAGGCATATTTACTGTCAGCATATCCGATTTGGAGGCTGCTTCTGGGATTAGTGGAGTTCGTATAGCGGCCTGGACAACAGCGAATGGAAGTGATGTGGCATGGTATACAGCTGAGCGCCAAAGTAATGGTACCTATCAGGCAGTGGTGAATGTTTCTAATCATAATTATAATTTGGGGACTTATACGATACATGCATATGTTACTATGGGAAACCAGATCCAGGTATTCGGAAATGGAGCGCAATACACGTTTAATCCCAGCAATTTTATTTATGTTCTAAAGGATCAAGGTAGTGGGAAGCGTACAGCGGTTTTGAAGAATGCATCAGGTGGTAACGTTCGGTTCGCGGTATGGAGTGAATTGAATGGACAGGATGATTTTATGTGGTACAGCGGAACGCAGAGTCAGGATGGAAGCTGGAAAACAGTGATTTCTACAATGAATCATAAGAATTCGGGGAATTTTTTGATTCATGCATATTCTGGAAATACGCCGTTGGCAGCTGCAAATTTTGTGTTTGAGGCCAGTGAGTTTTCCAAAAATGGCTGGTATTATGAGAATGGTTATAAGCTTTACTATATTAATGATGTGCTGCAGAAAGATGTGAGCGGAATTATCGGGCCGCAATCATCCTATCGTGCTGACGTGAACAGAACGACCTGTACGGTTACAATATATGCCAAGGATGGAAGTAATGGCTATATTATCCCGGTAAAAGCATTTGCCTGTTCTGTAGGCCTTCCGGGAACAGAAACTCCGTCAGGTACCTATTATACGCAGGCTAGGTATAGGTGGCATGAACTGATGGGGCCTTCGTACGGTCAATATTGTACGAGAATTGTGGGAGGCATACTGTTTCATTCAGTTGCAGGAAGTAATATGACCAGTTACAATTTATCGGCATCTGATTATAATATGCTGGGACAGCCAGCTTCACATGGTTGTGTTAGGCTTTGTGTCAGAGATGCAAAATGGATATATGATAACTGCAATTTAGGGATGGAGGTCAGAATCTATGATAGCTCCTATGCAGGCCCCTTCGGAAAACCGGACACCATAAAGATCCCAGTTGGACAGACCTGGGATCCAACGGACCCCAATATATAGAAAAGCATATTTAGAATCCAGCAAAGCACCGTCTTGTCTTTTGAGGCGGTGCTTTGCTGTGAAAATTATGTTGACCGGAAAAGAGCATCGCGTTACAATAACAACAAGTTAATTAATAAATTTATAGTAAATATGAGGGTGACTTTATGAAAAGAGGTTTACAAAACATTGCGTTAGGAATCCTGACGTGTGCTTTAATAAGTGTTAATTTGACACCGGGATTGGTAGAGGCAGCAGTGACGGACGGAGCTCCAGAAAAGGAAACACAAGTGTTACAGGAAATACAGGGTGCAATGTATGCAATTCCAGGGAAAGAAGAATTTCAGGTAGAAGCAGTAAATTCGGTAGAGGGTGGAACCTTTCAGCTACAGATTTTTCTTTCGGATATCAATAAACGAGATTGGTCGATTATTGATACCATTGTATTTGAAGTGACTGGTAATGGTGAATCCACCAAAAAAAATACATACAAAGCAGAAAAAGCTGAGGAAGGCAAGTATACGGCGGAAGTGAATCCGGATGATTGGGTGGAGAAAAATACCGGATATAAAATTCAGACATATGTTTCTTTTAATGCCGATCTAGGGTTTGAGCCACTACAACTGGACACATATGAGTATACAGTTCCGGCAGAAGGTGTTTTGCCGGATCAGGAACAATCTCAAGAACAATCTAAGGAGCTACAGTCAATTCAGAGCTATGAGTTGCCGACAGAACTGTCGGTTGCCGTTAGTGAAGATGAGAAAACAGTCATTATCCGAACGTCGGAGATAGAGGAGCTTGCAGACGGCAGCAGTCTGAAATTTGCGGTCTGGAGTAATCAGAATGGACAGGATGATCTGGAATGGTATCAAGCAGTTTATGAAGGCGGTACCTATTCAGCCCGCATTATGGTTTCGGATTTAGACAATCCGGGCAGTTATACGATCCACTGCTATGCGTTTTCTGCGGATGGTTCTGGTCAATATATATCGGGGAACAGTTTTATAATCAGTGCACCTTCAGTAGGAACGGTGAATGCAGGCAATTTGGATACTGAAAATGGAGTCTTTGACATTGAAGTGCAGAATCTTGCTGCTAAATCTGGAATCAGCCAGGTTCGGGTGGGGGTCTGGTGCAGGGATGATCAAAGCGATATGTTTTGGTATGAAGCCGAGGAGAACAATGGCGTATATTCTGCAGAGGTGAGTGCAGCAAACCACGGGTTTCATTCAGGTATTTATCAAATTCATGTATATGTTAAGGATGGAAATGGTTTCCTTACATATGTGGGAGGAACCACAAAAATAGTTCAAATCGAGAATTCTAAATTATATATTTCAACATCAAATCAAAAAGAATATAAAATTTCGATTGGGGAGTTAGAGGACTCAGCGAGTGTAACCCAGGTACGTTTTGCAGTGTGGAGCGATATAAACGGTCAGGATGATCTGCAATGGTATGTGGCAGAAACAAAAAATGGTACGTATACCCAGACATTTTTGGTTTCCGACCATAAAAGTATCGGTCGTTATACCATACATTGCTATGCGAAGTATGGTGACGGGAGTCTGCGATTTATTAATGGAGGCAGTTGCCTGGTGGGTGGCCCATCGTTAAACGGGATATCAGTGAGCGTACCAGATGCCGTATCCGGGCAGTTCAATATTCTTCTGGAAGGGCTTTCGTCACCGGCGGGAATAGAAAAAATAGAAGTGGGAGTCTGGAGTGAAAGTAATCAAAGTAATCTCATTTGGTACGAGGTTGCTGGAACAAATAAAACTGAATATCTTATAGCGGCAAATTTGGCAAATCATAAGAATAAATTAGGAACATATAATGTGCATGTATATGTGACTGACGGGAATGGAATTAAAACTTTTGCTGGAGGGACTTCTTATGTGATGCAGCTTTCCTACGACAGTTTGAAAGTATCTTCCAGCAATACAGATTCTAATGTTGTAATTAATCTGGAGGGGATGAGAACACTTGGTATTGTCGAGTCTGTACGGTTTGCTGTTTGGAGTAAAACGGGTGGGCAAAAGGATTTGATATGGTATCAGGCAGTGCGTGAGGGAATGAATTACAGTACGACAGTAGATATTTCCAGCTATTTAGCGGCGGGGGATTTTATCGTTCATGCGTACGGAGTCGATAAAGCTGGAATTATGTATTTTATCGCGGGAACGACGTTCTCTGTCAATGGTGTAGTTACTGTGGGGGCAGCAGCAGGGGGGGGATTTCCAGTAAATATCTCTAATCTAGATGCCAGCATTGTGTTTTCCACCGTACGGGTAGATGTTTGGACAAGCGCGGATAAGGGGGATATAGTGCACTATACTGCAGGACTAAAGAGCGGTAATACATACGTAGCGGATGTCAGGCTTTCTGATTTCAGCTACAATCTAGGGAAATATTACATAGCTGTTTATACGAAAACATCTAGCGGAATACAAAACCTGATTGCGGAGACGGATAAGAGTATAAGTATACAAACAGGTGCATTTGCGGAGATAGCAGCATCATCCAATGGACTTAATTATACAGCTGTGCTGGAGGGAATTGACCTTCTGGGTATCCAGAGAGAGGTGCGTTTTGGAGTTTGGAGTGATGTGAATGGACAGGATGATTTTCAATGGTATACTGCAGCGGAGAATGGTAAGTCATACAGTGTTACAATTCCGATAGGAAATCATTCCGGTGCTGGAGTATATAATGTGCATGCTTACTATGCTCTGCCCAATGGAGAACTCCGTTTTCTGAACGCAGTTACATTTCAGGTTCAGACAGTGCCAACAGGTGCCATTGAATTCTCAAATGTGAATGGTAAGGATGGAACCTTTAAAATTATTGGTGAAATAGGCCAGGTAGGGCTAGAAGTTGCGAAGGTAAAAGTTGGTGTCTGGTGTACGGAAGGAACATATTGGTATGATATGCAGGAACAAGCGGATGGTTCATATACAGCTATGGCAGATGTAAAAGATCATGGATATCGTTTTGGGGTTTATAATGCGCATATTTATGTAGAGAATTCTGAAGGGGCAATGCAATATGCTGCCGGAGGAAGTGTGACAGTGACTGCGGATAATTACATTAAAACCAGTAATCCTTCTAGCAATATTTGTGATATAACGATTTATGGTCCCAATGTGAACGGGCAGACACCAGATACCATTCGTTTCCCGTCTTGGAGTTCAGAGGGCGATCAGGATGATCTGATCTGGTATGACGGTATAAAAAACAGCGATGGCAGCTATTCGGTTAGAATTGACCGAAACGCACATAGGCGGAGTGGCGGATTTATTACGCATATATATATGTATATTGGTTCGTCAGCATATATGTGCGGGAGTGTGGAATACAGCCTGTATCGTTCAGGCGAGTTTGATGATTATGCGCAGGAGGTTATGCATAAGATTATATTTGCCGTTGAGACAGGCGGGCAAATATATGGAAACGCCAGATATGATGATTTTACACAGGCCTATAAAAATTCAGAAAAAGAAACTGCAATTACGATCGGGGCAGGCGCTTGGTTTGCTACGGAAGCAAAGCGCTTATTGAACCTAATCCGCCAGGAAAATCCCGCTGCCTTTGCGGCGTTGGATACAGCGGGAATTGCCTATGATCTGGATCATGCGAACTGGACTACCTATGGCGGCGATGGCAATGGGAATCCTACAATTCTAAAGGGTTCTGCAAAGGCTGTATGTATCCAGGCGATTATTTCAAGTGAGACTGGTATTGCGATTCAGAACCGTTTGGTAGATGAGCAGATGGTAAAATATGTGAATGAAGCAGCAGCGTTGGGTGTGATAGATCTGAAAGCTCAAATGTTCTGTGCGAATATCAGACATCTTGGCGGCTATAGTGCCATGAGTTGGGTGGTTGAATGCTGCCAGGCGGATGGCAAAGCGCTGACCATGGAAAATCTGTGGACATCTATGCGGGATCACACCCCCAACAAGGATGGAAATGGGGTGGGAGCCGATAAATATAAGAGCCGTCATGAGAAAGTTATGATGTGGTTAAATCTGTATATTGATTAATTTGCATTTTTCAGCATGTGATGATATAATAGCACAGATAATAGCCGCAGTGCGGCATGATGATGGAGGAAATAAAAGATGCGTACTTATCTGGTGACCGGTGGGGCTGGATTTATTGGTTCCAACTATATTCACTATATGTTGAAGAAATATGGCAATACTATCCGCATTATTAATGTTGACAAGCTGACTTATGCAGGCAATTTGGAGAATTTGAAGGATGTAGAGAATGAAGAAAATTACACTTTTATAAAAGCTGATATTTGTGATAGCGAGTCGATTAGCAGGATATTTGATGAGAATGATATACGAAGGGTTGTACATTTTGCGGCTGAAAGCCATGTGGACAGAAGTATTCGTAATCCAGAGGTTTTTGTGAAAACTAATGTTCTTGGTACACTAGTAATGTTAAATGCGGCCAAATCTGCATGGGAACTTCCAGATGGCACGTTTAAACCAGATCATAAGTTTTTGCATGTTTCAACAGATGAAGTGTATGGGTCTTTAGATGAGGGAGAAGGCTATTTTTATGAAACCACGCCATATGCTCCCCATAGCCCTTATTCAGCAAGCAAAGCTTCTTCAGACATGCTGGTAAAAGCTTATATGGATACGTATCATTTCCCGGCTAACATCACGAATTGCAGCAATAATTATGGGCCTTACCAGTTTCCGGAAAAATTAATCCCACTGATCATTAATAATGCGTTGCAGGGTAAGCAGCTACCGGTCTATGGAGATGGAAAGAATGTTAGAGACTGGTTGTATGTGGAGGATCACTGTAAGGGCATTGATATGGTTCAAGAAAAGGGTAAGCTGTTTGAGACTTATAATATTGGCGGGCACAATGAGAAGCAGAATATTCAGATTGTAAATATTATATTGAATACGCTGCAGGATATGCTGTCGGATAGCGACCCACGTAAAAATCTGGTCAGTGAAAAGTTGATTACTTATGTGGAGGACAGAAAAGGTCATGACCGTCGTTATGCAATAGCTCCGGATAAGATTAAAGCTGAGGTAGGCTGGTATCCTGAAACGATGTTTGAAGAAGGGATTAAAAAAACAATTGCGTGGTTTTTTGAACATGAGGAATGGATGAGTAATGTTACGAGTGGTGATTATCAGAAATATTATCAGGAGATGTATAACAATAAATAGATTCTAATGGTAACAGGGCAAATTGCAGTGGCTGTGGAGACAACACTGCTTTTTTGCATCTATAGAATACGAAATAGAAAGGAATTATAATCTTATGAAGGGAATTATTTTAGCAGGTGGAGCCGGAACAAGGTTATACCCGTTAACGAAGGCAATTTCTAAGCAGATAATGCCTGTTTATGATAAACCGATGATTTATTATCCATTATCTACGCTGATGCTGGCAGGGATACGGGAGATACTGATAATTTCCACACCCAGAGATTTGCCTGTGTTTCAGGATTTATTCGGTTGCGGTGAGCAGTTGGGGCTTTCGATGTCTTATGCTGTCCAGGAGGTGCCCAGAGGACTGGCGGATGCTTTTATTGTGGGGGAGAAGTTTATAGGAAAGGACAGAGTAGCGCTGGTTCTTGGAGATAATATCTTTTATGGGCAGAGTTTTTCGCGTGTGCTTCAGGCAGCGGCAGCAAGAGAGCAGGGAGCTACTATATTTGGATATTATGTAAAAGATCCAAGAGAGTACGGAGTCGTAGAGTTTGATGCAAATGGAAAGGCATTGTCAATAGAAGAAAAGCCGGCACATCCAAAGTCAAAGTATGCAGTGCCAGGATTGTATTTTTATGATAATGATGTGATCGATATTGCCCAGAATGTAAAACCCTCAGCGCGTGGAGAAATTGAAATTACCAGTGTAAATAACGAGTATTTACGCCGTGGAACTCTTCAGGTAGAGACTTTGGGCAGAGGTTTTGCCTGGCTGGATACAGGAAATCATGATTCTTTACTAGATGCAGCTGATTTTGTGGCTGCTTTCCAGAAAAGGCAGGGACTGTATATTTCATGTATTGAGGAAATCGCTTATAAAAGGGGATTTATTGACCGGAACCAGTTGGTGAAACTGGCTCAACCGCTATTGAAAACGGCATACGGGCAATATCTGATAGATATTGCGGAAGGATTGTAACTTTTAAATGAAGTAAGAAAGAGGAAGAAAATGGGAAGAATTATGGTTGAGACTTGTGGGATTGAAGGACTGAAGGTGATAACACCCACAGTTTTTGGCGATGAGCGCGGATATTTTATGGAAACCTATAACTATAATGATTATAAGGCGGCTGGAATGGATATGGAATTTGTACAGGATAATCAGTCGGCTTCTAAAAAAGGGGTGTTAAGAGGTCTGCATTTTCAGATACAATACCCACAGGATAAGCTGGTTCGGGTTATCAGCGGAGAGGTGTTTGATGTGGCTGTTGATTTAAGGAATGAATCTGCGACATTTGGTAAATGGTTTGGAGTATTACTGTCAGCTGAGAATAAGAAACAGTTTTATATTCCTAAGAATTTCGCGCATGGTTTTATAGTTTTGTCAGATTATGCGGAATTTGCTTATAAATGCACGGATTTTTATCATCCAAATGATGAAGGCGGTCTTTCATGGAATGATCCGGATATTGGAGTTCAGTGGCCGATGCCTTCAGGAATGACGGAGACTGATCTGATTATTTCTGAGAAAGATCATAGATGGGGCGGAATTAAGGGATATTGTAGGTGAGATTGGAGAAAATTTGTATATGTCTAAAAAAAAGAAGATATTATTGACCTTCGTTTGCCTAGCACTTGTATTGCTAAATGTGCTTATATTGAAACATCGCCTGCCTAGCGGTGGAACTATAGAATTTAAAATGGATGTATTGTCTGATGCATCTGATACATTACAAGTTTATTATAGCCCTGAAGATATTTTTAGTGAGGAATCAAGTAGCAAGGTGTATTATGAAAAATCTGAAAATGATGAGTATGCAGAGTTATCCTTTGCTATAGATACTTCTACAAAGTATCTTCGAATAGATTTGGGTACGCAGCCCGGAGAATATACACTTAAAAATTTAAGGGCAACTTATAAAAATACAGAATCAAAGATTGAATTAAAAAATCTGGAGAATGCAATTAAAAATGATGTGCAAAAAGTAGTAGTGAATCAAAATGATAATGGGCAAAAGACAGCAAGGGTAATTGTGGATGGAATGGATGCCTATTTAATATTACAGATTAATCTCCAGGCTGTACAGCAAGAATATGCACAACACGCTGAAAAGGTGAGTATATTGTTGGACGTTCTTATTATTCTTGTGATCGATATAGCGTTTTTGTTCATTTTGAAAAAATGGAATAAAGTGGTTGTTTTACCGATTGAATTAATACAAAATCGCAGGTTGATTTTTACGTTATCTAAAAATGATTTTAAGACTAAGTTTGCTGGTTCTTATTTGGGAATTACATGGGCGTTTGTACAGCCGGTAGTTACTATATTGGTCTACTGGTTTGTGTTTCAGGTAGGGTTTAGAAGCACTGAAGTTAGTGACTTTCCTTTTGTTTTATATCTTACAACTGGAATGGTTCCATGGTTCTTTTTCCAGGATGCTTTAAATGGTGGAACTAATGCATTGATTGAATATAATTATTTGGTTAAAAAAGTGGTTTTTAAGATTAGTATATTACCAATAGTAAAAATAATATCTGCTGCATTTGTCCATGGGTTTTTCTTGTGTTTTGCTATGCTTATTTCTGGGTTATATGGATATTATCCAAGTATATATAGTTTTCAACTGATTTATTACTTTATTTGTAATTTCCTGTTTGTGTTAGGTCTGGTGTATGCTACAAGTGCTATAGTAATATTCTTTCGTGATTTAACCCAGATTATAAGCATAATATTGCAAGTGGGAATTTGGATGACTCCTATTATGTGGGATTTTCAGATGTTAGCAGGTCATCCCTTATTGATGAAGCTTTTCAAATTGAATCCAATGTATTATATCGTTACAGGATACCGGGATTCCATGCTTGCGCAGGTTGCAATAAGTGAACGGTTTCTTTGGGGTGTTTATTTTTGGATATTTACAGGGATTCTATTCTTTGTAGGTTGCACTATATTTAAACGTTTGAAAGTTCACTTTGCAGATGTATTATAATATGGGAGAAAAGCAGATGAGTAATGAGGCAGTTATACAAGTGGAAAATTTAAGCAAAATGTATAAACTCTATAATAAGCCTATGGATCGAATGAAAGAGGCCTTGGGATTGTCAAGAAAAAAGAATTATGTTGAACATTTTGCGCTCAATAATGTTAGCTTTCAAGTGAATAAAGGTGAAACTGTTGGTATTATTGGAACGAATGGTTCAGGAAAATCCACGATTTTGAAGATTATTACAGGCGTTCTAAATCCTACGGCCGGGAGCGTGAAGGTTAAAGGAAGAATATCAGCACTTTTGGAATTGGGAGCAGGATTCAATGGGGAATATTCAGGCATTGAGAATGTTTATTTGAATGGCACAATGATAGGGTTTTCTAGAGAAGAGATAGATGCAAAACTTCAGGACATTTTAGATTTTGCAGATATTGGGGATTTTGTATATCAACCGGTAAAAACCTATTCTAGTGGAATGTTTGTACGGTTAGCTTTTGCTGTTGCAATTAACATAGAACCAGAGATTTTAATTGTGGATGAAGCACTTTCTGTAGGAGATGTTTTTTTTCAGAGCAAATGTTACAGAAAATTTGAAGAATTTAAAAAAAGAGGGAAAACGATTTTGTTTGTTAGCCACGATCTTAGTAGTGTTGGAAAATATTGTGATCGTGTTGTTCTGTTAAATAAAGGAGAGAAACTAGCTGAGGGTGATGCAAAGGAAATGGTCAATTTGTATCGTAGAGTGATGGTTAACCAGTTAGATGATAACCAGTCTCTTAAAGAGACTGAAAAAGAACCGGATGAATCTAGTATGAGTAATAATTTGAATTTAAATCCTGAAGTGCTGGAATATGGGAGCCGTAAGGCAGAGATTACCGATTTTGCAGTATATGATGAGGATGGTATTATCTCAAATGTGATCGAAAAAGGGAAAAAATTTCAAGTTAAAATGCGGGTAGAGTTTAGAGAAGAAGTAAATGATCCTATTTTTGCTTTTACTATAAAAGATTTGAGGGGAACTGAATTAACTGGAACTAATACTATGTATGAGAATTCTCCAGTAACACCGAAAAGGGTAGGCGATGTTCAGGAGATAATCTTTACCCAGAAAATGAGCTTAGAAGCAGGAGAATATATGTTGTGCCTTGGATGTACTGGATATGCGGAGGGTGACTTCACAGTCTTTCACCGATTATACGACATATGTAATATTACGGTTATATCTGACAAAAAAGCTGTTGGGTATTTTGACATGTTTTCTAAAGTTACTTTGGAATAATGAATAATTAGGAGATCTTTATGGCTGATTTAAATCTAAGGTATTATTCGCAACAAGACAAATATTCTGATGGAGATATTGAAGATGTTATGCTGGAAATGGCAAAAAAAGGGATATCATATGAAGATTTACCGGAAGAAGAAGTAAGCTTTCCGTTAATATATCATTTCTCAAAAATCCGGCATAATATAATTAATTGGTATCCAATGCGTGACCATGCTTCTATACTGGAGATTGGGTCAGGCTGTGGAGCAATTACAGGAGCTCTATGTGAAAAATGTGATCGGGTGGTCTCTGTTGAATTGTCAAAAAAGAGAGCCTTAATTAATTATAATCGGCATAAAGAATTTAAAAACCTTCATATCATTGTAGGTAATTTAAATGATATGATTTTTGATGAAAAGTTTGATTATATATTACTTAATGGAGTATTAGAATATGCTGCCTCCTTTACTGAGGGGGAAAAACCATATGTAGAATTTTTGAAGAATATAGCCTGTCTTTTAAAAGAAGATGGCAGAATACTAATTGCGATTGAAAATCGACTGGGATTAAAATATTTTGCAGGCGCGCCAGAAGATCATACGGATTTGTATTTTTTGGGGTTAAATAATTATAAAGACTACTCATCAGTTAGAACGTTCAGTAAGTTGGAAATGGAAAATTTATTAAAAGATAGTGGATTTGCTGGACTGCGTTTTTACTACCCTTATCCAGATTACAAATTCCCCAAAGAGATTTTTACAGATCACACTCTAGTCTCAAATGGGTACGGGAGGCCTTACGAAGATTATAAGAGTGGTAGATTCTTTTTATTTGAGGAAAGTAAAGTTGCCCATTCGTTGGCCATGGAAGGGGTTGCAGCTAATTTCTCTAATTCTTTTCTAGTGGAGGCTGGGAAGAAAGAATTGGAGGATAAGGAAGTTGTTTTGTATGCTAAGATGAATAGTGAGAGACATGAGAAATTCCAAATTGCAACAGTTATATATGATTCGGAATCAGGAAAGAAAGTGATGAAGCAGGCGATGACAGAGTCTGCTAAATCTTTCGTTAATGATATGATCAGAATTGGAAACAGCAGGCAAAATTCTATGTATAAATATCTTCCGTGCGCAGGTGGACAAGGTGTTTTAGAATATCCTTATATTCAGGGAAGTACTGTCTTAGAAGAAATTCGTTATTGTGTAAAACGAAGAGATAAAGAGAAAATAATTAAAATCCTTTTAGGATTTTATAATTCCTATTTTACGAATACCTTTTTGGAAAAAGACCTTTATACTACTGAATTTCAAGAGGTCTTTGGTTCTTTGCGGGGAAAAGAAGAATATTTATGTATTAAACCGGCTAATGTTGATTTAATTTGTGAAAATATATTTTGGGATGATAATAAAGGAATTATAATTGATTATGAGTGGGTGTTTGATTTTTCAGTTCCAGTAGCGTTTATCATGTGGCGGATGATCAATGACATGTATACGCAACTTCCGGAGTTAGAACAGGTGATTAAACGACAGAATATATATGAGATCTTTGAGATCGATTGTATTGATCAAGAAAATTTCTTGGCATGGAGTAAAAATTTTGCTTATGTTTATGTGGGATGCGATAAAATGAGCAAATATGCACAGGAGAGCATAAAGGTTAATTTAAATGAAACGGCCAATTCTTACAAACATAATATGCTTTCTAAATTGTATTTTGATAGAGGTCGAGGCCTTAATGAAGATGACAGCATGGTCGCTCAAGGAAAAATATATAAAAATAGATTTGAAATTTATTTTGATCTTTCTGCAATTACGGATATTGGTTATATGCGTTTAGATATATTGGATAACGCGTGTTGGTGTATTATTGATCGTATAGACTGCAATTGTCAGATGGGATTAATTCCTTATGGTTCACATGTATTTAAGGGGCGAAGGATATATTTTTTATCGGATTCTCCGGGATTCATTGTAGACACGTTTAAACCAGATAAAGTTCAATATATTAGAATAGAAGGGCGGATCGAACAGCTTTCAAAGAATACAATGTTAAGAATACTTAATGAAATGTCAGATGATTTGGCAGAAAAGGAGAAGGTTACCGAGAAAAATAATTTTAAAGAGTGTGAAATACAGGAACAAGATTTAGTGGAAGCAGAGGATGAAAGTATAAAACAATTACTGAAAAAGTTAATAAAAAAATTATGTAGAAAAGAAGAAAAAACGGAGCAAGTAATATTTGCATCGCGGGCGATCGGCAGTGTTGATGTCTTTAACTATGAAAATGCTATATTACATGTTGCTGGATGGGCCTTTGATATGACATATAAAATGGAGAATCCAAGGATTGTATATTACCATGGCGAAGAGGAAATAGCCACACATGGAGTTTTGGTAATTTATAGAAGTGATGTGGCAAAAGCCCTAGGAAAAGCAGAGGCAGAAGAAAGCGGCTTAACTTTCACAGCGCAGGTTTCATGCATGCATAGCTTGAAGGTAGTATTAGAATACGATACACCTAAGGGAAAGGGTGGCTTCGAGTTGGGAATAGTTCCTGGGGATAGGGGAGTCGATGAGACGGTTATAATCCCGTGTATGGACGAACGCCAGATTGGTGATCTTCGTTATTTTTTGACACATAGGGTAGCAAAACAGGTAGAATTGCCACCTGTTCTTTTTGGATACACGATAGATATTATATTACCTGTTTATAATGGTTATCAATACTTTGATGCTTTGTTTTCAAGTCTTGAATTAACAAATATGAAATATAGACTACTGATTGTGAATGACAAAAGTTCTGATGCGAGAGTGCTTCCTTATCTTATAAACTATACCTCGAAGCATTCGGAAGCAGTTTTGATAAACAATGAAAAAAATTTAGGGTTTGTTGGATCAGTAAACTGTGCTTTAAGTAAGGTGGAAAATCATGTTGTTCTTTTGAATACTGATGTTGAAGTGCCCTATCAATGGTTGGAACGTTTGATGCTGCCTATCATATGCTATGAAAGCATAGCATCTACTACCCCGTTTACCAATTGTGGGACGATTTGTAGTTTCCCTAAGTTTTGTGAAGATAATGAATTGTTTGAGAAAATGAAGGTGTGGCAGGTAGATGATGCATTTCGGAATGTGATGCCGCAATATCCTGTTCTACCAACAGGAGTAGGATTTTGCATGGGGATGAACCTAGAAGTAATACAGGAAATAGGATTACTAGATGCGGATACCTTTGGAAAGGGGTATGGTGAAGAAAATGATTGGTGTCAACGCGCAATCAAAAGAGGATATAAAAATGTTCAGGTAGATAATTTATATGTATATCATAAGCATGGGGGTAGTTTTTTAACTGATGAGAAAAGAAAACTGCTTGAGGAAAACTCCAAGGCATTATTAAAAAAACATCCGAACTATGATAAAGATGTAGCACAATATTGCCAGAAAGATCCAATGAAATCTGTAAGGCTATATGTAATGATTCAGCTTTTAAATCAACAATTACATGTGAAGACAACGGTTGCCTTTGATCACAGTTTGGGGGGAGGAGCTACTGAATATCTTGATAAGAAAAAAGTTGAATTAATCCATAGTCAACAAAAATTTATTACTATTCGTTATAATATATATGATAATAAGTATTATGTACTTTATGAGTATAAGATGTATAAAATAGAATTTTTTACTGAACAATTACACACATTATTATTATCATTAGGACGTGTGGATGAAATCTGGATTAATGAATTGGTTACTTATCAGAATGTGTATAAGGTATTAGATAGCATACTAAAATGGAAAAATGAGCAAGGCGCAGAACTAAAAATGCTTATGCATGACTATTTTGCACTTTGTCCAGCAATAAATTTATTGGATGCTCAAGGTAATTATTGCGGTGTAGGTACGATTGGACAATGTAATCATTGCATTCCGCAAAATCAGAGTAATGCTTGCCTTGATTTTGAATGCGCAGAAAAATGGCGTAAAAATTGGGGGGGATTCTTACAAGATTGTGATGAAGTAACGGTATTTTCATTAGACTCTAAGAGGCTGTTAAAAAGGGCATATCCAGAGCTTGAAAATCTGAAATTAGTGCCACATGAGCCACATTATCTCCCGAATGTGAATAGGGAAAAAAAGATAACTAATTCTTTGAATATAGGCTTACTAGGAGTTCTTAGTTATAAAAAGGGTTTACATGTAGTAGAAAAGCTGGCAGACTTAATTGAAGAAAAAAATATAAATGTAAAGTTACGTTTAATAGGCGAAGCTGATGAAGAGATTCAAAGTTCTATATTTTCTCAGACAGGCAAATATAAACGTGAACAATTGCCCAAAATTGTGTTAGAACAAGATATTGATATGTTTTTTTGCCCTTCAATTTGTCCAGAGACCTTTTCGTATACAGTGTCAGAAATTATGTCAATGGGATATCCGATAGCTATATTTGATATTGGAGCCCCTGTAGAGCGTGTACAATTATATGATAAAGGGCTTATAATAAAATATGGAGAAACGCCAGAAAAAATATTAAATAATTTATTGAATTTTATGTTGAATGAACTCAAAATAAAACCTACAGCTACCACAAGGGGAAAAGTATTGTTTGTTGCGGAGGAGATATCCTTTGCGTCACGCTATCGTGTGGAACACTTTCAGGAAACTTTGCTAAAACAGGGGATTTGTTCGGATTATATTCAAATGGATGAAGTGAAGAATTACGATTTTAATGGGTATAATTCAATAGTATTGTACCGTTGTAGTAATGTTAATATTGTAAATGAGATTGTAAAAGAATCTGAGAGATTATCAATACCTGTTTATTATGACATAGATGACTTCATATTTGATTATGACAAAATTGACTATCTGGAGTTTTTACAGAATAAAGAATATAGTCAATTTCGCATAAAGACAGAACAGATTCATCAGTGTATGGAGATGTGTAAAGGGTATATGACTTCAACCAATACACTAGCAGCAGAGATAATGCGGGAATTTCCAAATAAAAAAGTTGTTATAAAAAGAAATGTAGCGAGTATTGCAATGCAAATACTGTCGAATGACGCGTGGAAGAATGCAAACAATAATAATGATAGGATATGGATTGGATATTTTAGTGGTTCAATTACCCATAACAAAGATTTTGCGCAAATAGAAAGTATTCTGAAAGATATTTTGGAGAGATATCCTCAGGTTTACTTAAAATTAGGTGGTGTTATTCAAGAGAATGGTTTAGGTGATTATCGAAACCGTATTGAAAAAGTTGGTTTTACAGAGTGGCAAAATCTTCCAAATATGATTGCGAATGTTGCTATTAATTTAATGCCGTTGGAAGATACATGCTTTCATTCCTGCAAATCCGAAAATAAGTGGATGGAAGCAGCTCTGGTTCATGTGCCGAGCGTTATGAGCTATAATGTTGAACTTGAAAAAGTGATTGTATCAGGGAAGACAGGTTTCTTGTGCGCAAATAAGGAGGAGTGGTATACAAGCTTAAAAATGCTTATCGAAGATGAAAATCTGAGAAGGTCTGTCGGGGATGCGGCTTTTCAAAGGGTAATGGAAAGGTATACAACAAATTATCCGGATACAGAAGCTGTCAAGATGGTGCTGGGGGAACTAAAGGAGAGATAAAGAAATATGCAGCAAGAGTTGTTGGAAGTACAGAGGGAACGTTTTAGCCTTACAGACAACAGTAAATACATCCTACAGGGCATATGGCCGCGAGGTGGCGAGGCAGTTGCAGTTTTGGATGACCAGACAGTAGAGGCAGGATTGGAAAAATGGGAAAACAACAGCGCACTAGAAAGGTTTAAAAAACAGGAGAACTGTCAGTGGGAGCGTATAACCTTAAACGTTCGACTGCCGAAAAATCTTGAAGGAAAACACGAATTGAATATATACGCTGTTTCTAATGGAAAAAGAAAACGTTGGTTCCGTGTTAAAGGTGCTGATTTGTGTGCCAAACGTAAAAAACCACAATTTTATTTAGAGCAGATTTTACGCAGTCCCAAGACAGGAACGTGTTGCGTAAATGGTTGGGTAGCTAGTAGCAAACCTGTAGATATTAAAATAACAGACTTAACTGGCAATGTGTTGCCGTGCAAAATCAACCGTATAACAAGGGTAGATGTTCAGGAAGTGTACAAAGAATGCGCGATTGAAGAAAAATGTGGTTTTACGATTGAAATTAGGAAATTATTTTTGGAGGGGATTCGGGTTGAATTTATAGCAGGGAATGAAAAGACAGAACAGTATATAAGTATGCGCAGGAGAGAAATCTTAAAAGAAAATATTAGGGATTATTTGCAGAAAACGGTTCGTTTTACAAGAACGCACGGGATATTGGCGCTTCCTCAAAAAATATTAGAAAAACTATCGGGTAAGAATAGGGCCGTTCAATATTCAGAATGGATAAAACGTCATTTACCAAATGTAAAAGAACTTGAACAACAGAGTAATACAGTTTTTGTCCAACAGCCTGTTTTTTCAATTGTTGTTCCGCTTTTTAAGACGCCCGAAAAATTGTTGAGAAAATTAGTGGAATCAGTTCAAGCGCAGACTTATTCTCAATGGGAACTTTGTCTTTCAGATGGTAGCGGCGCACCTTCACCACTTGACAATGTGTTGATGGAGTTGGAACAGAGTGATGAGCGAATTCGTATTGTTCATCATGAATCAGCGATGAGAATTTCGGAAAACACAAATTCCGCATTAAAAATAGCGAGAGGAGATTACATTGTTTTTGTGGATCATGATGACGAACTTACGCCAAATGCACTGTTTGAATGTGTAAAAGCTATAAATGGGCGGCCTGAACTTGATATCCTATATTCTGATGAAGATAAAATAACATTGAATAAAAAGAGTTTTTTTCAGCCACATATGAAACCTGATTTTAATTTGGATCTATTACGGACAGTAAATTATATTTGTCATTTACTTGTTGTCAGCCAAAAATTGATTTATAAAGTTGGCATGTTTCGTTCGGAATATGATGGGGCACAAGATTATGATTTCATTTTACGATGTATTGAGGCAAGCGATAAAATATGCCACATACCCAAGATACTTTATCATTGGAGATGTCATGGAACGTCTACCGCTGAAAATCCGGAGAGTAAAATGTATGCGTTTGAGGCAGGAAGGCGAGCGGTGCAGGCTCACTATGATCGGCTTGGGATTCGAGCAAAGGTGATACAGGGAGAGTTTCCGGGGTTATACCGGACAAAATATATCAGGGCGTGCGATCCATTAGTTTCTATTTTAATACCCAATAAAGATCATATTGAGGATTTAGAGAGATGTATTAAGGCCATTGATACAAAGTCTACGTATAAAAATTATGAGTATATAATAATTGAAAATAATAGTGAACAAGAAGAAACATTTCAATATTATACAGAATTGGAAAGTAAAAATCGCAAAGTAAGAGTTGTATACTGGAAGGGAACTTTTAATTATTCTGCAATTAATAATTACGGGGCCAGTTTTGCAAGAGGAGAATATCTGCTTTTGCTGAACAATGATACAGAAATAATTAATAACGATTGTCTTGAAGAACTTTTAGGATATTGTATGCGAGCAGATGTGGGCGCTGTCGGGGCACGGTTGTATTATGAAGATGATACAATTCAGCATGCAGGAGTCGTTGTGGGGTTTGGGGGCATTGCCGGTCATTGTTTTGTTCAGCAGAAGAGGGGGTACACTGGATATTGTCATAGGATTATCTGTGCACAGGATTACAGTGCTGTAACAGCCGCCTGCATGATGGTAGATAAACGGGCATTCGATGAAGTGGGTGGATTGTCTGAGGAACTGGCGGTAGCATTTAATGATATTGATTTTTGCTTAAAACTTCGAGGCGCCGGTTACCTGATTGTTTATAATCCCTATGCGGAATTATATCATTATGAGTCAAAATCCCGTGGCCTGGATGATACGCCAGAGAAGGTTTCGCGTTTCAATAAAGAAATTGAAACGTTTGCCAAACGCTGGCCGGAAATATTGCAAAATGGAGATCCATATTATAATCCGAATCTAACATTGGATAGTCAGGATTTTTCTTTGAGGAGAAATTAATAAATTTTTATAAAGAAAGGAATGTTAACATGTGTGGCATCGTAGGCTATATCGGAATTGACCAGGCGGCTCCAATCTTACTGGATGGCCTGGAGAAACTTGAATACCGTGGTTACGACTCTGCCGGTATCGCAGTCTACAACGGAACCGGCATCCAAATGGTCAAGGCTACCGGCCGTTTAAAAGTATTATACAACCTGACCCAGGGCGGCGCTTCCCTTCCGGGAACCGCCGGTATTGGGCATACCCGGTGGGCCACCCACGGCGAGCCCACGGACGTCAACGCGCATCCCCATTTCAACAAGGATTCTTCAATTGCAGTTGTACATAATGGAATTATTGAAAATTATATGAAGCTGAAAAAGAAACTGGAAGCCCATGGATATGAGTTTCTTTCTCAGACAGATACTGAAGTCATCGTACAGATGCTGGATTATTATTACGACGGCAACCCCCTTGAAACTATCACGAAAGTCATGCACCGCATGGAAGGCTCTTATGCCCTTGGGATCATGTTCCAGGACCATCCGGGTGAGATCTATGCAGTCCGCAAAGACAGCCCTCTGATCGTCGGACAGGGAACAGGAGGCAATTTCATCGCCTCTGATGTACCGGCAATTCTTAAATATACCCGTGAAGTCTATTATATTGAAAATGAAGAAATTGTCCGCCTCACGGACAGCTCGTTAACCTTCTATAACATCGATGAGGAAGAGCTTGAGAAGGCACCTGTCATGATAGAATGGGATATGAATGCTGCTGAAAAGGGCGGCTATGCGCATTTCATGCTGAAAGAAATGCATGAGCAGCCAAAAGCTGTAGCGGATACGCTGAATCCCAGGCTTCGTGACGGCGAGATAGTGATTGAAGAACTGGGGATGAGCGATGATGAAATCCGCCAGATACAGAAGATCTACATCGTTGCCTGCGGTTCGGCCTATCATACCGGCGTGACTGCAAAATATGTTTTTGAGGGGCTGGCCCGGATTCCGGTTGAAGTGGATCTGGCGTCGGAATTCCGCTACCGGAATCCGATTTTCGGTGAAAATACGCTGGTGATCGTTGTCAGCCAGTCGGGCGAAACGGCAGATTCCCTGGCAGCCCTGCGGGAAGCAAAGGCCAATGGGGTCAGGGTCCTGGGCATCGTAAATGTTGTCGGAAGCTCCATCGCGAGAGAGGCGGATAATGTGATGTATACCTGGGCCGGACCTGAAATCGCGGTGGCAACCACGAAGGCATATAGCACCCAGCTGACCGCCCAGTATCTTCTGGCTTTGAAATTTGCCCAGGCAAGGGGGCTTCTGAATGCTGAGGAGATAGCTTGCATGGTTTCCGATCTGAAGCGGCTGCCGGAACAGATTTCGCTTTTGCTCAGCCATAAAGAGAATGTACAGAAATTCGCCAACCGTTATCTGGCGGCTGAACATGTTTTTTTCATTGGAAGAGGGATAGATTATGCCATTTCCCTGGAAGGATCACTGAAATTGAAAGAGATTTCTTATATCCATTCTGAAGCATATGCGGCCGGAGAACTGAAGCATGGCACGATTTCATTGATAGAAGACGGACGTCTGGTAGTGGCTGTACTGACGCAGCCGTCTCTGTACAGGAAGACGATCAGCAACATTGTAGAGGTAAAAAGCCGCGGAGCCTTTGTTATGGCGGTAACAAATGTCGGGAATACTGAGGTGGAAAAGGTAGCCGATTATGTGATTTATATACCGGAAACGAATCCGTATTTCGCTAACTCGCTTGCGGTGATCCCGCTTCAGCTTTTTGGATATTATGTTTCTATCGGAAAGGGACTGGACGTGGATAAACCCAGGAACCTGGCCAAATCTGTTACTGTAGAATAAGCGATTTTACTTTCACCATTTTTTTAATGATTGGTCACATATTCAACACAATTGCCCGGTACAATAACCGTGTAAGATAGAAAAAGGAAGAAATACCACAATATAGATAAAGAAAAGAGGTAAGTGATCATGAGTGAAGAATTCAATAAAGAAGTGAATCGTGAAAATGCGGCAGACGAGACGGTTCATACCGAAACCTCGGAAAGCGTGCAGAAGCAGATGCCGTCTGGTTCGCAGCCAGGCAAGGGGACAACATATAGCTGGGTGAATCCAAAGATCCAGCAGAGTGCGAGCAACAGCAGCAGTGAGGGCACAACCCCCTGGGGAAATGGTTCGGCAAATTCCTGGCAGACAAATACAAGAAATTATGGCTCACAAAGCCAGGGCCAGCAGGCACAGAGGCAGGGGGGCCAGCAGGCGCAAAGCCAGCAGTATTGGCAGGCGCAAAGTCAGGTCAATGGTCCGGCGGCAGGCCAGAATGAACAGAGATATCAGTACTCCACTTATCAGGCAGGACAGGGTCCGGCGCCAGGGCCAGTTGGACGCAAGGCTAAGAAAGTGAAAGCTAAAAAGCCGAAAAAGCCCATGAGCACCGGTAAGAAATGGATGGTAAATGTGGCAATGGCTTTGGCATTCGGATTGATAGCCGGAACCGTATTTTATGGAGTGAACATAGCGGGAGATGAGATCACCGGCCGTTCAAATGCTATAGAAAACACATCCGCACCCACTACGATTGCCAATACGGATACATCAGACAGTTCAAAGGCGACTCCGACCAGCACGAATGCGAACTCGGGGACCGTGTCAACAGTAGCTGCAAATGCAATGCCTTCATTAGTTACAATCTCTACCATGTCGGTAGAAGAGATGCAAAATTTCTTTGGAGGCACCCAGTCCTATCAGGTGGAAGGTGCGGGAACCGGCGTGATTGTAGGACAGAACGAGACAGAATTATTAATTGCGACTAATAATCATGTGGTAAACGGCGCCACCAGCCTTTCGGTGGGATTCATTGATGAGACCAGCGTTGAAGCTCAGATTAAGGGTACTGATGCAAATAATGACCTGGCAGTTGTAGCGGTAAAGCTGGCGGATATCCCGGAAGAGACTATGAATCAGATTAAGGTGGCGACACTGGGGAATTCTGATGATCTGGCTTTGGGCGAGCAGGTGGTGGCAATCGGCAATGCTCTGGGGTATGGACAGTCAGTGACCAGCGGTTACGTCAGTGCATTAAACCGTGATCTGACCTTATCAGACGGAGCAGGCGGCACATTTACATCCACTGGCCTGATTCAGACAGATGCAGCCATTAACTCCGGCAACAGCGGCGGTGCTCTGCTGAATATGAAGGGTGAGCTGGTTGGAATTAATGAAGCGAAGAGCTCTATGACCTCTTCTGGAACAACTGTTGACGGCGTTGGTTTTGCGATTCCGATTTCCAAAGCCGAACCCATTCTGGAAGAGCTGATGAGCCTGACTACCCGTGAGAAGGTCAGTGAAGATCAGGCAGCATATCTGGGGGTAACCTGTGTGGATGTTACCAGTGAAACCTCACAGATGTATAACGTTCCAACAGGCGTATGCTTTAAGACCGTAGTGGAAGGAGGCCCTGCAGATCAAGCCGGCGTGAAAAAAGGCGATGTTTTGACAAAGATGGACGGCAGAGAAATTAGTAATTATGCAAGTCTTAAGGAAGTCTTACAGTATTATGCGGCCGGGGAAGAGGTTGAAATTATTGTGCAGCGCGCCAGTGATGGTGAATACCAGGAGAAAACACTGAGTGTTACTTTGGGATCTGCTGACGATATGCCTCAGCAGAATGAATCAGGCGGCTCCGGCAATGGCCAGCTGTTCCCGAACGGCGGCAACTAACTGAAAATGATAGGAAATGAATTTCCGGCTGAGATTCTATAGTTGAGCATGCCGGGATGCCTGACAGGTGAGACGCGACTGCTGCCTGCCAAACGCATCCTGGCATGATTTTGTATACAGATAAGAACGGCAGCAGGAATAAAAGGGTGGATGGCGTAATTCATAAAAACTTTACTTGTTCCTTCCTCCCTTTTGGCATATAATCATACATATACGGAAAGAGAGGAAAGCAGGATATATGTCGGAAGAAAAAGATACAGGGGAAGAGATTACAGAAGAACTCTCTGTTGAAGATACAGAAAAAGATGATAACGACGAGTATGAAAAAATCTGTTTCATGTGCCGCCGTCCGGAGAGCAAGGCTGGAAAGATGGTAGAACTGCCCGGAAAGATCCATATTTGCATGGGCTGTATGCAGAAAAGCTTTGATACCATGCAGAACAGCAACATTAATTATAATGATCTGATGAAGAACATGCCCCCGAACATCAGCATGATTGATCTGTCGGCGCTGAATAACCAGGTGCCCCCGCAGCAGAAGATCAAGAAGCGGAAGGAAGAGAAAAAGGCGCCCAAAAAAGAATTTACCATGAAAGATGTGCCGCCTCCCCACAGGATTAAGGAACAGCTGGATGAATATGTAATCGGCCAGGAGAAAGCTAAAAAGGTCATGTCTGTTGCTGTTTACAATCATTATAAGAGAATTCTTTCAGAGCCAGGAGATATAGAGATCGAGAAATCCAACATGCTCATGATAGGGCCGACAGGCTCCGGCAAGACATATCTGGTGCAGACACTTGCCAAGCTTCTGAATGTGCCCCTCGCGATCACAGACGCCACATCTCTGACAGAAGCAGGTTATATCGGGGATGACATAGAGAGTGTCGTATCCAAGCTGCTGGCAGCCGCAGATAATGATGTGGAGCGTGCAGAACACGGGATAATCTTTATTGATGAGATTGATAAGATAGCCAAGAAGAAGAATACGAACCAGAGAGACGTCAGCGGGGAAGCGGTGCAGCAGGGTATGCTGAAGCTTCTGGAAGGCAGTGAAGTAGAGGTGCCGGTGGGCGCCAACAGCAAGAATGCCATGGTTCCGCTCACTACGGTGAATACGAAGAATATTCTCTTTATCTGCGGCGGGGCATTCCCGGAATTGCCGGAGATCGTCAAAGAACGCCTGAATAAGAAGTCTTCCATTGGATTCCAGGCAGATCTGAAGGATAAATATGATAAAGACAAGAATATTCTGATGAAGGCAACGGTGGATGATCTGCGGAACTTTGGAATGATTCCGGAATTTCTGGGCAGACTTCCCATTGTATTCTCCCTGGAAAGCCTGACGGAGGATATGCTGGTTAAGATCCTGCAGGAACCGAAAAATGCTATTCTTAAGCAGTACCGGCGTTTGCTGGAACTGGATGAAGTGAAGCTGGTATTTGACAATGGCGCTCTTCATGCGATCGCTAAAAAGGCTTTGGAAAAGGATACCGGAGCGAGGGCGCTGCGGGCGATCATAGAGGAATTTATGCTGGACATCATGTACGAAATACCGAAGGACGATAATATTGGTGAGGTTATAATTACCAAGGAATACATCGAGCACACGGGAGGTCCCAGAATACTGATGCGGGGCCAGGAAATTCCGCTGCTGGACGCGTTAGGCTAAAGGAGGTGCTGTAGACATGGCAAACGCATCAGGGTTTTTCGGAAACCTGGGAAAATCTATTTCTAAAACGGCGGATAAAGTTGCCAAGAAGACAGATGAATTTATCTCGATTCAGAGGATCAGAGGCCAGGTCAGCTCTTTAGAGCAGCAGATGAATGGAGATTTTAAAAGGATTGGAGAAATAATCTATCAGAAGAATGTGAACGGAGAAAGTTTTTCTGTTGAGATCAAAGAACTCTGTCAGGAAATCAGTTCCATTCGGAATGAAATTGCCGCCTGCCGGGAGGAAATAGCCGCAAAAAGGGGAGATAAGCTTTGCCCTGCCTGCGGAGCCAGTGTCCCACAGGATGCCCGTTTCTGTATGCAATGCGGTGAGCCCATTGGCGGAGGAGATACGGCGGAGGCGGAGCCGGATATGTCGGAATATGTCGAACCAGATGCCGGAGACGATGCAGCGTCAGGTACAGAGGGCGGCGGAGACGTGAATAGGAGTGAGCCTTTTGAGGATCAATCTGGCGGCGGAGATACTGACGCCGGCTGGCCGGTGGACGAATGTCAGGCCGGGGAGGCTGTTGGGGCAGGCGCCGGAGAAGAAATGGAGACAGAAGCCCCAAAAGCTGTGGAAACCGTCGGGCAGGATGAAGGGCAGAGTATGACCGGAGCGGCCGGCGTAGCAGATGATGATTCTGTTGATGAAGCAATGGCCAGGGAGAACCCGGAAGAAGCAAAAGAGGATGAATTATGATTTTTATCATTATAATGCTGAGTGTCTTTTTAGGCGATCTGCTGTTGAAAAAATATGTGGAAGCGAATCTTCCGGAAGGTGAGGAAAAATCTGTTCTCGGAGGGAAAATCCTGATCCGGAAGGTACATAACAGTGGTATTGCCATGGGCGGACTGTCAGAGCATCCGCTGCTGATCCGGAGAGGCACTCTGGGTCTGATTGGAGGAATACTGGTATACTTTATCAGCCTATTATTCCGGAAAGGCAATGCGGGGCGTAAGACGGGCTTAAGCTTGCTTCTGGGGGGTGCGATGTGCAACTGGTATGACAGGTTCCACCAGGGGTATGTGACGGATTATTTCAGCTTCCAGGTAAAATGGGAGCGGCTGAAGAGGGTTGTATTTAATCTGTCTGATATCTGTATATTCATTGGCACAGTATTGTTTTGCTTCGGAAAGCATAAAAAGAAGGGCTAGAACAGCATTTCACGAAGCCGCCGCGCCGCCAGGTTGAGAGTGTGCTTTGGGTCTTCCACGAGGCAGATGCTGCGGAGCGGAATTTGGTCGGCGAGATCGATCTGGAAGACTTCTCCCGCCTGGATGGCTGGCGCCGCTGAGCTTTCCGGAAGAAAGCCTATTCCGAAATTATGCTTGACCATGGGAAGAATCAGGTCTGTGGAGGCCGCTTCAATATCGGGAGTTAAAGCCAGGTGATAGGAGGAATAGAGCCGTTCAAAAAAGCTGTAGGATTTGGTGCCTTTGCCGAGGCAGATCAGAGGATATTTTTTCAGCTCTTCCAGATGCCAGGTGCGCCCCTGCAATTCTTTGAATTGATTTCCTGCAATCAGGATATCCTGTAATTGACAGAGTTCTGTTTCGGCCAAAGGCTTGGAAGCGCCGGTCGGTGTCGATACCACAGCGAAATCAATACTGCCGTTTTTCAGGTCATTATTGGATTCCGGAGGGATGCTGTTGGAGATCCGCAGTTTGATATCCGGATACAGTGAATGGAAATGCTCCAGCCTTTCCAGAAGGAATACCTGGAGGGCTGTTTCACTGGTTCCGATGCGGACGACCCCGCCCTGGAGTCCGGAGGTGTTTTTCAGAATTGCTTCACCCGCGAAGATTTCTTCGCAGGCCAGACTGACGTGGTTGTAGAGAGCTTCGCCTTCCGGCGTGAGGCTGACGCCTTTTTTAGTGCGGATGAAGAGCATACAGCCCAGTTCATGCTCCAGGATTTTCATGCATCTGGAGATGGCCGGCTGGCTGGACATGAGGAATGTCGCTGCTTTTGTGAAACTTTTGTATCTGGCGACATAATAAAAGATCCTGTAATATTCAAAATTGGCAGCCATAAGGATGTATCCTTTCTATTATAAAAAAAATGTATGTTAAACATATAATAATATTATTTTATTATATAATCAAGAGATAGTATAATACATTGTGAATAAAGTGACAAGAAATGTCATTTTTATATCAAGCACAGCAATAAAAGAAAACTCAGGAGGTAATACAAATGGAGACTTTTGGTCTGGAAAAATTAGGAATCATCAACCCCACCGCAGTTTATCGCAATCTGAGCCCGGCACAGCTTACTGAAGCTGCACTTCGCCGCGGTGAAGGCACTTTAAGCAACACTGGAGCCCTGGTAGTGACCACCGGCAAATATACCGGACGTTCACCGGAGGACAAGTTTATCGTTGATACCCCGACGATCCACGATTCCATCGCATGGGGAAAAGTGAACCGTCCGATTTCTCAGGATAAATTTAACGCGATCAGAGCGAAGATGGTAGCCTATCTTCAGAATCGTGAAATCTTTATCTTCGACGGTATGGCAGGCGCAGACCCTGCATGCACGACGAAATTCCGCATTGTTAATGAACTGGCCAGCCAGAATCTTTTCATTCATCAGCTCCTGATCCGCCCGACATCTGAAGAGCTTGCAGCATATGGAGAGGCTGATTTTACGATCATCGCGGCTCCGGGCTTTAAATGTGTACCGGATACTGACGGCGTACACAGCGAAGCGGCAATTCTCGTGGATTACGAGCAGAAGCTGGTGCTGATCGCCGGTTCCCAGTATGCAGGAGAGATTAAGAAGAGTGTATTCTCCGTAATGAACTATCTGATGCCGAACCACGGCGTTCTGCCAATGCACTGTTCAGCCAACATGGATCCGGAGACCGGCGATACCGCAGTCTTCTTCGGACTTTCCGGAACCGGTAAGACAACTCTGTCCGCAGATCCGGCAAGGAAGCTGATCGGTGATGATGAGCACGGCTGGTCGGATAACGGCATCTTCAACTTTGAAGGCGGCTGTTATGCGAAATGCATTAATCTGGATCCTGAAGGTGAGCCGGAGATCTACAATGCTATCCGTTTTGGAAGTCTGGTAGAGAATGTGGTTATGGATCCGGAGACCCGCGAGTTTGATTTCTTTGACGGAAGCATCACAGAGAACACCCGTGTAGGATACCCGGTGAATTACATTGATAATGCGGCGATACCGGGCGTGGGCGGAATTCCGAAGGTTGTTATTTTCCTGACCGCTGACGCATTCGGCGTACTGCCTCCGATCGCCAGGCTGGATGAAAATGCTGCGATGTATCACTTTGTTACAGGTTTCACCTCCAAGCTGGCAGGTACCGAGCGAGGTGTTAAGGAGCCGCAGCCTACCTTCTCCACACTGTTTGGCGAGCCTTTCATGCCGATGGACCCGTCAGTATATGCGAATATGCTGGGTGAGAGAATTGAGAAATATAATACAAAGGTATACCTGGTCAATACCGGATGGACCGGCGGCCCCGCATCAGGCGAAGGCAAGCTGGGAAGCCGTATGAAACTGAAATTCACCAGAGCGATGGTTACCGCGGCTCTGAACGGCGAACTGGAAAAAGTAGAGTACAAGCATGATGATACGTTCAATTTGGATGTACCACAGAGCTGCCCGAACGTTCCCAGCGAGATCATGAACCCGAGAGACACATGGGAAGACAAAGCGGCATACGATGTGAGCGCCAAGAAGTTGGCTAAAATGTTCGCGGACAATTTCGCAAAGAAATATCCGAATATGCCGAAGAACATCGCAGAGGCAGGCCCGAAAGGGGAATAAATAGAAATCAGATTAACAGAAGGGAGCCTTGCTTTGCATTATGCAGAGCAAGGCTCTTTTATTAGTGTAAAGAAAGGATGCTCTGCAGCTTCATATCAGCGCATAAAGTGTTCCGGGCGTTTATGATTGGGGAGATTAGGGCTGAAATGAGCATGTCCGTGTGTGTCCGGAGGAACAGACTGAAATTTGGGGATTATAAAGTAAAACTTATTATTGACTGATTGGTCTATTAATAGTATAATGTGAATTACATAAATGGACTGATCGGTCAATAATATGAAGAAGGTGCTGACGTGAAGAAGGAGCAGAAAACAGAACTCACAAAAGAGCGCATTATAAAAGCCGCGGTACAGGAATTTGGAATAAAGGGTTATGCTGGTTTTACACTCAATGCGCTCTGTAATGAATATGGAATTTCAAAAGGATTGCTTTACCATAATTTCGGAGGTAAAGATGAGCTATATTTGATTTGTGTCGAAAAGTGTTTAACTGAGGTTACCGATTATTTGAAGGAACAGGGCGGGCAGATAGATTTGCAGAAGTATATGGAATTCCGCTTTCATTATTTCTCCGGGCATCCTCTTTTTTCACGCATTTTCTTTGAGGCGGTATTACAGCCGCCAGAACAGTTAAAGGACGAAATAAAAAAATTGAAAAGAGAGTTTGATCTGTTTAACAGGAAGGTATATAGCAACGCCATTTCAGGGCTGGTCCTGCGTGAAGGGGTGACCTGCGGCGATGCTATGGAATACTATGAGATCATGCAGGAAATGTTCAACGGCTATTTCAGCAGCCCGGCGTATGCCGGTAAGGATTTTGGGTTCTTGGTGGCTGACCATGAGGCGAAGCTGTCCAAGATGATCGAATTTATGCTTTATGGTGTTGCTGAAAGGAGGGAAATCTGATGGATCTTATGATATTGCGGCTGGCGGCCTCCTTTGCGCTTGCCTTTGCGGCGGGAAAGTTAATTGCTAAGCTGAGGCTGCCGTCAATTTTGGGATGGCTGATTGCAGGTATGATTTTGGGACCGCATGCTCTCGCCTTGATGAGTGACGAACTGATGAGTGCGCTTTGGTACCAGAGTTTTATCCACATACTGGAATGCGCGGTAGGACTGATGATTGGAACAGAGCTTGTCTGGAGAAAAATCCGTAAGTCTGGGAAAGCGATTGTGATAACTACGCTCACCCAATCCCTCTGTACCTTTGCCGTGGTGTCACTCGGGTTTGGAATTGGTTTTTATTTCATGGAGATTCCGGTGTATCTTGCTTTTGTTTTTGGGGGTATTGCATTAGCTACGGCGCCTGCGCCTGCTCTTTCGATTGTAAGAGAGTTTAAGACCAGGGGACCTGTGACCGATACGTTAATTCCTATGGCGGCGCTGGATGATATTGTCGGCTGTGTCGTGTTTTTTTCTACAATTGCGGTAATTGCAGGTAAACTGTCCGCGGGAAAATTACCGGTCTATGTGATTATTCTTGTGGTGGCGCTGCCGTTGATGATCGGTGGTGCTGTGGGAGCTGTGGCGGGATGGGTACTGAAAAAGGACAGAAGACCGGGAACCAGCCTGATTCTTTTGGTAGTGATGATTCTGGCGGCTTCTGGCGCCGGGTTTATAGGGAATAGCCTGCTGCCCAGCCCTGTACTGAACTTTATGCTCTTGGGAATGGCATTTTCGGCTGTTTTTTCCAATATGATCTCAGAAGAAAGGCTGGATATGCTCATGGGAAAATTTAACCCCATACTCGGTGTTTCGCTGATATTTGTCATACTGAATCTGGGAGCGCCGCTGGACTATCATCTGATTCTGGGAGCAGGGGCATTTACGGCGGTGTATATTGCCGCCCGCGCCTGTGGCAAATATTTTGGCGCGTTTGCAGGAGCAGCAGCGACCCGGTCGCCAAGAGCTGTGCGTAATTATCTGGGCCTTACGCTGCTGCCCCATTCAGGCGTTTCGTTGGTATTCACGGGAATTGCAGTGTCGGTGCTGAGCGGTCCGGTGCCGGAGTGTGCGGCGATTGTGCAGGGGACTATTGCCGCCGCAGCCGTAATCAATGAGGTTATCGCTGTTTTCATGGCTAAAAAGGGCTTTGAATGGGCGGGGGAATTGAACAGGGCATAAAAAAATCATGGAGCTCCGCAGCTTATGGCAGCTCCATGATTTTTTTATCCGGTAATTACTGCTCCAAAACGGATGTGCAGTGGGGGCATCGGGTTGCTTCCGGAGATATTTCCGACTTGCAGTAAGGGCAGATCTTGGTTGCGGGTTCAGCCGGAGCCTCAGCTTCCGGTTTGGCTCCCATGGCTCGCAGCTTGTTCAATCCCTTCACAACCATAAAGATCACGAACGCGATGATAATGAAATTCAGGACCTGGGCCAAAAAGGTTCCCAAATTTAAAGAGGGGGGATTTTCGCCTGAAGCCAGCGCAAAATTCCATTCGTCAAAGCTGATTCCGCCTGTGATCATAGAGATCAGAGGCATTACGATGTCATTGACGAGGGAGTTGACGATGCCGGTGAACGCGGCGCCGATAATCATACCGACTGCCAGATCCATGACATTGCCACGGGAAATAAATTCTTTGAATTCGCCGATAAACTTTTTCATCTGTGTCTCTCCTTTATCTTTCGTTTTTTTTAGTATATCATTTTGGTACAGGACAGGCAACATTTCGCTTGAATATTTCACTCTGAACGGGTATCATACAGTTAGTAAAGAGTTTTGAGGGAGTGACGAAAGTGAAGCAGCTGTTTAAAAACATTGGCTTGGAATACCGGGATATTCTGGTGCTGGGAGTTGCCGGAGTGGTGATAGGAGCGGCCGTGGGTGTGCTGGATGCGGTATTCGGAAGAATATTGAATTACTGTACGGAAATCAGGCTGGAGTATTTTTCCTGGCTGATTTTCTTTTTGCCGCTGGCCGGGGCAGCGATTGTAGGGCTGTACCGGAAGCTGGGCAAAAGTGCGGCCAAAGGAATGAATTTGGTATTCCAGGTAGGGCTGGGGGAGGCGCCGGGGCTGCCGGTGAGGATGGTGCCGCTGGCCATGATCTGTACCTGGATTACTCATCTGTTCGGCGGCAGCGCGGGACGGGAAGGGGTAGCTATACAGATCGGCGCCGCCGTTTCGAGCAATGTGGAGAGGTTTGCTGGTAAATGGTGGAATATCAGGGAGAGAAAACAGATCTTTTTGATCACAGGCATGGCCGCCGGATTTTCAGGTCTGTTTCAGACGCCGCTGGCTGCTATATTTTTCTCACTGGAAGTCCTGATTGTGGGCCAGCTGGAGTACAGCGCTCTCTTTCCTGCTTCTGTAGCGGCCTTTACGGCCGGGGCAATATCCGGGCAGCTTGGGATCACGAAATTTCATATGGAGATTGCGCACGGCTATGGGATCAGCCTGAGTTTTATGTTGAAACTGGTGGTTTTGGGGCTGATCTTCGGCATCGTCGGCACATTGTTTGCAGAAGGAATCCGGCAGGTGCGTTCCAGGCTGAACGCGGTGTTCACCGGTCACCCGTTCCGTAAGGTGATCATTGTGGGATGTATATTGGCAGTTCTGATTCTGGCGCTGCACCAGGGCAGATATTCAGGAACGGGTGAGAGCCTGGCGGAGCTATGTTTTTCTGGCGGGGAAATTTACTGGTATGACTGGTTTCTGAAAGGGATATTGACGATTCTGACACTTTCCGCCGGGTTCGTAGGCGGAGAAGTTGCACCGCTGTTTACGATTGGCGCCTGCCTGGGCACTGTGCTGGCTCCCCTATTTGGCCTGCCGGCCCCGCTGGTCCAGGCGCTGGGATATACAGCCGTGTTCGGAAGCGGGACGAACACGCTGATTGCCGCGATACTGGTGGGGTCCGAGGTCTTTGGTTACGGCATGCTGCCCTATCTGGCGGTGACCTGTATCACGGCATACATATTCAACCTGAATAAATCCATATTTTCGGCGCAGAAAAAAAGTATGCTGCAATATCTGAAAGAGAGAATGAAATTAGAAGGCGAAGATGAGTGAAGGAAAATATTTTGTTGTCTTAAAACCATATTTGTAATATGATAGACACATAAGACATTTATTATAAAAGCCCCGGACGGCAGCTGTGAGACGGAGCATGCCCTCATGGGCGGAGGAACAGTTCACGCTGTTCCATAAAGTTTACGAATGGAAAGAGAGGACAATACATGAGCTACGCGGACCAGGTTTTTATTGACATGTGCCGGGATATTATAGAGAACGGCTGCAGCACTGAGGGAGAAAAGGTGCGTCCCCAATGGGAGGACGGTACTTTCGCATATACGGTCAAAAAATTTGGCGTGGTGAACCGGTATGACCTGACGAAGGAGTTTCCTGCGATCACTCTCCGGAGGACGGGGATCAAGAGTGCGTTTGATGAGATCCTCTGGATCTGGCAGAAGAAATCCAACAATATTAGAGATCTGAACAGCCATATCTGGGATGAGTGGGCCGATGGGGATGGATCTATCGGTAAAGCTTACGGATATCAGCTGGGTGTGAAGCATGAGTATAAAGAGGGTATGATGGACCAGGTGGACCGGGTGCTGTATGATTTGGAGAATAATCCTTACAGCCGGAGGATCATGACGAATATATATGTGCATCAGGATTTGCATGAGATGGCTCTGTATCCCTGTGCTTATTCCATGACTTTTAATGTGACGAAGAAGCCGGACAGCCCCCGGCTCACTCTGAATGCGGTTCTGAATCAGCGTTCCCAGGACGTACTGGCTGCGAATAACTGGAATGTCTGCCAGTATGCGCTGCTGCTCATGATGTTTGCCCAGGTCAGCGGAATGGAAGCCGGGGAACTGCTCCATGTGATTGCGGATGCGCATATCTATGACCGGCATATTCCGCTGGTTAAGGAACTGATCAGCCGGGAGACCCATGACGCGCCGGTGGTGAGGCTGAATCCTGAGATCCGGAGTTTTTATGATTTCACCGTAGATGACCTGTCTGTGGAAAATTACGTGACAGGCCCCCAGATCAAAAACATTCCGATCGCTGTGTAAAGAGACGGAATTGAGGTGAGGAGGACTTTAAGCATGAATGCTATCTTATCGGCCGACAGGAATTGGGGGATCGGCTATCAGAATAAGCTTCTGATCAGCATACCTTCCGACATGAAATTTTTCCGTCAGAAAACCTCCGGCCATGTGGTTGTAATGGGAAGGAAGACATTGGAGAGCTTTCCTGGCGGGCTGCCGCTGAAGAATCGTGTGAATATTGTGCTGACCAGGGATGAGAGCTACCAGGCGCCGGGCGCGGTGCTGGTTCACAGCCGGGAGGCGCTTCTGGAAGAAGTAAAACAGTATGACACACAGGATGTCTATGTGATCGGCGGCGGAGCAGTTTATGAAATGCTGCTGCCGTATTGCGATACTGCCTATGTGACCAAGATTGATTTCGCTTATCAGGCGGACACATGGTTTCCCAATCTGGATGAAATGCCTGAGTGGAGACTGGCGGAGGAGAGCGAGGAGCAGACCTGCTTTGACATAGAATTTACATTCAGAAAGTATATCCGCAAGGCAGGCAAGCTGTAATAGCTGACCTGGTGGACAGGGGAGCAGCCCGCACTGTTTCTCAAGGTATCAGCGGGTTGAAATGAGGCTGGACGAAGGCATGTCTGCCGCCAGGATCATAAAATCGGATGATTGGAACAGGCTGGAGGACGGAAGATAGAAAGCGGCTTCCGTCTTTCTTTGAAAGGATTCGGGATGGAGAGGACAAGGACAAAGGTTGTAAAAATAGGGAACAGGCTGATCGGCGGGGGGAATCCCATACTGATCCAGTCTATGACCAATACGAAGACGGAACAGGTAGAGGCTACTGTGGCTCAGATCCGGGCGTTGGAGGCGGCGGGCTGTGATATCATCCGCTGCGCAGTGCCCACCATGGAGGCGGCGGAAGCGCTGAAAGAGATACGGAAGAGAATTTCCATTCCGCTTGTGGCTGATATTCATTTTGACTATAAGCTGGCCCTGGCTGCTATCAGACATGGAGCCGATAAAATCAGGATCAATCCGGGCAATATCGGGAGCCGTGAGAGGGTGCGTGCTGTGACGGAGGCAGCCAAAGAGCGGAATATCCCTATTCGGGTAGGTGTCAACAGCGGATCGCTGGAAAAGGAGCTTCTGGAGAAGTATGGCGGGGTGACAGCGGAAGGGCTAGTGGAAAGCGCCTTGAATCAAGCTGCTTTGATCGAGGATATGGGTTATGACAATCTAGTGATCAGTATCAAAGCCTCAGATGTGATGATGTGCGCCCGTGCCCATGAACTGATTGCCTCCAGGACAGATCACCCGCTTCATGTGGGGATCACGGAGGCGGGGACACTCTATTCCGGCAATATTAAGTCGGCTGTGGGATTGGGTATCATTCTGTATCAGGGGATCGGGGATACGGTCCGGGTGTCTCTGACCGGCGATCCGCTGGAGGAGGTCAAATCCGCCAAGCGGATTCTGAAGACGCTGGGGCTGCGGAAGGGCGGCATTGAGGTGGTTTCCTGTCCGACCTGCGGCAGGACGCAGATAGACCTGATCGGCCTGGCCAACCAGGTGGAAACCATGGTCCAGGAGATCCCGCTGGATATCAAGGTGGCCGTCATGGGCTGCGTGGTTAACGGGCCGGGTGAGGCCAGGGAGGCGGATATCGGAATTGCCGGCGGCAAAGGCGTCGGGCTGCTGATTAAGAAGGGCGAGATTGTCAGGAAAGTCCCGGAGGGCGAGCTTGTGGAAGCCCTGCGGGAAGAGCTGTTGCACTGGCAGAGATAAGCTGCTGTACCGGCAGGGATGAGGTTAAAAGTATTTATGGATGTTACCGGTAAAGATTTTATGGCTGTATTTCCCCGGCTGGAGGCTGAGGGAGAGCTGGCAGAGCTTCTGGGGACGATGCAGGTGGCGCGGGTTTCCATTAACAAAAAGAAAGATCTGCTGAGAGTCTATGTGGTGAGCAGCCAGTGGATTCACAAAAAGTACATATACAGGCTGGAGGAAGAGATCAGAAGCCAGCTTTTTTCAGGTGCGCCGCTGCGGGTAAAGATAATTGAAAAATTCTATCTTTCCAGGCAGTATACACCGGAACGCCTGTTAGAGGTGTACCGTTCAAGCATTTTGCTGGAACTGAAAAATTATAATGTGCTGCTGTTCCATCTCTTTCGTACGGCGCGGATCTCCTTCCCGGCAGAGGATTCCATGGTTTTGGAGCTGAATGATTCCGTCATCGCCCATGAGAAGGAAGACGAGCTGTACCGCATATTGGAAAAGGTGTTTAATGAGCGCTGCGGGCTGCCGCTGAAGATCCGGATGGAATTCTATCAGAGGGAGAACAGCAGGGTATTGCAGGACAGTGAGCTTCAGATGCGGGCGGCTGCCCGCCACGTGGCGGAGCATACGAAGCTGGCGGAGGAGGAACAGCAGGGTAACCAGGGGAAGCAGGAAGAAAAAGAGGCTTCCGGCGGAAGGAAGAATACCAGGACTCATGGAAAAAGCCGGCGGGGAGGCAGTAAGGATGATCTGCCGCTGAAGCGCTCTGCCAGCCCGGATGTGCTGTACGGAAGAGATTTTGAAGATGACAGCGTTCCCATAGACAGTATTGAAGGGGCCATAGGAGATGTGGTCATCCGGGGCGAGATATTGAGCTTTGACAGCCGTGAATTGAGAAATGAGAGAGGAATTTTGATTTTTTCAGTGACGGATGATACGGATACCATCGTGGTTAAGATATTTGTAAAGGCAGAACAGATCAAGGAAATGTCCGGCGTTTTGAAAAAAGGCACCTTTGTCAAAGTGAAGGGCAAGGTCATGACAGACGCTTTTGATCATGAGCTGACAATCACGTCAGTGTGGGGCATCCGGAAAATATCCGGTTTCCGGGAGGGACGCCACGACAACAGCCCGATAAAACGGGTGGAGCTGCACTGCCATACGAAAATGAGCGATATGGACGGCGTGACCGATGCGGCGGCTCTGGTAAAGCGCGCCTACGAATGGGGCCATCCGGCCATTGCGATCACGGATCATGGGGTTGTGCAGGCATTTCCGGAGGCGAATCATGCCATGGAGGACATTGACAATAAGTACCGTGCCAGATATCAGGAAGAGCATCCGGAGGTCACAAAGGATGAACTGAAAAAGATTTCCGCGCCCTTTAAAGTGATTTACGGGATGGAGGCGTACCTGGTGGACGATCTGAAGGGGATTGTGACCGGGAGCAGAGGGCAGAGCCTGGATGATCCTTTTGTGGTCTTTGACATTGAGACGACGGGTTTTTCACCCATGAGCTGTAAGATCATAGAGATAGGAGCTGTGCGGGTGGAGGAGGGGAAAATAACGGAACGTTTTTCTACCTTCGTGAATCCTGAAGTCCCAATTCCTTTCCGGATTGAGAACCTGACAGGGATCAATGACAATATGGTGCTTCCGGCGCCCACCATTGACCGGGTGCTTCCAGATTTCCTGTCCTTCTGCCGTGGGGCCGTGATGGTCGCCCATAATGCGGGCTTTGATATGAGCTTTATCGAGAAGAACTGTGAGGATCTGGGAATCCAGCAGGAGTTCACCGTGGCGGACACGGTGGCCATGGCGCGCTATCTGCTGCCGGGACTGAACCGTTTTAAGCTGGATACGGTGGCTAAGGCGGTAGGCGTGCCCCTGGACAACCACCACCGGGCGGTGGACGATGCCGCCTGTACGGCAGAGATTTTCGTGAAATTCGTACATATGCTGAAGGAGCGGGATATTACAGATCTGGACCGGCTGAATGAAGAGGGAGCCGTCTCAGAGAATACGGTCCGGAAGCTCCCCACTTACCATGCGATTGTTCTGGCCAAGGGTGAGACGGGGCGTGTGAACCTTTACAGGCTGGTATCGGAATCTCATCTGAAGTATTATAACCGCCGCCCCAGGATGCCCAAGAGCCTGTATTTGAAATACCAGGAGGGGCTGATGATCGGATCGGCCTGTGAGGCCGGAGAATTGTATCAGGCTTTGCTTCGGGGAGTGCCTGAGCCGGAAATCGCGAGAATTGTTGATTTCTACGATTATCTGGAAATCCAGCCGGTGGGCAACAATGCGTTTATGATCCGGGACGATAACAATGAGGTCGTAAAAAACGAAAATGATATCAGAGATCTGAACCGGAAAATCGTCAAGCTGGGAGAGCAATTCCGGAAGCCGGTGGTGGCAACCTGTGACGTACATTTCATGGACCCAAGGGATGAGGTCTATCGCCGTATCATCATGTATGGCAAAGGCTTTGACGATGCAGACCAGCAGGCGCCCCTCTATCTGCGGACGACGGAGGAGATGCTGGAGGAATTCTCCTATCTGGGCAGCGAGAAGGCACAGGAAATTGTCATCCACAACCCTCAGATGATCGCAGACCAGTGTGAGAAGATATCTCCGATCCGGAATGGAAAATTCCCCCCTGTTATTGAGAACTCCGACCAGGATCTGAGGGATATCTGTTACAATCGGGCCCATGAATTATATGGGGAGAAGCTTCCCGGGATTGTGGAAGCGCGGCTGGAACGGGAGCTGAATTCGATCATTTCCAACGGCTACGCGGTTATGTACATCATCGCGCAGAAGCTGGTGTGGAAGTCCAATGAGGACGGGTATCTGGTTGGCTCCCGGGGTTCGGTAGGATCTTCTTTTGTGGCTACCATGGCCGGGATCACGGAGGTGAATCCGCTCAGCCCTCACTATCTCTGTGAATCCTGTCATTATGTTGATTTTGATTCGGAAGAGGTCAGGGCATATGCGGGCCGTGCAGGCTGCGATATGCCGGACAAGAACTGTCCCGTCTGCGGGAAGCCGCTGCAGAAGCTGGGATTTGACATTCCCTTTGAGACCTTTCTGGGATTTAAGGGAAATAAAGAGCCGGATATAGACCTGAATTTTTCCGGTGAATACCAGAGTAAGGCCCACAAATATACGGAGGTAATCTTTGGCGCCGGGCAGACCTTCCGGGCGGGAACCATCGGCACGCTGGCGGATAAAACAGCGTTTGGCTATGTGAAGAATTATTACGAGGAGAGGGGGGTCCACAAGAGGAACTGTGAGATTGACCGCATCGTAGGGGGGTGTACCGGAATCCGGAGGACGACCGGGCAGCATCCCGGCGGGATTATCGTGCTTCCCTTCGGTGAGGACATTAATTCCTTTACGCCGGTCCAGCATCCCGCCAATGATAATACGACCGATATCGTGACGACTCATTTTGATTACCATTCTATTGACTCCAATCTGCTGAAGCTGGATATTCTGGGACACGATGACCCTACGATGATCCGTATGCTGGAGGATCTGACGGGGACAGATGCTACGGCGGTGCCACTGGATGAGCAGAGGGTCATGTCACTGTTTAAAAGTACAGAAGCTTTGGGGATACAGCCTTCGGATATCGGCGGCTGTCCCCTGGGATGTCTGGGCATCCCGGAATTCGGCACGGATTTCGTCATTCAGATGCTTCAGGATACGAAGCCTCAGTCTTTTTCCGATCTGATACGGATTTCCGGCCTGTCCCACGGTACCGACGTGTGGCTGGGCAACGCGCAGACTCTGATTGAAGAAGGGAAAGCAACGATATCTACGGCAATCTGTACCCGTGATGATATTATGACCTATCTGATCCAGAAGAATCTGGAAAGTGAGCTGGCTTTTACAATCATGGAGAGTGTCCGCAAGGGCAAGGGCCTGAAACCGGAATGGGAGAAGGAGATGAAGGCCCATGATGTGCCGGACTGGTACATCTGGTCCTGTAAGAAGATTAAATATATGTTCCCGAAGGCTCACGCGGCGGCCTATGTCATGATGGCATACAGGATCGCCTGGTATAAAATCTATCAGCCGCTGGCCTATTACGCAGCTTACTTTTCGATCCGTGCCTCGGCGTTCTCCTACGAGCTGATGTGCATGGGGAGAGAACGTCTGGAATACTACATGGAGGAATACCAGAAGCGCTGGGATACACTGTCGAAGAAGGAGCAGGATACGTATAAAGATATGAAAATCGTGCAGGAGATGTACGCCCGCGGGTATGAGTTCGTACCTGTGGACTTATACGAGGCCAAGGCTCACCGGTTCCAGATCGTGGGCGACAAGCTGATGCCTGCTTTGGATACGATTGAAGGCCTGGGGGATAAGGCGGCTGACGCTGTGGTTCTGGCTGCCAGGGACGGAAAATTCCTGTCGAAGGATGACTTCAGGAACCGGACGAAGGTCAGTAAGACCGTCATTGACCTGATGAGTGATCTGGGAATCTTCGGTGATCTGCCAGAGTCAAACCAGATTTCCCTGTTTGATTTTCAATGAGACAGAAATTACTGAATACGGAGGTAAGGGAGCATGAAAGAACATTTGGAACTGCGTTATCTGCAGAGGCTGGCGGAGCTGTACCCCACCATTGCGAAGGCGTCGACAGAGATCATCAACCTGCAGTCCATACTGAACCTGCCCAAAGGCACGGAGCATTTTATTACAGATATCCACGGAGAATATGAAGCATTTTCCCACGTGCTGAAAAATGGTTCCGGTTCTGTGAAAAAGAAGATAGACGACGTGTTCGGCCACACGCTGAGCGCCGCCGATAAGAATGCGCTGGCGACTCTGATCTATTATCCGAAGGAAAAGATGGATCTGGTGGCTAAAAAGGAAAAGCATATGGACGACTGGTACCGGATTACTCTGTACCGGCTGATTGAGATCTGCAAGACCGTGGCTTCCAAATATACCCGTTCTAAGGTAAGGAAAGCTTTGCCGAAGGATTTTGCCTATGTCATAGAAGAGCTGATAACGGAAAAATCTGAGGTGTTGGACAAGGAGGCTTATTACAACGCGATTGTGGATACCATCATCAACATCGGCCGCGCGGAGGAATTTATCGTGGCTCTCAGCGAGCTGATCCAGCGGCTGGTCATCGACCACTTGCATATCCTGGGCGATATATACGACAGGGGGCCGGGACCGGACAGGATCATGGATAAGCTGTTGAATTATCACACGCTGGACATCCAGTGGGGAAATCACGATATCCTGTGGATGGGCGCCGCTTCGGGCCAGCAGGCGTGTATTGCCACTGTCCTCAGAAACTGTGCGAGATACGGTAATCTGGACATCCTGGAGGACGGATACGGCATTAATATGCTGCCGCTGGCTACGCTGGCCCTGGAGGTATATAAGGATGATCCCTGCACGTTGTTTAAGATTAAAGGAGAGGCCAATTACAACAAGGCGGAAGATGAGCTGAATATGAAGATGCATAAGGCGATTACGATTATTCAGTTTAAGCTGGAAGGCCAGCTGATCGCAAGACGAAAAAGCTTCGCTATGGAAGAGAGGCGATTGCTGGACAAGATCGATTATGAAAAGGGAACCATTCTTCTGGACGGAGAGACATATCCCATGCTGGATACCAATTTTCCCACCATTGACCCGAAGAATCCCTATAAGCTGACGGAGATGGAGAAAAATGTGATTGAAAGGCTTCAGTCAGCCTTTGAGCAGTGTGAGAAGCTGCAGCAGCACATGAACCTGTTGCTGAATAAAGGGAGCCTCTACAAGGTATTCAATAACAATCTCCTGTATCATGGCTGCCTGCCCATGGATGAGAACGGGAAATTCGTGAAGGTCAACATATATGGCAAGAATTACTCGGGAAAGGCTTTGTATGATATTTTGGAGATGTACGTCCGCAAGGCGTTTTTCGCCATTGATGATACGGAGAGGGAAAAGGGCAGGGATATTCTCTGGTTCATCTGGAGCAACCGGAATTCCCCTCTGTTCGGCAAGGACAAAATGGCTACCTTTGAGCGGTATTTTCTGGCGGATCCGGCGACGCATGTGGAGAAAAAGAATCCTTACTATTCCAAGCAGAATGATGAGAAGGTTATGAACCGTATCCTCAGGGAATTTGGCCTGGGCAGTGACGGCCATATCGTCAACGGCCATGTGCCTGTACTTCAATGTGCGGGAGAGAGTCCTGTGAAATGCGGCGGCAAGGTGCTGGTCATCGACGGGGGATTTTCCAAAGCTTACCAGGCTAAAACCGGGATCGCGGGTTATACGCTGATTTATAATTCCTATGGGATGATGCTTGTGGCTCACAAGCCTTTTACCTCCGCGGAAGAAGCAATAGCCAATGAGACGGATATCCATTCGGAGCGGATCATGGTGGAAATGGCTCCCCACCGGATGCATGTGGGGGATACGGATAACGGGAAAGCACTGAAGGAGAGGATTGAAGAGCTGGAAGAGCTGCTGGCGGCGTACCGGAGCGGCCTGATTATTGAAAAACCATGAGCGAGGACAGAGAAAGATCCGCCGGGTAAGAGAAGGCCGGCGGATCTTTCTCTGTATTGTTTTGCATTGAATCATTTTTTCCGCGCGTTGTTGATATAATTGAGCGTCGGCGAGATTCCGATCAGACAAAGCAGAGCGCAGCCCATGGATGCCAGCATGTAAACCATATTGTTTTCAATATTCCGGATAAAAATGGATGCAATGATTCCGCCTGCCACAAGTAACAGTCCGGGTAATACAAAGGGTGCGCGTATATATTTTTTCATCAATAGTTCCTCCTTGAATCATAGACGGCCGGAGCCGGGACTTTACAGTATGCCGTATGCGCCTGTTGCCATCAGGATGACAGGTACAATAAAGAGCAGGCAGGTGAGCAGAAATTGTTTTCCAAAGATCCTGTCGCGTGTTTGGGCGTCCGGTATACAGGAGAGGATGAAGGAACCGGCTGTGGAAAACGGCGAGGTGCAGGTCATGACGGCTCCAATAGTGAGCGCCGATGCCAGTGCCGCCGGTGAGTGTCCTCCTGCGGCCGCAATGGAAAGGACCACCGGGAGAAACAGTGGGACTACTACCGACATGGCCCCGCTGAAGAAGCTCATGAATCCTCCCAGCAGCACCAGGGCGCATCCGATCACTGTCTCGGACAGGTTTACGCTGAGAAGGTCTGTAATAGTATCAAAGACGCCGGTCTGTGTTGTTATGCCCAGCAGCATACATACGCCGCACACTAGGATGATAGTGTTCCATGGAACGGAATGAAGCAGAATCTTTTTCTCATCCCCCAGATTCAGCAGGGCGCAGATCACAGCGCCGACGATAGACAGCATCTGAATATCGAACAGTCCGGCGAATTGGCGGGCGGCATCCAGAGGATGCAGCGTGTTCACAATGGCGGGAAGCAGCACCAGAGCCAGCACAATACCGAGAATTAAAAGGGTTTTCCGCTGTACGGAATTGAATTTTTCGGGTTTTTTAATCTCGCAGGGTATGGCATGGTGACCTTTGAAAATAAAGTATACAATCAGCAGTGCCAAAAATCCGGTGAAGAAGAGATTCAGGCACACCTTCAGGGGAATGGATGCAGCTTCCGACGCAAAAGGAGTGCTTTCGATGATTCCCCGGATGATCAGGCCGCCCTGTCCCCAAGGGACCAGAGAACCGGCGCCGGAGCCAAGGCAAATGAGCACCAGCATGATCAGATAGTGAATTCCTGTGCTCGCGCCGATGATAATGCAGACCGGGGCGAGAAAAGAAGAAATAGCCGGAGCGCTGGCTCCCATGACTGCCAGTCCAAAGGCCAGCAAATACAGGATAAAGGGCAGGAATTTTGTTTTGTTGCGGAAACGGTAGATGATGTGATCGGCGATAATCTGCAACGTACCGTTCTGTATCGCATAACCGTAGAAAAAACATACGGAAAACAACAGGAACAGCATCTTAACCGGAAATTGTGCCACCACGTCTTTAACCGGAAGTCCCATGAGGAAACAGCCGATGAGATAGGCAAAAGCCATAGCAAGGACGCCGGTGTTCAGCTTGCGCCGGTATGAAATTAGAATAGAAATCGCAAAAGCAGCCAGGCAGATGACTGCCATAGCGGTAGAGTTCATAGCTTTACCTCAGCCTTCTGCTTTGGTAAATGGGGATCGGCCGTATTGCTGAGAGAATTATAGCATATTTATAATTAAATGACAAGTTATCTAACTTGTACATAAAATATTTGTGAAAAATACACAAATACAGCTGCATTTGCAAAAAAAAACAATTCTTAAAACTCACCTGGATTTAGGAATTGTTTTTTTATTGCATAGAATGTGTAAAGGAAAGCAGCTCTGCGGCTGACATCTGTGCATGATTTGCCTTAGCCTCTACGCCTAATGGGAGGTGTATCCGGCGTCCACAGCGCTGTTGGCGTATATTTCTTTCGAATGGTTGATTTCATATCGCATATAGAGTTCGGCCTCTTCCGGGCTCCGGCGCTGGATGGCTCCGATAATACACTGGTGCAGAGGAGCGATGAAGTCCGCGTAATTTCCGCGCCGGTCGCTGGAATAGACCAGATCGGATCTTAAAATGCGCATGATATTGCGCAGTTCAACAATTTCCTTATATAGAAACTGGTTTCCGGAAAATTTGGCGATCAGCAGATGAAACTGCATATGAAGATCTCTGACTCCGTAGACATTCAGCTGGTTCGAGGAATCCGGCAGATCTGTGTAGGTGGCGATCGCGTCGTTGATTTCTGTCAATGTAGACAGGTCATCTTCAGAAATGCCCTGACTAGCGGCCAGATAGGCGGCTTTTCCCTCTAGAAATTCAATGAGGAACAACAGGTCTGTCTTTTCTTTCGTGGAATAGTCCTGAATGCCCAGGTTGCTTTTGGTAATATTTTGAAGCAAACCTTCATTACGCAGCCGTGCCAGAGCTACGCGGACTGGAGTGCGGCTGATGCCTAGAGCCTTCGCAATACCTTCCTCGGTGAACTTTTCTCCGGCCGGTACCTGGCCGGAAAAAATGCTGTCCCGGACAATCCGGTAGATCTTTAAATGGGCTGGTTTGAAGTCTTTATACATATCCACAATTTCCTGTGGAAACTGAATCATAAAAACCACCCTCCTTTCTGCAGATTTATTTAAGAAAATAGGAGTGTCTTTTTATATTCTAACATAGTTTATTCATATGTAAATCAATATCTTAAAAAAAAGTATACATATAAAAAAACAAAGGAAGAAAAATAAATTTGTATACATTTAATCCTTTTATGTTCTTTATATATTTTGCTGAAAATAGAAAATGTATACATTTTTGGATTGACAGATTCCGTACAGCAAGATTAAGATAGAGTCAGAAACAGGGATGCAGCTGATGCACGGCAGCTTTTAAAACAACGGACTGTTCTTTACAGCATTAAAAATATGGCTTTGGTGATGGGGATCACCTGTAAAGAACGATCGGGCAGGGAAGGCGCCGTTAGGCAACAGCGGGATTTCTGAGATAAAAGGAGGCATACAGAGGTATGGGTAAAGCTTTTTCTGAGAATGAACTAAAAGTCCGCTATGTAATCCCGGGGGCAAGGGGCAGAATTGATATGCCTGTCTACGACGGTCCGGTAACGGCGGGAGAGAACATGAAAAGGGCGATTTTTGATAAAGCGCCGGTGTATATGCCTAGTTACAGGTATTATCTGAACTTTACGCCGCGGATCATACCGGACAATGAGGCAAGAGGATTTGTCATGGATGGCGGCGATCCCGTCAGGCATCCGGAAGGATTCCGGGATATGTTCGGAATCAACTGGATCTTCGTAGAGGTGGCGGGCGGCTCCATGGTTGAGCCGGGTAATCCGCTGATGCATGACATGAATGACTGGAAAGAGAAGGTAGTATGGCCAGACGTCGACTCTTGGGACTGGAAAGGCCAGGCGGAGCTGAGCAGAGAATTTACCTCCAATCAAGAGCTGGCTCTGGTGCCTACGATTATGACCGGGTATTTTGAACGGATGATTTCCATGATGGACTTCGAAGGGGCGGCAATGGCGCTGATTGACGAAGAGCAACAGGATGCGGTCCATGAGTTTTTAGACCGGCTGGCAGAGTTATACTGCCGGATTATTGATAAATACGTGGAATATTTTCCGATAGACGGCATCTGTGTCCATGACGACTGGGGCAGCCAGCGGGCGCCGTTCTTTTCTCTAGATACTGTCAAAGAAATGCTGGTGCCGCACATCCGGAAGGTCACGGAACATGCGCACTCTAAAGGGCTGTTTTATGATATGCACTGCTGCGGGCAGGTGGAGAACCTGATTCCGGCGATGATTGAAGCAGGTGTGGATTCCTGGTCGGGCCAGCCGATGAATGACAAAGGAAAACTTTACCACCAGTATGGCAGAGAGATCCTGATAGGCGTGGATACGCCGGATATACCGGAGGATATGCCGGAAGAGACAGTGTATGAAATAGCCAGAAAATATGCGGAAGAATTCCTGCAGCCGGGAGCGCCGGCCATGATCGGGTTTAATTCGCAAATCCTGAATCCAGTCTTTTTCGAAGCTGTCTATCGGTATTCGAGGGAAAGGCTGGCTGAATAATCAGCTGTGGAGTTGTCTGCGATTATACTCTGGAGTATAGAGGGAGGTTTATGTAATGGAAAAAAAGAAGAAAACAATGTATAGTGTGATGTCATTCCGATATGGTCTGACAAATGGTTTTTCGACTTTGATTACAACGATAGCTACTACATATTGGGCCATTTTTCTGACGGATGCGGTGGGGTTAGAGACTGGAGTGATGGCGGGGATTTTGGGAGCCGCCAGCATTATAGATATGGTTTCTGTACCGTTTATCGGCATAATCATGCAAAAAGCGAAATTTAAGTCGGGAAAATTCCGGCCCTGGCTGATTCTGGGCGCCGTCACGGCGGCAGTGTTCCGGTGGTTGTCATTTTCTGATCCGGGGCTTACAGGAGTGGGCCAGGCGGTCTGGTTTGGAGGGGCTTACATTTTAACGTATGTGGGTTATAATATCGCATTTACAGCTTTTACCGGGCTTTTACCATTAATGGCTTCAGATCCGGATGAGCGTCAGGCATATGCGGCTGCGAAAAATATCTGTAATTCTACTGGTAAGTTTGTGTTTTCTCTGTTCAGCGTATATCTGATTTCCCTGTTTGGGCAGGGGAATGATGCGATGGGATACTCGATGCTGGCTCTTTTGATCGGCGTTCTTGTTATCCTGGCCTATGTGCAGCTGTTTACAGCTACAAAAAAAATAGATGTCGTGGCTCCGAAAGCAGAGACTGCAAAAGGTGAAGTCAAAAAACCGGTGGAGGATGTCTATAAGGCTTCTCTATGGGAAATGATTAAGTACGCGATTACAAAACCGTTTTTACTGTATCTGGGAGGCGCTTCCTGTAAAGGGTCCACATATTTTATCATCACCGGCCTGGCGGCATATTATTATACCTATGTGGTTGGTGATAAGAACATGCTGACAGTATATCTGTCTCTCAGCACGTTTTTGATGATTGGCGGTTCCTTTATCATGCCGTATGTCAGCCGTCTGGTTAAGGGAGCGAAACAGACCTATATTCTCGGTCTTTCCATCTACGCAGCCTGTTTGGCACTGGCTTATTTCCTGGGCACAAACGCCGTTGTGTTTACAGTGCTAATGAGCGCCGGTTATGTGGGCTATTCAATTGCTCATGCGGCAGAGATCACGATTTATTCATCTGTTGTGGATTACACCCAGTGGAAGAGCGGCAAGGATTTGAAGCCGTTTATGATGTCTCTGTTTAATCTGGTTCCGAAAATCGGAACGACGGTGGGCAGTTTTGTAATGGGCTTTGGTCTGGTGGCTGTGGGTTTTGACAAGACTAACGTAACAGCTGGTGCGATTTCTGGCATTCGTGTGCTGTTCAGCGCACTTCCGAGCCTGCTTTTGGTGGTGGGAATTGTCCTGATGGTGTTGTTTCCGCTCACGGATGATAAGGTACGCAGCATGCAGGCAGAGATCAGAGAGAGGAAAGCAGGCCAGAAATAGAAGGTGAGTGTTTGGATATGAAATTTTCAGAGGATGAAATGAGGGTGCGCTATGTGATCCCCGGAGCACGTGGGAGGATTGATCTCCCGGTCTACGAGGCGCCGGTCACGGCGGGAGAGAATATGCTGCGGGCAATTTTTGACAAAGCACCTGTGTTCATGCCAAACTACCGCTATTTTCTGGGATTTAACCCGAGAATATTCCCAGACGCGGAAGCCAGGGCTTCCATCCGTGACGGCGGGGAACCGAAGGTTCATCCGGAAGGGTTTCCGGATATGTTCGGGATCACCTGGGTGTTCGTGGAGGTAGCGGGAGGTTCTATGGTAAAGCCAGGTGCGCCGCTGCTATCCACCATGAATGAGTGGAAGGAAAAAGTTGTTTGGCCGGATATTGATTCATGGGACTGGGAAGGGCAGAAGGCTCTCAGCCGGGAATTCGTCGCTGATCCGGAGCTGGCCGTCATGCCTACCATATATACCGGGTATTTTGAACGGATGATTTCCATGATGGATTTTGAGGGGGCGGCCATGGCGCTGATTGATGAAGATCAGCAGAAGGCTGTTCATGAATTCCTCGATAAACTGGCTGATCTGTATTGCCGGATGATTGATAAATTTGTTGAACACTTCTCCATCAGGGGAATCTGTGTTCATGACGACTGGGGCAGCCAGCGGTCACCGTTTTTCTCCCTGGAGACGGCCAGGAATATGTTTGTTCCTCATTTGCGGACGGTGGTGGATCATGCGCATGCGAAAGGGCTGTTTTACGACATGCACAGCTGCGGCCATATAGAATCCATATTTCCGGCAATCGTAGAAGCAGGTGTGGACAGCTGGGCAGGGCAGGAGATGAATGACAAAGCGGCCATGTACCGGGAATACGGTAAGGATATCCTTATTGGCGTGGAGACTCCGGATATATCAGAGGATATGCCCAGGGATGAAGTGCGTAGGGTTGCGAAAGAATATGTGGATGCCTATATGGTGCCGGGAGCGCCGGCCATGGTCGGGTATAGCTCCAAAATCTTAAATCCCTGTTTCTTTGAGGATATTTACCGTTTTTCCAGACAGAAAGTGAACGGATAGGAATTATAAGAAAGGCCTCTGCTGGTATACAAGACGCAGAGGTCTTTTTGAAAGGAGGATTATGTACGAAGAATTATATGCTCACATACCTGAACCGGAGGCATATCTAGAGCGTCTGGGAATTCCGGCTCCGTTAAAGCCCAACAGGGAATTTCTTGACAGGCTGGTCTATGCGCACCAATGCGCCGTTCCTTTTGAAAACCTGGATATCTGTGATTACCACATGCCTGTATCCCTGGCGATACCTGCGCTGTATGATAAAATAGTCCTCCGGAAGAGGGGAGGATATTGTTTCGAACTGAATGGCCTGTTTACGCAGCTTCTAAAGGATCTGGGCTATCGCGCATGGTCCTGTATGTGCCGGATTGTACGCGGGAGAGATTACCTGCCGCCAATCATGCACAGAGGCGTGGTGGCAGAGGTGGAAGGGGAACTGTACTACTGTGACGTGGGGTTTGGCGGACCAGCTCCTTCCGGCGCCGTGAAGATATCGGAAGGCGGTACGACAGAATGCCGCGGAGAATTGTTCCACACGGTAAGACTGGATGACATCTGGTGGGCCCTGGACCGGACCACATCGGACGGAAGCATCGAACACGTGTTCCGGTTCTACACCATGCCGCAGGAAAATGTGGATTTTATTGCGCTGAACAATTATTGTTCCACAAGCCCTGATTCAAATTTTACCAAAAGGCGCTCAATGAATCTGAAGACGCCGGAAGGGAATTATAATCTGATGGGCAGTTTATTTACTGAAGTGAAAAATGGAAAGGCTGCGGCCCGGAATGTAGGAACTCAGACTGAATTTCTGCAGATCGCAGAGCAGTATTTCCATTTGAAGCTGTGAAGAAGCCGCGAAGAGGTTTAACGCCCGATCAGATAAGGGTTTTTGTAGCTGTTAAAATATTTGGATCTGGAACGGATGACATCTGTATACATCCATGCCCGCGCGCTTTCAGGCTCACGGTTTTCGATGGCGCTGATGATTTCCTCGTGACAGGGGACAATGATCGTGCGGTAGTAGCTGCTGGGAGTCTGGTCTCTGGGGAATGATTCCAGGGACGAGTATTGGCGCAGCTTTGTTCGAAGTTTAGCCACTGTCTGATAGAGATATTTGTTCCGGGACATCCGGGCGATCATCAGATGAAACTGGAGATGAGTGTCACGGACGCCGATCAGGTCTTTTTCAAATGCGCTGTCATATCGGAACGATTCATCTACGTTGCGCAGAATTCTGTTCAAATCTTTCAGAATCTCCAGATTTTCAGTGGAAACACCGTTTCTGGCAGCCAGGTATGCCGCGTGAGATTCCAGAAGCACGTCCAGGTCGATTATACTGTTCATGTCCTTTTTGGGAAGGTGAGGGGAATTGGCGGCAGACTTTGCGTGTTCCAGGTAGCCTTCCCTTTTTAAGTCGTCCAGAGCTCTTCGCAGAGGCGTCCGGCTGGTACCCAATTGCAGGGCGAGGGCCTCTTCCGGCATTTTTTCTTCGGCAGACAGCTCCCCGGATAAAAGTGCTTGGCGGAGTGTCAGATAAATCCGCTTGTAGGCTGGTTTGATGCTGCTGTACCGCTGTATGGTCTCTTCTGATAGGTGAAACATAACTTACCTCCTACTTTATTGCTGCTTTGTCTTATCCAGTGAAAATATAAATTCCGTCCCCGCGCCTACCGTGCTGACCACATTGATATTCTGATTGTGGGCGCTGATAATCTCTTTTACGATCGCAAGGCCCAGTCCCGTGCCCTTGCGGTCTTTTCCGCGGGAAGCGTCTATCTTGTAGAAACGGTCCCAGATCTTGGAAATGAAGGATCTGGGGATTCCGACCCCGTGATCCTTAACGGAGACAAACACTTTTCCATGCTTTTCGGTAGTTTCTACCTGAATGGTGGAATTGTTGTCGCTGAATTTGATCGCATTGTCGATCAGATTGTATAATACCTGCTGGATCTTGCCAAAATCGGCGGAAACATACAGCGTCTCGGCGGCCAGCAGCAGCTCGATGGAAATTCGTTTAGCCGTGCAGGTGCCTTCAAAGGAGGCAGCTGTGTCTTTAATCACCGCGTTAATGTCAAAGCTGGTGATGTCCAGAAAATGTCCCTTGGTATCGATATTATTCAGCGTCAGCATGCTCTTTGTCAGCTTGTTCAGACGGTCGGTCTCGAACAGTACAATGTTCAGATAGCGCTCCTGCATCTCCTGAGGGATCGTTCCGTCAAGAATGGCCTCCACGTATCCCTTGATGGAGGTCAGCGGTGAACGGAAATCGTGGGAGACATTTGCGACAAATTTACGCTGATACTCGCCCGTTTTATTCAGCTCATCAGACATATAGTTCAGCGTGCTGGCCAGATAGCCCATTTCGTCATTGGAGGGGACGTTAATATTGTAGGTCAGGTTGCCGGAGGCATATTCCTGGGCGCCGCGTATGATCCGCTTCAATGGGCGGTTAACTACGAAAGCCAGTAGGACCAGCACAGACAGGAAAATCAGGAAAAGTACGAGAAACAGCAGGTAGACTTGCGCGAGCAGGGCTTCCCGTTCCTGATAGACATCGGTCATGGGCATGTGGATGGCCACGTAGCCACGGATGTTCAGATTAGAAGTGACAGGCACCATGACGCTGAGCATGTCTGAGTCAAAATGTTGGAAAAAGCGGCCTACGGTATAATAATCTGATCCCAAGGCGATGGGATCAAAATTTTCCAGAGTCTCCGCCTGTTCACTCTCCAGATCGGCCTCTGTATTCAGAAAAATCTCTCCGTCGGTGCTGATGAGCCATATCTCCGAATTCTGAAAGTCGGAGAGGGCGGCCAGGTTGTTGTAGGTATCTTCCAGGGTGATGCCGCGGGTATAATAGCGGGCGGCCTGGTAAGAGGCAATTCTGGAGGCTTCTTTATAGAGGCTCATGCTGTGAGAATCCACCAGCTCTTTTTCCAGCAGCCGGGAACCGGCCGTGGAGATCAGTATGAAGCTTGTGATCCCGATCAGGATGTAGGCGATCAGGAATTTCCAGAATAGTTTTTTCTTCATTATGATTTGACCTCGAATTTATAGCCGATTCCCCACACGGTGCTGATGGACCAGTTGGCGTGATCCTTGATCTTTTCCCGGAGCCGCTTGATATGTACGTCCACAGTCCGGGTGTCTCCTATGTATTCATAGCCCCATATGTGGTCCAGAAGCTGTTCCCGGGTGAAGACTTGGTTGGGGGAGGAAGCCAGGAAGTAGAGAAGCTCCAGCTCCTTCGGCGGCATATCCACGGTCTCCCCCTTGTACAGAACGGAGTAGTTGGTCTGGTTGATGATCAGATCGGGATATTCAACATATTTTCCGTTGGTCTGGGAAACCGTCTGGCTGGGAGCGGGCTGAAAACGGCGGAGTACCGCCTTAACCCGCGCGACCAGCTCTTTGGAGTCAAAGGGCTTAATAATGTAATCATCCGCGCCCAGCTCCAGCCCCAGCACCTTATCAAAAATCTCTCCCTTGGCGGAAAGCATGATGATCGGTGTGTTGGACTTATGGCGGACCTCCCGGCAGACCTGGTAGCCGTCCATGCCCGGAAGCATCAGATCCAGCAGGATCAGGTTGGGCTGGAAGGTGCCAAGGACGCTGAGGGCTTCTTCGCCGTCGTTGACGATCATGCATTCAAAGCATTCTTTTGTCAGGTAAAGAGAAATGAGTTCTGCTATATTGTTATCATCATCTACGATGAGAATTTTCTGTTTGGCAACCATTCATAAAACCTCCTCTTATTTTTTAAACGTTACGATGGTGACTCCGGCATCTCCCTCGCCGAATTCGGCCAGGTGATAGTCTGAGATGTGCTTCTGAGTCCTTAAATACGCGTGAACCCCCTTGCGGAGAGCGCCCGTGCCCTTGCCATGCACGATGCGGACGCTGGGGAGATGAGCGAGATAGGCGTCGTCCAGATATTTGTCTAGTTCTGCAACGGCTTCGTCCACAGTCTTGCCCAGCAGGTTGAGCTCCGTCTTTACAGAGCTGGATTTGGACATTTTAATCTTACCGGAGCCGGTGCGGCTCATTCCGCCGCCGGTGATGACGGGTTCGTCGATCAGCTGCAGGTCGGAAATGTTCACTTTGGAACGGATGATGCCCATCTGAACGAAAAGGTTGCCCTTTGCATCCGGGCGCGTGCTGACGGTGCCCTTTACATTCATGCTCAGCACTTTTACGGAGTCACCGATTGACAGGTCCTTGGGCTTCAGGTTGGAAACCGGGCGCGGATCAGGCTTCACAGAGATTTTCTTACCTGTCTGGTCTAGCTTTTCCCGGAGGTCGGAGCGCCGTTTTTCCATCTCTTTGACGGAGATCCCGGCCTTGCCGAATTTCTGGAAATCCCGCATGGTCTGGTCGGCATATTCTTTTGCTTCCCGCAGGATGGCGTGAGCCTCTTCATTAGCCTTTTGGAGAATGCGGTCCCTCTGGGAGGTGAGTTTTTCCTGCTTTTCGGAAATCTGGCTCTTCAGGGCTTCGACCTCCGCACGGGTCTTCTCCAGCTCCTGTTGTTCCCGTTCCATGGCGATCCGGTTCTGCTCCAGGGTGGTCAGAACGTCTTCAAAGGATTCATCCTGCTCACTGATCTGTTCCCTGGCTGCCTTTATGATGTAGTCCGGCAGGCCCAGTTTGCCGGAGATGGCAAATGCGTTGCTTTTTCCTGGAACGCCGACCAGCAGACGGTAGGTGGGACGCAGTGTCTCCACGTCAAATTCACAGCAGGCGTTCTCGACTCCTTCTGTGGAAAGGGCGTAGATTTTTAATTCGCTGTAGTGAGTGGTGGCCATCGTCCGGATTCCCTGCTGGTGCAGGTGGGAGAGGATGGCGATTGCGAGGGCGGCGCCTTCCGTGGGGTCGGTTCCGGCTCCCAGCTCGTCAAAAAGTACCAGGGACTGCCGGTCTGCCTTTTCCAGGAACGAAACCACATTGGTCATGTGGGAGGAAAAGGTGCTCAGTGATTGTTCAATGCTCTGTTCATCCCCGATATCCGCGTAAATTTCCGTAAAAATGGACAGCCGGGAGCGGTCCAGAGCCGGTATGTGAAGGCCGGACTGGCCCATCAGGGACAAAAGCCCCACAGTCTTCAGTGAAACGGTTTTTCCACCGGTGTTGGGGCCTGTGACGATTAAAAGGTCAAAGGCTTCTCCAAGAGTGAGATCAATAGGGACCACCTGGCGCCTTTCAATGAGCGGATGTCTCGCTTTCCGCAGGCTGATGATCCCGTCGGTATTAAACAGCGGTTCAGTGGCGTTCATTTCCATAGCCAGGCCGGCCCGTGCGAATATGAAATCCAGTTCGACCATATTTTCCAGGTCGTACTGAAGAAGCTCTGTGTATTGGGCGGCCTGTTGGCTGAGCGTGGCCAGGATGATTTCGATCTCTTTTTCTTCCTTTAATTCCAGCTCCCGGATATCGTTGTTCAGTTTCACGATAGCCATAGGCTCCACGAAGATCGTTGAGCCTGTGGAGGACTGGTCGTGAATCATGCCGGGTACCTGGGAACGGTATTCTGATTTAACAGGGATGCAGTACCGGCCGTTCCGCATGGTAACGACGGCGTCCTGCAGGTAAGTGCGCAGGGAGCCGTTGATCAGGTTGTTCAGCTGGGTATGAATCCGGTCGCCGCTGGCCTTGATAGAACGGCGGACCTGGCGCAGGCCGGGGCTGGCGTCATCGCTGATCTCATCCTCCGCCAGGATGCAGCGGCGGATCTCTGCAGAGAGAGGGGTCAGCGGCTCCAGCGAGTCAAACAGAGGGTCCAGACTGTCGCCGGCCGTGTCAGCATTTTCATGACGTCCGTAAGATTTTACCCGGGCGGTATTTTCCAGAAGAGAGGCAATGGACAGAAGCTCTGACTGGTTCAGAGAGCTGCCGATGGCCAGGCGCTTCAGAGAGGGCCGGATGTCCCTGGCGCTGCCGAAAGAAATATGGCCCTTGCGGAACAGGCGGCTCAGCGCATCATGGGTCTGGCGCTGCATGCCCCGGACCACATTCAGGTCATCGGAGGGTGTCAGCTGCCGGCAGAGCTCCTGGCCCATGGGGGAGGAGGCGTGCTGAAGCAGCATATTGATAATTTTATGGTATTCCAGTGTTTTTAACGCTTTTTGGTTCATAATCATTTCCTTTACATTTTCTAATGTCTATTGTACTCTAAAAAACCCCAATAGAAAAGGGATTTTTGTGAGAAATTATTCATAGATTGTTCATATGTTTCTGATAAAATATTTCAGGAATATCCAGGTTTTAATAATGGGAGAAGCGCCCTGCCCCGCCTCTTCAGGCGCCGGCGCCGGGATTGCTTCCGGTATTCTTAAAATGGGGGACTTTACTGATGGAAAACAAAGAGGATAACCAGGAGAAAAAACCCTACAGTTTTATGAAAGAGATTATTAAAAAGAAACCGCTGGACAAACGGGCGCTGCTGCTGAAGATCGCGGGAGTGGCGGCTGCAGCTGTAGCTGCGGGCATTATCGCCGCTTTTGTGTTCGTGAAAATGGTTCCGGTTGCAGAGCAGGTTCTGGGCACCAGCGAGGAACCACCCAAAGTGAATATTCCCGCGGATGAGGAGCCGACGGCCACAGCGACGCCTGAAGCCACCCCCACCCCGACGGTTGTGGATACGCCGCAGGCCACGCCGGAACCGGTTCCGGCCATCGGGCTGACAGAATATAAGCAGCTGTATAAGGACATGCTGGCTGTGGCGGAGAAGCCGAAGCATGCGCTGGTGACTGTGATTGGCATCACGAACCAGATGGATTATTTTAACCAGAACTATGAGAACCAGCAGCAGATTTCGGGCCTCGTGGTTGCAGATAACGGCCAGGATCTGTTCATCCTGACGGAGTACAGGATTGTGGAAAATGTGGAACGGATACAGGTGACGTTCTATGACGGAACTATGACAGATGCTATTTTCCAGAAGCATGACGCCAATACGGGACTGGCGATCCTGCGGGTCGCTCTGGCGGATATCAGCGCGGACACGCAGGAGAATCTGGAGGTCGCACCGCTGGGAAGCTCTTACAGCGTCTCACAGGGCGAGCCGATACTGGCGCTGGGAAGCCCTATCGGATACAGTAATTCTGTGGCATATGGGGTCATCACTTCAGTGAATAATAAGATTTCCACGCTGGATACTGAATATAACCTGCTGACCACAGACATTTTGGGCAGCAAGGAGGGCAGCGGCGTGCTGGTGAATCTGGACGGGGAGATTGTGGGAATTATCGCCCAGAGCTACAGCTCAGAGGATAAGAATATCATTACAGGGCTGGCGATTTCCCAGATCAAGGAGCTGATCGAACGGTTGTCCAATAACGAGAGCCAGGCGTACATCGGCATCAAGGGCCAGGACGTGACCGCACAGATCGCGGAGAAGACGGGAATCCCGAAAGGGGTGCTGGTGACTGCCGTACAGGCGGATTCGCCTGCCATGCTTTCCGGGATCAAGGAGTATGACGTTATTGTGAAGGTCGGAGAGGAGAAGATAAGCACTATTAAGCAGTATCACGACAGCCTTACAAAGCTGGCGCCCGGACAGGCGGTGAAGGTGACCGTCATGCGCAAGGGGGCGGAAGGCTACGTCGAAATGGAGATCGATGTGACAGCCGGCGAGATATAGAGAGAAAGAGGAGAATTATTATGAAATATATCAGGGAACTGCATGAGGGAACGAGAATTGCGGGGATTTATCTGTGTAAATTCAGGCAGTCTGCCGTGACCAAGAATGGCAAACCTTATGAAAATGTGATTTTGCAGGACAAGACAGGGACGATCGATGGCAAGATCTGGGAGCCGAACTCCTTTGGGATCGATGAATTCGACATCCTGGATTACATAGAAGTGATGGGCGATGTGACCAGCTTTGCGGGAGCGCTGCAGGTGTCCATCAAGCGGGTGCGCAGGGCTGCTGAGGGCGAGTATAACCCGGCAGATTATCTGCCCGCCAGCAAATATGATGTGGAACAGATGTACCAGGAGCTGCTTTCTTATGTGGAGAGTGTGCAGAACCCTTATCTGTCTGCGCTTCTCAAACGGTATTATGTGGAGGACCAGGGATTTATCAAGCGGTTTAAAGGCAGTTCTGCTGCGAAGAGCGTCCACCACGGATTTATCGGGGGGCTGCTGGAGCATACCCTGAGCGTGACACGGCTGTGTCAGTATTACACGAAGGCGTATCCGGTCCTGAACAGAGATTTGCTGATTACCGCGGCGATCTTTCATGATATCGGCAAGACGAAGGAATTATCGGCGTTTCCGCAGAATGATTATACGGACGACGGACAGCTCCTGGGACATATTATGATCGGGGCGGAAATGGTACATGACGGGGCTGCCGGGATTCCTGGATTTCCAGAACAGCTGGAGAACGAACTGAAGCACTGTATACTGGCCCATCACGGGGAGCTGGAATACGGTTCGCCGAAAAAACCGGCATTGGCAGAGGCGCTGGCGCTGAACCTGGCGGATAATACAGACGCGCGGATGGAGACTCTGACAGAGGTGCTGGCGGCCGCGGATGATTCCGGCGAATGGCTGGGGTATAACAGGATCTTTGAGTCAAATATCCGGAAGACGGGAGAGATTTGAAGCTATAGGGTTATGATGGAAGGACGAGGCGGGGTGTTCCGGCCGCGTCCTTTTTTAAGGGAAGAAATTTAGTGTTGAAAAATTAATCCGGGCGGCGGGGAGAAGACGGTGGCAGCGGGGCATTCAGGCAGATGTATTAGATGGATGTATACCTGCAGAGGATGAGTGATGGGGCGTCCTGCTGTAAGCTACGCCCAGAGGCAGATAGCGGCGGAACAGAGAAAGAGGGATGGGAAAGATGAAGTTTCAAAAAAATGATGTGGTGATAATCCGAATTGAGGATATGAGCCAGACGGGAGAGGGTATCGGGAAGGCAGACGGGTATACGTTGTTTGTCAAGGATACGGTGATCGGTGATCTGGCAGAGGTGAAGATTGTCAAGGCGAAAAAAAATTACGGGTTTGGCAGGCTGATGAGGATTGTGGAGCCTTCCGGGAAACGGGTGGTACCGGTGTGCCCGATTGCCCGGCAGTGCGGAGGATGTCAGTTGCAGATGCTGGATTATGGGGAGCAGCTTCGGTTTAAGGAGGATAAGGTCAGGAACGATCTGATGCGGATCGGAGGATTTGAGGATGTGCCGATGGAGCCGATCATTGGTATGGAGCAGCCGTTTCGGTACAGGAATAAGGCTCAGTTTCCGGTGGGATGCGACAGAGAAGGAAAAGCAGTGGCCGGATTTTATGCAGGCCGTACCCATACGATCATTCCCTGCAGGGACTGCGTGCTGGGAGCAGAGGCCAATGGAGAGATTTTGTCCGGGATTCTGGGCTGGATGGAAGAAAATCACATACCGGCCTATGATGAGATGAGTGGCGAAGGGCTGGTAAGGCATGTGCTGATCCGGTATGGATTTACGACCGGTGAATTCATGGTGTGCCTGGTGATAAACGGGGCGGGACTTCCGGCCAAAAAAGCGCTGATTGATAAGCTCTGCGGAATCGAGGGGATGAGAGGCATCACCTTCAGCAGCAATACCAGGCGGACAAATGTGATTATGGGCGATAAGGACCAGAAGGTGTGGGGAGATGGATATATAACGGATCATATCGGGAAAGTAAAGTATCAGATTTCGCCGCTTTCCTTTTATCAAGTCAATCCGGTGCAGACGAAAAAACTATATGAGACGGCGTTGGAATACGCGGGCTTGACAGGAGAAGAGACTGTATGGGATTTGTATTGTGGGATAGGGACGATTTCACTGTTCCTGGCGCAAAGGGCGAAACAGGTGTATGGGGTGGAAATCGTGCCCCAGGCGGTCGAAGACGCCAGACGAAACGCAGAACTAAATGGGATTGAGAATGCGGAATTCTACGTGGGGAAAGCAGAGGAAATTCTGCCGGAATTGTATGAGAAAGAGAAAGTAAGAGCTGATGTGATCGTAGTGGACCCGCCCAGGAAAGGGTGCGAGGAGAGTCTGCTGGAGACGATGGTGCAGATGAAGCCTGAGAGGATCGTGTATGTAAGCTGTGATCCGGCCACATTGGCAAGGGATTTGAAATATTTGTGCGGGGAAGGGTATGAGATGGTGAGGGTGCGGGGGGTGGATCAATTTCCGATGACGGTACATGTTGAGACGGTAGTACTGCTTTCCCACAAAAAGCCAGACGGACATATCAACGTAAAAGTTGAGTTTGGCGAGGGTGAGGGAAAAGTTCCGCTTGATAATATCGCTAAAAGAGCCGAAGAATACAAGCCCAAGGAACGAGTGACCTACAAAATGATAAAGGAGTACATAGAAGCTAAATATGGCTTCAAGGTACATACCGCATATATCGCAGAGGTAAAGAGAGATTTGGGCTTGCCGATGTATGATGCTCCTAATGCGGTAGAAGAATTGAAACAGCCGAGGAAGCATCCGACAGCAGAGAAGGTGGAAGCGATAAAGGATGCGTTGAAGCATTTTGAAGTGATTTAATGAGGATAGGCGTATCATTAGAAATAGTGGTACGCTTATTTTTTTACATAGTTGTCTTTTCGTTGACCAATATTTTATTTGGTTATAAATGATATTGTCAATATTGGTTGACACATTTATCTCAAAGATATCACTGCCTATGCAGCCTGTTCCAGAGATTGGTAGTATCTCTGTCGCTTAATTATCGGAGGAAGCCCACCGTTGGCAGAGCAGATCCTCCTGTTATTCCAGTAACTGATGAAGTATCTCCAAATGAGAACCTTCAGTTCCTCTATGGTCATAGTCTCCGTATTGTAGCGGTCATAGAGAAGCTCACTTTTCATTCTGGCCCACATGCTTTCGCATCGGGCATTATCGTGGCACCTGCCACCAGCACTGTTCATGCTTTGAATAATACCGTATTTAGCAAGAGCCTTACGATAAGTTTCACTGGTATATTGTGTTCCTCTGTCAGAGTGTACAATAGCCCCTCGCAGATCAGGATATGCCAGATAGGCATTATCCAGGGTATGCTCACACAACGTTGCTTTCATGTTGGTTTCCATTGCCAGACCAAGGACACCGGAATCAAAGCAGTCAAAGATAGCTGAAACATACAGTTTCCCATCTTTAGCCTTGATTTCTGTAATGTCAGTTACACATTTTTCAAGTGGCTTGTCGGATTTGAAATCTCGCTTCAGAAGATCATCTGACTTACGAGCTTCCCGATCAGCCTTGGTAATACCATTCGGCTTACGCTTTGGTTGATGACTAAGGCCTATTTCATCCATGACCCTGTAGACGGTTCGCTCACTGGGAATCTTGAGTCCTTCCGGTTTCTTAAGGAGAAGTGCCTGATACATGCGAATGCGCCCATATGTATCATTGTATTCATCTTCAGTATGGATTGCTATCATAGCATCAGCGAGATCCTGATATTTCCAGGGCCGGTCTTTATTAGCAAGATATTTGTAGAACCCCTGGCGGCTGACACCAAGCATCCGGCAATAGAATGAGAGTTTTCCCTTAATCGCGCCGTCTTCCGTTTTTATGGCAATGAACATCATTCTTTGGTTCTTGCTGACTTCCGACGGCTGGCTGCGAAAAAAGCACTTGCTTCCTCGAGAAATTCATTTTCCTCTTTTAGACGCCGGATTTCTTTATCCTGATCCTTAACACGTTTGCGGAGCATAGCAAGTTCCTCAGCGAGACTCATGGCACTTTCTGGAGTATGTGCACCGTCGCCAATATCCAATGTACCGGCTCTAACTGCTTTCAGCCATGTATGGATGGTTCCTTCTGGAATACCTAATTCTTTGGCTGCCTTAGCACCGCCGATTTCTCTGGCAAGTTTGACAGCCTGGATCTTATATTCGTGGTCGTATTTACGTTGAGTACGTGACATTGAGAGTTCCTCCTTATTCTCTTTATTATACATGAATTCTTTGAGAATAAGGTGCCAACTTTATTTATACGACATCAATTGCAGAAATCTGGAAATTCATCAAGTAAAGAAACTAAAAGACTTAAAGGGCAATGCGGAGTGGGTACTCCTTATGCGCAAAAGGAGACGGAAAACTCTTGTGGTATGCCCCGAATGTCATAAACTGATTCATTCTTAATACCGCAAATATAATAAGCGGAAAGCCGTATACATCGAGAGGTGTACGTGCGGTTTGGGAGGGAGGGGATGCAAGTCCTGTAAAGGACAAGCTGAACCTTACCTCATGATGAGTTTCTGTATCTGGGCGGCAACGAGCAAAGCACCCACAAATATGTGTCAGAGCTTTTGGGCAAGGAAACCATTGATACCAACACCTACGGGAAAAGCTCTGGGCGAAGTGGTAACTATTCAACAAATTATCAGATTTCGGGGCGTGAGCTGATGACCCCAGACGAAGTGCGTATGCTTGATAACCGTTACGCACTTCTTTTTGTGCGTGGAGAACGCCCCGTTATGGACCTCAAGTATGACATCTTGAAGCACCCGAATGTGAAGCTGACGGCTGACGGAGGGCAACCGCCGTATATCCACGGAGAGCCTACGCAGGCTGTTGCAACCCTTGTGTTTGACAGTGATATTCCAGATAACGCCGTGAGCGTGAAATCTGTCAGCACTTCCTATGAGCTTCTGTCCGATGAGGACTTGGAAGAAATATTCAATTTATAAGGAGGATTTACCCTATGAAACTTTTTAAGAAGAACGAGAACAAGAAAACCACGAAGCTGCCGATGACTGGAAAGGTTAAGAAAGGCTTCCGCTATTACTGTATGGCTGTTATGGCAATGACATTTGTGCTTGGTACTTCCGTAACCGCCTTTGCTGCCAATGACCCTATTCAGGTAGTCAACAATCTGTCCGATTTCATTTTCGGTCTGGTGAGGGCTGTCGGTATGATTATGCTCGGCTTTGGTATCGTGCAGATTGGTCTTTCCCTCAAATCCCACGACCCGTCCCAGAGAGCTAACGGCTTTTTGACCCTTGCAGGCGGCGTTGTCATTACCTTCGCAAAAGAAATCTTGACTCTTATCACAGGCTAAGATAACAGACTGACACAAGACGAAAGATAACGGGAGCAGATCCGCTGAGTGCGGAACTCGCTCCCGTTATCTAATATCATCAAGGAGGTGGTCAAATGTCTGATAACTGGGTGGTACAGAATTTAGAGAACGCCCTAAACACTTGGAATGAGAAATTAGCCGAGATATGGCAGCTCATTACCCAATCCCCAGAGAATTTTAAGGGCGGCACGATATGGAATGTCATCGTGGATATTCACGGTGCGATGCAGGCTATCGGACTTGCCCTGCTCGTGCTGTTCTTTGTTGTGGGTGTAATGCGTACCTGCGGAAATTTTGCAGAAGTCAAGCGACCAGAGCAGGCGTTGAAGCTGTTTATCCGCTTTGCCATTGCCAAAGGTGCAGTGACCTATGGATTAGAACTGATGATGGCACTGTTTAAGATTGTGCAGGGTATGATTTCCACGATTATGAATGCCGCAGGCTTTGGCTCGGCACAGCAGACGGTGTTGCCGCAGGAAATCGTGACAGCAGTTGAAGACTGCGGATTTTTTGAGAGTATCCCGCTATGGGCGGTCACGCTAATAGGCGGACTGTTTATTACGGTGCTGTCATTCATAATGATTATGTCGGTATACGGCAGGTTTTTCAAGCTGTATATCTATACTGCCATAGCACCCGTACCCCTTTCCGCTTTTGCGGGAGAGCCGAGCCAGAGCGTCGGCAAGAGCTTCATTAAGAGCTATGCCGCTGTATGCCTTGAAGGTGCGGTTATCGTGCTTGCCTGCATTATCTTTTCCCTGTTTGCTTCTTCTCCGCCCGTAGTCAATCCCGATGCGGCTGCGGTATCTATGGTGTGGAGCTATATCGGGGAGCTTGTGTTCAATATGCTCGTCCTTGTCGGTGCGGTCAAAATGGCAGACCGTGTTGTAAGAGAAATGATGGGCTTGTAAGGGAGGTGCTATGATTGGAAGTCAAGATAAATAAGGAAATCCGTAATTATACGGAGAGTATGTTTTTTGGACTGTCCCTCAGACAGTTCATTTTTTCTGTCCTTGCCTGCGGCGTGGCGGTGGGTTTGTATTTCCTTCTCCGTCCACGGTTTGGTACGGAAACCCTCAGTTGGGTTTGTATCTTAGGTGCGTTCCCCTTTGCGGCTATGGGATTTATCAAATACAACGGTATGACCGCAGAGCAGTTTGTCTGGGCGTGGATTAAATCAGAATTTCTGATGCCGAAAAAGCTGATGTTCCTGCCAGATAATCTCTATTATGAAACGATGAAGCCAACCATTGAAGCCTATGAAAAAGGGTTGACGACAGTACGGAAAAAGCAGAAAGGCAGGACGCCAAAACCAAAGAAATCGAAAAAGAAAAAAGCGAAACGCAGCAAGGAGGTAAACAATGCTGAAAACTCTTAAAAATCTGTTCAAGCAGGACAGGGAAAAGTTTGTCGTGCCGAAGTCGGTACAGAATGTTATCCCGATTAAGACAATCTGGGAGGACGGCATTTTCCTTGTCGGCAGGAACAAGTACGCAAAGACCTTTAAGTTTGAGGATATAAACTATGCCGTGGCAAGCCGTGAGGATAAGGAAGCGATGTTCCTTGAATACTCGGAGCTTCTAAATTCCCTTGACAGCGGTGCGACCACAAAGCTCACTATCAACAACCGTCGCTTGAACAAAGCTGATTTTGAACAGACCATCTTAATTCCGATGGCTGATGACGGTCTGGATAAGTACCGTAAGGAATACAACAAAATGCTTCTGGATAAGGCGACAGGGGCTAATTCCATCGTACAGGATAAGTATGTAACCGTATCTGTCTGCAAGAAGAATATCGAGGAAGCACGAAACTACTTCGCCCGTGTGGGTGCTGACCTTATCGCCCACTTTAACCGTCTGGGGTCGAAGTGTGTGGAACTGGACGCAGGCGACAAGCTGCGTATCTTCCACGACTTCTATCGTACAGGAGAAGAAACAGCGTTCCACTTCGATATTACCCAGACGATGCGGAAAGGTCACGATTTCAAGGATTTTATCTGCCCCGATACCTTTGAATTTGAGAGCGACTACTTCCGTATGGGCGATAGATACGGGCGTGTGATTTTCCTCAGAGAATACGCCGCCTATATCAAGGACAGTATGGTGGCGGAGCTTTGTGAGCTGAACAGGAATATGATGTTGTCTGTTGACATTATACCCGTTCCCACGGACGAAGCCGTGCGGGAGGTGGAAAACCGTCTGCTTGGTGTGGAAACCAATATCACGAATTGGCAGAGGAAGCAGAACCAGAACAACAATTTTTCTGCCGTTATCCCCTATGATTTGGAACAGCAGCGAAAAGAAAGCAAGGAATTTCTGGACGATTTGACGACCCGTGACCAGAGAATGATGTTTGCCGTGCTGACTATGGTGCATACAGCAGATACCAAGGAGCAGCTCGACAATGATACAGAAGCTCTCTTAACTACCGCAAGAAAGCACTTGTGCCAGTTTGCGGTGCTGAAATATCAGCAGATGGACGGATTGAATACAGCTCTGCCATTTGGTGTACGGAAGATAGATGCCCTGCGTACCCTCACAACAGAGAGCCTTGCAGTGTTTATCCCGTTCCGTGTGCAGGAAATTTACCACGAAAACGGTGTGTATTACGGTCATAATGTCATCAGCAAAAATATGATTATCGCCAACCGCAGGCAGCTCCTTAACGGCAATTCCTTTATTCTTGGTGTGTCGGGTGCAGGTAAATCCTTTACCGCAAAGGAAGAAATGACGAATATCATTCTGACCGACCCTAATGCCGATATAATCATCATTGACCCAGAGCGTGAATATTCCCCGCTTGTTAAAGCAATGCAGGGAGAGGTCATTCATATCTCTGCGACAAGTGAAAATCACATCAATGCTATGGATATGAACTCCGATTACGGTGACGGTGCAAACCCCGTCATTTTGAAATCGGAGTTTATTTTATCCCTTTGCGAACAGCTCATCGGCGGCACGAACTTGGGAGCAAAGCAGAAATCCATCATTGACCGCTGTACGGCAAGTGTGTACCGCTACTATCAGCAGGGCAACTATATGGGAACGCCGCCCACCTTGCAGGACTTCCGTGAGGAGCTGTTAAAGCAGAATGAGCCAGAAGCACAGGAAATCGCCCTTGCGATAGAGCTGTTTACGGACGGGTCGCTTAATACCTTTGCAAAGCACACGAATGTTGATACCCACAGCCGTCTTATCTGCTATGACATTCTGGATTTGGGCAAGCAGTTACAGCCTATCGGTATGCTTGTCGTGCTTGACATCATCTTAAACCGTATAACGCAGAACAGAGCCAAAGGCAGAAACACTTTTATTTTCATTGACGAGATTTATCTGCTGTTCCAGCATGAATACTCTGCAAACTTCCTCTTTACCCTCTGGAAGCGTGTGCGTAAGTACGGTGCGTACTGTACGGGTATCACCCAGAATGTGGACGACCTATTGCAGAGCCATACGGCGAGGACGATGCTTGCGAACTCCGAGTTTATCATTATGCTCAACCAAGCGTCCACGGACAGGCTTGAGCTTGCCAAGCTCCTTAACATTTCCGACCTTCAGATGAGCTATATCACGAATGTCGGTGCAGGTCAGGGGCTTTTGAAAGTTGGCAGCTCCCTTGTGCCGTTTGTCAATAAGTTTCCACGCAATACCGAGCTTTATAAATTGATGACAACCAAGTTCGGGGAGGTCTAAGAAAGGAGGTCTTTTATGGCTGAGATTAAATTCCGTGATACAGCCCATCGGGATTTTTTTCTGGAAAATATGATGAAATGCAGTGTGAACGACTGCTATCACAGGGCGTTTTTCTATGTAATGGGTATCGCTTCGGAAACGAGGGCGAATATCAACCAGATGTTTAATTTCAAGGAGGACTGCATCGAGCCAGAGGGTATGCACGGCGGCTGGCAGACAAGCGGCACAGTCAAGGTATGCCACCTTGCTTTTAATCTCTGGAACGGGTACGCAGAGGAAGGACGGGAACGGTATTTCACGCCAGAGGAATTGTTCTGCTGTGAGTTTACTCCCTACTTTATGGAGGGTATCAAGGTCAGATACCCCGAATATTGCAGGGAGCTTTCTGCTCCCAGAAAGCAGACGGAAATTTCAAGATAAGAAAGGAAAAGCCTATGAAGAATTATAAATCTATTATCTGTGTTGCCGCCGCAGTGTGCATGTTAGGTATGGCGGCTTTTTGCGGCTTCCGTATTTGTCATCACTATGCACAGGTGGACGAGCAGACGGAAGCCTTTGAAGAGATTGCCGAAATGGTAGAGCAGGCTCCCACGGAGGAAATCGTACCAGACGATGCCCCTGCCAGCGAGGGAGACGATGTGCTTGCCAAGTATCAGGAATTGTATATGCAGAATGAGGATATGGTCGGTTGGATTTCCATTGCCGGCACAACAATCAACTATCCCGTGATGCAAAGCAAGAATAACCCGAATTTTTATCTGAAGCACAATTTTGAAAAGGAATACAGTGATTTAGGTACGCCTTATGTGCAGGAGAATTGCGATATTGCCACAAGCGACAATCTGGTTATATACGGTCATCACATCAAGGGTGGAAAGATGTTCGGTGCTTTGGAGAATTACAAATCCAAAAGCCTTTATGAGGAACACAAGACCATTCAGTTTGATACTCTCACAGAGCAGGCAGAATATGAAATCGTCGCCGTGTTCAAGACCGTGGCGTACAGCTCTGAGGGCTACCGTTACTATGATTTTGTTGATGCGGAGAATGAGGAAGAATTTGATGCCTATGTCGGGAAGTGCAAGGAACTTGCCTTGTATGACACAGGCGTGACCGCCGAATACGGCGACAGGCTCATTACCCTTTCCACCTGTGAATACTCCGCACAGAACGGCAGGCTCGTCGTGGTGGCAAAAAAGGTAGGCTGATTTGAACGCAAATCCTCTGGGAAAGGAGGTTTTCTATGGCTGATATTAAAACCAGAGATGCGGTCAGAGGCACGATTAAGACCATAGACAAAGCCGCCATTGCTTCAGAGCGAATGAAAACCGCTTATGCCAAGACAAAGGACAAGGCGGAACAGAGCTGTTATGCTGATGAAAACTCTGCCACGGAGTATGCTGCGGACAGGATTTCTTATGCCGCAGACCGTGCAAAGGACGAGGGCATCCATCAATTTAACAAACAGGGTCAGAAAGGTGTTAAGACCACGCAGGAGAATATCGTCAAAGCAAAGGATAAGATAGCCGATTTCAAGCAAAAACGGGCCGCCAAAGCCGCAGAGCACAAAGCGGCGCAGAATATGGCAGAACAACACGGCTTGCAGATCCGACACGGGGCTGCAAGTCGTTCCTCTGCTCCCGATGTTTCCCAGACGGCAAAATCGCAGTTGATAAAAACCCGACAGCAGGGGCAAAAGACGATTAAGACGACAGCCCGAAATGTAGAAAAAACGGTAAAAACAACCGCTAAAGGAACGGTCAAGATTACTGAAAAAGGGATTAAAACCGCAGAGGCGACCTCTAAGGCGGCAATTAAAACGACGGAAACATCAGTAAAGACGGCACAGGCAGCGGCAAAGGCTTCTGCCAAAGCCACTCAACAGGCAACACAGGCAGCAAAAGCTACCGCAAAGGCAACAGCCGAAGCAACGAAAGCCACGGTCAGAGCCACCATTACGGCAGTCAAGGCGATTATTGCAGGAACAAAAGCTCTGATTTCTGCTTTAATTGCAGGCGGTTGGATTGCGGTTGTGATTATCCTCATTGTTGTCCTGCTCGGCTGTGCCGTTTCCCTGTTTGGCGGTGGCAGCGGCAGCAACGCCTATACTCCTGTCAGTGCTCAGGTGGAAGCCTATGAGCCATTGATACAACAGTACGCCAAACAGCACGGTATCCCCGAATATGTGGAGCTTATCAAGGCGGTTATGATGCAGGAGTCTGGCGGACAAGGCAGCGACCCTATGCAGGCATCGGAGTGTGGTTACAACACCCGTTATCCGAATACGCCAAACGGCATTACCGACCCAGAGTATTCCATCAATGTGGGCATTCAGAATTTAGCGGCATGCCTAAACGCTGCCGAAGTGGAAAATCCCATTGATATGGAGCATATCAAGCTCGCTTTGCAGGGATACAACTTCGGGAATGGCTATATTTCATGGGCTAAGAGTAATTACGGCGGCTATTCTTATGCAAATGCGGTGGAGTTTTCTACAACGCAGGCGGCACGGTTAGGTTGGGATAGCTACGGCGATACGCAGTATGTCGCTCATGTGCTACGGTATTATCCATACGGACGGGCGTTCACAAGCGGAGGAAACCAAGCCATTGTTGAGGTTGCCTTAACACAGCTCGGAAATGAGGGTGGTCAGCCTTATTGGAGTTGGTACGGCTTTGACGGGCGTGTGGAATGGTGTGCCTGCTTTGTGTCGTGGTGTGCCGACCAATGCGGATATATCGAAAGCGGGCTTATCCCGAAATTTGCAGGCTGCGTGGACGGTGCAAACTGGTTCAAGTCAAACGGACAATGGCAAGACCGTAGCTATGAGCCGTCGGCAGGCGATATTATCTTTTTCGATTGGGAGGGCGACGGAGAAACCGACCATGTGGGTATTGTGGAGCGTGTCGAAAATGGCACGGTCTATACCGTGGAAGGCAACTCTGGCGATGCCTGCAGGCAAAACCAATATACAGTTGGAAGTAGCTCGATTTATGGTTATGGGACACCTTCCTATTAAGTCACGGAGAGTTACGCTCTCCGTACATAAATATCTGAAAAATTTTCAAGAACTTATTGACAAACATCTATCTGTTGCATATAATAACATATAGACATTCATCTATGGGAGGTGATCTTGTTGAATATTGATGAAAAGAGAACAGCAACAATTTTTAAAGCATTTTGTGATGAAAATCGTATTCGCATTATCAAACTCTTGAGTACAGGAGAAAAATGTGCTTGTAAAATTCTTGAGGAAATCAATGTTACACAACCCACACTATCACATCATATGAAAATACTTTGTGACTCTGGAATTGTAATAGGTAGAAAAGAAGGCAAATGGATGCACTACTCTATTTCATTAGAAGGTACAGAGTATGCAGTAAAATGCTTACGGGAATTGACAAGTATAAGTAATACTTGTAGCGATAAGTCGTGTTATGAAAAGTAAGGGAATTTCCAAAATCTTTTCTGCACGACTTATAAAAAAGCAGACAAATAGAAACTTTTCAATTTATCTATTTATGGAGGGAGTTTTATATGGAAGCGTTTAAAACAGCGTGGGATTTCTTTCAAAACGAAATCCTCGGTATGCAATGGCTAAATCGGCTCATAGGCACGATTTTGAACGCTTGCGGTTTAGATACCACAAGCAGGATTGGCAGCAGTGTTCAGTTTTTTGTCTATGATACAATTAAAATAATTGTTCTGCTGTGCGTTTTAATTTTGATTATCTCGTATATTCAAAGCTACTTCCCACCAGAGAGAACCAAAAAGATACTTGGCAGATTTCACGGAATATGGGCAAATATTATTGCTGCTCTGCTTGGTACGGTAACACCGTTTTGTTCCTGTTCGTCAATTCCTCTGTTTATAGGATTTACAAGTGCTGGTTTACCGCTTGGCGTAACCTTTTCGTTCCTCATTTCCTCTCCGATGGTTGACCTTGGAAGTCTTGTACTGCTGATGAGCATTTTCGGATGGAAAGTTGCAATTATCTATGTGGTACTTGGACTTATAATAGCTGTCACAGGTGGCACACTGATTGAAAAATTACACCTTGAAAATCAAGTGGAGGAATTTATCCGTAACGGTCGGTCGCTTGATGTACCACAGGAAGAATTGCGTTTCAAAGACCGTCTGAAATATGCGTGGGAACAGGTTGTTGCCACCGCCAAAAAGGTAATACCTTATATTCTGATTGGTGTTGGTATCGGAGCGATTATTCACAACTGGATACCCGAAGAATTTATTGTGAAGGTACTTGGCGATAATAATCCATTTGGTGTTATTCTTGCAACGATTGCAGGCGTTCCAATGTATGCGGATATTTTCGGAACAATCCCGATTGCGGAAGCTTTGCTTGCAAAGGGAGCTTTACTCGGCGTTGTTCTGTCCTTTATGATGGCAGTTACCACTTTGTCTTTGCCGTCTATGATTATGCTTCGCAAGGCAGTCAAACCGAAATTGCTTGGTATCTTCATTGCAATTTGTACGGTAGGAATTATCATTGTCGGCTACTTCTTTAATCTGATACAGCCAATGATTATATAGAAAACGGAGGAAATAAAAATGGCAAATAAATGGTATCCCGTAGTGGATGTTCTATCTTGTATTGAATGCGGAACTTGCGTAAATAACTGTCCTCATTCAGTATATGACAAGTCGAAAGCACCATCCTCGGTGGTTACAAATCCCGATAGCTGTGTGGTTCACTGTCATTATTGCGGAGAAAACTGCCCAGTAGGTGCGATTACTTATGTAGGTGATGATACCGGCTGGGTACCACCTGTTCTTCGTGAAAAAGGCGGTATGACAGATGTTACGCCAAACTGCGGCTGTGTGTGTTGCTGTGGGGGGTGATGGCAGATGAAAAATTTGTTCATTGGATTGTATATGTTTTGATTCGAATTTTAATATTTTAATTTAATTAAATCTTGGAGGTAATTGATTATGGCACTGTTTAACTTTGGTAAGAAAGAGGGAGAAGAAAAGAAAACCCCCACTTGCGCTTGCAACTGCGGCTGTCCTACAAGTGAGGTAAGTGAAATCACAAATGACTGCTGTGCAGAAGCGAAAGACGGAATATGCTGCATTAAGGTCTTGGGGGCAGGTTGCAAATCCTGCCACGATCAATATGAAAATGCAAAAGAAGCTGTGAAAGCAATGGGATTATCTGTGGAAGTCGAATATATCACCGATATGCAGAAGGTAATGAAATACGGCGTTATGAGCATGCCTGCTCTCGTTGTAAACGAAAAGGTTGTATCTATGGGCAAGGTGCTGAAAGCCGCCGATGTTGAAAAGCTGTTAAATAAACTTGGGTTCTGAAATAATAAAAAAGCTGAGTCGTTGTAACAAACGGCAGCTTTTCAGCATAGTATATGAGTGAATGAGCATATACGAATAAGAGGTGATGATATGACAGATATATTTAAAGCACTTGCAGAGGAAAGCAGGCTGCGAATTCTCTCCTTGCTGATAGAGAGGGAATTGTGCGTCTGTGAAATTGAGGCGACATTGAATCTGACGCAATCCAATGTATCACGGCATCTAACGATACTGAAAAAGTGCGGTATTGTAAGCAGCCAAAAAGATGCACAATGGACTTATTACAGCATTAGTTCTGAATTCAAGCAAGACCACAGCACATTATGGCAGTATTTGACCGAACACTTGCCGGAGCTTTCGACCTACTTAGCGGATCAAGAAGCCTGCAAGAAATGTAAGGAAAAAAAGCTGTGTTACCAAACCGAAAGGAGTAAAAACGATGAATAAAGATAAAAGCGGAATCAGTATCTTTCAAAAATATTTGACATTATGGGTTATCTTCTGCATGATAGTCGGCGTGCTGATCGGTCAGTTTTTGCCGCAGATACCCGATTTTCTGAATCAGTTTGAATATGCCAAAGTATCTATTCCGATGGCAATACTCATTTGGCTAATGATTTATCCGATGATGATGAAGGTAGACTTCAGAAGCATTAAGAATGTCGGAAAAAATCCAAAGGGATTGTTTGTGACTTGGGTTACAAACTGGCTAGTCAAACCGTTTACGATGTATGGTATTGCAAGCCTGTTCTTCTTCGTAATTTTCAAGGCGTTCATCACGCCCGACCTTGCTACGGAATATCTTGCCGGAGCAGTATTGCTCGGTGCCGCTCCGTGTACGGCGATGGTGTTTGTGTGGAGCAGCTTGACAAAGGGCGATCCTGCCTACACCGTGGTGCAAGTGGCAACGAATGATTTGATTATTCTCGTCGCCTTTGTGCCAATCGTAAAATTCCTGCTGGGTGTTTCCAATGTATCCGTTCCGTGGGATACGCTGATTTTATCGGTCGTTCTGTTCGTTGTCATTCCTTTGGCGGGCGGTATGCTAACAAGGTATTTTGTTTTGAAAAGGAAAGGCACAGATTATTTTGAAAACACCTTTGTTAAGAAGTTTGACGGTATTACCACCATCGGACTTCTGCTGACGCTGATTATGATTTTCTCATTCCAAGGCAATGTGATCTTGGAAAATCCGCTGCATATCGTTCTGATTGCCGTACCGCTGATTTTGCAGACATTCCTGATCTTTGCGATAGCTTATGTGGCTTGCAGACTTTTGAAACTGCCCTACAAAATTGCGGCTCCAGCCGGAATGATCGGTGCATCAAATTTCTTTGAACTGGCTGTAGCAGTAGCGATTGCTCTCTTTGGAACAACTTCACCAGCTGCTTTGGCAACAACTGTCGGTGTTTTAACCGAGGTTCCCGTAATGCTGTTCTTGGTCAAAATTGCGAACAAGACGCAGAAATGGTTTCCCGTTAAATAATAAAAAATTAAGAAAGAGGTAACTACTATGAAAAACATTGAAATCTTTGAACCCGCTATGTGTTGCTCAACCGGACTTTGCGGCGTAAGCGTCGATCCCGAATTGCTTCGTATCTCCACCGTTCTCAACACCTTGAAGCAAAAAGGCATTACCGTAAAACGGTTTAACCTTTCCAATGCTCCGATGGTTTTTATCAACAATAAGATTGTCAACGATTTCGTACAGTTATACGGTGCTGATAAGTTGCCCGTAACAATAGTAGATGGCGAACTTGCTATCTCCGGTCGCTATCCGACCAACGACGAATTTACACAGTGGCTTGAATTGCCGAAAGGTTCTTTGGGTGAACAAAAATCCGGCGGATGCTGCTGTGAAGGAGGCTGTTGTTGATGGAAAGATTTGATCTGAAAAAAATTGACCTGACACAGTATCTGTTCTTTACGGGTAAAGGCGGCGTGGGTAAAACCTCGACCGCCTGCGCTACGGCGGTATCCCTTGCGGATGCAGGAAAAAAGGTTCTGTTGGTTAGTACTGATCCGGCATCCAATTTGCAGGATGTTTTTTCGATGGAACTGAACAATAAAGGTGTTCCGATTCCGGATGTACCGAAACTTGTCGTGGCGAATTTAAATCCGATTGAAGCGGCGGCGGAGTATCGGGAAAGTGTAATTGCTCCCTACCGTGGTAAACTGCCGGATTCGGTTATCGTCAATATGGAGGAACAGTTGTCCGGTTCCTGTACCATAGAAATTGCTGCGTTTAATGAGTTTTCCAATTTCATCACAGATGATGAAGTGCAACTGAAATATGATTATATCATCTTTGACACAGCGCCGACAGGACACACACTCCGTATGTTGCAGTTGCCTTCCGCTTGGAGCAATTTTATCAGTGAGAGCACACACGGAGCGTCCTGCCTTGGACAGTTGTCAGGTCTTGAAAGCAGAAAAGCCGTCTACAAAGAGGCGGTGGAAACCCTTGCCGACGGTTCAAAGACTACACTGATTCTCGTAACAAGACCGGAAGCTGCTCCATTAAAGGAAGCATACAGAGCATCGGCTGAACTGAAAGAACTTGGCGTTTGTAATCAGGTTTTGGTTATTAACGGTGTGCTGACACAGTTTGATGATGAAGTATCTTCGGAACTTCATCACAAGCAGCAGATCGCACTTTCCGAAATGCCGGAAGAACTAAAATCAATGCAGCAGTATGAAATCCCCTTGCGTGCTTACAACATTACCGGAATAGACAATGTTCGGGCAATGCTGACCGAGGATCGCCATATTCTGCGTGATGAAAAGATCAACGCCGAACATCTTCATTCTCTGACGGATATTGTAGATGAACTCAACGCACAAAATAAAAAGGTTATCTTCACAATGGGAAAAGGGGGCGTAGGAAAGACTACTGTTGCGGCAGCGATTGCTTTGGGACTTTCTAAATGCGGAAAAAAGGTGCATTTAACGACCACCGACCCGGCTGCTCATCTTAAATTTGTACTGGAAGAACAAAATGGTATTACCATGAGTCATATTGATGAAGCGGCTGAACTGAAAAAATACCAAAATGAAGTGCTTGCGAAAGCACAGGAAAACAATATGTCAGATGAAGATATTGCCTATATTGAAGAAGATCTTCGTTCTCCCTGTACACAGGAAATCGCTGTGTTCCGGGCATTTGCTGAAATCGTAGAAAAAGCTGATGATGAAATAGTCGTTATAGACACGGCTCCCACCGGGCATACCCTGCTTCTGTTGGAATCTACGGAAAGCTATGATAAGGAAATTCAGCGCACAAAGGGCGAAACGCCAGAATCCGTTAAACGCCTGCTGCCCCGTCTGAAAGGCACAGAAACCGAAGTAATCATTGTCACACTTCCCGAAGCAACGCCCGTATATGAAGCCCTCCGTTTGGAATATGACCTGAAACGAGCGCAAATTGCGACAAAGTGGTGGGTTATCAATCAATCGCTCTATCAGACGGGAAGCACGAATCAAATGCTTTCTGTTAAGGCAAGTAATGAAGTGGAATGGATCAAAAAAGTAGATTCACACGCAAACGGAAAGGTTGCTCTGATTGCTTGGAGTGCGGAAGAAGTTAAAGGCGATATGCTTCTATCACTATAATGGAGGTCAACATGAAAAAAATTGCATTTATTTGTGTTCACAATTCCTGCCGCAGTCAGATTGCGGAGGCGCTGGGTAAACATTTTGCTGGAGATAAGTTTGACTTCTATTCCGCAGGCACGGAAACCAAACCGCAGATCAACCAAGACGCGGTACGGCTGATAAAACAGCTTTACGGTATTGATATGGAGCAAACACAGTACAGCAAGACAATCGACCAAATTCCCACGCCTGATGTTGCTATCTCTATGGGCTGCGATGTAGGCTGCCCTTATATCGGCCGAGCATTTGATGATAATTGGGGATTGCCTGATCCGACAGGACAGAGCGATGAGGCGTTCATAGAGGTTATTGAGCAAATCAAACGCAACATCCTTATGCTAAAATAAAAAAATAAGACTTGAGAGAAGAGATATCAAGATGGAAGATGCAGAAGGGATAAAATTCCGGTTTGTGGAAATAAAACTCGTGACAAAATCCGAAGGGACACAGTAATCAAAAAATTTCCTCTCTACTGCCCGAAATGTAAGCAAGAAACAGTTATTGATGTCCAAGATCAAAAATAACAGTCATCAAAGAGCCAGACGCATAGGCGCAGAGCCGATGAAACACTCTCACAGATCATCGGCTCTTTCTCTTTCAAAACAGCGTATGGCAAAATAAAGCTATACGCTGTTTTTCTAAATACTTTGGGCAAGCCCACCAAATAAAAAAAACGGTGCTTTGGTGGGCGGTTTCGCTATGCCCAGATGAATTGTTGATACCCTTCAAACCCGTTTTGAGTTTGGAGGGATTTTCTATGTGCTGGTCATATACGACAACCGTGCTGCTTATCCGAAGCAGCAGCTATCTACATAGCATCGATAATTCATTAAAAAAATCCTTGTGTGTGCGTGGCACTCTTATACCCTTGAAGTAGAAGCTAAATCTCTATACAACAGAATTAAATATGCTTATATCCGCTTAGGTGTGACAGCCTTTGCGGATTTTTTTGTGTTGCTTTTTGTCAGAATACAGGACAAGCCTGTTTTTGGCGTAGGCTGCCGTTCGCCACCTGCCAATCTGGATTTTCAAAAAATTCAGATTGGAGGTGCACGGCTATGGCTTACAACAAAGCCAAAGAAGAAAAGAAATGGCGGCTCTGGAAAGAAGCCGAAGAAAAGAAACTGCGTGAGTTGGGAGTCAGCGAGGATACCATAGAACGGCTCCGTATTCACGATTGGGCAATATTTAATTCCGACAGACGGTACTATGAGAAATTGCAGGAAGCAGGTACATATCTGGAAGAAGTTGCCGAGAGTGACCCACCATCCGAGGTAAAGACGGTTGATGATTTTCTGGACAGTATCGAAAATGAGCGTCTTTATCAGATTTTGATTGAGGTTGACAGTCTTACCCTACAAGCTGTGCTGTTAAAGATACAAGGTTTTAGTTACCGTGAAATCGCTTTGCGGCTTGGTGTGACGGTGAAGTCTGTTTACAGGCGAATGGACAGGCTCAAAGAAAAAATTAAAAAATTTTTGAGTTAGAGGGGAATTTCATGGTTTCCCATCGGCTACTGGGTGAGAGGAAAATCCTCTCACCCAGTTTTCCTTTGTGTGGCGAAAACGGGATTGTTCCTTGACAACCGAATACTCATTCGTCAAATACTTCCTCTTTGTGATTGTGATGAGCATAAGCGTGTGCAGCGGTACGCCATGACCTGCCGACAAGCAGAATAGCGATGAAAGGTGGTGAGCGGATTAATACCGACTCAAAATATCGGGCAGCTCCCGATTTCGCCATGACCCACAAAGAGAATAATGGTACTCCCGTCCAGTCATAGTCCGAGCGTGATTAAACCGTCGCAGGCAATGAGGGCGGCTCTGTCAGAACGACAGTTGGGGTGGAACTCCCGTGGCGTCAGTTAGCTGCTGACCGTTTGGCGACTTCCCATAGCATTTCGGGGTGTCGAGGACAAATTGAAATGCTCTTATCATAAAGCCAGATGCAGGGCGGTCTATGGAAACAGAGTTTGGTTTATGCTCTCCCGACCTTAAATACTTCCTTGTATCTGGCTGTTACATAGGCAGGTTACGCCTGCCTTTTCCAGATAGGAGGTCAAACACTATGGAAAGAATAATAAGGCGTGGAGATGTTTTCTACGCAGAACTTAATCCCGTTGTCGGTTCAGAGCAGGGAGGCACAAGACCTGTGCTTATTATCTCCAACAATACTGGGAACAAACACAGCCCGACAGTTATTATTGCAGCGATTACGAGCCGAGTACACACAAAAGCAAAATTACCAACACATACTTCAGTAACAGATTTTGAGGGGCTTGATAAGGACTCCGTTATCCTGCTTGAGCAGATACGGACGCTTGATAAGCAGCGGTTAAAACAGTATATGGGAATGATGCCCGATAACATAATGGCAAGAGTTGATAAGGCTCTTGCCATTAGTATTTCACTCAATAACAGACCTGAAAAGAAATGTGCAAAGTAGCAAAAACGGAGGAATTTGCACATTGGTCAGACAGCGGCTGTATCTCTATAATTTAGGGTACACAGCCGCTTTATTTTGCGGAGGTAGCCAGATGGAAAATGTTAAAACATCCCCAGATGCAGAACAGCCGCACGATAGCATGGTTGATGAAGCGAAAAATTTTGATGCATTTATCAAAGCTATGGTGCAGGTGGTTGAAAAATACGGAAGATTTGTTTTGCAGGAACTGGATAGCGTTGCGTAGGTTTACGCAACCTTACATATCACATTTTCCTAAATTATCGGAGGTGGTACAATGAACAGAGAAGGAAAGAAATGTGTCCTGTATCCGAGAGTAAGTACTGAAATGCAGGTGGATGGATATAGTCTTGAGGGGCAGAAAAATAGCTTAAAACGATTTGCTGACCGAGAAGAAATGGATATTGTCGGCATTTATGAAGATGCAGGTAAATCGGGAAAATCTATTGAGGGACGCCCCGCATTTAAGAAGATGCTTTCCGATATAAAGAACGGATTGGAGATAGATTATATTCTGGTTTATAAGCTTTCACGCTTTGGAAGAAACGCAGCAGATATTCTAAATTCGTTGGAGTTTGTTCAATCATACGGAATAAATCTTATTTGCATTGAGGAAGGTATTGATTCATCCCAGACAAGCGGAAAACTTTTAATTTCTGTATTATCTGCGGTCGCAGAAATTGAGAGAGAAAATATCATTGAGCAGACGATGAACGGACGCAGGGAAAAAGCTCGGCAGGGTGGCTGGAACGGCGGCTTTGCACCGTATGGATATTATCTAAAAGATAACCAGCTTTTAATAGAAGAAACTGAAGCTGACGCAATCCGAATTATATTTGATAAGTTTGCCAGTTCAGACATAGGGCTTGGCGGAGTAGCAAAATATCTTAATTTACAAGGGATAAAGAAGATACCCCGTCAGAATGGGAAGTTGGAAACATGGAGTAATCATTTAATACGGCAGATATTAGACAACCCTGTTTATTGTGGGAAAATTGCTTATGGCAGAAGGACACGGGAAAAGGTAAAAGGGACAAAAAATGAATACAAGCAAGTCCATACGGATGATTATATTTTAGAGGATGGGCAGCATGAGGGAATTGTCAGCGAGGAACTCTGGCAGAAAGTCCATGCGAAACGGGCATTGACGGGAATCAAGCAGCCGTCAAAAATTGGCAAGGACAGGTCACATCTTTTAACGGGAATATTAAAGTGTCCTCTTTGTGGAAGCTCAATGTATACGAATAAACACGCATGGACGAATAAAGATGGCACATACAAAGAAGTTTACTATTATATCTGCGGTAGAAACAAGCAAGAGAGAGGACATCATTGTGATTACAAGGCATCTCTTAGAAAAACAGACATTGAACCACTTGTAATTGAGGCTGTTAAGGAATTGGTAAGTGATAAATATTTTGCTAAAGAGATAGAAAAGCGTATTGGTGTACAGACTGATACTACTGCCATTGATAAGGAACTTGCTAATTATGAGAGTAAGCTGAAAGAAGTGGATTTGAACAAAGCTCGTCTGGAGAGAGAGATTGATAATCTGCCTATTGATGCTCGTTTCAGAGAAAGAAAAATCCATGATATGACATTAAGGCTTGATGGTTTGTATGATACGATTGTGGAGCTGGAAGAACGGATTGAAGATGTAAAGCTCAGAAGAAGTTCCATTGAAATGGAAGCAATCACTCTGGACAATATTTACAAGCTTATGCTGAATTTCGGAAAGCTCTATGATATAATAAGCGATGAAGAAAAGAAAAGCCTTATCACTTACCTCATAAAGGAAATTCAAATATATCCAAATGGAGAGTCAGAGAACCCTTTGAAGTCAATAGAGTTTAACTTCCCTATATATAAGGATGGTCAAGAAGTAAGGCGACTTTTGTGGGAGAAAGGTAATACCGTTGAATCCATTGTACTTTTGTCCCACAAATCACCAGATAGTACGATAAATGTGAAGGTGGAATTTGGAGAAGGAGTTACTATGTTTGAGAATGTTTATGATATTATTGCAGGAGGAGATATTGGTATTAAACACAGGACTTTGAAAATGAAATTATTTCATTGACGGATATAACTCGATATAAAAGTGATGACCCAACAGCGGTTATACAAAATTGGATGAGAAATCGAGATGTGATAGAATTATTGGGATTATGGGAAAAGCTTCATAATCCAGATTTTAAACCCCTCGAATTCGAGGGGCTTAAAAAGCAGGCAGGAGCAAACGCATTTACAATGTCACCAAAGAAGTGGATAGAAGCTACTTCCAAACTGAATTACAGGATACATACAGATGCAATTAAGGACAATTTGAATCCATCGGAATTAACACCCGCGCAGGTGGCGTATAAATTTCAAATGGTTATTCACGATGAAGGCAAATGGAAAAACAGAGTATTTTTATTCGGGAGAAAAGTTCCGGGAGATTGTGTTAAACAGATATAGCACATATTAAGTCTGCTGAATTTTACTGCCGGGAAGAGATTGCAACAACTTTTCAGATACTTCAAGCCGAAGGAGCAAGGTAAGTAAATCGAGGGATTATCTATAGTAACCTTCCGATAATACTTATAGCTGTCTTAGGGCAACAAAAGCCAGGCGGTGTGCTTTCACATATAATGAAGTCAGATTGTCAAGTATTATGCCGGCCAAAGCTGGACAATGGGCAAATAATATACAGTATAAAAAGGAGGAATCCCCATGCATCTCCCATACGCAGAAGATCTGGAAATCAGATACTTAAGCCGTTTGTTTGACAACACCAGTGAATGCTACAAATTTTTCTGGTTCCAGGCGATTGTGTCTAAAATCCTGGAAGGAAAAAGGAGAATCTCCTTCGAAGAGCTGATTGATGAAATGATAGCCGACGCATGGTACATGGTTACCGAGTACCATTTAAATCTGGGTCCTAAGGATAACCTGGAGGCTTTGGTCAATTACATACAGACGGTTACGCAGATGAGGCCTTCTGAGAAAAAATCCAATATCGTCAGCTTTCTGAAACGCAGCACTGACAAAGAACTGATCAATAGGAAACAGATTCTTAAGAGAAATGTCCCATACCGCCTCCAGGCTCCTTTTATGAAGACGATGAAGGGAACCGCCTGGAAGGTTTCAGAAAGGGATTTGATTGAAAGAATCAATCAGGAACCAAATCTGCTTTATTATTTTGACTGCTTCAACGGGCTGCAGACAACCATACGCATAGAGGATGACTGGTTTACCTATATCCATGAGAACCAGGCGATTATCAAGGGCTGGCTGCAGTATCACATGATCTGTTATCTTCAGAAACGCAATCCGAGCGTTCCAGGTATTGCAGATAAGCTATATCCTCCCCAGGAACGGAAACTGGAAAAGGTAAAAAAATACTGGAAGCTCTTACTGAGCATCCGTCCTGTTCAGGACATCTACGGCCAGGTGCAGTTAACGGGCAGAGATATTTCTATTGATCATTTTGTGCCATGGTCTTATGTGGCGCATGATGAACTCTGGAACCTGAGTCCCACAACCAGGAGTATTAACAGCAGCAAGAGCAATTACCTGCCTGACTGGGACACATATTTTCCAAAGCTGGCAGGTCAGGAATTCTTCTCCTATAAAATGATGTGGAAATACGATACGGTAAGGGATGCATTTGAAAAATGTGCCAGAGAGCATCTGAATAGTGATGACGTCCGGCAACGGATTTACAGGCAGGGCCTTTCCTGTGTAGAATTTTCAAAGGCGCTGGCGGAGGTCATTCAGCCAGTCTATCAGTCGGCGAAAAATTGTGGATTTAAGAACTGGATATACTCCTGTGAAATTTAGTAATAAGAGGGGGCTGCGTCTGGCGTGAGATTTAAACAGCGCCCAGGCACAGAGGCATCCGGCGGCGATTGCCAGAATGTTGTACAGGATGGGCAACCCGATTGCCTGGATAGAAAATGCGCCGTTGACGTTGGAAGAAACTATGGCAGACGCGAAGCTGAAGGCGAGGAGGCATACAGCGTCGTCCAATGCGACGATCTGGAGCAAAAGGCGCACGAATTCACCGCGCGCATGGTATTGCTTGATTGTCATAATTGTACTGGCCGGGGCCGTCGCAGTTGCCACTGCGCCCAGGAGAAGAGAGAAGTCCCAGGAAGTGCGGAATATACAGTATGTGAACAGAGTGACAAAAATACCTGCAATGAATGACTCTGCCAGCGTAATCAGGAAGATTTCTTTACCGGTCTTGCGCAGTTCTTACAGCTTAAAATATTTCCCAACGCCAAATGCAATACATGCCAATGCGATATCACTGACAAAATCCATGTGGATGAAGAATTGTGAGGTGATTAACCCCAGCACATCCGGTCCTATCAATATTCCGACCAGAATATAGCCAGTTACACGGGGAAGACGGAAAAAACTGGTTATTTTAGCAAAAAGTAGTCCGGCAAACAGGATAATGCATAAAGCCAGCAGAATTCCGGCAGTAGCTTCCTGCTCCAATGGCTGAATAAATTGCACAGCCATCATCTCTTTTTCATTATAAAACGCATTAATATTATCAGTTGTATAGTATACCACTTTTCTGGAATGGTGTACACGGCTGATGCGATCACGGGCTGTATATCTCTGACCGGTCATAAGGAATGCATAGATTTATAGAAAATATAATACGGGTATCTGTGCGCGCACGGGATTCTGTGCTATTGTATAAGTATCATAAGTATAGCCTGTTTTGCGGCCGCTGCGGTTCAGATATTTTGGCGGAGACTGTGAAAATTCTCTGCCGGTGAAAGGAGAGATTGCCATGTCAGTTACAGCCGGATTTATGGTACCACATCCCCCGTTGATTATCCCTGAAGTGGGAAGGGGCGAACAGAGAGAGATTGCGGAAACAATAGAAGCGTACCATCGTGTGGGAAAGGAGACCGCGAGAATAAAGCCGGATACCATTGTGGTGATCTCGCCCCATTCAATTCTCTGCCGGGATTATTTCCATATCCGTCCAGATAACAGGCTTACCGGGGATTTCAGCCGTTTTCAGGCCGGACAGGTGAGTGTTGGAGCGGATTGTGACGCAAAATTTGTGGAAGCCCTGTGCCGCACCGGGGAGGAAAAGGAAATGCCCTGGGGAACTTTGGGCGGAGGAGAAGAGGAGAATTTCCTGAGGATTTCTGCAGCAGGGCCGGGGAATGTGGGCACAGATCCTTTACGATACTGGCAGGGGCGCTGGACCGGAAGAAAGTGCGGGCGGAGAAGCTGTCGTATCAGGGGAATTTCGGAGTTGGTTATGGGATCTGTATGTACATGGTCACTGGCAAAGACTCTGACAGAAATTTCCTGGAGCAGTATAAAAAGGCGACCGAGGATCCCTATACTGCGCTGGCGAGGGCAGCACTGGAGCATTATGTGAAATCAGGCAAACGCCTGGAGATACCTGACGGCCTGCCGGAAGAGATGGTCCGGGAACAGGCAGGGGCTTTTGTTTCCCTGCATAAAGGAGGGCATCTGCGGGGGTGTATTGGAAGCATAGCTCCTTTTTGTGAGTGTATCGCCGGAGAAATCATTGATCATGCGGTGAGCGCCGGCACCAGAGATCCCAGGTTTCCGCCGGTGTCGCCGGAAGAGCTGTCAGAGCTGGAAGGAGTGGAATCGCCGGAACATCAAGTGGCGATCGCAAAAGAGAAAGCCGGCATCCGTCAGGAGGACCGGGATGTGATGCTGGAACGTTTTCAGGTGATCCGTCACGGGGAAAAAGCATGAGAGCCGCCCGCAGAGTCTGCCCTCGTCATTGTCTCCTGAAGGAAGGAGAGACGGGTTTGTGCAGAGCCAGAAAAAATGTGGGAGGCCAGATTGTATCGCTCATCTATATTTCTGGATATGCAGCAATGCATGAAAGCGTCAGACAGGAGAATGAACAGCGCTTTCCGGCAGGATGCGGGAAAATTACAGGCCTGGCGCTGGATCGTTGGTGTGAGAGTGAGAAAAGGGTGCCGGAGCTGGACCGCCGGTGTGAGAGTGAGAAAAGGGTGCCGGAGCTGGACCGCTGGTGTGAATGTAAGAAAAGGGTGCCGGAGCTGGACCGCTGGTATGAAAGTGAGAAAAGGGTACCGGCGCTGAAAAGCTGGTGTGTATGAGTACAGGGGGCAGGAAGTATGGTACGGATCGGGATTGCCGGGATCGGTTATATTGCGGAAGAATATATAAAATTAATTGTAAAACAGAGAATTACAGGCTGCAGCCTGTGCGCTGTGTCCAGCAGGAATTTGCAGCATATGGAAACGGTGCGGAAGAAATACGGGCTGGAACAGACCGCTTTATTTACAGATTATCAGGAGATGCTGGACAGTGGATGTATAGACGCTGTTTTGATCTGTACGCCTCATTTCTTCCATATAGCTATGGCTGAGGCAGCTCTGGCAGCCGGAGTTCACGTGTTGATTGAAAAGCCGGCAGGCGTATTCACTGAGGAAGGAGAGCGTATCGTACAGTCAGTGAAATCACATCCGGAACTAACGGCAGGAGTGCTGTATTGCAGGAGAACAAGCAAGGCTTACCGCAGGGTGCAGAGCATGGTCGCTTCCCGGGATCTGGGAAAGATTAAGCGTGCGAGCTGGCTGCTGACAAACTTATACCGTACCCCGGCATACTATAACGCCCAGGAGTGGAAAGGCACCTGGAAAGGAGAAGGCGGCGGCCTTCTTCTGACGCAGGCTTCCCATCAGCTGGATGTGCTTGTGTGGCTGCTGGGAATGCCGGAAGAGCTCCAGGCGTTCTGCAGCTATGGCGTGGAGCGGCAGATTGAAGTGGAGAATGAAGCGGTGATCCAGATGTGGTATCCGGGCGGCGCAACCGTTCAATTTATTGCATCAGCACGGGAATGTCCGGGCACAAACCGGTTGGAAATCAGCGGGAGCAGGGGGCAGATTATCCTGGAAAATGACCGACATATGATCTGGAGGCGGCTGGAACAGGACGAACGGGAATATGCGGAGAGTTCTCGGGAGGTATATGGAACGGTTCCGTATACGGAAAGGACCCTGGAATTTGACGGTGCGGAGAACACCGTCCAGCAGGCCGCCATTGTCAATAATTTCATCCGGGCTGTTCAGGGGAAGGAGCAAATTCTCTGTCCCGCAGAAGAGGCTCTTCAATCCCTTCAGATGATTAATGGGGCATACTTGTCTTCCTGGCGCGGAGAGAAGATCAGATTCCCAATTGACGCCACAGAGTACCGGAAGGAATGGGAAAGGCATTGCGGATAACAAGGAGATGAACATGACATACAGATGACATGTCTGTTGTGATATCATGAAAATATAATATTGTTTCTTTTATAAAAAGGGAGAAAGGAAAACAGAATGGAAGATGACTTGCTGAAAATACCGGGTGTCGGGAAGAACATAGCCCAGGATCTCAGAAATATCGGTATTCATACGATAGAGGAGCTGAAAGGAAGGGACCCTGAGGAAATATACCGCTTGGATTGCCTGAAAAAAGGGTATCTGGAAGACAGATGCCAGCTCTATGTGTTCCGGTGCGCCGTTTACTACGCGGACCACAGCAGCCATGAGTCAGAAAAATTAAAATGGTGGTACTGGAAAGACAAAGAGTACCCGGAACATTTATAGAGAGGCGTATCATGCGGAAGGGGCGGAGAGGACTGAATAAAAAATCCTTGACAGCGTCAAAAACCGGTGCTATGATCTAAACATACCAATGGTATGTAAAAAGGGGATGAAGGAATGTCAAGGAACAAATATCCGGAAGAAACGGTGAAACGGATCCTGGATGTGGCTCAGCGGCTATTTCTCGAAAAAGGTTATGAAAATACTTCTATACAAGACATTATCGACGGACTGGGCGGACTGTCCAAGGGGGCAGTTTATCACCACTTCAGGTCAAAGGAGGACATTTTCAACGCAGTCGGGGATCGTTATAATGAGCGCGTAGTCGAAGAGCTGCGGGAGGTACGGGATGACAAGACCCTTTCCGGCTATGGGAAGCTGAAAAAGATGTTCCAGCTGTCACTTGCCACTGCCGACAGGGATGTCATGTTCACGGTTGCGCCGGATATGATCGACAATCCAAGGCTGTTGGCCATTCAGATGCGTGAGATATTCAGCGAGGTTGCGCCAAAGTATATATTTCCTGTGATAAAGCAGGGGATACGTGACGGCTCGATTGTGACGGAATATCCGCGGGAATTGTCAGAAGTCATAGTTTTGCTGGCCAACATCTGGCTGAATCCACTGGTGATAAGGGCGGATCTTAGCGAAATGGAGGGCCGGGTGCGCTTTTTTAATGAGCTGCTCTGCGGCATGGGACTGGATCTTCTGGATGATGAGATGCTGGAAAGCTATATCCGTTATTGCAGGCTCTCCCGGAAAGAAACGCCATAGGCGGCCGGGACATTTTAAGGTACACAGCATTTTCTGCCCATGACAGGGCAGATTATTTTTATAATAATACATACCAACGGTTGGTATGTAAAAAGAAAGGATACATAGTATATGAAAGACAAGCTGTTTCAACGAGATTTTACAATGGTAGTGATCGGTCAGATAATTTCACTGTTTGGAAATAATATTCTGCGGTATGCGCTGCCGCTGTATTTACTGAACAAAACGGGGTCCGCGGCGCTGTACGGGATGGTGTTGGCACTTTCCTTTCTGCCGATGGTGATTCTTTCACCGGTTGGAGGCATTATAGCGGACAGGGTGAATAAGCGCAATATTATGGTTTGCCTGGATTTCTGCACTGCCGGCCTGATGGCTTTTTACGCTGCGGCTAACAATACCTTCCAGCTTGTGCCGCTGCTGGTGGCGGTGCTGATGCTCCTATACGGCATTCAGGGAGCTTATCAGCCGGCTGTCCAGGCTTCGCTTCCGGTGCTGGTGTCTTCAGAAAACCTGATGGCAGGCAATGCGGTTGTCAATGCGGTGAATTCACTGGCAGGGGTGATCGGTCCGGTATTGGGAGGGATGGTGTTTGGTTTCTGGGGGCTGCAGCCAATCATTTATATAAGTATTCTATGCTTTTGCATATCTGCAGTGATGGAAATTTTCATCCATATTCCGTATGAAAAGCAGCCCTCAGAAAAAAGTGCGTTTGCTATTGCAGCTTCAGATATGAAGGAAAGCTTCCGTTTCATCCGCAGGGTCAGGCCGGAGATCGGCAGGGTCGGAGTGCTGCTGGCACTGGTAAATCTGATATTTTCTGCACTGATCATCATAGGCCTTCCGGTTGTAATCAACACACAGCTGGGATTTAGCCAGAGCCTTGGCAACAGACTGTACGGTTACGCACAGGGGATGCTGGCAGCGGGAGGGCTGGCCGGCGCTCTGTTATCCGGAAGTATTGGAAGAAAAATGGATATCCGCCATTCAGCCCGCGTTATCTTTCTCTGTACGCTGGCGCTGCTGCCCACAGGGTTCGTACTTTTGGCGGGCGCCGGGGGAATGACAGGGTTTGCGGTCATTGCCGTTTCCTGCATGATCATGATGATTTTATCCACGATTCTCAGTATACAGATGATTACCTACGCGCAGAAGGTAACTCCCGTGAACCTGACCGGGAAAGTCATGGCGTTGGTGAGTTGTATCGTCATGTGCGCGAACCCTATGGGGCAGGCGGTCTACGGCGTGCTGTTTGAACGTTTTTCCGGAAAGGCGTATCTGATCTATTTCGGGGCGTTTATCGTGTGCCTGATTCTCTGCTGGAGGTCGCACAGAACCTTCCGTACAATCGATCATCGGGTGATGACAGAGTGACAGATAGCTGTTATCTCAGGTCATCTTCCGTGTAATTCAGGTGCACATGCTTCGAGCGTGCCAGCGCACAGCAGGAAAAAATCCCCATGGTAACAAGCGCCGTAATCAGTGTTGGCATTCCCATGTCCAGGCCGCTGATGATAACTGTTGCCACCTGCATGGCAGAGCAAATCGCAATTATAATATAATACAGCAGATTTGGAATATGCATGCTGGACTGCTTCCATAAATTCGGATACTTGGCAGGCAGCCGGAATGCCCCGGCTAAAATCAAAATCTTATTGACATAGATTACAAACAGCATTAAATTGGTAGCATTTACGATGGTAAAACCTAATAAAACAGGTATGGAAGCCACAAGATACAGGAGGAGCAGGAACCAATAAGGAGCGCCAAAACGGTTCAGCTTTTTCGTAAACTCCGGAAACCACCCATCCTCTGCGGCCGCGTGCATCGTCCATGCAACTGACGGGAAAATTCCGTTGAAGGTGCTGCAGATCGCCAGCATGGGACCGCAGATCATGAAAAAGAGATAAACCGGTCCGGGCAAAATTGCTCTTGCCGCCACAACTAATGTTTTACCGGCCACTTCTGAAGCGGGCAGGACATTGGAAGCCACAAAGCCCACAAGGCCAAAGATAAAGAATATAATGCAGCTTGTGATAACCAGAGCCTTTGGAAGTGTCTTTCTTGCGTTACTCGCGGCGCCGCCCAGGCCAAACATCAGCTGATGTGATGTGGTAGAAGAGGAAAGCAAAACAACTGCAGAGATAAAGCCGCTGACACCTCCCGTAAAATACAGATCGGAGCTTAATGTAAAAGAACCCGGTCTGAGGTTTGGCAAGCCGAACACTATGAATACAATCAATGCACTCAGCAGAAGGATAACCAGAATATTCTGGATCCTGCTCATTGCCTTGAGGCCAAACAAATTGATGACAAAGAACAATGAGACCGTGGCAAACGCCGCTGCGTTGACGGGTATCTGCGGAAAAATGGCATTCACATAATTTCCCATCGCTAAACTGGTCATGGACAGTGCCACCTGTGTCACAATAAAATTCCATACAAAAATACCAGATAATTTCGTCCCCATCAGAGCCTGTACCATCCGGTATTCGCCGCCTTTGACGCGGATCGTGCTTGCGATAAAGATACCCGGAAGGATTAGAATCAATCCTAAAATGACAGCGCCCGCATAGGCAATGCCTGCAGAACGCCCCGTCATGGCGATGGCAGGACCAATCAGCGATACTACGCCTGAGCCAATCACCATTCCGATGGCGATCATGATCAGCGATGATAAACGAATTCCTTTTTCTTCTTTCATAAGCTTTTCCCCATTCATGTTTTAGCCAGGTATTCACAGCAGCAGAAGGCCAGGGCAATCTTAATCTGCAGAAAGCTTTTTGTTCCTGGTAAGAAGAATCCAGACAACAGAGATCACTGTTAACAAGCCAAAGGCTGCACCCACAAACAGCAGCGCGGTACGGCTGCTGCCATCCCAGATGGAAGCTACCAGATTCAACAGCGGGGTCGTGCAGACTTGCCCGATATATGTAGCCAGCGTTACGATCGTAATCGCCGTCGTTATTCTTTCACGTGGAGCCGTGAAGGTTACCCTTGCGATATTATATGCCATTACAATTCCAATGGAAAAACCGCAGATGACCGCACCGGATAGACAGAGCACCACAACATTGTTTCCGTTGGCGAAGACGAAATAAGCGCCGGTACTGATTGCCAGAGCCAGGGGATACAGCCATCTGCCAAGAAGCTGCTGAAGCCTCCCGAAGAACATGCCGCATATGATAATGCCGACGGTATTGGCGGCGCTCACGTAGCCTGCAACATCCGAACCGCCCAGTCCCAGCTCCTGTACGAATGTACTCGTTTTAATCTGTATAACTGCTCCGATCAGGAAACAGTAGAACCCGCAGAAAACCATCGCCCAGGTGGCGATTCCGAGGGGGCGTTTTTTTCCCGCTGTCTGTGATCGGGCAGGGGCCTCCGGCGGGAGATTGGGAATAAACAAAAGCGCCAGCACTATAAATATAACAGAAAATGCAAGATAGAAGAACATGGTATATCTCCAGTTAATCAGGCCGACCTGGCCAAACAGAATAGATATAATCACGGAAATAATTCCGCCTCCCATAGAAATATAACCCATCACATTGTTGCGGTCGTTTCCCTCATACAGACGGGACGGAATTGCTTTGGAAGAAGGCTGGGACAGGCCGATGGCAAACCCCATGACGGCCCGCATGACCAAAATGCCCATTGTGGTATGCATAAAATAAATACCAGCGCCCGACAGACCGAAAATTGCCCATCCGAGTATCATGATATTGCGCATGCTCATGACTCTGGTGAGCAGGCCGCTGAGCAGCACGCCCGGTATCATGAGAAGACTGGTTATAGAAATTAACCAGCCAATCTGTGTCGGAAGCATGTCGACCTGCATCATTTCCCCGGCTACGGAAGAAACCAGCGTAGTAAAAGAAGACGTATTAGCATTGTACATCAGCGCAATACATACAACAGCGAGAATGATACTGAATTTCATATAATTATTTTTAGCTTTTTCTGCCATACTACTCACTACTCCTCTCATTTACAGTTAGATTTTCATTGAATATGCTTTTCTGCCATATTCATACATGTATTTGTATAAAACATCGCTGAAGCCGTAATTGATATAGGCCACAGGTCCATCGCCATAGGTTTCGTAGAATTCCTTTGCTATTTTTTGTGATAATTCTTCTTCGTCCGGCATCCCGGGAGCAACGACAGGGACGTACACGCCGAATAAAAGGCCCTGGTTTCTGTATTTACTCACAAGCTCGGGCACATGATTCATATTCTGAGGAATCCAGAGATCGATGCCGATTTCAATCATTTCCGGCACAAAGGCTTCCGCCATACCACAGCAGTGAAGTTCAAAGCGCATCCCCAGATCATGAATCGTTCTTACAATTCTTTTAAAATGTGGAAGCAGCCGTTCGTCAAAGGTGTCTCTGGAAAAAAACGGGCCTCTCTGGTGCCCCCAGTCATCGTGCATCAAAATGATATCCGGGTCATAAAATTTTTTCACCCGGTGCATCATATCTACATACAGATCTGTCAGCTTTGTAAAAAATGCATTGCAGGCTTCCCGGTCATCATCTTCAATCATCATCACGGCGGCATTTGAAACATCTAAGATGGACATGACTCTTTCCCAATAGGTAGTCGGTATGCAAAACTCAATCGGAAGCTCCGAAGAAAGATACCGTTGATTGGCCTGCGCGTTCCCTTCCCAGTCTAATTGACTGAGATCCGGCCAGGTCAGTTTTTCCCAGTCCTGGATGCTGTGTATTTTTTCAGTGCCTGGCTCAATCATTGCGCCTCCGACCTGATCCACGTAGCGCCATTTCGTGTCAAACCAGCCTTCCTGAACTTTTCCGATCCGGTCCCATTCCATAGGAGCCTCACCGTCCATGGCATCATGTGCCACGAAAAGGTCAGGAAACATTCTGGGACGGAACGGTTTATAATCTCCGCCTGCCATCCCCACCATAGGATACCAGAAGGGCCGTTTTCCATTTAGCGCCAGCATGGTATTCTCTTTTACAGTGACGGGAGAATCAAGCTTTGGCACTCCGTCTTTTCCTGGCCTGATGGATTCATAATGCCCCAAAACGTTTAATTCTTGTTTGTCAAAAGCAATACCCATTTCATCACCTCCGTTTCAGTATTTGTTGACCATTCATTTATTTGTTGATAAAATAATTATAAATTTACTTTTGAGTAATTGCATTGGATTCAATTCCAATATTCGAAACTTCTTTTTAGAAAAAGGAGAGAAAAGCATGGGACTTTCAGAAAAGAAAATGCTTCTTGTAGATGCACTTTTAAGTCAGAAGGGGTTGCAGGAATTATTAAATATAGCCTCCCGCATCATGGGAAACCCAATGTTTGTGACGGACAGAAGCAATCATGCGATAGCTGTCAGCGACACAAAATATGTGGAAGATATCGGTTGGAACATGATGAAAATCTCAGTGCCGGACCAGGGGCTGGGGGTCCGGGACGCCTGTCTGGAAGAAATCGTAAGCAGCGGAGCCCTGGAGGCCACCTTTCGCTCAGAGCATCCTTATATCCAGCAGTTTTCCTTCAGCACCTTCCGCTATGTCTCATGCCGGATTATTCTGCAAACCCTCGTAATCGGTCAGTTGGTAATGATTGAATGCTTTAACGCCTATACGGACGAAGAGGAGGAGCTTTTGATGTTCGTCGCCCGCATTTTATCGGAGGAAATGCGGCATTACGGGAACCCCCGGATGCAGGCCGTTCCGTATTACGGAATAATTACCGAGTTACTGGAACGAAATCATAAAATCAGTGAGAACCAGCTGATTTCCAGAACGGCGACTCTGGGAATTAAGTTCCCTCTTGTCAGCCGGTTAATCTTGATTCAGCCTGTTCTCAGCGAAATGGAAATGCAGCTCTTTTATCTGCGTAATCTTTTTTTGCAGCGTTTCCCGGATAGTCTGGCCATCACCAAAGATGCGTATATTGTAATGATTGTTGACAACCGCCAGGATATAGGAACCATCTGCAGAAAACTGGAGTTTGAGATAAAAAGGTATCGCGTACAGGCGGGCGTCAGCTCCCTGTGCTACTCGCCGCTGAATCTCAGCACATCATTTCTGCAGGCTCAGGCAGCGATTAACACCGGCAGGAAATTTTCTCCGGATGACCGGATATACTGCTATGCAGATTGGGCCACCCTGCATATGGTAGACTGTGCCTGTCAAAATTGCCCGCCGGAGACATTTTACAGTCCAAAATTCCAGCGGCTCCTCACTTATGATGAGGTGAATCATACCTCTTATACAGAAGATTTGATGACGTATCTTGCAAAGGGGAAAAATATCATGCAAACTGCTGAATGTCTGCACATACATAAGAATTCCATGTATTACCGGCTGGCGAAAATTGAGGAGATCTGCGAATGCAGTTTAAAAGACTATCAGACGACCTTTGAAATGCAGATGGCGATATATTTTTATCGTGAAAGGCTGTTGCTAAATGGTGATAAGCAGGGCTGATCCTGAGAAATCTGCTAATCCTAAATCAACGGTATCAATATAATCAAAATGATTTTTCGCATATAAATGAATAGCCGGCATCCGGCATGCTAGCTTTTCTAATTTGTATATTCATTAATATCTTCTTTTCAAGCGATAAATCACACAATTTTTCAGGAAAAAATCAGGAGTTATGAGCGAAGGAATATTTCTTGCTTTTGGGGCAATACATAGTATGAATCATATCTTGTTCCATCATGCCCGATTAATATTTCGTCAGCATGTTCAAAGCCTAATTGCTTTAATGCCTTAATCCGTTCGGTTGCATTGGAATTTGCTTTTGTTGCAATTATGTCACAATTAAAAAGAGTGTAGGCTGGTTCAATGATCAGGTCTAAGATTTTGATAATTTCATTTGAGAATTCATAATCACTGCGTATATCCAACCGAAGCAATCCGCAGTTTGTAAAATAATCATCAGCATCTCTGTGGAAAAGTTCGATTGTGCCTATTGCTTTGTCAACCGCCTTTGAAACGACCGTCCATCTTACAAAGCCAGCCCTGTTATATTCAAAGAACCAATAATCAATCACCGGTTCCATTTTGTTTTCCGTGGTATAATAAAAATCATCTCCACCACAGTTATCACTATTAAAAAATGGCACGGCCATTTTGTCAGAATAGACCTTTAACAAATCTAAAGCATCCGCTTTACGAACCATTCTTAAAACAAAGCTCTCATTCTCATAGATAGGACAGTTTTTATAAACATCTTCCATATTGAATTCCTCACATTGGCATTTCTGTTATTGCCTGTTGCGCCGTACTTGTGTGTACGATGTTCTTGAATTTTTATTTTGATGTCCGTTTGATTGAGAGTGAGATTACATCAGAATTATCGATGATATTTTATAACGCTAAGGTTTCTACTGCAAAAGTCGTTTGCCTTGTAAGCGGCGGGTGCTTGCTTTTAACTTCGGTTGTTATGCTGTTGTTTTATATTAAGCATTATATTGATGCACACAAAAAGGAACTGGGGATATTAAAGGCTTTGGGATATTCAAATCTTAAAATTGCAAAAAACTTTTGGGTTTTCGGAATTAGTGCTTTTATCGGGACAGCGATTGGCTTTTGGGGAGCATTTCTGATAATGCCAAGACTTTATGCGCTGCAAAACAAAGATAAAATGCTTCCAGAAGTAACGATACATTTTCATCCCTCCATATTGTTTTATTTCGTAGTATTGCCGACAGTGCTTTTTTCAGTGCTTTCGATTTGCTATGCCTGGTACAAATTGAAAAAGCCCGTATTGCTGCTCCTGAAAGATAACCTGCAAGCCGCATCTAAAACCTTAAAAAACAGTTCTGAAAAAAACAGGGAATCTTCATTTTTAGAGGATCTGAAAAAAATACCTTGAAATGTAAGAAGACTCTTGTGTTTTTCATTGTTTTTGCTTCATTTTGTTTTTCTGCAATGACACAGATGTCTTTCAGCATGAAAGACTTATCAAGCGAAATGATGGGTGTAATGATTTTGATGATCGGACTTGTATTAGCGTTTACAACGCTGTTCCTTGCCATAACAACAGTTATAAATGGAAATACAAAAACTATCGCTATGATGAGAGTTTTTGGCTATACACAAAAAGAATGCAGTCAGGCAATTCTCGGTGGATACAGACCCATGTCCTATATCGGTTTTGCGATCGGAACCGTATATCAGTACATACTGCTTCGGATTATGGTAGATATTGTATTTAAGGATGTTGAGGGCGTCCCCGCTTATAAGTTTGATTTCCCTGTTATGCTATTTTCCCTGGCTGTTTTTATAGCGGTTTATGAAATCCTGATGCATGCCTATTCGGAAAGAATAAGAAAGATTTCAATTAAAGAGATTATGATCGAATAAAAGGTTGCCCTTGTTTCGGCCCGCAGGTGCAGAAACAAGGGCAAACAACTTTTTACGGGAGCTTTTGTCAGGTGGCGCTGCTGATTTTTTTTACAGTCAACAGGGCATTTGCATTGCCGTTAACAATTGCATCCAAATTGGCGGGCAGCGTGCGGACAATGGCGATTGCCAGATCCAGCACATCATTCGCGGCCAGAGATACGATTGTTGAGGCGGCCAGACGGCCGTCATAAGTGGTTCCGGCAGAGTCGTCGGCGGAAAGAGTCTGAGAACCCCGCGTCTGCTGAAGCATTGTTCCATTTCTGCGGACCCCGGCTGCGGCTGTGATGGATTGATTGGCATTGAGCAGGAGGTTATAAGTGATTTCATAATCACCGGTTTCGCTGACAGTTATTGAATTTGCGGCAGGATAAGATACATTCAGGGCCGGCATGGTCGTGTTCAGTGATATCGGTATATATTCATCGGCCTGGGTAAAAAAGAGGAGCTGTGTACTCGAATTGTATCTTCCGCCATAGGCGGCGAGTCCGCTCGCAGTGTTGCCTGCAGGTCCGGTAGCGCCGGTAGCGCCTGCAGGTCCGGCAGGTCCGGTAGCCCCGGTAGGCCCGGCAGCCCCCGGAGCCCCGGTAGGTCCGGCAGGCCCGGCAGCGCCGGTAGGTCCGGCAGGTCCAGCAGCGCCAGTAGCCCCGGTAGGTCCGGCAGGCCCTGTAGCGCCGGTAGGTCCGGCAGGCCCTGTAGCGCCGGTAGGTCCGGCAGGCCCGGTAGCGCCAGTAGCGCCGGTAGGTCCGGCAGGTCCGGTAGCCCCGGCGGGGCCGGTAGTTCCGCTAGGCCCGGCAGGACCGGGACAGCCTCTGGGGCCTGTGCAGCCCTGCGGTCCTGCAGGTCCGGTAGGTCCGGGTTTGCAGCAGCTGGACTGGCAGTGGCTGTCGTTTCCGCAGAATATGTTAGCGCATTCATTGATTTCTGACTGTGGGGATTGCTCAGAATCCTGACAGCTGCGGCTGTTTTTTTTGTCGCGGCGATTAAAGAACATAGAGTCTCTCCTTTACTTTTTAGGCCGGGCCAGACGCGTCAGAGGTAATCCCCAGCAGCTTTTCAAAATAACGCTGATTTGCACGGACTTCTCTGGCATAGGGTTTCAGTACCATGGAACGCAGGTGGTATTCCCAGGCCTTTTGATGATTGCCCAGCCGGTCATAGCAGACGCAGAGCTGGATATACGGGATATAATCGTGGCAGTCCTGCCGGACAAAGCTCCCGGCAGTTTCATCTGGTTTCGCGGCGATGGCCTGCTGATACCAGTAGGCGGCCAGGCGGTATAGTTGTCTGTTAAGCAGATGGCGGCCGATCTCACAGCAGATTTCCGCTCTCGGGATATCCAGAGAAAAGCTGTGAAAAAGGGCGTGGATACTTTCTTCCTCCCTGCCGAGCTGATCATAGCAGTATGATAGCTGCATGCAGGCGTCGATCTGATTCTCAATCCAGCCCCCAGGCTCTTTCAGGAATGCTATAAAAATCCTGGCTGCTTCTTCATAGCGTTTGTGGTAATAGAGCTCCCGGCCGTAGTAAAACTGATGACGCGGTTCCAGGATTTCCCCATTCTGGAGCATCATTTCATATATGTTCAGATTTCTGTCAGGGTCTCCGGCCGTTAGCTTCCGGTGCTCAATTTCTATGGGAGAATGCAGGACGGTACCGGAGGGGGTTACGGCCTCATGTACCTTTCCCGACCACCTGTATCCGCATCTGTTTTTTATAAGCCGCTCTCTGTAATAAGAGAATACAGGCTTGTTCTTTTCATCAAAGTTTGTCACGTATTTCATCATTACCATGTCTGTAGATGGGTTCAGTGTATGTTTTAGTGTCAACAGTTCTGCCAACCAGCGGGGAGAGATCACATCATCCGCATCCAGCCACATCCAGTAGTCCATAGATGCTTTGGAACAGATGAAGTTTCTGGCGGCTGAGAAGTCCTGGACCCAGGGGAAATCAAATACGAGTGGGGTATATTGCAGAGCCAGGGCCTTTGTCTGGTCTGTGGAGCCAGTATCTGCGATGAGAATTTCATCTGCAACCGTTTTCATGGGTTCCAGAATACGGGGAAGAACGGCCTCTTCGTTTTTTACAATCATACACAGGCTAATCGTGATCATGGGAACCTCCATAATTATACCCGCAGGGCATCCCGTAATGCATGCCCAGACGGGCGGGGGAACAGCTTTGCTGTTCCGCTATATATGAGAGAGCATGGCTTCTACAGGGGTTTTGGGTACAGCCATATTCCTCATACAATTAATATATGCCAGCCGCGGTTATTTGCCATTCTACTGCAGCAGTGTTTTAAGAATTCTATGAAAGAATCCCTCCAGCTCTGCCGAAAGGCATTTTTGTTACATATCAGGCGGAGGTTGAATATTTTAATTCTATAAGCCTGCGGCATCGGCGGGGAATTGTCTTTCTATCCAGCCCGGGCCGTCAGTAGAGATCAGGAGGAATAATGGTGTTATGATAAAGAGAATTTCGCTGGAACCGGCGGCAATTGAGGTTAGCGATGCAAATGCGGTGCCGCCGCTGATTTTTCAGCTTCCGCCCTGCAAAGGCCGTGAAGTGCTGGAAGAGGTACAGAGTTCACCCGTGTGCATGTGTCCGGCTGAGATCCAGAAGACTATGGTGAATACAGGAAGATGGGGAAGAATTCGTGTGTATGTGGTGCGTCCGGAACGGAGGCAATGTACCGGAAATGTCATTTTCTATATTCACGGCGCCGGCTGGGTATTCGGAAGTTTTTATACCCATGAAAAGCTGGTGAGGGAGTTGGCGGCCCGGACAGGATCTGTTATCATATTCCCGGAATATTCCAGAGCGCCTGAAGCACGGTATCCTATAGCTATAGAACAGTGTTACCAGATACTCTGTATGCTGCCGGCCCTCGCGGCACAATCGGGTTTTGAACTGAATCCGGAGACTCTGACCGTGGCCGGGGACAGTGCAGGAGGCAATATGGCAATCGCTATGACCCTGATGGCAAAATACCGAAGAGGGCCGTATATCCAGAAACAGCTTTTGTATTATCCTGTGACAAACGCCTGTTTCCAGACCAGTTCCTACTGCCAGTTTGCCGAAGATTATTACCTGTACCGTGAAGGAATGATCTGGTTTTGGAATCAGTATACCAGGTCAGAACGGGAGCGGAACCAGATTACTGCATCGCCTCTGCGCACCAGCCAGGAAAACCTGAGGGGCCTGCCCACGGCCATGATCCTCAACGGAGAAGCTGATGTACTGAGAGATGAAGGTGAAGCATATGCCAGGAAACTTCGGGATGCAGGGGTCAGCGTGACTGCCATACGGTTCCAGGGGATGATCCATGATTTTGTTATGCTGAATGCGCTGGATCAGACAAATGCCTGCCGCGCGGCCATGAACGTGTCTGTGGACTGGATTAACGAGCTGAATTGTGAAAGAAGCTGCGGTTAACCGGAGAGGAGTTCTGTCTCAGCTTCCGGTTGTAAAAAACGGATACTTTTTGTATAATGTAGGCAGAATACAAAAGGAGTGGTGATTTTATGAAAATAATAGCCCGTGTCCGCAGTGATTTCCCGACCAAATTCGGTATTCCCCGCCAGAGCGGACTGGTGCCGGAGCTGAAGGCCCGGATCGTCTTTGAACCGGAATACCGGAACCCGGATGCCGTACGGGGGCTGGATCAGTTCTCGTATATCTGGCTGCTCTGGCAGTTTTCCGAAGCCCTCAGGGATACCTGGTCCCCAACGGTGAGGCCTCCGAGGCTGGGCGGGAATACCCGTGTGGGTGTATTTGCCAGCCGTTCCCCGTTCCGGCCCAACAGCCTGGGACTGTCGTCGGTGAGACTGGATAAAATTGATCTGGATTCTGACCTGGGACCGGTGCTGTATATTTCCGGCGGTGACCTGATGGATGGCACTCCGGTATTTGATATCAAGCCATATCTGCCGTATGTTGACAGCCATCCGGACGCGGAGGGTGGTTTCACCGACCAGACGCGGGAATATGGGCTGCGTGTGGACATTCCGGAGTGCCTTATGGGGTATGTTCCGGAGGAGAAACGGGCGGCGCTGGCGGCGGTCCTGGCGAACGACCCGCGGCCATCTTATCAAAATGACCCTTCCCGGGTGTATGGCTTTTTTTTCGCAGGGCTGGAGGTAAGATTTACTGTGGCGGACGGTGTGCTGTGCGTATGTGAAATTGTAAAAAACGGAGGCCAGGACGGCCATGAAGTATGAGCGGATAGAACCGGCCGTATTTCTGGAACGGCCGAACCGGTTTGTAGCCCATGTGCTGCTAGAGGGCCAGGCGGAGAAAACCGTCTGTCACGTAAAGAATACGGGCCGCTGCAGGGAGCTGCTTGTACCGGGCACGGCTGTCTATGTGCAGAGGGCGGCCAATCCGGAGCGAAAGACCGGATATGATCTGATCTGTGCCGTGAAGAACGGCAATCTGGTCAACATGGATTCCCAGGCTCCCAACGAGGCGGCGGCGGAATGGCTGGCAAAGGGGAACCTGTTTTCAAAGGGGGCGAAGATCCGGCGGGAAGTCCGTCATGGCGGCTCGCGGTTTGACCTGTACATAGAGGATGGAGAGCGGAAAGCTTTTATGGAGGTTAAGGGAGTGACCCTGGAGGAGGGCGGGATTGCCAAATTCCCTGACGCGCCCACAGAGAGAGGTGTGAAGCATGTGGAAGAGCTGGCTGCCTGCTGTGGGGCGGGATATGAAGCCTATCTGCTGTTTGTCGTACAGATGAAGGGCGTCCGCTTCCTGACGCCAAACGATGACACACATCCCGCTTTTGGAGCCGCGCTGCGGAAAGCGGCAGCCGCAGGGGTGAGAATCCTGGCGGCAGACTGTCTGGTGACGGCAGATACGATGGAGATCGCCAATGAAATTCCGATTTTACTCACATCCCCTTATATTTTAGAATGATTTATGGTAAAATATAAGCAGTAATACCCGAAGCCGCACGTATAGTCTGCCGGCTTCGGGTTATCTGTATCAAAGGGGCTTAGTGGCTATCGTGAAACTGTTGTGCAGCAGCCCCGGATCAGAATGTCAGAATACAAAGATGGGAGGGATCGGAATGCTGGAAAACGTTGATGTGTCAAAACAAATGGATAAAAAAGAGGCGAAGGAGCTTCTGGATTCTCTGGATGCGGAGATTTCAGCTCTTCAGAGGAAGGCAAAGGAGCTGGGGATACCGGTTATGATCGTATTTGAAGGATGGGGCGCTTCCGGCAAGGGAACACTGATTAACCGTCTGATCCAGCCCATGGACCCGAGAGGCTTCCGGGTGTTCAGCATTAATAAGGCAACGGAGGAGGAGGAATTTCATCCTTATATGTGGCGTTTCTGGACAAAGGTGCCTGGCCGGGGAAGGATTCATATCTTTGACAGGAGCTGGTATGGCAAGGTGCTGCGGGATCGGGTGGACCATGAGATGACCAGAGATCAGGTGGCCTGCGGATACCACGATATTAATTCTTTTGAACATATGCTGTCTGTGGATGGCATGCTGATTCTCAAATTCTTCCTGCATATTTCTAAAAAGGAGCAGAAGAGACGGTTTGAAAAGCTGGAAGAGTCGCCGGAGACCCGATGGAGAGTTACGAAGGAGGACTGGAAGCATCATAAGCAGTATGAAGAATATCTGAGAGCATATGACGAAATGTTGGAGAATACCGACACCGCCTGGGCGCCCTGGTGTCTGGTGGAGGCGGAAAACTATCAGTATGCGGCCGCCAAGATTCTTTCCTGTGTTGCCGAAGGGCTGAAAGCTCAGATCGAGAAAGTTTCAATTGCCAAAGAGACCCCTGCAGCCGGAACGAAGGCAGAGCATGCGTCCAGGCTTCGGATCACGCCGCTGGCTGACGCAAAGCTTGACAGAAGCTATACGAAAGAGGAATATAAGAAAAAGCTGAAGGATTATCAGAGAAGGCTTACGATGCTTCACAGCGAGCTGTATAAAAAACGAGTTCCTGTAGTCCTGGTGTTCGAGGGCTGGGATGCCGGAGGCAAGGGCGGCGCCATTAAACGTCTGACCCAGTGCATGGACCCCAGGGGATACGAGGTGATTCCCACCGCGGCGCCGAATGACGAAGAGAAGGCCCACCACTATCTCTGGCGGTTCTGGCGGCGGATGCCGAAGGCAGGACATGTGGCTATTTTTGACAGGAGCTGGTATGGGCGCGTCATGGTTGAGCGGGTGGAGGGCTTCTGCACAGAACAGGAATGGCAGAGGGCTTATCAGGAAATGAATGAGATGGAAGAGGAGCTGGCAGCCTCAGGGGCCGTCGTGATAAAATTCTGGATGCAGATTGACAAAGAGGAACAGGAACGGCGCTTCCTGGCCAGGCAGGAGAATCCTGAGAAGAGCTGGAAGCTGACAGACGAGGACTGGAGGAACCGTGAGAAATGGGACCAATACGAGGCGGCAGTCAATGAGATGATCGTCAAAACCTCCACCCACCAAGCCCCCTGGGTCATTGTGGAGGGGAATTGTAAGTATTACGCGCGCATTAAGGTGCTCAGGACAGTTGTAAACGCGCTGGAAAAGCGAATGAAATGAAAGGAGAGGGGCATATGGATAATGCGATTCTGAAAATTATGAGAGAGCGGAGAAGCATCCGCAAGTATAAAAAGGAACAGATCACAGAGGAACAGCTTCAGGCGATACTGGAAGCGGGCACCTATGCGCCGACGGGGATGGGGGCACAGTCTCCCCTCATCCTGGCGGTCCAGGAACCGGAGGTGATCAGCCTGCTGTCACGGCTCAATGCGGCTGTGATGGGAACAGATTCTGATCCCTTCTATGGAGCGCCTACCGTGCTGGTTGTGCTGGCGGACCGGAACCGGCCGACGTATGTGGAGGACGGCAGCCTGGTCATCGGCAATATGCTGAATGCCGCCCATTCTGTGGGTGTGGATTCCTGCTGGATACACAGGGCCAGAGAAGTATTTGAAGGGGATGAGGGGAAAAGATTGCTGGAACAGTGGGGTATCCCAGGCCATTACGCAGGGATCGGCCATTGCGTCCTGGGGTACAGAGACTGTGAATACCCGGCGGCAAAGCCCAGAAAGGATAAGTATATCATAAGAGTATGACCTACATACAGATGGATCAGTGCAGGATCTGCCCCCGGAAATGCGGAGCGGCAAGAAACAAGGGCGGTACAGGCGTCTGCGGCGTGACGGCAGAGCTGAAGGTTGCAAGGGCCGCCCTGCATATGTGGGAAGAACCCTGCATATCAGGAGCGCGGGGTTCAGGGACAGTATTTTTCTCCGGCTGTGCCTTGGGCTGCGTCTATTGCCAGAATGAAGCTCCGGCCGCAGGGCAGGCAGGTGTGACAGTCACCGCCGCCCGCCTGGCGGAACTATTCCTGGAGCTGCAGGATAAAGGGGCGGCGAATATTAATCTGGTCACGCCCAGCCATTACGTGCCGCAGATCCTGGACGCCGCCGTGCAGTCGCGGGCCAGGGGATTAAAATTGCCGTTTGTCTACAACTGCGGCGGATACGAAGACCCGGAGAGCCTCCGGATGCTGGAGGACGTGGTGGACGTTTACCTGACAGATTTCAAGTATATGGATGGGGAGGCCGCACTCAGATATTCAAAGGCTCCCGATTATCCTGTCCGGGCGAAAGGGGCTCTGGAAGAGATGGTGCGCCAGCAGCCGGAGCCTGTGTTTGATTCGGAAGGCATGATGCAAAAAGGAGTGATTGTGCGTCATCTGCTTTTGCCCGGCCATGTGGAAAACGGCCGTCAGGTGGTGAAATATGTCTATGAGTCATACGGGAATAGGGTGTATTTAAGCCTGATGAACCAGTACACCCCCTTCCCGCGGCTCGCCGGCCGGTTTCCGGAGCTGTGTCGGAGAGTGACAAAACGGGAGTATCACGCATTGGTAGATTATGCGCTGGAGCTGGGGGTGGAAAATGGATTTATACAGGAGGGCGAGACAGCGCAGGAAAGCTTCATCCCTTCTTTTAACGGAGAGGGAGTAAAGAAATGAGGAGTTATTTATGGGCTTTGGAATAGTGACATTGAAAAAAGGGGAAGGCCGGCTGATGAAATCAGGCGGTCCCTGGATATTTGATAACGAAATAGCAAACGTAACCGGAGATTTTGAGAACGGTGATCTGGTGTTGGTCCATGATTTTGACGGATATCCGCTGGGACGGGGATTTCTGAACTGGAATTCAAAGATCCGTGTCCGAATGATGACCAGAGATCAGGAGCAGGAGGTAGATGAAGAATTCCTGGGCTTAAGGCTGAGGGAAGCCTGGGAGTACAGGAAGAAGGTGGTGGACACAGGCAGCTGCCGTCTGGTGTTCGGGGAAGCCGATTTCCTGCCGGGTCTGGTGGTGGATAAATTTTCAGATGTGCTGGTCGTGCAGTCTCTGGCGCTGGGCATGGACCGGATGAAGGAGGCGGCTGTCCGGCTGCTGAAGGAGATTTTGGCTGAGGATGGAATTAAGATCCGGGGCGTCTATGAGAGAAGTGACGCGAAAGTACGGCAGCAGGAGGGTATGGAGCGCACGAAAGGTTTCATTGGGGACACTTTCGACACGAATGTGGAAATTATGGAAAACGGAGTCCGATACATAGTCGATGTGAAGGAAGGGCAGAAAACAGGTTTCTTTCTGGATCAGAAATATAACCGGCTGGCAATCCAGAAGCTCTGCGGAGGGGCGAGGGTTCTGGACTGCTTCACCCATACAGGTTCTTTTGCCCTGAATGCCGGAATGGGCGGGGCGGCAAGCGTCCTGGGCGTGGACGCCTCGGAGCTGGGAGTCAGCCAGGCCCGTGAAAATGCCTGCCTGAACGGGATGGAGGACCGGGTTCGGTTCGTGTGCAGGGATGTGTTTGAACTGTTGCCGGAGCTGGAAGAACAGGGGGAGAAATTCGATGTGATCATCCTGGACCCTCCCGCCTTTACGAAATCCAGGAACTCAATAAAAAATGCAGTCAGGGGCTACAGGGAGATTAATCTGAGGGCAATGAAGCTGCTGAAGGACGGGGGCTTTCTGGCCACTTGCTCCTGTTCGCATTTCATGAGCTATGAGCTGTTTACACAGACGATCAACCAGGCGGCGAAAAATGTACACAGGAGGCTGCGCCAGGTGGAATACAGGACCCAGGCGCCGGATCATCCGATCCTGTGGGCGGCGGAAGAATCTTATTACTTAAAATTTTATATCTTTCAGGTGTGTGAGGAACGTTGACCGGAATTTAACAGACAAAAGAAGAGGAGAACAGATTTATGGTGAATTCATTTATTGCGATTGTAGGTCTTGTTGTAGCTGTCGGGGGAATTGTCCTGGCGATTCTCCGCCGGGGCAAACAATACCGGGAAGTCAATGAGAAAAAGCAGTTTCCCGCGCCGGTTCTTTTGATCATAGCCGGATGCGTGCTGGGCCTTTTGTCCCAGAGCTTTACGGTGATACCCACCGGCTACAGCGGAGTGAAAACGACTTTTGGACAGATTTCAGAGAGCACAGTACAGAATGGGATTAATTTTAAGATCCCCTTTGCCCAGTCCATCGAGATGGTCAATAATAAGATGCAGGACATTAAATACGCAGACCAGATCTGGAGTGAGACCAGTGACCGTACGGCTATCTATTATTCAGACGTGACAGTAACTTATCAGATCAACAATGAGAAATCTGCCTGGATTTATGCAAACGTGGGAAATTATCAGGAAAACCTGGTATCCCAAACCCTTGTGGCGTCGGCTCTTAAGGCCAGCAGCAAGAGCCTGAAGGATACGGATGCCACGAATCGTTCTATCATTGAGCCGGCCGCCCAGGAGAGCATTCAGCAGTCACTGGACGATAAATACGGGAAGGATATTGTTTTCATACGGAAAGTCGTGATCGGCGGGGCGGATTTTGAGGAAAGCTACAACCAGGCTATAGCGGACAAGCAGAACGCCCAGCTGGCCTATGAAAAACAGCAGATTGAGAATCAGAATGCGATTGAAAAAGCCGAAGCAGATGCCGAAGCTAAGAGGATTGCGGCAGAAGGCGAGGCAGATGCTAACAAGATACTGGCAGATTCCCTGTCGGATGACATCTTCAAACAGATGATGCTGGAGAAATGGGACGGCCAGCTTCCGAAGGTGACAGATTCCGGAAGCAACGTGTTCGACGTGACGGGTCTTCTGGGCGAGGAAGAGGACGGAAGCCAGGGTACAGGCAACGCAGAGGCCGGCCAGTAAGGGGGAAGCGTCCTGTATTAATTTAACCGGTAAATTGCGAAGTTCAGGCATGCCGCAAACAGGCACCACAGTAAATAAGGGATCTGCAGATAGGCGGCGGCAGGGCTTATCTGGTAGAATGAATAGATCATCAGCACGATGAGTACAATGAGTGCAATCAGCCATATAAAGGCCAGGAGATACTGGGAAAAAGCAAAAAACAGGATGCTCCAGAAAAAGTTAAAAAACAGCTGTACACCATAGAGCTTCAACGCGTTCTTTTTCCCGGGATCTTCAGAGGTATAGACCAGGTATGAAGATATGCCCATGAGCACGTACAGGATCGTCCATACAATGGGGAAGAGGACGGCAGGAGGGCTGAAGGAAGGTTTTTCAAAAGAGGAATATTTCATCATATTACCGCTGAAGAGCGCGGAAAGAGATCCGACAGCCAGCGGGATCAGAATAGAGATAATAAGAGCGGCTTTATTTTTGATTTTCATGTGATACCTCAAAAGTTGTTCAATCATAAATATGACTGCAGGAATGAGATTATGAGTGTTATCCCCACGGCCGTATTAAATACACATTTTTTTACCAATAAAATCAATCATTGATGCAAATAATGTAAGACAAAATGAAGAAACGCCAGTGCCGTCAAATGCATGCTCTGGCGCTTCTCCATTTTGGACTTACTTTACAGCTCCCATTTTTTTATTTCTGTGCGGCGGTTTTTGCGTAACCGGTTGTCACCAGTTTATCGTAAGGAGCCCGTTCTGCCAGTTCACCGGCGCTTTCCAGAATATTCTGAAGCAGGTCGAAACTGTCCTGTTCAAAGATCAGGTTGGATTTCCAGGTGTCCTGTTCGTAATAACGGGTTACGATGGTCGTGATTGTGGAAATATCGGTCTCTACAAACTGTGAAGAAATCACGCCTGCAATTTCCTCCGGGGTATGGGTCTGGACATAATCCATCCCTTTCTGAAGAGCGTTGGTGAAGGACTGGATGATTTCAGGATGCTCTTCCATATAGCTGGACTTTGCACTGAAAGCCGTGTAGGGGACGTAGCCGGATTCTTCGCCCACGGACGCGACCACATAGCCGGCGCCTTCTTCCTCCAGGGCTGTGGCGGAGGGTTCAAACTCAATGCTGAAGTCGCCCTGGCCGCCTGAGAAAGCTGCGGCTGTAGAACCGAAATCAATACTCTGGTTGATTTCCAGATCAGCGGCCGGGTCGATGCCATTCTGTTTCAAAACGTATTCAAAGACCATTTCCGGCATTCCGCCTTTCCGGCCTCCCAGCACATTTTTGCCCTTCAGGTCATCCCATTTAAAGTCAGCCATCGGTTCCCGGGCAACCACAAAGTTGCCGGCGCGTTGGGTCAGCTGGGCGAAGTTCACAACCACATCGTTCGCCCCCTCCAGATAAGCGTAGATAGAAGATTCCGGTCCCATGAATCCGATATCCGCTTCCCCGGAGATCAGGGCGGTCAGAACCTTGTCAGCCCCGAATCCTGTAACCAGAGTCAGATCGATTCCCTCTTCCTCAAAATACCCTTCCTCAATGGCCACATACATCGGCGCGTAAAAAATAGAATGTGCCACTTCGTTCAAAGTGACGGGAGTGAGTGCGTCCGCATCGTCCGTATCATTCGAAGCGGAGGATGAGGAGGAGGCAGAAGAAGCGCTGGAAGAAGCAGAAGAAGCCGTCGGCGAACCGGAGTCCGCGGGCTCTTTGGCAGATTCCTTTCCACAGCCGGCAAACAGCAGGGAAAGCGTCAGGGGCAGGCAGAGCATGGATACAATTTTCTTTTTCATAATAACCTCCATAATTCCTTGTGGCAATCATTGTGTATCAACAATTTATTCTATGTGAAATTCCTGAGAGTGTTACGGTTAATCAGACGTTGACTCTGACGCATACTGGGGATAAAATAGGGGCAGAACAATCCGCAGCGGCCAGGAGGAGGAATTACGGCCGGAAGATAATTTTTGAATATGCAGGCTGAATATTGGAATAAATTAACAGGAGGTCTTTAAATGTCCGAAAGCAGAAAGGTTTTGCGCGGTATAGCGACCGGTGTATTACTGATTTGTACAGTATATATAGTGTATTCTATTATAAAAGATCCTCTGGGTAAACATGACATTATGTTTGCCCTGGTTGTCACGGCAGGATTTATCGCGCTGGGCAGTAATAAGAAGGGAAGAAGTGAAGAAGCTAAGATGTGAAGAGCAAGAGAGACGATAACTGAGCGAAGTCTCCAATAGCTGAAAGAGAGGAGCTGCTGCTATGCTGTTTATATGTTACCCGAAATGCACAACCTGCCAGAAGGCAAGAAAATATTTAAATGAGAAACAGATTGCTTTTACTGAGAGAAATATTAAGGAGGACAATCCCACAGCCGAGGAGCTGAAGGAGTGGATTGCGAAAAGCGGCCTGCCGGTCAGGAAATTTTTTAACACCAGCGGATTGCTGTATAAGGAAATGAAGCTGAAAGAAGCTCTTCCGACGATGTCGGAGGAAGAGCAGATTGCTTTATTGGCCACGGACGGCATGCTGGTAAAGCGTCCGCTTCTGGTGACAGGCCGGGAGGTGCTGGTGGGTTTTAAGGCAGAGCAATATGACAGAATAGCCGGACAAGAACAGTGAGAATGATATGTATAAAATCCTGATTGTAGAAGATGATGAGATTATCGCCGGAGCGATACAGAAGGAGATCCGTTCCTGGGGCTATGATGCCCGGCAGGCGGAGGATTTTGAACACGTCCTTCAGGAGTTCGCCTCCTACGATCCCCAGCTGGTGCTGCTGGACATCGGCCTGCCGTTCTATAATGGCTTTTACTGGTGTGGGGAGATACGGAAGGTTTCGAGAGTGCCGATCATTTTTATTTCGTCGGCCGCGGACAGCATGAATATCATAATGGTCATGAACATGGGTGGAGATGATTTCCTGGTGAAGCCCTTTGACCTGAAGGTTATGACCGCAAAGGTACAGGCGCTGCTGCGCCGAACCTATGATTTTGGCGGGAAAACTGACCTGCTGGAGCACCGGGGGCTGATTTTAAATGTGGGGGATGCGTCCTTTTCCTACCAAGGCAGAAGGATTGAACTGACGAAAAACGAGAACAGGATTCTTCAGACACTGATGGAACAAAAGGGCAGGATCGTGAGCAGGGAGGCGCTGATGAGACGGCTGTGGGAGACGGACAGCTTTGTGGATGAAAATACGCTGACGGTGAATGTGACCCGTCTGAGGCGGAAGATTGACCAGGCGGGAATCCGGGATTTTATCGCCACCAGAAAAGGGGCCGGCTACATGATCGGGGAGGAGCCATGAGACAGAGAATCAGAGAGTTGGCGTCTTATCTTTACCAGCAGAGGAATTCAGTCTGGGTGCTGGGCCTTGGGGCGGTGCTGACGGCCCTGATGCTGTATCTGTATCAGCTTCCGATGGATGCCATCGGGTATCTGCTGCTGCTGTGGGCGGCTGCCGCGGCGTTCATAGGGCTACCTGGATTTCTGAGATTCAGAGGGCGGCACAGGCAGCTGGACGAGCTGAAGCATAAGGTCATCTATGAGCTGGACGGACTGCCGGAACCGGAAGACCTTCTGGCGAAAGACTATACGGAACTTTTGCAGATCCTGTACAGGGAGAAGGCGAAAGCTGTATCGGTGTCCGATGGGGCCAGAAAAGAGCTGATTGATTATTTCAGCATCTGGGCGCACCAGATCAAGACGCCCATCGCTGCCATGCGGCTGGTGCTCCAGTCTGAAGAGAGCAGCCAGAATCATGTGCTGGAGGCAGAGCTGTTCCGGATTGAGCAATATGTGGAAATGGTACTCTCCTATCTCAGGCTGGACAGCGATACCACTGATTTTGTCATACAGGAATACAGCCTGGACGGAATTGTGCGCCAGGCGGTCAAAAAGTACGCGCCATTCTTCATTCATGGGAAAATACGCCTGGATCTCCAGCCGTTGACGGAAAAGGTCCTGACGGATGAGAAATGGCTGGTATTCGTGGTGGAACAGATCCTGTCCAACGCGCTGAAGTACACGCGCAGGGGGAAGATATCTGTCTATGAAAAAAAAGACGGCGAGACAGGCGCGGTGTCGCTGGTGATCGCTGACACGGGGATCGGAATCGCCGCCGAGGATCTTCCCAGGGTATGCGAAAAGGGGTATACCGGATATAATGGCCGGAGCGACAAAAAGGCCAGCGGCATCGGCCTGTACCTGTGCCGGAAAATCCTGAACAAGCTGTCCCACGCCATCACCCTGGAATCCAGGCCTGGCGCGGGCACAAAGGTATACATCAGGTTCGAGCCTTTCGGAGAGAGAAGGCAGTAGCCTGGAACCGCAGAAGCACAGAGGTATACATCAGGTTTGAGCCTTACAAAAATGTAAGGAAATCGGGGGAAATGTAAGCTGAATCGATGGCAGACATTTCTCCTTTTCTTTAAAATGGGTGGTGTTGAGAATTAAGGAGGTACTTGAAATGTCAATACTGGAAGTCAACAATCTGAAAAAAATCTATACCACCCGTTTTGGTGGGAATCATGTGCAGGCTCTTGCCAACGTTTCTTTTTCAGTGGAAGAAGGGGAATATGTGGCGATCATGGGAGAGTCGGGTTCGGGCAAGACAACGCTGCTGAATATACTGGCCGCACTGGATAAGCCCACCAGCGGAGAGGTGCTGCTGAACGGGAAAAGCATTGTTTCCATCAGTGAAAAGGAAATTTCCGCTTTCCGCAGGGATCACCTGGGCTTCGTATTTCAGGATTTCAACCTGCTGGACACATTTTCCATACAGGATAATATATTTCTGCCTCTGGTGCTTCAGGGGAAGAAATATGAGGAGATGAGCGTGAGGCTTCAGCCGATTGCCAGAAAGCTGGCGATTCAGGATATCCTGGGGAAATATCCCTATGAGGTGTCCGGCGGGCAGAAGCAGCGGACGGCGGTGGCGCGGGCCTTGATCACCGCTCCCGAGCTGGTGCTGGCCGACGAGCCCACAGGCGCGCTGGACTCCCGTTCTGCCGATGAGCTGCTTCAGCTGTTCCGGCAGATTAACGGGGAGGGGCAGACGATATTGATGGTAACCCACAGCATTATGGCGGCCAGCAGCGCCAAACGGGTGCTGTTCATCAAAGACGGGGAGGTCTTCCATCAGTTATACCGGGGAGAACATTCTCAGGAAGAGATGTATCAGAAAATCTCATACACACTCACATTACTGGCGACAGGCGGTGGTAAGCATGAGTAAGTTTTTCTATTTCCAGCTTGCCTGGTCGAACATCAAAAAAAATAAGAAAATGTATTTCCCGTATATTCTGACCTGTACAGTGACGGTCGCCATGTACTACCTGATCCATTCGCTGGCCGGGAATGAAGGCTTCGGGTCGGGAACCGTGCGTGCGGTGCTGGGTCTGGCGGTGAATATTACAGCGATTTTTGCGGTAATCTTCCTGTTCTATACCAACAGCTTTCTCATGAAGAGGAGGAAAAAGGAGTTCGGGCTTTACAATATTCTGGGAATGGAGAAGAAACATCTGGGCAGGGTGGTGTTCTGGGAGACAGCCGATGTGGCAGCCATCAGCCTGGCGGCGGGCTTCGTTCTGGGAATCCTGCTGGACCGGCTGATGTTCCTGGCGATTCTCCGGCTGATCGGGGAGGAAATCCCTGTGGACTTCCGGATATCTGTGGACCCGGTGTTATCCGTGCTTTGCCTGTTCGGAATTATTTTTCTGCTGATCTTTTTGAATTCAATCCGCCAGATTCATCTTTCTAAGCCCATAGAACTGCTGAGGGGCGGAAATGTAGGCGAGAAGGAGCCGAAGGCAAAATGGTTAGTGGCGCTGCTGGGACTCGGCTGTCTTGCGCTGGGTTATTATATATCAGTGACGACGACGAATCCGGTGGCGGCGCTGAGCCTGTTCTTCGTGGCGGTTGTGCTGGTGATCCTGGGAACGTACCTGACCTTCATGGCCGGCAGCATCGCGTTTCTGAAGATTCTCAGGAAAAATAAGGGCTATTATTACCAGGCCAGGCATTTCACCAGCATTTCCGGTATGATTTACCGGATGAAGCAGAATGCCTGCGGGCTCGCTAACGTATGTATTCTGTCCACAATGACTCTGGTCATGGTGGCGGCCACCCTGTCCATGTGGATGGGTATGAATGGGATCATCAGGGAGCGTTTTCCGCGGGAAATCTGCGCCAGCAGCAACAGGCCTGAGGACGGCCAGACGGCAGAGCTGAGAGCCTGGATGGACGGGCTTCTGCAGCAGGAAGAGGTGGTGCCTGAGAACCTGGTTTCTTATTCCAGCCTGAGCTTCAGCGTCCTGGAGCAGGGAGGGGAATTTCTGTCCGGAGGGGGCAGCGGCGAGAATCTACTGAGTCAGGTCAACCAGCTACGGAATCTGTTTTTTGTCTCGCTGGAGGATTATAACAGGATAAATGGAACGGATGAAACCCTGGAAGACGGCGAAGTGCTGTTTTATTCCAACGGGGAGGAATATCCGAATGCGCAGTTTCAGGTGTTCGGCAGCACCTTTCGCATAAAGAAACAGCTGAAAGAGTTTGAGGGCAATAATCTGGCGGCTTCTGATATCGCCAGCAGCTATTTTGTAGTGGTAAAAGATCTGCAGGCTGTCTCAGGGTTGTTCCGGGCGTCGAAGGATGGGCAGGAAACTCAGGTTTATTATAACGATTACTATGCCTTTGACATGGGCGGGGAGGAGCAGCAGGCCAGCGCCCTTTACGGCAAGCTGCAGAAGGCCTGGACGGAAGCGGGCCTGAGCGGTAACGTGGGCTGCCGGTACGACAGCAGGCAGAATTTTATTGAAATGTATGGGAGCCTTTTTTTCATAGGCGTGTTCCTGGGCGCCCTGTTCATCATGGCGACGATCCTGATTATCTATTACAAGCAGATTTCAGAGGGATATGAGGATAAGGAACGCTTTGAGATCATGCAGAAGGTGGGCATGGACCAGGCGGAGACGAAACGGTCCATCCGTTCCCAGATCCTGACAGTGTTTTTCCTGCCGCTGATTATGGCAGGGATTCACATGGCCTTTGCATTTCCGTCAGTTTCCCGCGTCCTGGCGCTGCTGAACATGGTGAATGTGCCGTTGTTCCTGGGCTGCAATGTGGTCTGCTATCTGGTGTTTGCAGTATTTTATGTGGCGGTGTATGGTGTGACTGCGAAAATGTATTACAGAATCATAAAGGATAAATAAAAGCTATGGGAGATCGGATATTACGGATTCGGATAGAAAAAAAGGATGAAAACCTGACTGTTGAACAATACTTAAAGAAAAACCTGGAATTTTCAAAAAAGCAGATCAGCCGACTGAAATTCCGGGAGGATGGAATTCGTGTGGACGATGTGAGGCAGAGGGTCACCAAACGGCTGCGCGAGGGCGAGTACCTGGAAATCCTGCTGGAATCCTGTGGGAAAGATGCGTTACAGCTGGAGACGGATTCCGGCCGGCAAAAGCTCTATATTCTCTATGAAGACGCTGACCTCCTGATTGTGCGCAAGCCTTCCGGCCTTGTGTGCCATCCCTCCCACGGGCATTATCAGGATACGCTGGCCAACCAGGCGGCCGCCTATGGACGGGAACGGAGGGAGAACTGGACGGTGCGCATCATCGGCCGGCTGGATAAGGACACTTCCGGCATCGTGGTGTTCGCAAAGAATGCGGAGGCTGCGGCCCTTCTGGCCCGTCAGAGGGAAAGGGGGATTATGAAGAAAACGTATCTCGCCCTGGTAGAAGGGAAGCTTCGCCCTTCCAGAGGCTGTATTGAGAAACCCATCGCCCGGAATGGCGAAAGCCTCATGAAGATGAGGACGGACGGTGCCGGAAAGAGCGCGAAGACCTGGTATCAGGTGGTAGAGGAGGAAGACGGCCAGTCGTTGGTGCAGGTACAGATCGAGCATGGAAGAACCCACCAGATCAGAGTGCACATGGCTTCCGCAGGCCATCCCCTGGTGGGTGATCCTCTCTATGGAACAGGGAATAGCAGTGCCGATGATCCCGGCTGCGCTTCTCTGCACGCCTGGAAACTGGAACTGTCGCAGCCATTTACCGGAAAACGCCTGTTGATTGAAGCGCCTCTTCCGGAATGGTGCCGCAAGTTTTGTCCGATATGACGTATTTGACAAATCAGATTTGTTATACTAATATAGAGAAATCAGATAACAAATTGAGGAATGCAGAGGATACGATATGTGCGGAATTTGCGGATTTACAGGTACGTTTGAGAATGACGGGGACGTCATCCGGAGGATGACAGAGCTGATTACCCACAGAGGCCCGGACAGCGACGGATTTTATCGGGACGACAAAATTAATATGGGATTTCGCAGGCTGAGCATCATCGACCTTCAGGCCGGTGACCAGCCTGTTTATAATGAGGACAGGACGCTGGTCCTGAATTTTAACGGGGAAATCTATAACTACCAGGAACTGCGGGAGGAGCTGATAGAAAAAGGCCACACGTTCTATACGAAAACGGATTCAGAGGTGCTGGTCCATGGGTTTGAAGAGTGGGGCGAGAAGATGCTGGACCGTCTGAGAGGCATGTTTGGATTTGCGATCTATAATAAAAAAGACGGTTCCGTGTTTCTGGTGAGGGATTTCTTTGGGATCAAGCCGATGCATTATATGAATGTGAACGGCCATTTTGTGTACGGTTCTGAGATCAAAAGCCTGCTGGCATTCCCGGGCTTTGAGAAGAAATTTAACGAGCATGCGCTGGACAACTACCTGTCTTTCCAGTATGTGGTTCCGCCGGAGACTTTTTACCAGGGGATTCAATGCCTGCTGCCAGCACATTACCTCTGGTACCGGAATGGGGAGGTCAGCATCCACAGGTACTGGGAGCCCAGGTTCCATCCCGATGAATCCATGACGGAAGAGGAAGCGGTTGACAAAATTGAGAAGGTGTTTGAGAATTCCGTAGAAGCCCATAAGATCAGCGACGTGGAAGTGGGCTGCTTTCTGTCCAGCGGGGTAGATTCCAGCTGGGTGGCTTCCTACTTTTCAGGGCAGAAGGCCTTTACGGTAGGATTCGGGGAAGACGAGCGTTATAATGAGACCAGCTGGGCCGAGGGAGTGGCGAAGGAAAAGCAGCTGGATCACTACAAGCACCTGATAACGGCTGATGAATTCTGGAATGCGCTGTCAGGCGTGCAGTATTTTATGGATCAGCCGCTGGCAGACCCGGCCTGTATCGCTCTGTATTTTGTGTCCAGGCTGGCCAGCGAGCAGGTGAAGGTGGTGCTTTCCGGAGAAGGCGCGGACGAGCTGTTCGGAGGATACCGGATTTACCACATGCCGGATTCCAACTCTAAATATCAGAAGATTGTTCCGCTTTTTATACGCCGTGCGGTGGGGGCGCTGATGTCCCACCTGCCGCATTTCCGCGGCAGGGATTTCCTGATCCGGGCGTCAAAGCCTCTGGAGGAAGTATTTATCGGCAATGCGTCCATGTATAATCAGAAGGAGAAAAAGCGGCTGCTGAAGCGTCCCGAGCTGGCCACAGACCCCAGCCGGACCTGCAGGCCGTTCTATGACCGTGTAAAGGATTACGATGATGTGACGAAAATGCAGTATCTGGATATTAATCTCTGGATGGTGGGGGATATCCTGCTGAAAGCGGACCGCATGAGTATGGCGAATTCCCTGGAGCTGCGTGTTCCCTTCCTGGATAAGGAAGTCTTCAGGGTTGCGGCGACGGTCCCGAGAAAACTGAGAGTTGCCAATGGTACCACAAAATACGCCATGCGCAAGGCGGCGGAACGCCATCTGCCCACGGCGACGGCGGAGAAGCCGAAGCTGGGATTTCCGGTGCCGATCCGTGTGTGGCTGCGGGAAGAGAAATATTATAACATTGTAAAAAAAGAATTCACCTCCGACGCTGCCGCGAAATATTTCAATACCGGCGAGCTGGTAAAAATTCTTGACCGCCATTACCATCAGAAAGAGGACACCAGCAGGAAGATCTGGACGATCTATATGTTCCTTGTCTGGTACAGAACCTGTTTTCAGCAGGATTATGCCAATGGGACGCCGGGGCCTGGAAAGAAGTGATTGTTTACTGTTCATTCTGTGGCCGGCAGCGGCCAAAGGCCGGGAATAGACGGCTGCCGTCTGATACAATTGACAATTGCCGCGGTTAAGGGTATAATGCCTCCCTGATCTGGAAATGATGAAGGAGGTATTTGTATATGACATTTTATCAGGAACTTCAGCTAAATCAGGCTGGATCGAAAAACTTAATCAGACATGCGGAGAGCCGCCGGGAAAAACTGCGCCATACGCTTATCTATCTGCTGAAGATAGTGATCACGCTTGCCTTCTGTATGGCTTTTGTGATCGCTTTCAGCACTGTTTTCGGAGGAGAGAACAGCATTGTGGGCGTGGTGGTTCTGCTGTGCGTTATGGTATTCCGGAATGCGGATCTGGGGATACGGACGTCCCATGGGGCGGTTTCGCTGATTTTGATCTTCGGGATACTGGCGTTCGGGCCGAAGCTTGCGAACGCGAGCGGGCTGTTCGGGGAGTTTCTGGTGCATGTTCTGTGCATTTTCGGGCTGACATTTCTGGGATGCCACAATGTTGTCATGTCTAATCAGTCTACATTGGTGTTGGGCTATTTGCTGTTATATGGGTATGATGTGACCGGACGTGCATATCTCATGCGGCTGGCGGGAATAGGTGCCGGCGCCGTGCTGACGGTGCTGGTATATTGCAGGAATCACCGGAACCAGGTGTATAAGAGAGATTTCCGGAGTCTGCTGCAGGAGTTTGATCCCGCGTCCACCAGGACGAGATGGCAGCTGACGGTCACTCTCGGAGTCGCCTCTGTGCTTTTACTGGCTGGAGCGCTGCGCCTGCCGAGGGCGATGTGGACGGGGATTGCCGCCATGTCGGTGATGGTGCCCTTTGACACAGACTTGAAAAAGCGGGTGAAAGGCAGAATTCCCGGTAACATTGCCGGGGGGCTTCTTTTTCTCATCATCTATAGCTTTTTTCCTGAAACAGTTTATTCCTGCATCGGAATCATCGGGGGCATCGGAGTGGGCCTTTCCGTGAGCTACGGATGGCAGGCGGTCTTTAATTCGCTGGGGGCTATGTCAATCGCAGTGGGAATCCTGGGGCTTCCGGGAGCGGTTTTTTTCAGGATGCTTAATAATGCAATAGGCGCTGTCTATGGCCTGGTTTTTGAAAAATTATTTCACCGGTCAGTGGCGCGGCTGTCAGCGGGCTGAGATGGTGAGGCGTGTCAGCAGGTTAAGCAGGCAACAGAGGCTTACAGCTAAGAAATGAAAATGCTCATTGACAAATGATATGAAAAATCATATAATACAGAAAACAGTTAAGAGGGACACGATTATGTCTAACAGAAATCTCAGTTTAACATCTGCATACTTTTATTTTTACGGCTGGCGCAAAGAATTTGTACCGGCTTGTTGCGGTGCGCAGATCCTGAGAATTCCAAACTGTTTATAAATCAGACAGAGAAGAAGAATCATATGGGTCGATGCTTGCATCCAGCAGGCATCGGCCTTTTTGTATGTCTGTGAACGGAAGGATTTCCAGAAACACAAGGCGCATCCTCTGCCGGACGCGAAATAATAGGCGGTGCAGGAATGCGGCAGAAAAAAGAAAAGGAGGAAAAAATAATGAAACCCGAGATTTTAGACTGTACATTACGAGACGGAGGACTGGTGAACCGATTCTTTTTCAGCGATGAATTAGTGCGGGATCTGTATCAGACAAATTTAGAGGCCGGCGTTGATTATATGGAATTTGGATATAAGGCGTCGGAAAAACAGTTCAATCGGAAAGATTTCGGAAAATGGAAATTCTGCCGTGAAGAAGATATCCGCCAGGTTGTAGGAGACAATTCATCCAAGATGAAAATATCTGTGATGGCGGATGTGGGAAGAACAGAGCCGAGCAGCATACTGGCGCGCAAAGACAGCGTAATTGATATGATACGGATTGCAACTTACAGCTCCACAATTCCCGAAGCTTTAGAGCTGCTTGAGGACTGTCATGAAAAGGGCTATGAGACCTCTGTTAATATCATGGCGGTATCGAGTGACACAGAAGCGGTGATCCATGAATTCCTCGGGAAACTCTGTGACAGTCCTGCAGATGTGATTTACCTGGTGGACAGCTTTGGAGCCTTCTATCCGGAACAGATCCGGAACCTGTCCGCCCTGTATCTCGGATATGCAGAGAAAAAGGGAAAACGACTGGGAGTTCACGCCCATAACAATCAGCAGCTTGCCTTTGCGAATACGATAGAAGCGATTCGCTGCGGGGCAGGATTTGCAGACGCAACTTGTGATGGAATGGGAAGGGGGGCCGGCAACTGTTCTATGGAAATGCTGGTGGGATACCTGAAGGATAAACAGCTACAGGAGCTTCCGATTCTGGAATTCATAGAAAAGCATCTGATTCCAATGAAGGAAGCGGGAGTCCGATGGGGATACGAACTTCCCTACCTGCTGACTGGACAGGGAAGAGTGCATCCGTCCAGGGCGATACAGTTCATACAGGAAGGATGCAAAGATATTGCCGGAATGTTTGCACAGATAGCAGCGGGGCAGTAAGCCTCAGGCCGGCACTTTGCAGTGGCAAACCTGAATATGCTTGAAAATCGGGTGGAATGAATTATAATAGTATGAAAAGAGCTGTAAATGTACAGGGAAGTTCACAGGAGGTATTCAGATGAAGATAGGGTTTGTCGGCTGCGGGAATATGGCGACTGCCATGATAAGCGGTATCGTGAAGAAAGGGCTGGTCGCCAGGGCGGATCTGATTGCATCGGCAAAATCGGAAAAGACACTGGATAAGATCGGGAAGGAGCTGGGGATTCGGGCTGCTGCGGATAACCGGCAGGCAGCGGCAGAATCGGATGTGCTGATTCTGGCAGTTAAGCCGGTTTATATGGAAGAAGTGATAGAAGAAATATCGGATGCCATCAGGCCGGGGACAATAGTGGTGACACTGGCGCCGGGCAAGACGCTGAAATGGCTGGACGCCACGTTTGGGAAGCCTACGAAGCTGGTTCGGACGATGCCGAATACTCCGGCCCTGGTCGGGGAAGGGATGACTGCGCTGTGTCCGAATGAATTTGTGAAGCCGGAGGAATTGGCAGAGGTTGAGAAGATATTCCAGAGCTTCGGCAAGACACAGGTGGTACCGGAACCAATGATCGACGTGGTGGTCGGCGTCAGCGGCAGTTCGCCGGCGTATGTGTTCCTGTTTATCGAGGCTCTGGCTGACGCGGCGGTGGCGGACGGTATGCCCAGGGCACAGGCCTATGAATTTGCAGCGCAGTCTGTGCTGGGCAGCGCAAAAATGGTGCTGGAGACCGGGAAGCATCCGGGAGTTCTGAAGGATATGGTATGTTCGCCGGGCGGGACGACAATTGAAGCGGTTCGCGTGCTGGAGGAACGGGGGCTGCGCAGCGCTGTGTTTGAGGCCGCAAAAGCCTGTGTGAAGAAAGCAAGAGAAATGTAAAAAATAACGGAGCTGCGGAAAATCTGATTTTCTGCGGCTCCGGTTATTTAAAGGTTTTTGTTCTGGAAATCCAACAGGTCTTTTACCGGGACGTCCAGCGCTTCTGCAATGTCGAACAATCTGTTCAGAGAAATAGAAGTCCTGCTGTTCGGCGCTTCAATGTTGCTCATGTGTGTCCGGCTGATATGAACAGCCTCAGCCAATTCTGCCTGTGTCATTCCCCTGGCTCTGCGGTAGTAAGCTATCGTGAGGCCTAAAAGCCGTAGTTCATTTAAATGTGAATAATTCATGGCATTTCTCCCTTCCGTACAAAAGCTTTACTTTACAGTTTAAACGTTATAGTTAACAAAATAAACAATCCAGCACTAACAAATCGCAAAATGAGTTTTTGCAAATGGCCTGAAAAACAAAACTAATGAGATGTATTACTATACTTACTTAAAGTGCTGTTATGATATTTGTCGGAAAATGTCACATCCTCGCCGAACCAGTCAGGGGGAAGAAACGCATTGGCGGCAGCTATGTCCGGGAATTCCACCTCTGCCAGATACAGGCCTGTATAAGGAGCGTCAAAGACATCTAATTCAATGGTCAGAGTGCTGTTAAGAGGGAGCAGGTATCTTTTTTTTGACAGAAGGATACCGTCAGTTTTTGGCTTTAAGTGTTCATAAGCCGTGGAAGTCAGCGGAAGATTGTATTCTTCACGGACCATCAGGCCCTGTCCTTTGTACGTGAGGTAGTAATCATTATCCTGTCTTCGTATGCGCACTACCGGGTCGGTGCATAAATAACCCTGTTCAATCTGATGGCAGGGGAATTGTTCCAGATGATCCGGCAGTGCCTGAATCAGATACTTTCTTTCTATTTCCATGGGAAACGCCTCCTTATGCTTAAAAAGGAAATTTGCTTCTGCAGAGTGCACGTGTCATAATATATTCTGGAGTAAACACAGTGTATCATATTTCATTTGAAAAGTCATGGAAATGATGTATAATTTTCATAATGGAGGAAAGTCGTCCACAAAACGTTAATGACATAAAAGGAGGATCAGATATGGCAAAAATATATGTTTTTCTGGCAGACGGATGTGAAGAAGTGGAGGCATTAACACCGGTAGATCTGATACGGCGCGCCGGTCATGAAGTATGTATGGTTTCCGTCATGGGGAGGAAGCAGATTACCGGGTCTCACGGAATCAGGATAGAGGCCGATGTGCTTCTGGAAGATGAGGAGTTTGATGAGGGAGATATGTATCTGCTCCCCGGCGGAATGCCGGGAACCCGGTATCTGGGAGAGAGCCGGCGGCTGGCGGAACTGCTGCTTCAGAGGCATGCGCAGGGTAAACATCTGGCGGCTATCTGCGCGGCGCCGAGCGTGCTGGGGCAGCTGGGGATTTTGAAGGATAAGAAAGCGGTATGCTATCCGGGCTTTGAAGAAAAACTGACGGGGGCCCAGGTGCTCACAGTGCCGGCAGTTACGGATGGTACGATCACCACGGCCCGGGGAGTGGGTGCCGGAATTGATTTCGGGCTTGAGCTGATCCGGGTACTGGACGGAGCAGATAAGGCCCGTGAAATAAAGGATCAGATCGTATATCCTTATAACAGCTGACAGATGCCGGAATTCCCGGAACTATTCTAACAGGAGGAACGGAGAGATGCTTACAGTATTTAACCGAAAAGAAGTAGCCGCCACATACGATATGGCGGAGCAGAGCAGGGTACGCAGGATATTGGCTGAGAATCACATTGATTACCGGGTAAAAGTAATCAACAGGAAAAGCCCTTCCGCGTTTTCAGATACGAGGGCCAGAACCGGAACCTTCGGAGAAAAGCCGGAATTATTTTATGAGTATTTCATATATGTCCATAAAAGAGATGCTGAAGAGGCACAGTTTGTGCTCAGAAAGCCATAAACAGGTTTGCAACCCTGTGTGACAGACGGATGATGCAAAAATTGCAGGTTTCCATCTTGCGCTTTTAAAGTGTTTATGATATACTCTTTTAATGACTGTAACGGGGAAAGTCTGCTCCAGAGTACCCCGTAGCAAGCTTTATGAGCGGCAGCCATACTGCTGCCGGGATCGTCCGAAAGTATTCAGGGATAAAATACGTTCCATATATATAAAGGAGGAAATTAATACAATGAGCGTTCAGGTTGAAAACTTGGAAAAGAACATGGCGAAACTCACAATTGAAGTTTCCGCAGAAGAGTTGGAGAAGGCACTGCAGGGTGCATATTTAAAGCAGAAGAATAATATCAGCATTCCCGGTTTCCGTAAGGGAAAAGTGCCGAGAGCTATGGTTGAGAAAATGTATGGAGCGGGTATTTTTTATGAAGATGCTGCCAATGCACTGATTCCGGAGGCGTATTCCAACGCGGTTGCCGAGAGCAAGCTGGATGTCGTATCCCAGCCGGAAGTCAACGTAGTGCAGATTGAGAAGGGCAAGCCGTTTATCTTTACAGCGGAAGTAGCCGTTAAGCCGGAGGTTACCCTGGGCGAATACAAAGGACTGGAAGTTCCGAAGGCAGATCTGACAGTTACCGAAGAGGAAATTGAAGCTGAACTGAAGAAAGAGCAGGAGAAGAACGGCAGAACGATTGATGTGGAAGACCGTCCGGCGCAGATGGGTGATACAGTCACCATAGATTTTGAAGGTTCTGTGGACGGAGTGCCTTTTGAAGGCGGGGCTGGCAAGGATTACCCGCTGACCCTGGGTTCCAATACCTTTATTCCCGGATTTGAGGAGCAGCTGGCGGGAGTTAAGCTGGAAGAGGAAGTGGATGTCAATGTGACTTTCCCGGAAGATTATAATGCGGAAGAGCTGAAGGGAAAAGCTGCTGTATTTAAATGTACCATTCACAAGATTGAGACTAAAGAGCTTCCGGAGCTGGATGACGATTTTGCCAAGGACGTATCCGAGTTTGACACACTGGATGAATACAAAGCAGACGTGAAGGCAAACCTGGAGAAGAAGAAAGAAGCAGACGCAAAACGCGCCAAAGAAGATGCAGCCGTTGAAAAAGCCGTTGCTAACGCGTCCATGGAGATCCCTGACGCGATGGTGAAGAGTCAGGCTGCCCAGATGGTGGACAACTTTGTCAGAAGGCTTCAGGCACAGGGCATGAGCATGGAGCAGTATATGCAGTATACCGGCCAGACCCTGGAGCAGATGCAGGATCAGATGAAGCCCCAGGCTACCAAGCAGATCCAGACCCGTCTGGTGCTGGAGAAGGTTGCCGAGGTTGAGAACATAGAGGCCAGCGAGGAGAAGATCGACGGCGAGATTCAGGAAATGGCCAAGATGTACAATATGGAGGCCGATAAGCTGAAGGAGCTGTTGGGCGACTTTGAGAAAGAACAGATGAAGAAAGATCTGGCTGTTCAGGAAGCAGTTACCTTCCTGGCAGACCATGCGGTGGAAGTAGATGCGCCGGAGAAGACTGAAGAGTAACTATTTGAAAATGGAGGCTGTTGTATGAGTTTAGTACCTTACGTCATTGAACAAACCAGCAGAGGGGAGAGAAGCTACGATATTTACTCCAGGCTGTTAAAAGACAGAATTATATTTCTCGGGGAAGAAGTGAATGACACTTCAGCAAGCCTGGTGGTAGCGCAGCTCCTGTTCCTGGAATCAGAGGATCCGGGAAAGGACATCCACCTGTATATCAATAGCCCGGGCGGTTCTGTTACGGCAGGTATGGCGATCTATGACACCATGCAGTATATTAAATGTGATGTGTCTACAATCTGTATCGGAATGGCTGCGAGTATGGGTGCTTTCCTGCTTTCCGGAGGCGCCAAGGGCAAACGGATGGCTCTTCCGAATGCGGAAATTATGATTCATCAGCCCTCAGGCGGTGCTCAGGGGCAGGCGACAGAGATCCGGATTGTTGCCGATCATATCCTGAAGACAAAGAAAAAGCTGAATGAAATCCTGGCGGCTAATACGGGCCAGCCTTTGGAGAAAATTGAGATTGATACGGAACGTGATAATTACATGTCAGCAGAAGAAGCAAAAGCATACGGGCTGATAGACAATGTGATAGCGAACCGGTAATGGTAGATGAGGGTGTTTCAAAAGTACGAAGGAAAGTCAGCTTCGCTTTTGATGCACCCTTTCGGCCTTTCGGAAAGAAAGCTGAGAAAGGGATTGGTATAAAAAATGGCTATTAAGGGGAATGAACCCAGAATTAGATGTTCTTTCTGCGGAAAAACAGAGGATCAGGTGAGAAAGCTGATCGCAGGGCCCGACGGCGCATATATCTGTGATGAGTGCATTGAGATCTGTTCAGAAATTATAGAAGAGGAATTTACCAACGAGCCTCAGACAGATGATTCAGAGATTAATCTGCTGAAGCCCATTGAAATAAAAGACTTCCTGGACCAGTATGTGATCGGACAGGATGAGGCGAAGAAGGTGCTGTCAGTTGCCGTTTACAACCATTATAAACGGGTGCTGGCAGGAGAGGGTTCTGACGTGGAGCTGCAGAAGAGCAACATCCTGATGCTCGGGCCCACGGGATCAGGAAAAACTCTCCTGGCTCAGACGCTGGCAAAGCTCCTGAATGTGCCGTTTGCTATCGCAGATGCTACGGCGCTGACAGAAGCAGGCTATGTAGGTGAGGATGTGGAAAATATCCTGCTGAAACTGATTCAGGCGTCGGAATATGATATGGACCGTGCACAGCACGGCATCATCTATATCGACGAGATCGACAAGATCACCAGGAAATCAGAGAATGCTTCCATCACCAGGGATGTTTCAGGAGAGGGCGTACAGCAGGCACTGCTGAAGATCCTGGAGGGAACGGTAGCGAGCGTGCCTCCCCAGGGAGGAAGAAAACATCCCCATCAGGAATTTTTGCAGATTGATACCACAAATATTCTGTTCATCTGCGGCGGCGCATTTGAAGGATTGGAAAAGATCATTGAAACACGCCAGGATACCAAATCCATCGGCTTTAATGCCGATCTGGGGCGTCAGAAGAATGAAAATGTGGGTGAAGTCCTGCGTCAGGTGATGCCCGAGGATTTCATCAAGTTCGGCATGATTCCGGAATTCATCGGCCGTGTGCCGGTTGTGGTGACTCTGGACGCATTGACAGAGGATGCGTTGATCCAGATACTGAGCGCGCCGAAGAACTCACTGATTAAGCAGTATAAGAAGTTATTAGAGCTGGACGGCGTGAGCTTGAGCTTTGACGAAGATGCTCTGAGAGAGATCGCAAGAGAATCGCTGAGCCGTAAGACCGGGGCCAGGGGGCTTCGGGCGATCATGGAGAAGACCATGATGGAGATCATGTTTGAATCTCCTTCGGACAGCACGATTAAAGAATGCCATATTACAAAAGCAGCGGTAGAGGGTAAAGAACCGCCCATGCTGGTACACGGGGAGCCAACTCCGGTGCCGAGGCGCGCGCAGACGCGCAAGAGCAGGGCAGGTCGTACTGAAACCGCGTAAGGAGTGAAAATACATGAGTGACCTGATTATCATGCTGCCTGCGATAGCGCTGAGAGGAACTACGATTCTGCCGGACATGATCGTCCATTTTGATATCAGCAGAGTCCGGTCTGTAAAGGCAGTGGAAGAAGCGATGCTTCATGATCAGAAAATATTTTTGATAACCCAGAAAGATACTGAGGTGGACGACCCGGGCCAGGCTGATGTCTATAAGATCGGGACGGTAGCTGTCATCAAGCAGGTGGTAAAGCTCCCGAAAGGGGTGCTCCGCGTCCTGGTAGAAGGTCTGGAAAGGGCAGAGCTTCTGGGATTCGAACCCAGAGAGGATATGCTGGAAGCAGAGATTGTCACCTTTGAAAAAGATGGCGCAGAGCCTGTTTCTGAGAATGTGATAGAGGCGATGCTCAGGAACCTGAAGGAAGTTTTCGCGGTTTACTGCCAGGAAAGCCAGAAGATAAGCCGGGAACTGATGCTGCAGATTCTGGAATTTGACGATGTGGAGAAGCTGGTGGATCAGATTGCCATCAATATGCCCGTTTCCTACGAACAGCGTCAGAAGCTGCTGGAGGCTGTGGAGCTTAAGGACCGGTATGAGACCCTGAGCGTTTTGCTGAGCAATGAAGTAGAAATACTGAAGATCCGTGCAGAGTTCCAGAACCAGGTGAAGGCCCGGATTGACAAGAACCAGAAGGAGTATATCCTCAGAGAACAGCTGAAGCTGATCCGTGAAGAGCTGGGGGAAGATAACGTACAGTCCGAGATTGAGAGCTTCAAAGAGAAAGCAGAGAAGCTGCGGGCGTCCAAAGAGGTAAAGGAGAAAATCCGGGAGGAGATCCGCCGTTTCCAGAACGTGATCAGCAATCCGTCTGAAAGCGCGGTCATCCGGGGCTATATTGAGACGCTGCTGGGACTGCCCTGGGATAAGATGTCCCGTGACAACAGGGATCTGAAGAAAGCCAGGAAGATCCTGGCAGAAGATCACTACGGCCTGGAGAAGGTTAAAGAGAGAATTCTTGAATATCTGGCGGTCAGAACTTTGACAAAGAAGGGCGACAGCCCGATCATCTGCCTGGTGGGACCACCCGGCACAGGAAAGACTTCTATTGCCCGTTCTGTGGCAAAGGCCCTGAATAAGACGTATGTGCGTATCTGTCTGGGCGGCGTCCGTGATGAGGCGGAGATCCGGGGACACAGGCGTACCTATGTGGGCGCCATGCCCGGGCGGATTGCCCAGGGGATGCATCAGGCGGGAGTGAAGAACCCGCTGATGCTTCTGGATGAGATCGACAAGGTGAGCAGCGATTACAAGGGTGATACTGCCTCGGCGCTGCTGGAGGTATTGGATTCTGAACAGAACAGTAAATTTTCCGATCACTATGTGGAGATTCCCATTGACCTGTCGGAGGTGCTCTTCATCGCGACGGCCAATGATGTCCAGAAGATTCCGGGCCCGCTTCTGGACCGGATGGAGCTGATCGAGATCACCAGCTATACGGAGAATGAAAAAGAGCATATCGCCAGAGAACATCTGCTGCCCAAGCAGATGAAGGCAAACGGCATTTCAGAGCAGCAGCTCACGGTCTCGGACAAAGCGCTGAGCGAGATCATCAGCGGTTATACGAAGGAGGCGGGCGTCCGTTCCCTGGAGCGTAAGCTCGGCCAGATCTGCCGGAAAACAGCGCTGAAGATACAGGAAAGCGGAGAGAAAAAGGTCTCTGTAACCGTCCGCAATCTGGAAGAATATCTGGGAAGGAAGCGCTATAATGTCAACAAAGCGAACCCGGAGCCGGAGGTGGGAATTGTCAGAGGCCTGGCATGGACCAGTGTGGGCGGCGATACTTTGCAGATCGAGGTCAACGTCATGCCCGGGCGGGGTGAATTCCGCCTGACAGGGCAGCTGGGCGATGTGATGAAGGAATCGGCCCAGGCCGGGATCAGCTATATCCGTTCCATATCTAAAGCCTATGGAATCAAAGAAGAATTTTTCAAGAAACATGATATTCACATACATATTCCGGAAGGAGCTGTACCAAAGGACGGCCCCTCCGCCGGAATTACCATGGCGACTGCCATGCTGTCGGCCATCACCCAGGTGCCGGTGCGCGCCGACGTGGCTATGACGGGTGAAATCACACTGCGGGGGCGGGTGCTGCCCATCGGCGGGCTGAAGGAGAAGCTTCTGGCCGCTAAGAAAGCGGGCATCAGGATTGTCCTTGTGCCTGACCGGAACAAATCGGACGTCCAGGAGATGGACGCTGAGATCACGGGCGGGCTTGATATCCGCTATGTGGAAGGAATGGAACAGGTGCTGGAAACGGCGCTTGTGCGGGAATAGAGTCAACATTCAGCCGCGGCGTCCGTCTATGGCGGCAGGCCCCGGCCAATAAGGAGAGACAGGAATGGTAATCAAACAGGTAGCATTGGACATTGTCTGCGGTGTGACCAGCACACTGCCGGATACCGGGCAGCCGGAGGTAGCGTTCGCCGGGAAATCCAACGTGGGCAAATCTTCGCTGATTAATGGCCTGGTGAACAGGAAAGCACTGGCCAGAACCAGTTCTCAGCCGGGCAAGACTCAGACCATCAATTTTTATCATATCAATGATGAAATGTATCTGGTGGATCTGCCGGGATATGGATACGCAACGGCGTCGGAAGAGGTGAAGGCCCAATGGGGTAAGATGATAGAACGGTATCTTCATACCTCCGCGAATCTGAAGGCAGTGTTCCTGCTGATCGACATACGCCACGCGCCTTCGGTAAACGATCAGATGATGTACCGGTGGATACTGGAGAAGGGTTACCATCCAATAGTAATCGCCACAAAACTGGACAAAATAAAGAGAAGCCAGCTGCAGAAGCATCTTAAGCTGATACGGACCACGTTGGATATGGAGAGCGGAGCCCGAATCCTGCCTTATTCCGCACTGACGAAGCAGGGAAGGGATGAGATCTGGGAGCTGATCGACGGGCTGACAGGTCTGCAGCCGGATATTGCAGAAGAAACGAGGAGTTAGGCCGTGGGAATTATCAGAGCCAAAAAGCTGGGATACGATTATTTTCAATATGAGGATGAGGGCAAGGAGCCGGAAATCACTCATGCCATCGAGGATGTGGATCTGGATATCCAGCCCGGGCAGTTTATTGCGGTACTGGGGCATAACGGCAGCGGGAAATCTACGCTGGCCAAGCATATGAATGCGCTGCTGGTGCCCACGGAGGGTACCATGTGGGTGGATCATATGGACACTTCCAGTGATGATGACATCTGGAAGATCCGCCAGGAGGCAGGTATGGTATTTCAGAATCCCGACAACCAGATCGTAGCCTCTGTGGTTGAGGAAGATGTGGGATTTGGCCCTGAGAATATGGGCGTGCCTACTGATGAGATCTGGAAGCGGGTGGACGACAGCCTGGCGGCCACAGGCATGGTTTCCTACCGGAAGCATTCCCCCAACAAGCTTTCCGGAGGGCAGAAGCAGCGTGTTGCCATTGCCGGCGTTATGGCCATGCGGCCGAAATGTATTATTCTGGATGAGCCGACGGCCATGCTGGACCCCAATGGGCGGAAGGAAGTGCTGAAGGCAGTCAGGGAACTGAATCAGGCCGAGGGAGTGACGGTTATCCTGATCACCCATTATATGGAAGAGGTAATCTATGCGGACCGCGTGTTTGTGATGGATGAAGGACGCATGGTCATGCAGGGCACCCCGAGGGAGGTATTTTCACAGGTAGATAAGCTGAAAGAGCTGCGCCTGGATGTCCCCCAGGTGACGCTGCTGGCCCATGAGCTGAGGAAGGAAGATGTCCTGGTGCAGGAAGGAATATTGACGATCGAGGAATTGGTGAATGCGCTATGTCGATAAAATTAGAAGATGTGACCTATACCTACAGCCCCGGTACTGCATATGAAATGCATGCCTTGAAAAATGTGTCTCTGGAGATCCCCCAGGGACAATTTATCGGAATCATCGGGCATACGGGCAGCGGGAAATCCACGCTGATTCAGCATTTTAACGGTCTGATGCGTCCCACCTCGGGCCGTGTGCTCTATGACGGAGAGGATATCTGGGCGGACGGTTACAAACTGAGGGACCTTCGTTTTCATGTGGGACTGGTGTTCCAGTATCCGGAGCACCAGCTGTTTGAGACAGATGTGATCACAGACGTCTGTTTCGGTCCCAAGAACCAGGGGCTGACGCCGGAAGAATGCCGGGAACAGGCGGAGAAATCTCTGCGCCATGTGGGGATTCCTGAAGAGTTGTATGAGAAATCTCCCTTTGACTTGTCAGGAGGTCAGAAGAGGAGGGTTGCCATAGCGGGCGTTCTGGCCATGAACCCGGACGTCCTGATCCTGGATGAACCTACAGCCGGCCTCGATCCGAAGGGCAGAGATGAGATTTTGGACCGGATTGAATATCTCCATGACACCAGGGGAATTACTATCATACTGGTTTCCCACAGCATGGAGGATATTGCCAAATATGTAGAGCGGATCATCGTGATGAATCACGGGGAGAAGGCCTATGACGGCACGCCGAAGGAGGTCTTTTCACATTACAGGGAACTGGAAAAGATCGGCCTGGCAGCGCCCCAGATGACTTATATCATGCATGCTCTGAAGGATGCGGGGATGGATGTGGACGTAACCGCAACAACAGTAGAAGAAGCCAAGGAATCCATTTTAAAGGCACTTGGCAGACAGATAGGATAAAGCTATGATAAGAGATATTACAATAGGCCAGTACTATCCTGCAGAATCCCTTCTGCACCGGCTGGACCCGAGAGTAAAATTTGTCGGTACCCTGATTTATATTGTGTCCCTGTTTGTGATGAACAGCTGGGGATATCTTCTGGGAACTGCTTTTCTGATAGGTGTTATTTTGTTGTCGAAGGTGCCCTTTTCCTTCATGATACGGGGATTAAAGTCCATTGTGGTACTTCTGGTCATCACCATGACCCTGAACGTTCTGCTGACACCGGGACGGGTGATCTGGCAGTGGGGTATTTTGAGAGTGACGTGGGAAGGACTGGCGCTGGCGGGACGGATGGGAATCCGTCTGATTTATCTGATTCTCGGCGCGTCGCTGATGACGCTGACGACCACGCCGAACAAGCTGACAGACGCCATGGAAAGCCTGATGAAGCCTTTGAACAAAATCCATGTGCCCGTTCATGAAATTGCCATGATGATGTCCATCGCTCTCCGGTTTATCCCGATACTCCTGGAGGAAACCGACAAGATTATGAAAGCCCAGATGGCGCGCGGGGCAGATTTTGATTCGGGCGGGCTGATTAAAAAGGTGAAAGCTATGGTTCCATTGCTGGTTCCGCTGTTCGTGTCGGCGTTCCGCCGGGCCAATGACCTGGCGCTGGCCATGGAAGCACGCTGCTACCATGGGGGAGAGGGAAGAACGCAGATGAAACCTCTCCGGTATCAGAAGAGAGACTGGCTGGCGTACAGCTTTTTGCTGGTATATCTGGCAGCTTCGATTGTGATAGGAGTCGTCCTGAAATGGTAAAAATGGCAGCCGTGCCGGGAGCAGGGAAGTCCTGTCGCTGCCCTGTGAGTATAGAAAGTGGGTTGAGGGATATGAAGCGGATAAAATTGACGGTCGCATATGACGGTACGAACTATTGCGGCTGGCAGGTGCAGCCCAACGGGATCACCGTTCAGGAGGTGCTGAACAGAGCGCTGAGCGAGCTTTTGAAAGAGGAGATCCACACCGTCGGCGCCAGCCGGACGGATGCTGGGGTACATGCGAGAGGGAATGTGGCGGTCTTTGATACCCGGGCGCGGATGCCTGGAGATAAGATCGCCTTTGCTTTGAATACCAGGCTTCCGGAGGATATACGGATACAGGGATCACAGGAGGTTTCTCCGGAATTCCATCCACGTTTTACGAGTACAGTAAAAACATATGAATATAAAATCCTGAACCGCACATTTTCCGACCCTACCAGAAGGCAGGACAGTATGTTCTGGTACGGGGCATTGGATCTGGAAGCGATGAAGGAGGCGGCGGGGTATCTGCCGGGCACTCATGATTTTAAAAGCTTTGCGGCCGTTCAGGGCGCGGAAGGTTCAACCGTGCGGACTATCTATGGCACCCGGCTGTGGAAAGAGGACGACATGATCCATTTTCAGATTCAGGGAAACGGGTTCCTGTATCATATGGTACGGATCATCGCCGGTACTCTGCTGGAAGCAGGGAAGGGCTCCTGGCCGGCGGAGCGGATGCAGCAGATTCTTGAAGCCAGGGACAGAAGCCAGGCCGGTCCCACGGCCAGGGCCTGCGGGCTGACGTTGCTGGAAATACAGTATCCCGAGTGGGAGCCAGATTTCCGGAACAGAAAGGATGACAGTTTCAGTCTGAATGAAGCATGTGTTTAAATCGGGTTAATTTCATGCAAAAAATGTAAATAATGGTTGACACATACGAGTTCGTATCATATAATTAATCAGTGTGGCACCGTGTCGGCTGCTGGCGGTTTTGCATCTCCCAAATGCGGAATTCCAGTGCGGCAGGAGCCAGAATGAGAACATGGAGGCCAAAGCCCCGGCTGAGATGTTTATTCGTGTGCGGGAACCATTCGGACAGTGGCGAGAGCACAGAATCGGGCACCAGGCCCGGCATTACATGATATTTTAGATGCAGTTATAACACAGGAGGTTATATCCATGAACACATTTATGGCTAATCCGGATAAGATCGAGAAGAAATGGTATGTTGTTGATGCTACGGATTGTACCCTTGGACGTCTGGCTTCAGAAGTAGCAAAGGTTTTAAGAGGAAAGAACAAACCGGAGTTCACTCCTCATGTAGATACCGGTGATTATGTAGTGATTGTCAATGCAGAGAAGATTAAAGTGACCGGCAAAAAGCTGGATCAGAAGATCTATTACAGCCACTCCGAGTACGTGGGCGGCATGAAAGAGACCACTTTAAAGGAACTGCTGGCAAAGAAACCGGAAAAAGTAATTGAACTGGCAGTCAAAGGCATGCTTCCCAAAGGACCTTTAGGAAGAGCAATGCTGGCAAAACTTCATGTGTACGCTGGTGCTGAGCATCCCCATGCAGCTCAGAAACCGGAAGTGCTGACATTTTAATGAGGAGGTAAGAGACATTGGCTAGTGCAAGATACTATGGAACAGGAAGAAGAAAAAAATCAATCGCGAGAGTATATCTGATGCCGGGAACCGGTAAGATTACGATTAATAAAAGAGATATCAATGAATACTTTGGTCTGGAGACACTGAAGACCATCGTTCGTCAGCCTCTGACAGCTACAGAGAACGTCGACAAATTCGATATTCTTGTAAATGTACACGGCGGCGGCTATACCGGACAGGCAGGTGCCATCCGTCATGGAATCGCCCGTGCCTTGCTTCAGGCAGACACAGAGTACAGGCCGGTATTGAAGAGCGCCGGATACCTGACCCGTGACCCGCGTATGAAAGAGCGTAAGAAGTACGGCCTGAAGGCAGCACGTCGTGCGCCTCAGTTCTCCAAGAGATAATCAACCGAACAAAAGTAATCAGAATGTATCAAAAACCCCGGAACTTCGGCTTCCGGGGTTTTTCCAATCCACATAGAGTATGCAGCAAGGCATATTGCTAAGCACATCTCGATGATTTTAGCATATCGCTGGACGGCGTCATGGGGACAAGCCCCTATGTATTGATAATAAAGAAATAATATGCTATCGTTTAAACATTAGAATGATCACAGAATGGAGGGATTCATGATGCAGTATAAGGACTTTCGGGGAGAAGTGAGCCTGTCGCGGCTGGGAATGGGCACCATGCGTTTACCCAGAGAAGGAAATCAGCCCGGGGCTCCGATTGATTTTGCAAAATCAGAGACAATCATTGATAAAGCGATGGCTTCCGGCATCAATTATTATGATACGGCGTATGTATACAGCGGTTCAGAAGAGGTGCTGGGCAGGGCGCTGGCGAAATATCCCAGAGACAGTTATTATCTGGCTGATAAGTTCAATATCCTTGCGGAGCCGGATTATAAAGCACAGTTTACGGAGGAGCTGCGCAGGCTGGGTACCGACCGCATTGATTTTTATCTGCTCCATGAACTGCGGGATAACTTTCTGGACCAGATCCTGACCAGGGAGTGTCTCGGCTATTTTGAGGAATTAAAGCGAAAAGGGACGATCCGGTATCTGGGCTTTTCCTACCACGGTTCCCCGGAACAGTTTCCACGCGTCCTGGCTGCTTATGACTGGGATTTTGTGCAGATACAGCTGAATTATTTTGACTGGCTGTTTGGAGACGCCAGGGCACTGTATGAAGCGCTGGAGCAGACGGATATTCCGGTCATGGTCATGGAGCCGGTCCGCGGCGGAAGGCTGGCGGAGATGCCGCCAGCCCTGGAAAAGCGTCTGAAGGACGTGGAACCGGACCGCTCCATCGCCTCCTGGGCGATGCGCTGGCTGATGGATAAGGAGAAGCTGGCTGTGGTACTCAGCGGCATGAACACTCTGGAACAGATGGAGGACAACCTGGCTGTCTTTTCAGAGTACAGCCCACTGACGGCAGAGGAGAAGGCACTGGTTGAGGAAGTCTGCGCGGAGTACCGCCCTCTGATATCTGTAGCCTGTACCGGGTGCCGTTACTGCTGTGAGGAGTGTCCGAAGCAGATCAATATACCCCGTGTCCTGAATATCTATAATGACATCAAACTGGACAGAGCGTGGAGGATCGACTTCCTGAAGATGCTGGATGAGGGCCGCCGGCCGGAGGATTGCCTCGGCTGTGGGCTGTGTAAAAAGCATTGCCCTCAGGGAATTGATGTCCCGGCTTATATGAAGGAGCTGGTGGAGCTGGAAAAACAATAATTTTTCTGTTGACCTTGACGGAACGTCATAGTTTAAACTGTTTTTGTCAGGAAAAAGGAGGCCATACAGATGAAAACGGTTAAAGAAGTATCTGAACTGACAGGTATCAGCGTGCGCGCGCTTCACTATTATGATGAGATTGGGCTGTTCAGGCCTACGGCGGTCAGTGAGGCGGGATACCGGCTTTATGACGATAAGGCCCTGGAAAGATTGCAGCAGATCTTGTTTTTCCGGGAATTCGATATGCCCTTAAGGGATATCAAGGCTGTTATGGAAAATCCACATCTTGACAGTAACCAGATACTGCAGAGTCAGAGACAGATGCTGGTGATGAAAAAAGAACGCCTGGAGCGCCTCATCGCCAGCCTGGATGACATTCTGAAAGGAGATAACAGGATGGATTTTGAAGTGTTCAGCAAAGAGGACATTGACAAGCTTTATGCGGCTATCGTTACCAATATGCCGAAGGAGCAGCTAGAGCAGCTCGCGGAGCAGTACGGGGGACTGGAACAGTATGAAAAACATTTTCGGGAAAGTGCAGCCAGTGAGAATGCCCAGAAGAATTATGCGAAAATGGTGGAATGGTACGGCGACAAAGAAAGTGCGCTGAAGGCCGCTGAAAACCCGGATAATCCACAGATCATACCGGCATATCAGAAACGCATGGACGAAGTGCTGAAAAAACTCGCAGCCAGAAAGGGTGAGGATGTGACTTCTTTTGCAGTAAAAGAGGTGGTCGGAGAATATGATTTTGTGGCAAAGCAGCTTTATCAGATGAAGGATGTAAGCGCTATGATGCTGGAGGCGGCAGAGGAATATCAGAATAACAGAAAAATACAGGAAACCCTGGATAAAATGTATGGAGAAGGTGCGGCCATATTCATCGGCCGGGCATTCGAGGCATTTTATGAAAAATGACGGTGCGGCTGACCCCCTGGCGGGGTCAGCCCTTTGATTCTCTGGAACCGTCAGAAATCGACCTCAGTACCATAATATGCGCATGTTATCAGCCTTTGCATGCCGGCCGTGGTGATCGGGCGTGGATTGGAACCGGTGCAGGCGTCAGAAACGGCGAGCTCAGAGATCTTCGCGAGCTTTTCCCTGAACTCCATCTCAGGGATGCCGAAGCCCTGTAAAGAGCAGGGAATATCCATGTCTTTATTATAGGAAAATATCTTTTCACAGAGGCTGTTCACCAGCGACTGCTCGCTTGCTCCGGCAAGTCCTGCGGCGCGGGCGATTTGTGCGTAGCGGCTGGCCGCTTCCGGCACCCTGGCATTATAGCGGATTACGTAGGGCAGGTAGATCGCGTTGGCGCAGCCGTGAGGAATATGTCCGCAGGTGAATGCGGCTCCCGTTTTGTGGGCCATGGAGTGGACGATTCCCAGGAGTGCGTTGGAGAAGGCCATACCGGCCAGACATTGGGCGTAATGCACCTGTTCCCTGGAGGACTGGTTTCCCCGGTAAGACGCCGGAAGATAATCCAGTACCATTTCAATGGCTTTGAGGGCGAGAGGGTCCGTGAAGGGGCAGTGCAGTGTGGAAACATATGCCTCTACCGCATGCGTCAGCGCATCCATCCCTGTATAGGCAATCTGCCTGGCAGGCAGACCCTGTACCAGCTCGGGATCTACAATTGCCACGTCTGGGGTGATGTTAAAATCGGCCAGGGGATATTTGACCCCGGTCTGGTAGTCGGTGATTACCGAGAAAGCGGTGACCTCTGTCGCGGTGCCGGATGTGGAGGGTATTGCCGCGAATCTGGCGAGCCTTCTCAATTCAGGGAAATGAAAGGGGACGCATAAGTCCTCAAAGGTAATGTCAGGGTATTCATAAAAAGCCCACATGGCCTTTGCGGCGTCAATGGGTGAGCCGCCGCCGATGGATACGATCCAGTCAGGCTGAAAGCTCCGCATTGCCTCAGCGCCCTTTAGAACCGTCTCTACTGACGGGTCAGGTTCTACACCTTCAAAAAACCGGAGTTCCATCCCGGCTTCTTCCAAAAAAGCGGCTGCTTTATCCAGGAAACCCTGACGTTTCATGGAACCTCCGCCGGTGACGAGGAAAGCCCTGCGCCCTTTTAAATTTTTCAGTTCTTCCAGGCAGCCTTTTCCGTGATAAATATCTCTTGGTAATGTAAATCTGCTCATAATCGATCCTCCTTCTCGGGGATAGTATGAGTCTTTTGTAGAGAAAATATCAGGCAGAAAAACAGAAATGAAGCGGCTGCCCTCTGTCAGTATTATTTCAAAAAGAAATGAATCAGCTTGTCATGTATATTTTTGTAAGGCTGGTACCGCATGGGAAGATCCAGCCAGGTTTTTTTATCCACAATACTTTTAAAATGTGAGAAAGTGCGGAAGCCGTCTCTGCCGTGATAGGAGCCCATGCCGCTTTCTCCGAAGCCGCCGAAGCCCATCTGACTGGTTGCCAGATGAATGATCGTATCGTTGACACAGCCGCCGCCAAAACCGCATTCGGCAGTGATTTTCCTGATTGCCGGCCTGTTAGCAGAAAATATGTACAGCGCCAGCGGATGAGCCATTGAGTTGATCGTCTGGATGGCATCCTGGAAGGATTCGTAAGTCAGGACGGGCAGGAGCGGGCCGAAGATCTCTTCCTGCATGACCGGATCTTCAAAGGTGACGGAATCCATCACGGTCGGTTCTATTTTCAGGGCCAGGGGGTCTGTTTTCCCTCCAAAAACGACCTTATCCGGTTGGATCAGGCCGGAAATACGCTGAAAATGCTTTTCATTGATGATCTTGCCATAATCTGGATTGGCCAGCGGGTCCCTGCCGAACTGGGCGGTGATCTGGCGTTTAATTTCATCGATCAGCGCTTCCCTTATCTCCCTGTCGCAGTAAATGTAGTCAGGAGCCACGCAGGTTTGCCCGCAGTTGAGGAATTTGCCGAAGACAATCCGTTTGGCGGCCAGTTTCAGATTGGCTGTTTTTTCCACGACGCAGGGGCTTTTTCCGCCCAACTCCAGGGTGACGGGGGTCAGGTGGGCAGCGGCCTGCTTCATTACCTCTTTGCCGACGGCCTGGCTTCCGGTAAAAAAGATGTAGTCAAAGGATTCCTGCAGAAGGCAGGTGTTCTCTGCACGGCCTCCGGTGACGGCCGTCACATAAGGCTCCTCAAAGCATTCCCGGACGATCTCTTTCATAATCTCGCTGGTGTGCGGTGAATAGGCGCTGGGTTTTAAAACCGCTGTATTGCCGGCAGCCAGGGCGTCCACCAGAGGGTCCATGGTCAGGAGGAAGGGATAATTCCAGGGACTCATGATCAGCACAGTCCCGTAGGGGGAGGGCTTCTGATAGCTTCTGGAATGAAATTGAGCCAGAGGAGTTGGAACCCGTTTTTCTCTGGCAAAGGACCGGATATGCTTCAGCATATAGGAAATCTCGCTGAGCACCAGCCCGGTTTCGCACATGTAGCTTTCAAACCCGCTTTTTCCCAGGTCCCTTTGGAGGGCTTCATTGATCGCCGTTTCCCGGGACAGGATGCAGGCCTTCAGCTTTTTCAGGGCCTGTATTCTGTAATTGATATCCAGAGTAGTCCCGGTGTAAAAAAAGGAACGCTGCTGGCTGACCATATTTTTAATTTCTGTTTCCGTCATATGAAGATTCCTCCCTCTCAGTTTTCCATCAGAAGATAATAGAATTGTTCCAGTTCCTTGGCGTTCATGAGAACCGGGACAGGGTAGAGGGGATTAGCTTCCTTATCCGCGTAATGAGAAAGCTTTGAGATATCCTCTTCTCTGATTTCCCGGATCGTATCTCCGATGCCGAAGCGTTTCTTCATATCTTTAACCGCTTGGATGAAATTTTTGGCCGCATATTCATCGGATGAGCCTTTGTCAGAAATGCCGGCCTCAACAGCCAGCTTGCGGAGCTTGGCGTGGATGGAAGAGCCATAGGCTTCCAGTACAAAAGGGAGGAGGACTGCATTAGCCAGCCCGTGGGGCACATTGTATTCTCCGCCCAGGGAGTGGGCCACCGCGTGAACATATCCCACGTAGGATTTGGTAAACGCACAGCCTGCGTAGAAGGAAGCTTTCAGCATGTTGCGCCGGGCTTCTATATTGTTTCCGTCCGCATAAGCGGTGTCCAGGTTCTCAAAAATTAACCGGACGGCCATCAGGGCGTCTTTCCGGGTACCGTAGGTGGTTGAATTGCCAATGAAAGCCTCAACCGCATGAGTGAGGGCGTCCATGCCGGTAGTGGCGGTGATGTGAGGCGGAAGGCTCAGAGTGACCTTGGGGTCCAATACCGCGTATCTTGGGATCAGCGGGAAATCGTTAATCGCATATTTATGGCGTGTTTCGGCGTCGGTGATAACAGCCGCCAGAGTCGTTTCACTGCCGGTTCCTGCTGTCGTCGGGATTGCTATAATCAGCGGAAGCTTTGTGTGTACCTTCAGAATTCCTTTCATCTTCTCGAGAGACTTGCCCGGCTTTGCCGCGCATACGGCCACAGCCTTGGCACAGTCCATGCTGGAGCCCCCTCCGAAACCGATAATCGCGTTGCATCCGCCGGACTGATAGATCTCCAGCGCCTCCGCCACATTGGCCGTCGTGGGGTTGGCGACGGTCTGATCGTAGATGGTAAAAGTGATACCGCCGGCTGCCAGAGCCTTTTCCAGGCGCTTTGTGAGTCCCAGCTTCCGGATGCCTGTATCAGTGATGACCAGAACGTTGTCACAGTTATTTTTCCGTATGATTTCCGGAAGTGCTTTTACGCTGCCGACAATCTCCGGCTTGCGGTAAGGAAGAAAAGGCAGGGCGATTTTAAATGCTGTCTGAAAGACCCTGCAGTAAATCTTTTTCAGTTGATTCATGGTTGTTAGAAATCCTTTCTGTTTCTTTATCCAATTTAGCACAGATCTCATTCAGGTTCTCGGAAACCTGAAACAGGACGCGGTAAAAGAGCTCCCGTTCCTCATCCGAAATCCCCTTGCCACCTGAAATAACCGCACTCATAATCAAGTCCTTCACCTTGAGGGCGCAGTCAGATCCTCTGGCGGTTAAAACCGCTTTCGCACGGTATTTCCTTTTATCGGGGGAAATGGTGTAGGTGATGAACTGATTCATCTCAAGATCCGAAAGAATCCTGGAAATACCGGCCTTATCCTCACGGCAGATGGAGCACAGGTCAGCCGCTGTCAGCCCTTCCGGATTCTTACTGAGGTAGTAGATACACATGACATGGGAACCCTTGAGCCCCAGGGAATCCATGCGGTGTTTCTTGATCCTCTGAATGGATTTGTAGACCTGGGTGATACCGGAGGTGAGTTTTTCAAATCTTTCTATCATAGTTACCTCTTTCTGTCTGGAAAGTTGATTCATCAACTTACAAAACAACATGACTATAACAGAGAAATGTTGATTTGTCAACAAATATTTGGAGGCTTTGGGTAATTCATTATGCACACATTTTTTACAGGATTTTTAGAAAAGTTTTTTCTATAATGTGTTCATATAAAGAAGAAAGAGGTGGGTTTTATTATGAAGAGTTTTAAAGGGCTAAAGGTTTTTGCAATTGGGTTGGGCGTTTTGATGCTGGTGGGATGCGGTCCGGCTTCTGGGGAAGGAGGCGTCCGGAAGGATTTGCGGGCAGGAAGCGGCCAGACTGGAAGCGAACAGGGAGAAAGCGGGCGGACGGCGGATGGAGGCCGGGCACAGGACGGCGGCCAGGGAGATGCGGAAGACCTTTATAGTTTGGCTGCTGCTGGCTTCTACAGACGCAGGAGCGGTAAGCCTCTATCCCCGGGAGGTAAACGTGGATATCATCCTGTTCAGCCTGTATGAAAGCTATGAAGCGTTGTGCATTCAAAAAGGCGTGAAATTGTCAGTGGAAATGGAAGAAAAGGAATTGCCGGAACTGAAGGCCGATCCGGACCGGCTGATCCAGGTTCTGAGGATTTTCATGGACAATGCCGTGAGGTTTTCAAAAAAAGGCTCCGGCATAGAGCTTCAAGCCAGAGCTTTAAAAAATGAAATCTGTTTTTCTGTCGCAGATCATGGAACGGGGATTTCTGCAGAAGACGCGGTTCATGTCTTTGAACGGTTCTATTGCGGGGATAAATCCCGGACAGATCAATCACACTATGGCCTGGGACTGTCCATAGCCGCAGAAATCACCCGTATGATGGGGGGGAAGGATCGGTTTCAGAGAAACGCCAGGCGGCGGCTGCACGTTCTGGGCTGCGTTTCCCGTCAGCTAATCAGAATTTTTTCCCGGAAGCCAGAGCCGCGAATTCATCAAAGGGAACTGCCTGTGAATAATACCAGCCCTGATATCTGGTGCAGCCGGCTCCGGCCAGCGTGTCCCTGAGCTCTGGGCTGCTGACATACTCAGCCAGCACGTCTACATTCAGGGAATGGGAGAGCTGGACAATGGAGGAAACGATATCCCGGCACCGGGGATTATCAAGCATGCCTGTCACCAGCGACCCATCCAGCTTAACCAGTTCAAACTGGCTGCCGAGAAGGTATTTCAGGGACGTCTGACCCATGGAGAAATCATCTACCGCAAAATGGTAACCCAGCTCGTGCAGGCGGGAAAATCGCGCCTTCAGTTCGTCATTGAACAGAAGGGCAGTCTGTTCAGTGATTTCTAACCAGGGCAAATAATCCCTGGCTGACAGGTCAGTCAGGAAATTCTCAAAATCTGCCGACTGAATCGAGGAGCCTGTGATATTGACGCTGATTTTTAGTTCCAGTCCGGTTTCGCTGTGCAGCCGCTGGAGATCTGCGGCGGCGCGGGAAACGATCATCTTTTCCAGGCGGGGAAGCAGATCTGCTTCCTGGGCGAGACGGATGATCAGGGGAGGGTAGACCATGCCGAAGACCTTGTGATCCCATCGCAGCAGCGCTTCAGCCCCCAGGCAGCGTCCGTCCAGATGATATTGGGGCTGGTAATACAGCATTAGCTGACCGGTGTTGATCGCGTGATTCAGATCCGCGGCCAGGGCCTTGGCTATAGTATCAGAGGCAGTGAGTACGGTAGGCGTCCCAGTGGCTTCGCTGTATTTCATTTTCTGAAGAAGCTCGTCGTATTCCGACTGGGCTGTCCGGAGCTTTTCAGCATCGTACCTGCGGACAAAGGGGCGGTAAATCAATACAGCCAGAAACAGGTTGAATACCTGCAGAAGAGTGCCGGCGACAGATCCCGTGGCCATATACCCTCCGATCAGCACAGGAGTCGTCCATTCAACTGTGTGCGTTACGACCGGGACCAGACCGATGACAGTGGCGGCGTAGGAGGTGAAGAAACAGGCGACGGGCGTCAGTATGAACGGAATCAGCAGCGTCGGGTTGTAGATGACCGGAAGGCCGAACACAAGGATCTCATTAATATTGAATACCAGCGGAAAGGCGGCCATTTTAATCAGTGTACGGTTGCTTCTCCTGCGGCTGAACAGCAGGAGTGCCAGAAAAAGTCCGAGAGTGGCGCCGCAGCCGCCCATGAGGACGAAGGTATCCAGGAAGGGCTTGGTGAGGATCTCCACAGGCGTCTGCCCGGCAGCGACAGCAGCAGCATTCTTCTCAAGAGCGGGGACCAGCATTGTGGTGGAAACACCCTCCAGGACGTTGCTGCCGTGTATGCCGAAAAACCAGAGGACGCTGGAGAGAATTACGAACAGAAGCCCGCCTCCGATACCGCTTCCGACAACCCTGAAAATAGCGTTGGCGCTCAGAAGGAACAGGGATTGGATGCTGTCTGCCCCGGTAATGCTCAAAATCACATAGTTAAGCACGGCAAACAGAATGATGACAATAGCGGCAGGGAAAATAGATTTGATTGCGGAAGTCAGCCGGACGTCGCCGCCGTCAGAAAAAAGGTTCACCGGCTTCATGCGGTCCACCAGGATGACGTATAGTTCAGAACCGGCCAGCGAAGCCAGAATGGCTATAAATGTGCCCTGGGCGCCGAAAGATCCCTCCGTGGCGGTTCCGGTAGTCATTCCTGATAAAATAAAAAAGCATACCAGGGCGACGATAATCATTCCTCCTGAATGTGATCTGGCGTCAGAGCTCTTCAGAAGGCTGTACTGATAAGAGATGGACAGTGTCATATAAACAGACAAAAGGCCGAAGGTGACATTATAGACGCCATTAATAAGCGCATAAAGAAAGCCCCCGCTCCAGCCTGCAATAAACTCCTGATAAGCTGTGAGGGGGAGTGATTTCAGAACCAGTGAGAAGGCTCCAATCATTAATATGGGAATCAGTGTGACGAGGCCGTTACGGATCGCCTGTATTCCTGTACACTGAGATAATTTTCTGAATCTTGTAAATATCGAACGCCACATATCAGCCACCTGTATCATTTATACTTCTCGAACCATTATAGCCTATATTTCCACGGCGGGCAATGGAAGAAACAATAAAACATAAAAAACCCCCGGACTTTTTGTCCAGGGGCTTTCATTTTCTATTATTTTCCACATCCGCTGCAGGAAGAGCAGGAATCCGGGTGAGAAGAACACCAGAGTTCGTCTGCAACCGGCTGCCAGTTAGCGGCGTAGGTTTCGCATTTGTCACAGAGATGGTCGACAGACTCAGGATCCTGATAATCAGTATTCACCGCATTGGTATCCTTAACCAGCTGGCGCAGGCGCTGCGGATTCTCCAGCATTGGGCAGGGGCGGAGATGATTCTCATTAAATGGCTGGTTATCATGATAAGCCTGGAAAATCGGGCTCTTCAGTGCTTCCAGCAGAGTGCAGTCATGAATATTTGCATTGGAATAGTGGATGAATACACAAGGCTCTACGTCACCCTTAGCGTTGATATGCAGGTAACGGCGGCCTCCGGCAATACATCCGCCTACATACTCTCCATCATTCTGGAAATCCATACCGAAGATGGCCTTGGTTCCACGGAATTCACGAATGCGTTTGTACATCTCTGTACGCTGTTCCGGACTCAGCATCAGTTCCGGAGAAGCAGCGTTGCCTACCGGCATATAATGGAAGAACCATACAAACAGGGCTCCCATATCGATGATCTTATCATAGAATGCTTCACTGGACACATCCTCAAAGTTGCGGCTGGTATAGCATACAGAAATACCAAAGGGCAGCTTGTGTGATTTCAGCAACTCCATTGCATGCATTACCTTCTGGTAAACGCCCTGTCCGCGGCGGCTGTCGTTGGCGTCTTCAAAGCCCTCCAGGCTGATAGCCGGAACGAAGTTTTTCACGCGGAGCATTTCCTGGCAGAATTCTTCATCGATCAGCGTTCCATTGGTGAAGGACAGGAATTCACAGTCAGGATGCATTTCGCAGATTTTGATCAGGTCTTTTTTACGTACCAACGGTTCGCCGCCGGTATAGATGTACATATAAGTACCCATCGCTTTACCCTGTTGTACGATAGAATCAATCGTCTCCAGAGAGAGGTTCAGCTTGTGGCCGTACTCAGCAGCCCAACAGCCGGTGCACTGCAGATTACATGCGGATGTAGGATCCAGCAGGATTGCCCACGGAACGTTGCAGTTATTTTTTTCTGCTGTCTCTTCCTGAAGCGCGCTTCCCTTTAAGCTGGCGTTGGTGATAAAGTTAGCGAAAAATGCCTTGCGGACTTCCGGATCCAGTGCATAGATACGAAGAATCAGATCATACCAGTTGTTCTTCTCCTCGATTGCCTGACGGATTGCGTTTCTCTGGCCAACATACCAGTCTTCCGGACACAGTTTGTCAACCAGGTCCATGATCTTGGGTGCATTTTTCTCAGGGTCTTTTTCCAGGTAATTCAATGCGGTATTGATAGCCGTAGAAATTGCAGCATTTTTAATTTTAGTTCCTACATTCATTGTCAATTACTCCATTCTTTCTTTATGTATATCTATAGGTTCCGGTCAGCGCAGCAGGATTCCGCGCGGACATACTTAATAACGCCCTTATTATAGGTAGGAAATTACCAGATGTCGACGGCCAAAGCTGGAAAAACGTAACATTTTAGGACATATTTTTAAAAGTGTCTAATTCTGTATACATCAAAGAAAGTGTCTGCTTTTTAAAATTTCCGCTGTTGAAATGGGACAGGCTGTGGTATGATGGACACATACAGGCAACAGGTGTGCCGGCATTCAGGAAGGGCCTAAGAAGACTTATGAGAAAAATCGGGATTGTTCAGAAAATCATATTTACTCCGGAAGAGGAAGAGAGATTTCAGCGTTCGGTGGAGCGGCAGATCCGCCGCTTTCTGTGGATTCCTGTCGGAATCCTGATTTTGTTCCAGATCTTTAATATACTGCATGCGCTGATCTATACGGAATTCAGGCTGGATACGGTTCCCAGCAGGGTTTATTTTTGTATGTACGCGCTGATGCTCACGGCGTCGCTGCTGGCTGTCGGGATGCTGTATGTGTTTTCACGGCCGGCAGCCGGAGAGCGTACGGGGCGTATCCTGCGGCTGCAGTACGTATTTGTGGTTTTTCTTGTGGCATGGTCTGTTGCGGTCACGCTTTATGACCAGAGGGTATCTGATAACATCAGTGTATACCTGGTCATGGTCATGAGTGCGGCGGTGCTGGCCTATCTGCCGCCGGGGGTGTTCCTGCCGCTGTACCTTCTGAGTGAGGCATTTATGATCGCCGGGATGCCGCTGTTCAGCAGCGGACAGGCCGGTGACCATTTTGGATTCTATGTGAATTCGGCCGGCATGACGCTCACATCGCTGTTTGTAAGCTTTTACCGGTATTACAGCCAGCGGAGGGATTTCAAAAACCGATGTATTATTGAAGAAAAAAATCAGGAAATTATGGAGAAGAGTGCGGAGCTGGATTTCATTGCCAATCACGATTCTCTCACCGGCCTGCTGAACCGCCGTTTTCTAATAGGCTTTCTTCACAGGATCTATCAGGACAGCAGGCAGAATCAGTTTCTCCTGGGGGTCTACATGATCGACATAGATAATTTCAAGAATTACAATGACTGTTACGGTCATGTGATGGGAGATGAGTGTCTGAGAAGAATTGCGGATGCCCTGGGCCTTCAGATGGATACAGGCAAGCTGTTCCGGTACGGAGGGGAAGAATTCCTCGTGCTGAAGCCGGACGTCCGGCGGGAGGACTGTGACAGGATAGGAGAAGAGCTGCGCAGGTGCGTAGAGGCTCTGAAGATAAAGGCCGCCGATCCAGGGAAGGTGGTTACGGTCAGCATCGGCTTCAGCTGCGGAGAAGCCAGAGACGAGAAAGGCTGGGAGTCCCTGCTGAAAAAGGCCGACAGCGCCCTGTACCATGCGAAGCGGAGCGGGAAGAATCAAGTTTCTGGCCTGTGAATGACGCCCCTTTTAGTTAAAATCTCCGATTCGAGAATTCCCCGCAGGATTTCTTTAGATTCTGCACGTATCTGCTCAAGGGAACTCCGTTCTCCATGGCATTCATTAATGAAGCCCAGCAGCCCCAGGCAGAGAAATCCCGTAACCTTCCGCGTTGAATACTTGGGCATCAGGAGATTGCGTTCCTTGCGGGCGTGCATTTCAACAGTCTCCAGCACATAGTGATAGAAAGTGAATGCCAGAGAGTAATTCCGGTGAGGGCTGGTCTGGTGAAAAAAGTCAAAATTGTTATAATAAGTGTCCAGGATGCTGTCCAGGACGTTGCAGTAGCTGGTCACCGGGTCGTTCCCGGGATTGTTGGACTGTTGCAGGCGGTTATACAGCTCCGTCCCGGAGGCGATCATTTCTTTGAATATATCGTCGGCCAGGTCATATTTGTCACTGTAGTGAGTGTAGAATGTAATCCGGCTGATATCGGCAGTTTTGCATAAGTTAGTGATCGTGATTTCTTCAAATGGCGTGTCAGCCAGCAGTTCGATCAGAGCCTGCCTGAGGGCGCGCTTTGTCTTGACAATTCTTTTATCTTCCATAATACCTTTACTGTTTCCTGAATCTGTATAAGTAACTGACAAAATGTAATTTATGTTATAGCATTGTTTACAGGGTTACTTTATAATTTTAATGCGTATGCTTTATTTGGTCAATAAAAAAGAAGAAGATTTGGGGGAAAATCATAGGATGCAGGGAATTGCAGTGATGACAGACAGTAACAGCGGAATGAGCAGGGAGGAAGGGGAACGGCTTGGTATCTCCGTACTGCCGATGCCTTTTTTAATAGATGGTACATTTCATTTGGAGGGAGTAGATTTAACACAGGAAGAATTTTACCGCCTGCTCGGGCAGAATGCGGAGGTTTCCACCTCACAGCCGTCCCCCGGCGAGATTATGGACTGGTGGGGAGAGCTTCTGAACTCTCATGACGAGGTTCTGTATATTCCTATGTCCAGCAGTTTGAGTGAATCCTGTCATGCGGCACAGAATCTTGCTCTGGAATACGGGGGAAAGGTGCAGGTAGTGGACAACCGGAGGATTTCCGTCACCCAGAGGCAGTCTGTTCTGGATGCCGTGGAGCTGGCGAAAAAGGGATTACGTGCGCCCGTGATCAAAGAAATCCTGGAAAGGGAGGCTCTGGAAGCCAGTATCTACATCACTGTGGATACTCTGAAGTACCTGAAAAAGGGCGGAAGGATAACCAGCGCGGCAGCGGCTATTGGCACAGTGCTTAATCTGAAGCCGGTCTTAACCATCCAGGGTGGGAAATTAGATGCCGCGGGAAAGGCCAGAGGGATGAAAGCTGCCAGACGGATTATGGTCAATGCCATGGGGCGGGACTGCGAGACGAGATTCGAGAAGGCCTGCCGGGAAGGGAGGATGCGGCTTCAGATCGCATACAGCCAGATCTCCCGGGAGGTGCTGGACAGTTGGCTAGAAGAAGTGCAGGCAGCATTTCCGAGCGTGGAGATATATGCCGCACCGCTGTCGCTGAGCATCGCCTGCCATATCGGGCCGGGCGCGCTGGCGCTGGCTGCAGCGAAGGTACCGGAAGAGTTGTGAGGGTGTTGTTCCTGGCGGGAGCCTCATGGTATACTGGTAAGCAGATCGGATATTAAGGAGGTGGGCTCATGGAACAGTTGACACTTTTTAGCGGCCCTGAAACCCAACCCCTGGCGGCCAGGCTCCGGCCCCAGTCTCTGGATGAGTTTGTGGGACAGGCACACCTGCTGGGCGAGGGTAAGGTGCTGAGGCGCCTGATTGAAAGCGACCAGATATCTTCCATGATTTTCTGGGGGCCGCCCGGTGTGGGCAAGACAACTCTTGCGCGAATCATCGCCAACAGGACAAAAGCTTCATTTATAGATTTTTCGGCGGTTACCAGCGGTATTAAGGAGATCCGCACGGTCATGCAGCAGGCGGAGGAAAACCGCCGTTATGGGGAAAAGACCATCGTATTTGTGGATGAGATCCATCGGTTCAATAAGGCTCAGCAGGATGCGTTCCTGCCCTTTGTGGAGAAAGGCAGCATTATTCTGATCGGCGCTACGACGGAGAATCCATCCTTTGAGATTAACGGGGCTCTTTTATCCAGGTGTAAGGTGTTTGTGCTGCAGGCCTTAAGGACCGGTGAGCTGACGGCTCTGTTGGCACGAGCCTTAGAGGATAAGAGGGGATTCGGCAATCAAAGAATCAGGATTTCCGGGGATATGCTTGAAATGATCGCTGTATTTGCCAACGGGGATGCCAGGACAGCCCTTTCCACGCTGGAGATGGTGGTGCTGAACGGCGATCTGGACGGCGAAGGGGTGATCACTGTCACATCCGGGACTCTGGAGCAGTGTACATCCAGAAAGTCTCTGCTATATGATAAAACAGGTGAAGAGCATTACAACCTGATTTCCGCCCTCCATAAGTCTATGCGGAATTCGGACCCGGATGCGGCTGTATACTGGCTGGCCCGTATGCTGGAGGCAGGAGAAGATCCCCTGTATGTGGCCAGGCGCGTGATACGGTTCGCCAGTGAGGATGTGGGTCTTGCTGATCCGAGAGCGCTGGAAATCGCAGTTGCGGCCTATCAGGCCTGCCATTTCCTCGGGATGCCGGAATGCACGGTTCATTTGACGGAGGCCGTAGTCTATCTGTCGGTGGCTCCTAAATCTAACTCCCTCTATGAAGCCTATGAGCAGGCCAAGAAGGATGCGGTGAAGCAGCTGGCAGAACCGGTGCCGCTGGTGATCCGCAACGGGGTGACCCGTTTGATGAAAGAGCTGGATTACGGTAAAGGGTATCAGTATGCCCATGATACGGAAGAAAAACTGACTGACATGCAGTGCCTTCCCGATTCCCTGCTGGGCCGGGAGTATTACCGGCCGGGAGAACAGGGGCTGGAAGCCAGATATAAGGAGCGGCTGGATCAGATGAAAGCATGGAAGAAGTCTGTCCGCGGCAGGGAAGGTGGATGCGTTCGCGATGAATAGAAGAACTGAATAAGAGATGATTATCAGAGAAAGCCAGTAGAATTACTGGCTTTTTTTGTATGCGATGTTCAGAAAAAATGCAGTGAACTTAATATAGAATGCAGTTTACATTGATCTGGTACAATTGCTTAATAAATATTGAGATTTAATTGTGCTTCGGCACAAAATGCATAACTGAACCTGGGGAATTGCAGGGTTATAAGCACAATATGCATAAATATTTAAACCTTTTCATTGACTCTCTAGTTACTTGAGGCACTAATATGTTCATAGAAAGCAATTTATACAGATTAATGATATTTATAGAAAATAATTTATACAGATTAATGATAATTAGAAGAATTACTTTGGAAGTTTCGTTTTTTATAAGCGGAATAAAAGTTATCTTTTGATAGTAATTCGGACCTTGAAAATTTAATAGGATGTTCTTTATTTGATCTGCAGCATTATTTGAATTCTTAAGTTTTGCCCATTGCCGAAATGGGTATGGAAGTAAGCCCTTCTTTAGTATTAAGATGGTGCCGCGCCGGACAGGCTGCGGCATTTTAGAGTAGTAGATTCGTCAGCAATACTGTGCAATATTTTGTTTACAAAGAGATGGAAGGGGAAATAAGAAGTATGGATAATGAATACATGGTAGAAATGCGGCATATCACCAAGACGTTTGGCAAGCTTGTCGCTAATAACGATGTATCCTTGAAAATTAAAAAGGGAGAAATCCACGCGTTGCTGGGTGAGAACGGCGCAGGCAAATCTACATTGATGAATGTGCTGTATGGCCTTTACGGCAAGGACAAGGGTACCGTCCTCTGGAACGGCCAGGAGATTAATATTAAAAGCCCGGACGAGGCGATTAAATTGGGTATCGGTATGATCCATCAGCATTTTATGCTGGTTAATAAGTTTTCCGTGCTGGAGAATGTAACTCTGGGCATAAAAGAGGGTAAATGGATCGAAATTCCCACAGATGAGATCCGTAAGAAAATTATGGAGCTCTCTGATACATATGGACTAAATATCAAGCCTGATGCGATTGTTGAGAATCTGACAGTAGGCGAGCAGCAGAGAGTAGAGATTGTAAAAGCACTTTACCGCCATTCCGAGCTGCTGATTATGGACGAGCCTACCGCAGTGCTGACGCCCCAGGAAGCAAAACAGCTGTTTAAGGTGCTTTATAAGCTGAAAAACGAGGGCAAATCTATCATCTTTATCAGCCACAAGCTGCCAGAGGTTTTGGAAATCTGTGATGCCATCTCTATTATGCGTGACGGATGCCTGGTAGAAGAGATGGAGAATACAGAGGATCTGGATGAGGCGAAGCTGGCAAACGCAATGGTAGGCCGAGAGCTGAATCTGGAAGTGGTAAAAAGTAAGTGCGAACCGGGTGAAGTCGTGCTGAAACTGGAAGGCATCAGCTGTGACGGTATCAATGCGTCCTGCGGCGTGACGGATTTTTCTCTTGAGCTGTACAGAGGCGAGATTGTAGGCCTGGCCGGTGTAGACGGCAACGGGCAGACAGACCTTTCGGAGCTGATCATGGGTCTTCGCAAAATGACAACCGGCAAAATCGAGTTCCTGGGTCAGGATATCAGTAAAATGACAACCAAACAGAGAAGGGAGCTTTCATTGGGATATATTCCGGCAGACCGCCTGAAATCCGCAATGATTCCTTCTATGTCTCTGACAATGAATATGTGTATCAACAAACCGGATCAAGCGCCTTTCGGCACAAAATGGGCATTGAATCAGAAAAGTATTACGGAATATACCGAACGCAAAATGAAAGAATTCAATGTAGTTGCAAAGAGCTCCGGCGAGGTGGGCGGCAATCTGTCCGGCGGTAATCAGCAGAAGCTGGTGTTGGCCCGTGAGCTTGGCGAGAAAGTTGATCTCGTGATCGCCGTATATCCGACCCGTGGCCTGGATATCGACGCGACACATTTTGTGTTTGATACGATGCTGAAAGCCAGAGACGAAGGCGCCGCTGTCCTTTATATCTCTACCGAGCTGGAAGAAATCCTGCAACTCAGCGACCGGATCGGCGTCCTGTATGAAGGCAGACTTCAGGGCATTATGCCTCAACAGGAAGCAGAAGTAACGAAGATAGGTCTGATGATGGCCGGAAGAGAAGTGGAGGTGAAATGAGATGAGTATCAAAGGCACATCGAAAGACAAAAAAAATGTCATCGAAACAATTTTCCGCTTCAGTCCTGTGATTGGCGCGGTCATTGGCCTTTTGGCAGCGGCATTGTTTGTAATGTTATACAACGTAGACCCAATCACCTTTATCGGAGCCCTTTGCAAGGGCGCGCTGGGAAGCGCTAAGGCAATCGGTAACTCCCTGAACAGAGCGACTCCGTATATTATTGTCGGAGCGGCAACCACGATCGCATTCAAGTGTGGTTCCATGAACATGGGTCAGGAAGGCCAGGTATTCATGGGCGGCCTTGGCGTAGCGGTCGTAGCTCTTATATTGCCGAGTGGTACGCCGGCGTTGATTGCCATCCCGCTTGCGTTGATTGGTGGTATGATTATGGGCGCGATCTTCATCTCGCTCCCGATTTTTCTCCGCGTAAAACGCGGCGTCAACGAAGTTGTCGTAACGCTGATTATGAACTACATGGCGACGCTGATTGTAAGCGCGCTGGTTGTAGGTCCGTTGGGAAAGGTAGGAGCAAGTTATCCGTGTACAGAAAACTTTGGCGAACAATATTCATTATTTAACTGGAAATCTGTAGGCCATCTGCATGTCGGTATCTTTATTGCGATCGCGGTAGCGATTCTGGCCATCTACATGTTCTGGGTAAACCCGATTGGCCTGAAGGCGCGTGCGGCAGGGTCTTCTCCGGCAGCCAGCTTAACGGCAGGCATCAATCCGACGAAGGTATTCATTATCGGTATGCTGGTAAACGGTGCGTTCTGCGGCCTGGCAGGCGGCGTGGAACTCTTAGGACGTTATAACAACCTGCGCGGTGGTTATGCGGATGGAATCGGGTGGGATTCTCTGATAGTCGCCCTGCTTTCCGGTATGAATCCAAAGGGCGTGATCCCGGCAGGTATTTTCTTCGGAGCGTTGTTTACCGGCGTGAGTTCTTTGCAGCGTTCCATTGGTGTGCCAAGCGCACTGCTCTCCCTGATTAAGGGAATTATCATTGTCTGTGTGGTAACTGGAACCGCCATCGAGAAATATCATCTGAACAGATGGCTCACCAAGAAGAAAACTGTGAAATAAGGGGGGTTTAGAAAATGTCAGGAATTATTCTTTACTTTAATACGGCAATCGCACTGGCAGTTCCGATTCTCATGGTTTCGATTGGTGTATGTTATCAGGAGAAAACAGGCGTCTATGGCATGGGATCAGATTCCTCCATGCTGCTTTCATGCTTTACCAGTATTGTAACGCTGATTGCAACAGGCAATTATTTTGTCGCGATCGTTGTAGGTATCCTATCCGGCGGCCTGATGTCACTGTTCTTTTCCATCTTTGCCGTTCGGCTCGGTACGGATCAGACGCTGACCGGACTGGCTTGTAACTTTGCGGTTATGGGTCTGACCAGCTCTCTTCTGCGCCTGCTATGGGGGGTTGATGGGATTCCGATGATGGAAAAACCAGCGTCTGTACCAATTCCTCTGTTAAGCAAGATCCCGATTGTCGGGGAGATACTTTTTGACCAGCCGATCGTTAATTATCTGGTATACATCATTATTCCGATCAGCTGGTGGATTCTGTACAGAAGCACCGTTGGCCTGAAGGTTCGCGCTGTAGGTGAGAATCTGGAGTGCGCGGATTCTGTTGGTATCAATATCTTAAAAACACGTACGCTTGCCTGTATGGTAGCCGGTATGTGCTGCGGCTTTGGCGGGGCGATTCTCGCGGTACAGCAGGTTGGTACGTTTGCCGATGAGATGACCGGTTCCAAAGCATGGATGGGTATCATCGCCGCTTACTTCGGCGGCTGGAGCCCGATTGGGGCAACCGGCGCGGCCATGGTATTCGGCCTGGCGATGGCGCTGGAGAAGAGAATCCAGCTTATGAGTTTTATCAGCCTGAATTCTTATACGGTCCAGCTATTCCCGTATATCGCCGCGATTCTGGTTATCTGCCTGACAGGCAAGAACCGCAGGCATCCGGCGAATATGATGCATTACTATCAGAAACAGTAGCTTTTGTGGGGTAGGTGCAGATTTATAGCGATGCAATATAAATCTGTTCTATAGATTATTACAAAGAAAAGGAGAGGGAAAAATGAGAAAGAGAGTATTAAGCATTCTTATGAGTGTAACACTTGTTGGCAGCATGGTGCTTGCGGGCTGCGGAGAGAAGAAAGATGCAGCAACAGGCAATTCAGCTTCGTCCGGCGCTTCTTCAGCTTCATCCGGCGCTTCTTCAGCTTCATCCGACGCTTCTTCAGCTTCATCCGGCGCTTCCTCATCTTCATCCGGCAGCTCAAGTTCAGCAGATAAAAAGGATATGTCAGATATCAAAGTCGCGTTTATCCTGCCGGGCGAATACAACGACGGCTCCTTTAATCAAAAGGGTTACGACGCAATGCTTTACTGCCAGGAGAACTTAGGCGTAGAGGCTACTTATGTTGACAGAATCGATACTTCTCTGCAGAGCGAGACACTGTATGATTATGCAGAACAGGATTATGACATTATCGTTTCCTGGGGCGCTCAGATGGAGGATGATGTCGTCGATACACTGGCGGAAGAGTTCCCGGATACTCAGTTTGTGATCGCTTCCGGTACAAAAGCCAATGAAACAAACGTTGTAAATATCCAGATTTCAGGCAAGCATCTGGGCTATGGATATGGTTATATGTCCGCTATGAAATCTAAAGCGAACAAGGTCGCGTTCATCGGCGCGGGCCAGGGTTCCCAGGCTTATACGGATGAAGTCGGCGGCTTCATCGACGGCGCAAAAGCATACAATGAAGACTGTGAAGTTACGATCATGTATCTGAACAGCTTCAACGATATTGACGAGTGCGCGCAGGCTGCCGAGTTTTGCGCAGAACAAGGCTGTGACGTTATGTTCGCGGACGTTTCCGGAGCTTACAAAGGGTTGTTCGATGTTGTAACCAAATCAGAGGGCAAGATCCTGACCTTTGGACGTAACGCAGATCACACCAAGGAATATCCGGAAGGCTGCCTGTCCTACATTGAGAACGACTGGGGCATTAAGATGGCTGATGTAATCACCAACTATGCGGAGAACGGCAAATGGGGCGAGAACGTATTCTGCGGATTTGGCAGTATTGTTTCTGGCTGGACATACAACTTTGACGGTGAGCCTGGATGGAATCCCGCGCTTGTTTCCGAAGAGGAAGTCGCTGATTTCCAGAAGAACGTGATTGATATGATCGCTAACGGCGGCTGGGACCCGACCTTCACAACTGAGGATGCGAACCCGGGCACTTATTAATTGATTCTGTTTCACTCCTATGGGGTATCAGAAAAAATGCATCAAAGCAGTGGATTCATAAGTATTGACTTATGAAGTATCCGGCGGCGGCGCCGAATCACGCCGCCGCTGGAGCCCACTGTGAATCACTATACACAAGACGGGATAGTCTAACAGGCAAAAGAGGTGTGAAAAGTGGAGAAGTCAACACGTTATATCATGGCGCCTTCCTATTTATGGGACGGGACTGCCGACGAAGCAGAAACAGGTGTGTGTCTTTTGATTGAGGATGGCAAGGTTATCTGTAAAGAAACGTTGGGGCAATGCCGCCGCCAGGCGCCTGACGCGGAGGTATATGCGGGTGACTATCTGATACTTCCGGGTTTTACCGATGCGCATGATCATGGAAGAGGAGTTTCTCCGACGGGATATGGAGTAGCGGACAGGCCTTTAGAACTGTGGCTGCAGGATTTATGGAAAATTCCGGCAGTGAGCCATTATACGGCTGCTTATTATGATGGAATCCAGCTGGCCTCTTCCGGTGTTACAACTGTACTGCACAGCCATAATCCGAATGATTTCGGGCGTTTATATGAAGAGGTTATCGACGGCGCTAAAGGATATAACGACGCCGGTATCCGCTGTATTATGTGCCCTCTTTATATTGATCAGAATAAGGGGGTTTATGCGGAGAGAGATGAGTTTATCAAGTCATTGCCGGAAGATATCGGCGCGGCTTTTAGAAATAGTATCCACGATAAACTTTTTACAATAGATGAGTATCTGGAATTAATAGATGCGCTCAGGAAGGCGTTACAGAATGAAATTTCAGAAGAGCTCGTGGAACTTCAACTGCATCCAAACGGGGGACAGTGGTGCTCGGACGAAGCTTTGTTACGTATGAAAGAATACGCGCTGGCCCATGGCATGAAGATACATATGCACCTTCTGGAGACAAAATATCAGGCGATCTATGCACAGAAAACATGGGGCTGCAGTTTTATCGAACACTATGAAAACATTGGTTTTTTAGGGCCGTGGCTCAGCTGCGCACATATCATCTGGATCACTGAAAAGGATCAGCAGCTATTGCAAAAATACGGAGTTCTTTCTGTCAACAATCCCTCTTCTAATATTCGGCTCCGAAGTGGAATCTTCCCTTTACGCGGAATGGCAGAGAAAGAGGCGCTTGTGGGATTAGGGCTTGACGGCTGTGCATTCGATGATGATCAGGATTATCTCCGCGAGATGCGGGTTGTCTTTTATAACATGGAACAGGTCGGAATGGGCAGTATGATTGAACATACGATCCCCCTGAAGATGGCGACGGTGTGGGGAAGCCGCATTACAGACGGCCGTCTTTCGCCGGGCAGCCTGACGCCGGGTGCTGACGCTGATTTTGTCTGTATTTCCATGGAAGAGCTGCGCAGGCCGTATGCGGATGATTTTACCGATGTAATGGATTTGCTTTTGCATCGGGGGCGCCGGGAAACGGTAGCGATGACGTTTGTGAAAGGCAGAAAAATTTATGATAAGCTGGAGAGTCAGAAAAAACTGGCAGAAGCAGAACAGAAGATCGCTTCAGAAATCAAAATGCTTCGCAGAGAACAGCCGTTCCGGGATATCCCCTGGAAAAGGACTTTGATATCCAAAGCTGAAGATTTTTATAAAGGATGGGAAATGGAATATGAGAATTACAGTAATTGCACCAATTGCGCTGAAAAGAAAATCCTCGTATGAATCAAAACCCTGCTGTAAAGCGCTGCCTTGTGAGTTTGCCTTCACTTTCATTGATAAAGGGCCAATGCTTGTTTTGAATTCTTATGATCAGGCATTTGCCACACCGGGTGTTGTATTGAAGGCACAGGAGGCAGAAGCGAATGGGGCTGATGCAATTGTCATTAACTGTGCGGCGGATACAGGATTGCAGGCGTGCCGTGAAGCAGTCTCTATTCCGGTGATAGGTGTTTTTGAAAGTACAATGCTGTTTTCAGCACAGTTTGCGGATCAAGTAGCCGTACTGACTTTTTCAGACCGGATTAACGGCCGGTATCAGAATACCATAAGAAATATGAACATGAGCCATCGTCTGGCATGTACCCGCACGATCGCGCTTCCGGAAGGAAGCGGTAAGAGCCAGGAAGATGTGATTCATGCGATGTATGAAAATATCAAAGATATTTATGATCATACCCTCTGCGACAGCTTTATTCTGGGCTGCAGTGATTTTGAGGGGGCAGGTCTTATGATGGGATGCACCAGCGTGGCAGGCATTGATGAAGGATTGCAGGCAAAACTTGCGGAAAATAGTTTAAAGGTTAACATCTATAAGCCTTTTGATATAGGAATTCATACAGCTTACATTGCGGCACTAATGCATGTGCAGAACAGCCGGAAAACATATCCGGCGCCCCACACAGTTTTTAATAATTTTTAACAGCTTCATGTAAGGAGGAAGAATCATGAGTGAAAAAGTGTTTGATCTTTTGATCATTAACGGCAAAATTGTAAGTCCCGAAGGCATCAGGGAAAATTATCTGGCTGTTAAGGACGGAAAGATCGCAGAGGAGGGGGTAAATCCGGAAGGGTTGAAAGCCACTCGTGTCATCGATGCGAAAGGTAAATATATACTTCCCGGTGGAATTGACGATCACGTGCATTTCCGTGACCCGGGTGACGACCTGACCTATAAAGAGGATGCCCTGACCGGCTCCAGAGCCGCGGCGGCGGGCGGCATTACCACTATCTTTGATATGCCGAACGTGCATCCGTCCTGTCTGAATGTGAAAAATTTTGAATTTAAGAAATCCATCTATGAGGAAAAATGCCTGGTGAACTATGGGCTTTACGCATTTCTGGTGGAAGACCCGGAGCTGGTGGAGCCGCTGATGGACGCTGGCTGCGCAGGTTTTAAATGGGATATGGGCACGCCGGACAACGTGCTGCCGGATCATCACAGAATGCCGACCAACTCGGAAGCGGCAGTAGCTTTCCAGAAGATCGCGGCAAGGGATTACTGCATAACCATCCATGCCGAGGATATGGATCTGGTTAAATTCTATACCGCAGAACTGCAGAAATCCGGAAGAGATCCGAAAGACTTTCTGGCACATGAAGAAGCGCGTCCCGACGTGGTAGAGCTTTCAGCAATTGCGCGTTCGCTGATCCTGTCGGATCTGACGGGCTGCCGTATCAACATTACCCACCTGTCCTCCAAGAAAGGGTTGGAGATGATCGTTGACGCGAAGAGGAAAGGCTCCAAGATTACCTGTGAGGTTGGTCCGTCCTGGTATACATTCAGCACAGATGATTATCCAAAATATGGCGGAGCGATCCGCGTCGTTCCTGCAATCCATCATCCGGAGGACCGGGATGCCCTGTGGGAGGGCCTTGTAAACGGCGATGTGGATATGGTAGGCACCGACCATGCGCCCCACTCTCTGGAAGAAAAATTCGAGAAGTCCTGGTGGGATACCCTTCCCGGAACCATCGGAGTTCAGACCAGCCTTCCGCTGATCCTGGACCGCGCCAATAAAGGCCAGATTTCCCTGGAAAGAGTCGTAGAGGTGATGTCTGAGAAACCGGCTAAGGTGTGGGGGCTGTATCCGAGAAAAGGATGCCTGCAGGTGGGTTCGGATGCAGATATCACGATTGTGGATATGGATCTGGAATGGACCGTTACCCATGCGGAAATGAAATCTAAAACCCAGTACACACCCTTCGATGGTTTTCAGTTGAAGGGCAAACCGGTGATGACGATCGTTATGGGGCAGGTTGCTTATGAAAACGGTGAAGTTGTTGGGAAACCAGGCGTTGGCGTCATGGTGAATCCGAAGAAAGAATGGTAATTTGGAGGAAAGACGATGAAGATAATTGATAATCACAATCATCTGTGGGAAGGCAAAAAAGTAGATGGTTTTACAGATGCCAAAATGGGAATTAAAAGACTTTTGGAGGATATGGACGAAGCCGGCGTGGATATGGCCGGAGTCTGTACAATCGCTCAGTCTATGAATAATGAGTATGTGATTGAGTGCGTGAAGGCACATCCGGACCGCCTGTTTGGATTTGCTTTTGTAGACGCGACAGATCCGAATGCTGTAGATCAGTTAAAACGATATCTGGACCAGGGGTTCGTGGGCTTGAAGCTGCATCCCAGGCTTCACGGCTATCTCCTTGGCAATCATGATCTGGTAGATCCGCTGATGGAAGTATGTCGTGAGTACAAAGTTCCGATGTTCGCTCACGGAGGCTCTGAGGAGATGAACCATCCCTTCTATTTTGAAGAGCTGGCGAAGGCATTTCCGGACGTCACAATCATCATGGGACATATGTGCACACCTAATTACTGTACGGACGCGAAAATGATCGCAGCCCGTAACCCCAATATCTATCTGGACAACTCCGCAGCGGAGTACCTGAGCTGCAAGACCGGCGTCATGATGGAAGGAGTCGGCCCCGAGAAGATTCTCATGGGTTCTGACTGGCCGGGCAGCCATTTTTCACTTTCGATTCAGAAGACGAAGCTGTCAGCAAACTACGCGAAGGATCCTGAAAAGGCCTTTGAAATGATGGCTGGAGGGAATATTGCGAAGATTCTGAATCTCAAAGTGTAATCAGTGGATAGTACTAAGTGGGCGCTGCGGCCCGGGCCCGATGGTAAACAACGCTCCTTACACAGCCATTGCCAGCGCCCTGCATGCCCACTTAGATATTATTAATATATTTCATATAAGAAAAGGAGAAACGTTATGAACAAAAAACTATCTGTCGATGAAATCTTACAGATGAACCAGGATTATCAGTTTTTTACCTGGACACCACAGAAGAGTTCCCTGGAGCGTATTGCAGTTGCAGGTGGCAAGGGATGCTATTTCTGGGATTTTGACGGCAACAAGTATCTGGATGCAGGCTCACAGCTTGTAAACCTGAACATCGGATTCCAGGACGAAAGAGTTGTCAACGCTATTAAAGCTCAGGCGGATGAACTCTGCTACATCGCTCCGTCCTATGCGACTGAGATTCGCGGTCGCCTTGCTAAGAAAATTATCACCGACTGCGCACCCGGAATGGGTAAGGTTCTGTTTACCCTGGGCGGCACAGATGCTAACGAATATGCGCTTCGCATCGCGCAGGGATATACCGGACGCTACAAAGTATTTTCACAGTACATGTCTTATCATGGTTCGACCTATGGTTCCTCAACCCTGAACGGACAGGCTGCGCGCGGCAATATGGACCCGGGCATTGCGGGCTTTGTTCATTTCCTGGGACCGTGGTGGCGTGATCACGGACTGAAGTTCGAGACAGAGGAAGAGTATACCGAGTTCCTGCTGAAGATGCTGGAGCGCCAGATGATTCAGGAGAATCCGGACAAGATTTCCTGCCTGGTTACTGAGACCATGCAGGGCGGCGGCGGCGTCATCGAGATGCCGAAGGGATACCTGAAGGGTATTCGTGACCTGTGTGATAAATACGGCATCCTGATGGTCTGCGACGAGGTTATGGTTGGCTTCGGACGTACCGGAAAATGGTTTACTTATCAGCATTATGACGGAGTGATGCCGGATATGATCACTTTTGCAAAGGGCAGCACCTGCGGCTATACTCCTTTCGGCGGCGTTATCGTATCGAAGAAAATCGCAAAATATTATGATGATGTGGCGCTTCCTGCAGGACTTACGTATAACTCTCATCCGATCTGCTGTGCTACGGCACTGGCGACAATCGGCGTTTATGAAGAGGATAACCTCTTAAAGAACAGTGAGGAGCGCGGAAAAGAACTGCTCGCCGGCCTGATTGAACTGGATAAAAAACATAAGAGTGTAGCCAATCCGAGAGGCAAAGGGCTTCATACGGCACTTGATCTCGTTGGCGGAGCCGCTACCGGGGCAGCGCATGAAAAACTGAAAAATATGTACATCGACAAGGGTGTGATTCCATACATCCTTCCTCCGAGAATCGTTCTGTCACCGCCGCTGATCATCACGAAGGAAGAGGTTCAGAAGATTCTTGAAGTTACTGATGAAGTTCTGACATTCGCGGATACTCTGGTGTAATCCGCAATTGACGCCGTCCGCAGTACAGACGGTTTGACGCTCGGACTAAGAGCTCACGTTGCCGGGCCGGCGTCTTCAGACGCTGGCCCTGTTTCGATAAATGGAGTTGGTTTCCACGGGGCCTGTGATTGCGGAGGTTAGTGAAGCGTCTGGAAAACATCAGGTCAGAGACAAATACAAGAATATATATGGGGGATTTTATGGAAGAGAAGGCATATTTACTGGTACATTATAAAAGCCCAAACGCCAGGATTGAAGAACAGGTACATTTTGCGGTCAGCAGGGACGGCTATCAATGGGAAGCCGTGAATGGCGGCGCTCCTGTGTTCATAGCTGACAAAGGAGAACGGGGGGTGCGCGATCCATCGATTATCCGGACACAGGATAACCATTTCGTAATTCTAGGCACAGACCTGTGCATGTCGGAGAATTTTGAAAAAAAGTATCAGAAGCAGTGGGCGAATATGGGGCGGTACGGCAGCCGGAGTATCAGCATGTGGAAATCAGAAGATCTTATACACTGGTCCGGGCAGCGTCTGGTGCAGCTTTGTGATGAAAATTTTGGATGCTGCTGGGGGCCGGACGTTCTGTACAATGCCCATACCGGGAAATACATGGTCTATTGGGCCTCGTCTCACTCTTCCAACGATTATGGGGCTAAATCGATCTATTATGCGGAGACGGCAGATTTTGAAAGTTTTGGAGAAGTAAAATTCCTGTGCGCAAAGGAGGATGCCAGCGTGGTGGACCCGCAGATCCATCAGGTGGGCGGGACATACTTCCGTTTTCTGAAAAGCAGGAGCAATCCCTTTGCGGTCATTCTCGAGAAGGGGAAGACCATTGACGGTGCCTATGAACGTGTGAGAGGGTTTGATGAGTGGATGGGCAGGCTGACTGCCAATGAATATGAGGCGCCGTCGATGTACCAGCTTCCGGACGGGCAGTGGTGCCTGCTCTTGGATTATTTTGGAGAGAAGCGCAAATGTAAGGGGTATGTCCCCTTTATTGCAACAGATTTTGAAAATGGGGTTTTTGAAGAAGCATCTGACCGGTTCTCTTTTCCATACGGGATGAAGCACGGAAGCGTGCTTGAAATTACTGCGGAAGAATATGAACGGATCAGGGATTATTGGACGTGGGTTTAATCTTGAAAAATGGATAGGAGGCCAAATGATGAAATTTGATTTCAGCGGAAAGACTGTCGCCATCACAGGCGGAGGTTCGGGAATAGGAAAGTTATCCTGCCAGCGTTTTGCCGAAGCAGGAGCCAGAGTTGCAGTCATCGACATAAACAGCACGACGGCGCAGCAAACGGCAGACGAGATCACGAAAGCAGGGCTGGCAGCTCATGCGTTTCAGGCGGACATCACGGATGAGCAGGCGGTTGAGACGACGTTCCAGGCGATTGCCGATTGTTTCGGCAGCATTGATATACTGTTCAACCAGGCCGGCATCAGCCCCATGGGCAACCTGGAGACCACTTCCTATGAAGATCTCAAGAAAGTTTTTGCCATTGATACATTTGCTATATTTCTCACCTGTAAATACGCGCTTCCCTATATGAAACGGCAGGGAGGGGGAGTGATTGTCAACACAGTGGGGACCTATGCACTCCGGTATGTGCAAAATAAACTGGGTTACTGCAGCTCCAAGGCAGCGGCTCTCAGCATCACCAAGTCGGTAGCGGTTGACTACGCGCGAGATAATATCCGCTGCAATGCTATCTGTCCTGGATTTGTAGACACGCCGATTAACAAGGAGGTTCCGGAAGACAGGCGTGCCCGTTTCCTGGACAGAACGCAGCCGATGGATATTCTGATCAACGCAGAAGATATCGCACAGACGGCCATGTTTTTGGCCAGTGACGCTTCACGCGCGATTACAGGACAGGCCATAGTTACAGATGGAGGCACGGAAGCCACGCTGTTCTATACTAGCCCGAATCTGTAAGATTATCATGATTCAGACGGCGGGTCATCAACTTTATCAGGGGGAAATCATGGATATATCACAATTTAACCCGGGAATGGAATTAAAGGAGAAAAATCATCTGAGTGTCAGCAGAACCAGGAAAGAGCCGGGCGTGGTCTGCCAGATGCCTAAGATGTTTATTTTCTCTGATGAATTGCCGGGGTGGGACAAGACGGAAATATGGAATTATACAACCCGGAGGATGGATGCCTGTTTTGTAATGACGCGGATAGAGGTCCGAAAGGGCGGCGGAACTATGACGCCGGTGAATAACGGATGTGAGAATTTTTTTTACGTGGTATCAGGCACTGTGACGGTTAGCCTTCCCACAAAAAAATGCAGGCTGGAAAAGGACGGATATTGCTGGATTCCGCCGCAGATGAATTTTGAGATGTCACAGGAAGAGGAGGAGACGGCGACAGTCCTGTGGATTAAAAAGATCTATGAGCCTCTGGAGGGAATTGCAGTGCCGGAGGCGGCGTCCGGCAATGCAAAGAATCTGAAGGCAGAGGAAAGTACCGCAGAATTCACGAAGGAATGTCTGCCGGCCAGCTCAGACTTTGGGTTTGATATGAGCGTGAATATTCTCATTTATTATCCCGGAGTAACATCTGAGCGCACAGAGGTACATATGAGCGCCCATGGAGCATACATACTTGAGGGCAGAGGAGATCTGGCGGTGAATGGCACGCATTATGAGGCTCATGAAAATGACTATTTTTATATCGCTCCCTGCGCCCCTCATTATACGGCGGCGTATGCGCCGAAGCCCCTCTGTATCCTTCTTTTTGAAGAAGTGAACAGGGATTATGCCCTTTAACAGCTGCCGTCCCTTATCCGCAAGTCTGCGCATGCGGGCATGCTCCGCTTCACGGCTGCCGCACGGGTCTTTTATAGTAATGGAGGTAATAATATGGATGTTTCCAATCTCAATTTAAGCAACAGACAGATAGAAGAGGAGCATCATCTTGCTAACGCGAGAGCTTTCCTAGAGCCGGGAAAAGCATGCCTGATGCCTTATGCAGTCAGAGTGGGAAAGAAAATCCCCGGATGGAAAAAAACGCTGGCTGCTCACATGATCACGCCGAGGCTCGGAGCCGAATTCCTGGAATGTGAGCTCTGCATCGCACCGGGCGGAGGTGCGGAAGGAGCTGTAGTCAATTCCTATGAAAATTTCATGTTCGTAGTGGCAGGCTCCATTGAAGTGAAGATTTTAGGAAGACGATATGCGCTCGAACAGGAAGGGTTTTTCTGGACGCCTCCGGGGGCTGATTTTGAAGTGGACAATAAAAGCGGAGATGACGCAAGGGTTCTCTGGGTGAGAAAAAAATACATAGAATTGAATGGTTACCGGGTTCCGCGGCCGGTGGTGGGAAATGTAAAAAATCTGGACGGAGTCCAGTCGCCGGCGGACTATGAGCAGCATTGTCTTCCCTTCGACAATGATTTTGGTTTTGATATGGCCATGAATATCTGCACTTATTATCCGGGAGTGACCATGCCTCGTACGGAAACCCATATCTGTGAGCATTGTAATTATGTCATAAGCGGCAGAGGATTCATATGGATCAACGGCATCTACCATGAGGTATTCCCGGGAGACGCCTGGTATGTGGCGCCCTATACGCCTCATACGGCGACAGGGCTGGCGCCGGCGGCGCTGCGTTATCTGCTGTATAAAAACATAAACAGGGAATTCATGCTCTGATATACCAATATTCCCATGACGGACGCCTGCCGGCCGGGATAAAATCCGCTTATTGACTCTCTAGTAACTTGATACGTTACGATAATTCCGTAAGGGGCACAGCCGCTGATACCATTCAGGCGGCTGAAAAGCAAACAAAACTAAGGAGGTTTTTAGCATGCAGGATTTCTATTATTCTGTACCAACAAAGGTATATTTTGGCAAGGGTGTGGCTGGCAAGGCAGGAGAACTGGCGCGTCAGTACGGCACTAAGGCAATGATTCTTCATTACGGTGATGGCGTGGTGGAGAAGATCGGCCTGTATGACACGGTTGTTAAAAGTCTGAAAGAAAATGGCGTGGACTTTGTCGAACTGAAAGGCATCCTGCCGAACCCCAGAATTACAAAGATTGACGAAGGCGTGGCCATCTGTAAAAAAGAAGATGTCAAGGTGCTCATTCCGCTGGGCGGCGGAAGCTGCATCGATACCGCGAAGGCCATTGCCTCCTGCGTACACTATGACGGTCCGGCATGGGACGTTGTGCTGGATTCTTCTCTGGCGAAGGATAATCTGCCTGTGATCGCGATTCCGACACTGGCAGCCACCGGATCAGATATGGACAGTGACGCCATGGTGTGCAATGAGGCCACCAATGACAAAATGTCATTAAATATTCCGGAACAGTTCCCGGTGTATTCACTTTCAGATCCTACATACACCTGTACAGTTCCGCGCAGGCAGACTGCCGCCGGGACAGCGGATATCATGTCACATATTATGGAAGTGTATTTTTCTAAAACCCCGGGCGCTTTTTTCTCTGACAGGATCATGGAAGCCATGCTGAAAACCTGTGTAAAATATGGCACCATCGCCTGCTGTGAAGACCCGTCTAATTATGAAGCCCGCGCGAACCTTCTGTGGGCCGCATCCTGGGGCTGCAACGGTTTCTTTGACTGCGGCAAAATCGGCAGACGCTGGTCGGTACATCCGATGGAGCATCAGCTCGGAGCATATTATGATGAGACCCACGGCATCGGCATCGCAATTCTGACACCTCACTGGATGAGATACATTCTGAACGAAGATACCAAGGATATGTTCGCTACCTTCGGAATCAATGTTCTCGGACTGAGCGCGGAAGGCGATACTATGTATACTGCAAAGAAAGCAATTGATACTTTGGAAGCGCTGTTCCGTTCCTGGGGCATTCCGGAGAATCTCCGCGAAAGCGGTATCGGCATTACCGACAAATCAAAATTTGAGATCATGGCCGAAAAAGCCCTCGGTCCTGCAGGCAGAATCAACGGATTTGTTCCGCTGGACAAGCAGGATGTAATCAATATCTATGATGCAGCCTTTTAAATAACAGATCCTGGCAGCGTCCGTCCTGTACAGGGGCGGGCGCTGGTACACTCTGAAAGGAGTTTTTCATGAAACGTCAGTATTGTATCGGAATAGACAGCGGAACACAGAGCACCCGCGCGATGATGTTTGACTTAAGCGGAACATTTATCTGCGGTGCCACTGTCAGGCATAAACCGCTCATACACGGCGCCGACGGCGGTATCTATATGGATGAGGAAAATCTCTGGACATCCCTCTGCAAAGCGACACAGGATATGATGTCGCAATTTAAGGGGGATAAGAGAGAGATACTCGGCGTCGGGCTTTCGCCTCATAATGGTACCGTGTTTTTTATGAAAAATGACGGCACGCATCTGATGCATCCGATCTGTTATCAGGATTACCGGACTGCGGACCTGGAGCCAATGCCCGATGACTGCCCTGCCTGGGAGGCATGGCAGCACTTAAATTCCAGAGCCAATTTGCTGAAGTGCATTGCGCCGGACATTTTCGGCCAGGTGGAGAAGTATGCATCGGTGGGCGGCTATCTGGGATTCATGCTGACGGGCAATTTTGTGGACACGGTCAGCAACACGATTGGGAGCATGCCGCTGGACCGGGAACATTTCTGCTATGAGAAGAGAGAATGGGTGTATGACTGCGTCGGAATGAGGAAGGACCAGCTTTGTGAAGCTTTTTTGCCGGGACAGGTCATGGGCCACATTTCTTTGAAGGCGGCGGAGGCTACGGGCCTGCCGGCAGGCATTCCCCTGGTGGCCGGCGCCAGCGACAAACAGACAGAAGCCTTTGGAGCCGGAGCAATTCATGATGGCGATGCGTTCATCAGTTATGGAACGGAGGCCAATCTCACATTTGTATCCAACAGCTTTTATACCATGACGCGGTCACATTTCTTTTACAGTCTGCTGAGCGCCGTGCCCTATCAATGGAACTATACGGTGCCCATGGCCAGAGGATACTGGCTGATCACCTGGTTTAAGGAACAGTTTGCCCAGGACCTCATTCAGAGGTCGGAGCAGAGCGGGTTGGGGCGCTATGGCGCCGAGGATTTCCTCACGGAGGAGGCGATGAAGCTTCCGGCCGGCAGCGAAGGCCTTCTGGTGATGCCGGACTTTCTGGCGCCGCGGTCCCGCCCTTACAGCAGCGGAACAGTGATCGGGTTCCGGCCCATACATACCAGAGCCCATCTGTTCCGGGCGTTCATAGAAGGGATAGCGATGACGCTCCGGCTGAATTCGGAGTCTCTCAAAGAGAGCATGCCGGGCCTAGCCCCCATAAAATCTCTTTATGTGGGCGGCGGCGGTTCCAGAAGCGACCTGGGCATGCAGATTACGGCCGATATATTCGGCGTTCCCGCCACAAGAGCCGCTTATCATGAGACGGGCTCTCTCGGGGCAGCCATCTGTGCGGCTATAGGCGCAGGAGCATTCAGCGGGCCAGAGGACGCCGGGAAAATGACCGGAGGCAAAGCCCAGACTTTCGAGCCGGATGAAAAGAACCGGGAGCTGTATGAGGAAATATATCAGAAAGCCTTCAGTAAGCTGTATGCTTCCTTATTGCCGACTTTTGAAACAATGGATCAGTTGTATAAGTAAAAACATAAAAGAGGTGTAAAAATGAAATTATCTAAATATCTGACAAGCATGCCGGCCTATAGTCCTGCGCCTAATACCTATAAGGTTAAGTTGAATACGAATGAAAGCCCTTATGACTTGCCGGAAAATCTTCGTAAGGAAGTGGTCAGGAAGCTGGGCGAGATGCAGTTTAACCGCTATCCGAATCCAAGGGCTGTTGAACTCAGGGAGGTTGCCGCAGATTTCTTTGGCATTGATTCTTCCATGATTATGCCGGGCAACGGTTCCGGGGAATGGCTGAAAATGCTGATTTCAGATTTGATGGAGCATGGCAGCAAGCTTTTATTCCTCGACCCTGATTTCTTTATCTACCGCAGAAACGCAGGGTTTGCGGCCGTTGAGAAAAGTATCGTCTCCAAGGGGGAAGACGGTTTCATTACAGTGGAAGGTATGATAGAGATCATCCAGGCTGAGAAGCCGGATCTGTTCATGTTCTCCAATCCCTGTAACCCGACGGGACAGGGCTTTAATAAAGAGGAAGTAAAACGAATCATCGCTGCCTGCGGAGATGCAGTTGTCATCGTTGACGAGGCGTACAATGATTTCTATGGCGAGAGCATCATTGACTATGCGGTAACCACAGAAAATGTCATTGTTTTGCGCACCTGTTCCAAAGCAATCGGCCTTGCGTGCGCAAGAATCGGATTTGCCATCGCGAATCCCAGGATGATCGATCTTATCAATCACATCAGGTCTCCGTACAGTGTGAGCCAGTCCGCCCAGGTCATCGGGCAGGTGGTGCTGAAGGACAAAGAGTATCTGAGGTCAATTACTGCAAGGGTAGTGGAAGACAGAGAAATTACTTACAAAAAGCTTGCAGCGCTTGCGGAAAAATATCCGGAGGAGATGAAGATCAAGCCTTCTGTCAGCAATTTCTTCTTTGTACGCTTTAAAGATTCCAAAAAGATCTGTGATGCGCTGAAGGATCAATACAGCATCGCTGTCCGCGATTTCCCCACAGCACCCATACCGCACACAAGAATCACAGTCGGGACGTCAGAGGAGAATCAGGCGCTGGTAGAGGCACTTACAGAAATTCTTGCAGAGCAGAAATAATCAGGAGGAGATAAGAAAATGAAGGGTATTGATATGATAAAAGGAACAAAGGCTGTAGTAATGCTGACGGATAACGACCTGACGGTAGATCATGCCGCAGAGTTTTTTAATTCAGCAAAAGACGCGCCGATTCAGAACTGGGGCTTCAAAAGTGTGGGACAGCCCCATGACGTGATGTATGCGCTTGCTGAGACCATCAAAAGCGCCGGCAAGAATCTGTTCCTGGAGTCCATTACATATACAGAGGAAGAATACAAATTCCTTGCTGAGTTTTCCAGAAAGGCAGGCGTGGACTGTGTGCTCGGCACAATCTATAACCGGGGGCTCCATGACGCGCTGAATGAGGCAGGCGTGCTGTACTGCCCGTTTATCGCCAAAACGCCGGGCCTGCCGGGCACGATCATCAAGAGCCGGGAAGAGATCATGGCAGACCTGAAAGAAGCGACCGACAACGGCGTGGGGGGCGTTTCAGTTCCCGCCTACATGCATGACAAGATGAGCGGCAAGGAAATTCTGACGATGATCCGTGAAAAGGCCCCAGAGCTTCCGGTACTTGTAGCAGGCCGCGTCAAGACTCATAAACGTATTGATGAGATGTTTGAACTGAAGACCAGCTTTACCATTGGCGGCGCTCTGTTCAGAGCAGAGCTGGCAGAAGGCTCTTTCAGCGACAACGTGACCGCTCTGGGCAATTACATGGAAAAGAGCCGGTAAAAGGCATTGATGATGAAGAAATACGCCCGCATCAAATATGAAGGAAAAGTATATTTTGCACTCATGAGCGGAGAGGGAAAATGGCAGCTTCTTGAGGGGAGCGATCCCTGTACGTTTACAGAAACCGGCATCTTCCCGGAGAACCCTGATATCCAGCTCATTCCCTGTACCCCGACAAAAATTGTCGGGGTCGGGTTGAATTATAAGGACATGGATCTGAAGCCCGGTGAAAGCTTCCCCAGGAGGCCCAAGATGTATATCAAGCCACTGTCGGCCATGATCGGGGACGGTGAGGATATCATACTTTCGCCTATGGTTCACGATCCCTGCAGCGAAGTAGAGCTGGCGGTGGTCATGGGAAGGTACTGCTCCCATGTGAGCCAGGAGGACGCGGAAAAATACATCTGGGGATATATGCTTGCCAATGATATGACGGCCAGCGACCTTCAGAAAGAGGACGGCGTCTGGGGCAGGGCGAAGACCTTTGATACCTTCTGTCCGGTCTCGCAGTACATCGTTTCAGAGGTTGACGTATCAGATCTGGAGATTTCCACAAGGATTAACGGAAAGCTGGGACAGCACGGTTCCACAAAGGATATGCTGAAAAAAATTCCCTGGCTCATTTCCTATATTTCTTATGTTTATGCCCTTCAGCCCGGAGACTTGCTGCTCACTGGCACGCCCACCGGATACGGAGACAAGGTCCGGGCGGGAGACCTGCTGGAGATGGAGATAGAAACTATAGGGAAAATGCATAACAGAATCAAAGCAGCAGATTATAGCTGCGAGTTTTGATAAAACAAATATCTAAGGAGGTATTAAGATGGCTGTCAGAAGAACTGATCTTTATTTACCGGCTAATAACGAACACATGATTGAAAAAGCTCCTACGCGGGGGGCAGATGTAATCACCCTTGACCTGGAGGACGCGGTCCCGCTGTCCGAGAAAGCGGCTGCCAGAGAAATCGCAAAGAGATGGATACCTAAAATGAGCGTAAACGGCGCTGAATCATGGGTCAGGATTAACGCATGGGATACAGATCTCACGATGGATGATCTGGATGCGGTGGTGATGGAAGGGCTGGATGGAATTACGCTGCCCAAGTGTTCCGGCCCCGACGATGTCAAAAGGCTTGACTTTATGCTTACAGATCTTGAGAAGAAGCGTGCCCTTCCAGTAGGAGGGATCAAGATGGCGATTCTCATTGAGACGGCGATCGGCATCATGAATGTGGATCAGGCTGTGTGGTGTTCTGACCGGCTGGTAGCCGTGATATTTGGAGCAGTTGATTATACCCGTGATATGCGCGTGACCAGAACGGACGAGGCGGACGAGCAGTTTTTCGCCAGGGGAAAGATCGGCGTTGCAGCGAGAGCCGCAGGGCTTGTCGCAGAAGATGCGCCGTTCCCGAACTATGCGGACGATGCGGCGTTTGAGGCCAATACCCGCAGCGGAGCGCAGTTGGGCTTTGAGGGACGGCAAATCATTCATCCGCGCCAGATTCCTATTGCACACAAGGTGTATTCTCCCACTCCTGAGCGCGTAGAATGGGCGAAAAAGATCACTAAGGCGTTTGAAGAGGAAGGGCTTGCGAAAGGATCTGCTTCCGTGGGCGTGGATGGACAGATGATCGATACCCCGGTGTATCGTGACGGGTTGAATATTCTCGCCAGAGTAAAAGAAATTGAGGAAAAAGAGGCTGCCAAGAGAAAATAATATCTGAAAGGGACAGGAATTGATACGATGGATTATGCAAAAGAATCTCTTAAAATGCATTATGAGCTCAGAGGAAAGATCGAGGTAACTCCCAGAGCAGAGGTTAATACCCAAGAAGCACTTTCCCTCGCGTATACTCCCGGTGTTGCACAGCCCTGTCTGGAGATACAGAAAGATATCAGCAAAAGTTATGATCTCACCCGCAGATGGAATACTGTCGCAGTCATCACGGACGGAACGGCGGTGCTGGGACTCGGAGATATCGGTCCGGAAGCGGGGATGCCCGTAATGGAAGGAAAATGCGTGCTGTTCAAGGCTTTTGGTGATGTGGACGCCGTTCCGCTCTGCGTGCGCAGTAAAAATATGGACGAAATTGTTCAGGCTGTCTCTCTGTTTGCAGGTTCGTTTGGGGGTATTAATCTGGAAGATATCTCCGCGCCCCGCTGCTTTGAGATTGAGAAAAAACTCATAGAGAGCTGCGATATCCCTGTTTTCCACGACGACCAGCACGGAACGGCAGTCATCACTCTTGCCGGGCTGATGAACGCGCTCAAAGTCGTGGGAAAGAAGATTGAGGATATAAAAATTGTAACCAGCGGAGCCGGAGCCGCCGGAATAGCGATCATCAAGCTTCTGATCAGCTATGGGCTGAAAAACGTCATTATGACAGACCGAAGGGGCGCTATCTATGAAGGAAGAGAAGGGCTTAACCCGATCAAGGAAGAGATGGCGGGGCTTACTAACCCGGAACACATTGCTGGCTCTCTCGCGGATGTTATAAAGGGTGCGGACGTGTTCATCGGTGTTTCTGCCCCGGGCACTCTGACAGGCGATATGATCCAGTCTATGGCAAAAGATCCGGTGATTTTTGCGTGCGCCAACCCCACGCCTGAGATCTTTCCGGATGAGGCGCTGGCGGCCGGCGCCAAGGTGGTGTCCACAGGGCGCAGCGATTATCCGAATCAGATCAATAATGTTCTCTGTTTTCCCGGCCTTTTCAGAGGCGCGCTTGACGTCCGTGCCAGCCGCGTCACCGAGAACATGAAATTTGCCGCGGCTAAAGCGCTGGCCGGCCTGGTCAGTGAAGAAGAACTCTGCGCGGAATATATCATCCCCAAAGCGTTTGATCCGCGGGTGAAAGACGCAGTTGCAGCGGCAGTCGCTGAAGCGGCACGCAAAGACGGGGTGTCGCGTATCTGAAGAACGTGTTTCTAAACTCGAAGGAGATTGGAATGAAAAATATACTTGGTCGTGAAGTTCCGGACTTTATAGAAGGTTATGGCAGTGTGAAACATTACGAAGGCGCATTTGCCAGAGCCGGGAAACCTTCAAAACGTGCGGAGGTCCGGATTCCTAAAGGCGCTGCGCCCGGCGGCAGAAAGCTATGTGAAAATCTCGGAGAGGCGCTGGACAAGCTGCCCCTCAGGGATGGGATGACCGTATCCTTCCACCATCATTTGAGAAACGGTGATTTTGTAACAAATATGGTCATGGAGGAAATCGGGAAAAGAGGGTATAAGGATATTCATGTGGCGGCCTCCGGCCTGTTCGCCTGTCACGGGCCGCTGGTACCCCTGATCGAAGACGGGACGATTACCCAGATCTCAGTCAGCACCTTCGGAGCCGGCCCCGTGCCTCAGGCGATATCGGCCGGCAAGCTAAAAAAGCCGGTGATCCTCCGCAGCCACGGCGGACGGCCCAGAGCGATAGAAAACGGAGAAATGCATATAGATATAGCGTTTATCGCTTCTCCCAGCTGTGACGAAATGGGAAATATCAATGGCAGCCAGGGAAAGAGTGCCTGCGGATGTCTTTCCTACAGCTATGCAGATGCGGAATTCGCAGACTATGTGGTGGCTGTCACTGACACTCTCGTGCCTTATCCGAATACGCCGGTGGAGATTTCTCAGAACCTTGTGGATTATGTGGCAGTGGTAGATGCGATCGGGGACCCGGCAGGCATCGCCAGCGGGGCTACGAAGGTCACAGAGGATCCTGCCAAGCTTGCGGTTGCGGAGACGGCGGCTGAGCTGCTGGACAGAGCCGGCTATATCCGCCAGGGTATGAGTTTTCAAACCGGCGCAGGCGGAATCAGCCTGGCAGTGGCTGCCGGGATAAGGAAACGAATGCTCCGCGACGGAATCAGCGGAAGCTTCGGCTCAGGCGGCATACATGGGTATTTCACCCGTATGCTGGAGGAAGGGCTGCTTCGGGCGCTCTGGGATGTGCAATGTTTCGATCTTGAAGCCATAGAGCACCTTGCCAGACATGATCCCAGGCATCTGATCATGAGCGGCAGCCTTTACGGCAACCCAGAAAACAAGGGCTGTGTGGTGAATAATCTGGATATCATGATTCTCGGCGGCTTTGAAGTGGACACAGATTTTAATTTGAACGTCATTACCGGTTCCAACGGCGTGATCATGAGCGCTTCCGGAGGCAATGAGGACTGCGCCGCGGGAAGCAAAATTTCACTGGTAGTGAGCAGCCTCATGAAAAAAGGCGGACGCTGCATCATCCGGGAGAAGGTGACCACGATTACTACGCCCGGAGATACGGTGGACGGTATAGTGACCGATAAAGGAATTGCTATTAATCCCCGGCGGGCGGATCTCGTGGAAAAACTGAAAGACAGCGGACTTCCCATTGTCGATATTCATGAATTGCTGCGGATGGGCGATGAACTGGGAGCAGTGAAGGATCATCCGGAATTCGGTGAGCGGATTGTAGGCGTTGTAGAATACCGGGATGGCACAGTGATCGATGTGGTGCATCAGGTACTTTAACAGATATAGAAGGAGCATATGATGAAAGTAACATTTTTGGAACCCCTCGGCATTCCGCAGGAACAGCTGAAGGCTATGGTAGAAAGTTCTCTGGGAGAACTTGTTGAAGCTACATATTACGACACTCGCGCAGAGGATGCAGAAACCCTCACAGAGCGCAGCAAAGGAGCAGACTGTGTGGTACTGTCCAATATCCGGTATGGAGAGGATATTATCAGCCAGCTTCCGGACCTGAAAATGATCTGCGTGGCGTTCACCGGCGTAGATCTGATAGATGTGGAATACTGCAGGTCCAAGGGAATTATGGTATGTAACTGCGCCGGATATTCCACGGTGGCAGTCGCAGATCTTGTATTCGGATTCGCGATCAGCCTTTCCAGAAATATTCCCGCCTGTGACCGTGCAGTACGTGAAGGCGGAACAAAGGCCGGACTCGTGGGATGGGAGCTGGAAGGCAAGAAATTCGGGGTGATAGGGGCCGGAGCTATTGGCGAGCGGGTACTTCGGATCGCCCAGGCTTTCGGCTGCGAGACTTATGCCTACAGCAGGACCGTCAAGGACATCCAGGGGGTAACCTTTATCTCCCTGGAAGATCTGCTCAGCACCTGTGATATCATATCCGTCCATGTTCCGCAGAATCCCCAGACAATCGGGATGATCGGAAAAGAACAGTTTGACCTGATGAAGAAGGATGCCTTGTTCATAAACTGCGCCCGCGGCCCCATTGTTGACAGCGAAGCACTGGCAGATGCCTTGAACAGCGGCAGGATAGCCGGAGCGGCGGTGGATGTATTTGAAATGGAACCGCCCGTACCCCAGGATCATGTTCTGTTCCAGGCAGACAACCTGATCGCTACCCCTCACGTCGCATTTGCGTCTGCCCAGGCGTTTGAGAAAAGGGCTGTCATCGTCTGCGAGAATATTAAAGGCTGGCTGCAGAACAAGCCTGTGAATGTGATCTGCTGATGAAAGATAATCCAACCAGATCAGCGCTGATTGTAATAGACATGGAGAAGGGGTTTATCAGCGCTGAATCTGCCCAGTGCATCAGGAATGCGGAAAAGACGGTTCCCGCGTGTGCAGCCGTGGTGAACACTGCCCGCCAGAAAGGAATCCCGGTATTTTTCGTCAAGAGGATCTACAGGAACGATGGAAGCGACGTGGAAATGACGAGATATGAAGCGTGGAAAAACGGCGGCCGCGGCATGGGGCCTTCCAGCCGCGGCCCGATCAGCGCAGAGGCGCCTGAAGGCCTCCGTCCACAGGATGGCGACTATACGATTATCAAGCCCCGATGGAGCGCTTTTTTCCATACGGAGCTGGACCTGATCCTTCGCCGGCTGCACGTGGAGACTGTCATACTGATTGGAACTACAACTCCGAACTGTATCAGAACCGCCTGTTATGACGCGAACTCACTGGAATATCAAGTTGTGATCCTGGAAGATTGCTGTTCGTCCCAGACGGAAGAGATACAGCGGGTGAATATCGAGGATATGCGGCGTATGGGGGCGGTCATTTCCAACTCGGAAGAATTCCGGTCCTACGGCCCGGATACGGTGCCGCCGCTCAGCCGTAATATTTTCCGGGAGATCCTGCAGGGCAGCCAGGCGCCGGAGTATTTCACCAGCGATGGAGAGAGTACGGGATGGTTTGACAGATGGTAATTTTTTTGCTTATTTTGCCCTTGACTCTAAATCCACTGGAGATATTATACTGAATTTAAAATAAAACAAGGAGGTAGCGCATACATGAAAAGAAACCTATCGGCCGGCTTAAATGACATTACAGGCGCCAGGCTGGACCTGTTCAGCGAAGACAGCCTGGATCAGCTGCATCGGGCGACGCTCGAAGTGCTGTCTGAAGTCGGCATGGAAATCGGCAGCAAAGAAGCCCTGGAATGTTATGAAAAGGGCGGCTGCGCAGTGGACTATGACAAAAAAACGGTAAGAATTCCCCAGTATGTAGTGGAAGAAGCCATCCAGTCATGTCCTTCATCTTTTACACTGTATGGTAAAAGTGAGGAGTTCAATATGGAGCTGGGCGGCGGAAGAGTGTACCATTCTCCGTTCGGCTGTGCGCCGCAGATTGAAGACATTGAAACCGGTGAAGCGCGTATGGCGGTGAAAAAAGATATCATAGACACCGCGACACTGGTAGACCGGCTGCCAGAGTATGATTTCTGTTTTTCAACGCTGACAGCGAGCGATGTTAAAAGAGGGTTTACGAATATACATAGCTTTGAGATGCATTATACACATCTCCGTAAGCCCATGATGGCATCCTCCAGCAGGAAGTGGAACGTCGAGTATGATATTGAGATGGCGAGCGTTGAGCGCGGAAGTCTGAAGGCGCTTCAGGAGAAGCCGACAATCTTTTTTGGAGAATGTACGATCAGCCCGCTGTTCCTTCCGGAAGAGGCGTGCGAGGTGCTCATGACGGCGGCAGAATATGATATTCCCGTCGCAAATATGACAATGTCGATGGCAGGAGGTATGGCTCCGGTCACCCTTGCAGGATCGGCTATCATCGCCAACGCGGAGAATCTCGCGACTCTGGTTCTGTCGCAGCTGGTTCGTAAGGGAGCCAGATTTATCTGCGGAGGTTCTCCGGGAATCTCTGACATGCGTCACGGCTCCAGCGCTCTGGTAGGCTGTCCGGAGGCAGGTATTTTAAGCGCTACCATGGCTGCGCTTGGAAGGAAATACGGAATACCGACTCTGATCGGCGGGACATAGACGGAGTCAAAATTCTGTGACTTCCAGGCAGGTCACGAGAAGACAATGACGGGTTTACTTCCGGTGCTCGCAGGGGCAAATATTATCTATGGCGGCGGTATACTGGACAGCGGTATTGTGATGAGCTTAGGACAGCTCGTTGCTGATGCCGATGTGATCCGTATGTACCGTAAGGCACAGGAAGGAATACCGGTTAACGATATTACAATGGCGCTGGATGTGATCCGTGAGGTGGGAATCCGTGGAAACTTCTTAGGTGAGGAGCATACACTGGACCACTACAACGAGCAGAGTAAACCAGAAATATTCCAGCGTGGCGTTCCGACTGCCAATGCGAAGGACCTGAAGGAACTTGCTGATGAGCGGGCGCTTAAGATCCTGGAAGAGAACAGGGATAAGCTGTCAGTTTCACAGGAAGTGGCGGATAAGATCCATCAGATGGTTCTGGAAGCAGAGGAAAAACAGCTCAATATGAAATACGGAAAAGTTGATTAATAGCCGTTGCCTGCGGCAGGGGCGTTAAATCGATGTAAGCAGGAGCGCTGAATGATTTCAGCGCTTCTGTTTTCAAGTACGTTTTCGGCGTGCTTGCGAGGGCTGTGCTGCGGAGCGCCTTTTGCCGCGCAGCTCTGCGATCCGCCGGAAGTCATATACAGAGGGGAGTCACATTCCCTCCGATGTGAAGGACAATAGAAAAAGGAGCTTAGGAGATGGAAGTAATCAGTTTGATTGGAATTATAGCTGGAATTGCGTTCTTCATTCTGTGCTGCTGCAAGGGAATTCAGATGTTTTTGGCTGCGCTTCTGGCCTCTGTCATCATCATCGTATTCTCCGGCATGCCGGCCCTGGAGACTCTCACCGGAGCCTGGGCGAGTTCGGCAGGCGGTTTTATTACCAGCTATATTTTGATATTTGTCGGCGGCTGCCTTTATGGGCAGACGATGGCAGCCGGAAAAGGATCGCGCAGCATAGCGGTAGCATTTGCGAATGTCATCCGGAAGAGTAAGCGGAATCAGAAATTTATCTGTGTCATGTTTGTTCCTGTGATGTATATGATACTGACTTTTGTGGGGATCAATAGCTTTGTCATTGTCTTTACAGTATTATATACGGCAAGGGATCTGTATCAGGAAATCGATGTCCCATGGCGGCTGTACTGTTATGGAGGCGCCTGCAGCACAGCAACCTGCATCCTGGGCGGTTCCCTGCAGCTTGTGAATATCCAGCTATCTGAAATGTACGGAACGCCTCTGACGGCAGAAATGGGTCTGTCCATCGTTGGATTTGCCGCGTTCTGCCTGGTATTCGCGGTTCTGGCCAAGTTCGATATCCGGAAGGCAGAGCGTGCGGGTGAGACATTCATGGACAGCGGAGCCGCCTTTGCAAATCCGGAAATAGGCAAAAAAAGCGATGAGCAGGAGGATATGCCCAGCGCCTGGTATGCACTCATTTCCATGGCCGCGGTGGTCGTATGCGCGGTGACGTTACATGTGTTGGCGGGCATACTGATCGGCATATTGCTGAACCTGCTGTTTTTCAGAAAATATATGACAGATTTCAATGACAGTATAACCACCGGCATAACCTCCAGCTTTGGTCCGGCTCTGAACGCGGCGGCCACAGTGGGGCTTTCGACGCTGGTGGCCACAGCCCCCGGTTTTCAAATTGTGACAAACGCTCTGTCTAACCTGTCTCCCCTGTACTTCGGGCCCACTGTAATTGCCCTGGTGACCTTCCTGACAGCGGCGCCTCCCGGAGCAGTGAGCGCGTTCGGCACACAGATCCTGGAATCCATGACGGCAGCCGGATATTCTGCCGGAGTGACACACCGGATACTCAGCGCATCGATCTTCGCCTGTGTAGGTCCCCATTCACCAGGCGTTGTCAACACAACAATGCTGGCGCGCCTGGCATATAAAAAAGCGGTGCCCGTTTATCTGAAAATAAGCCTCATTCCCGGAGTGTGCAGTTTATTAGTTATGATACTCTGCGTGCAGTTCGGACTGTTTGTATGAATACGTTTTGCTTCCAATTTGGGCGGTGAGGGTATCCATTCCCGTCTCACTCTCCATTATCGGTTGACTCTCAAGTTACCTGAGGGTTTATGATTATTTTATATGGGGGGTGAATCGCAGTGATTATGCGGACTCTAAATCCGTACAGCCCGGGGCAGCACCGGGACTCTCCGTGACTAAGCTTTTTGAGAAGGTATCAGGTATGTCTGAAAATCTTGATAAGATATTAGAAAAAAGCATAGAGAAACAGGCGCTATCGGATGAAGATCTGCTTTGCCTGCTGCATAGTGAGGATGAGGACAGCCTGCAGAAAATCTTTTCGGCAGCCCGTGAGGTGCGCTGCCGTGAATTTGGCGACGGGATCTTCCTGTATGGATTTGTTTATTTTTCTACCTATTGCCGCAATGACTGCAATTTCTGTTATTACCGTTCTTCTAACCAATTACCGGAGAGATACAGGAAAAGCAGGGAAGAGATCATCAGGACCGCAGTGGACTTAAAAGAATCGGGTGTGCATTTGATCGATCTCACCATGGGTGAGGATGATTATTATCTAAAAGACGGAGAACGTCTTGCAGAACTTGTCAGTGAGCTGAAAGCAGCCTGCGGTATTCCGGTCATGGTTTCACCGGGGGTTGTGCCTCCGGCGCTGATCAGGCGGCTGGCAGAGGCGGGAGCCGACTGGTATGCATTATATCAGGAAACTCACAACAGGGATAGGTTCAAGGGACTGCGTCTGCATCAGGATTATGATACCCGGATGCAGGCCAAGCAAGCGGCAGCTTCCTGTGGGATGCTGATTGAAGAAGGGCTTCTTTCCGGGATAGGAGAAAGTGCCGAAGACGTGATACATTCACTACATATCATGAAAGAGATGGGGGTCTCCCAGGGCAGAAGCATGACGTTTGTGCCGCAGCAGGGAACGCCCATGGAAGGCCGGCAGCAATCGGGTTTCCTGAATGAATTAAAGATGATAGCGGTGCTGAGACTGTATCTTCCCGATATTCTGATCCCGGCATCGCTGGATGTGGACGGTATCCGGGGACTGGAAGAACGGCTGATGTCTGGCGCCAATGTGGTGACATCGATTATTCCTCCTGCTAAGGGATTTGCAGGGGTTGCCAACGCTTATCAGGATATTGACGAAGGGTTCCGGACGGTGCCGGGTGTAGCAAAGATATTAGATGAATGCGGACTTCGCCGGGCTTCTCTGGAAGAGTATGCAGAATGGATCGAAAAAAGAAAAAAAAGAGGATTTTAGTAGCCGGCGGAAGACTACAGGGGACAGAGATTGTCTATCTGGCTCGTAAGGCCGGTTATTGTGTGATTCTGATTGACCGCTCAGAGAATGCTCCCGCAGCCGGATTGGCTGATTTATTTGTGAGGGCTGATCTGTTTGAGGAGCAGATTGTGATGGATGCGCTGTGGGGAATCGATTACGTGATCCCGGCAATAGAGGATCTGGCAGTTCTGGACAGGCTCGGAGAGTATTGTGAGAGAGCGGGAGTAAAATATATTTTTGACAGAGAGGCATATACGGTTTCCAATTCCAAGAACAGGACGAACAGATTATTGAAAAACCTGGGGATCAGCCTTCCGGGGGAGTTTCCGGGATGCGGATATCCGGTGATCTGTAAGCCGGATTCTTCGAGCGGCAGCAGAGGCGTCAGAAAAATTGAAACGGAGGAGGAACTGGAACGCTGTGGAGGGTGCGGCCTCGTCGTTCAGCAATACCTGGACGGGCCGTCTTATTCATTAGAGGTATTGGGCAATGGCAGCGATTCGGTGTTTCCAATGATTACTGAAGTGGTGACAGACGCAGAATACGATTGCAAAAGAATTCTGGCACCTGCGGCAGTGAGTGACGAGCTGGCGGATGAGTTTTTGGGTATTGCAGAGAAGATTAACAGTGTGATAAGGATTCATGGAATCTTTGATATCGAGGTGGTGCTGAATGGCGGCCGCCTTTATGTGCTTGAGATTGACGCAAGATTTCCCAGCCAGACGCCGATAAGCATCTACCATGCGGCGGGAATCAATTTTGTGGAGCTTCTGACCGGGTTTGCCGACAGAAAAGCGGCTGCAGACGTGATGAAACGGTGCGCGGCGGGAAATGCAAGGACATGTGTCTATCAGCAGATTCTGGTTGATGAGGATACTGTCAGAGTATGCGGAGAGCATATCATGAGCGGTGCCGGGCTGCTTCAGATCATTCCGGGATTTTGCGGTGCGGACGAAATGATTACGGATTATCTGCCGGGTTCAAAACGCTGGCGGGCGATCGTGATTCTGACCGGAGCGGATGAAAAAGAGGCCGGCAGGAAATGGGAGCGCTGTATGCGCAAAATCTCCGGCATCCAGGGTTTCAGACAGATGAAATGTATAGAAGGGTGAATATGTCAAGATTAGTAAAGGATGATATCAAATCGATAAGCGGTGAAATCGAAGCGTATGATTTGCGGTTTAAAGAACAGACCGGATATTTTATGGATGAGGTGGCAAGGAAAACGGTACATCTGAGTGATGTGCCGTTACCGTACAGGACAGCTGTCATATCGGTCACAAGCGGGTTGGGGGTGATTTCCGGATTTGCGGAAGCGGTTTGTGCCATATTGAGGCATTGTTCCGCAGACGCTTTTGTGACTAAAGCCAGTGATGTGGACGGCATTTATGAAGGAGTTATGAAGGGGGCGGATATACTGTTTCTGGCAGATGACGCCAGATTCGTGGCATTGAGCGTTTCTGCCAGGGCGTTGGCCGAGAACGGAGAGTGTACAGGCGTGGGATTCGCGGAAGCGCTGGCATGTTGCATGGGCTGCCGGAGAGAAAAAGTCCTGGTGCTCGGCGCCTCTGAAGTGGGTGGTGCGGCTGCCGCCTATCTGGCGGGCAGAGGAATTCCTGTTGATGTATTTGATACGAATCCCAACGTGCTGAGGGGGATGAAGATACCTGGCGGTAAGATAACAAAGCTGGATGCCGCTCCCAGGCTGAGGGAATACAGATATCTGTACGATGCGACGACTGCGGCCGATCTCATAACGGCCGGAGATGTCAGAGGAGATACTGTGATAGCGGCGCCTGGAATGCCGCGCGGAATCACAGAAGAAGCCTGCAGGATCGCTACAGTCATACATAATCCTCTGGAATTGGGGGTTATTGCCATGTATTACAAATGTGCGAGTATTATGGAATCACGTAAAGGGGAATGTGACTGCTGATGGACGCGGATAAAATTAAAAGATATGTGTATAAAAATCAGCGGCTCTCGGGCATGGTCGGGACTATAAAGCTGTGGCCGTCAAGGAGCGGGGTCCTGCACGGAGTGAAGCAGGTGGAACTGAAGGGAAGCAGTATTGAGATCACCACATATTGTGGAGAGACATTCACTATATGGGATTCTAAAGAAAGCAGGAGCGCCAGATGGCTCAGAAACCGCTGGTTCCGGAAGCCGTGCCCCCATTGCAGAATTCCGGAGTGGAAGCTGGAGAAGTATTCTTCAACCGTTTTTACGGGAGACGTACGAAAGCTATAAAAGGAGGGAATATGAAGGTTGGTCTGACAACGGCCCAGCTGAACAGGCTGATTGAATTAGGGGCATCCCCGGCCCAGCTGTCGGAACAGTTTTGCGATGCCGGGACATGCAATCGGTACTTTCAGAAAACAGAGGAAGCGCTGATCAGAATAAACAGGGAGAAACTGCAGACACTGGTAAAAAGCCGGCGGCGGCCATCCCTGTGCAGTCTGGAAGAGGCCTTGGCAGCCGCTCTGCGCAGGGAAGGTTTTCTGCAGGTAACAACGCCGGTTATTCTGTCAGGGAAGTTTTTGAACAGAATGACGATTGACGGCTCACATCCCCTGAACGACCAGGTATTCTGGCTGGACAAGAATTCCTGTCTCCGGCCCATGCTGGCTCCAAATTTATATGATATATCCAAAAAGCTGATGCCGGTGATTCCGCTGCCGCTGAGGGTCTTTGAGATTGGCTCCTGTTTCAGAAAAGAGTCAGAGGGCAGGTCGCATCTGAAGGAATTTACGATGTTGAATCTGGTGGAATGGGGATTGAAGGAAGAAGACAGGATAGACCGGCTGAAAGAGCTGGCAAAGCTGGTACTGGACGCGGCGGAGATCACAGGTTTCCAGATGACGGAGGAAGATTCAGTCGTCTATGGAAGAGGCCTGGATGTTGTAGATGCGGATGGCCTGGAGCTGGCTTCAACATCGATGGGCCCTCACAGGCTGGATGCGGCCTGGAAGATATCCTGTACCTGGGTGGGACTGGGATTCGGCCTGGAGCGGCTGTTGATGTCCAGAGAAAAAGCGAATGGCATCCGCCGGTATTCCAAAAGCTTATCTTATCTGGACGGCGCTTGTCTGTCCATGAAATAGCACACGTTATTTTTCAGCAAAAGGGAAAAGTATGTATCAGGATGAGAAAAATGAGATAAAAAACGGTCTGTATTCAATTGGCGCGATTTCGGAGGTGACAGGCCTGTCGGTCACGGCAATACGGTATTACAGTGAGAAAAAGTTGATTGTACCCAGCTATATAGATGAAAGTACAGGATACCGGTATTTTTCAAGCCGGCATATCTGGAAGCTGGAAGTCATTAAAATGTATAAGCAGCTTGGCTTTTCATTGAGCGATATACAGGAGCTGCAGGAAACCAAACAGCTCAGGATACTGGAACAGATCATAGAGAAGAGTGAGCAGAGTATCTGGGAGAAAATAGAGGAATATAACGAAACGCTGGAGAATCTGAGCTGGCTGAAGGACCAGTGCAGCATTTACCAGCATGCTAAGTCTGAAAGCGGGTTCATGATACGGAATATTCCGGAGAGACGGGTTTTATATGCGCCATCCAGGTCGGAAACGGATATGTGGGACCTGGCCATGATTCATCAGAAAAAAATCACAAAAGAGCTGCAGATGCAGAAAACTATCCACAGATGCTATGGCTATGTGCTGAAGAATAATTTCCTGCAGCAGGGAGGGCTGAAAATAGAGGGGGAATATATTAAACTCGATAACTATTATTCCTGCAGAGAAGAAGAATTAAAGATACTGCCTGCAGGAAATTATCTGTGTTTGATTAAAACCTTCGTGGAATGGAATCAGGAAGATTGGATTCAAAAGATGTCGGAGCAGATCAAGATGCTGAAAATAGAACCGGATATTATGATATTAGAGGAAGTATCCCTCTACCTGCTGAGTCTGGAAGACACAGTCTATGAGCTTCAGATACGGATACCAGAATAGGACATTGCGGCGGAACAACAGATCGACGGTCTATTTCCCGATTGCCCCTTTTTGGGGCTTTCTCTTTTGTTATCAGAACAGTGGGGCAGTATACTTTTACTTGCTCCGGAACATTTTATATGCGTCATGCAGTTAAAAATACGGGATAATCAAGGACACAATCTGAATGATGACACGGTAAATCGCTGTCAGATAAAAATTTGCGCATGCTGCCGGGAATAGGCCTGATACAGCAGCAAAATCTGAAAAGAAACTTGCCTGGAAGAAAAGCTTATCCAGTTCGGAAAAGCCGCCCGGTAAGTTTTTAGCTCCTAAAAATGTTGTTTCATGTAAGAAAGTCGCCCATTTTTTGTATACTATAAGTGTTGAAAGGTGGGATGAATATGGCTGCTGTATATTTGAAACGAAAAATTGACGGGTATCTGGCAGCGTGGAAGTATGATCCGAACAGAAAACCGCTGATTGTGAAAGGACCGAGACAGGTCGGTAAAACCGAATCTATCTTGCGTTTTGCTGAAGATAGTTATAAGAATGTTGTATATATCAATTTCGTAGAGGAGCCGAAATACAAGCTTATTACGGAGGATGGATATAAGACGGATGATATTATCCGGAACATTTCACGGATGGATCCGTCCAAGCGGTTTGAGCCGGGAGAGACAATCATTATATTCGATGAATTGCAGGAATATCCCGAAATTGCCACCTCACTCAAATTTTTCAAAATGGATGGACGGTTTGATATAATCTGCTGCGGTTCTCTGCTGGGGATCCATTACAAACGAATTGAAAGCAACAGTGTGGGATATAAAACAGATTACGAAATGACCTCCCTTGACTTTGAGGAATTTTTGTGGGCCAAAGGGTATGACAGAACGGCAATCGAAGATATGCTGTGGCACATGGAAACACTGAAACCATTTAATCAAACTGAGATGAAGGTTTTTGGCAACTTGTTTTTGGACTTCTGTATATTGGGTGGTATGCCGGCAGTTTTAAGGGAGTATATCCAAAAAGGCACCTTTGAGGGTACGCTTGACATTCAAAAGCAGCTTTTAGAGGACTACCGGGAGGATATCCGGAAATATGCGGACGGAATGGATCAAACGAGGATTCTGAATGTGTTTGAACAAATTCCGGTCCAGCTGGCAAAAAATAATAAGAAGTTCCAAATTTCAAAGGTTGCAAAGGGTGCGCGGTTCAAAGATTATCGCGGCTGTATCGAATGGCTTAGAGATGCCGGTATCATTCGGATATGCTACTGTCTGAACTTCCCCGAACTTCCCTTGAAAGGAAATCATGGCGATACAAAATACAAAATTTATTTTTTTGATACCGGTCTTTTCGTTGCCCTGCTGGATGATGAGGCGCAGGAGGATTTGCGTGCAAACAAAAATCTCGGTGTCTATAAAGGGGCGTTGTATGAGAACATTGTCGGAGAAGCTTTATCCAAGTGCGGCTATGGATTGTATTATTACAAACGAGAGGATTCCACCTTGGAAGAAGATTTCTTTGTCAGAACGCAGCAATCTCTGATGCCGGTCGAGGTGAAAGCAAAAAGAGAAACTGCAAAATCGTTGAGGACACTGATTGAAAGTGATAAATATCCGGATATCCAGTACGGATTGAAGTTCACGGCTGGGAATGTGGGAGTTAGTGACAACATTTATACACTCCCGTATTTCTGTACATTCCTTTTGAAAACCTACCTGAAGCGTGCAGAGGAGCATCTTCCTGAACAGGAATATGCTGACGGTACCCCATAACAATTGAATATTAAGAAGTTATCTATTCTGTTAAAGATTCTTTTGATTTGAGATGTTGGGAGAAAATGTTTAACCGACAGACAGCTCCTTTATATTCAGAAACTGTCAAAGATGGAATTATAACATGGAACGGAGAAAAGATGGTTGTCGTTAGCCATCTTTTTCTTTTCCAGTGAAAAAACGCAGGAATCTGTCACGGAATTACATTTTGCAATCTGGGTGTATGAAGGAGAAAGATGTTGTATACTGTGTATGAATGGAAGCTGTATCTATGTAAGCGGCAGCGGATACAGCCGCAGCGCTGTTATTTTGAAAACAGACAGATTGTGAATTTACCCTGAATGTGTTATAGTTGCATCAATATTGTTTGTATTTAGAAAACGTGAATGAGGAGCGTACAGGATGTTATCTAAATTTAGTGTGAAGAAGCCGTATACGGTAATTGTCGGGCTTGTGCTGATTGTAGTGCTGGGGATTGTGTCTTTCCAGAGGATGACGACAGATTTACTGCCGGACATCAATCTTCCCTATGCTATAGTCATTACTGCTTATCCGGGAGCCAGCCCTTCCCAGGTGGAGGAGGCGGTGACGAAGCCGGTGGAACAATCCATGGCAACCGTCAGCAACATCAAGAAGGTGCAGTCTGTTTCCCAAGAAAACATGTCTATGGTTATTCTTGAGTTTGCCCAGACTACAGATATGGATTCTGTCAGCCTGGAAATGAGGGAGCTGCTGGATCAGATCGGGAGCTATTGGGATGATTCTGTGGGAAACCCGATCATCATGAAGGTGAACCCTGAAATGATGCCCGTCATGGTCGCGGCCGTGGAAAAGGACGGATCGGACAGCCTGGCGCTGACAGAATATGTGAAAAGCAGCCTGGAGGGAGATATAGAAAGCCTGGAAGGCGTAGCCTCTGTGGAAAGTTCCGGTGAAGTAGAGGAAAGCGTGCAGGTAATCCTGCGTCAGGAGAAAATAGATCAGGTGAACCAGAAAGTACGGGAGGCTGTTGCCAGCCAGTTCCTGGAGGGCGAAGCCCAGCTGCTGGACGCACAGACAGAATTGAATGATGCAAAGGACCAGCTGGAATCTGGAACGAGCCAGTTAGAATCCGGACGGGAAGAGGCGGGCAGCCAGCTGGCGGGAGCCCAGAGCCAGCTTTCTGCCAAACAGAATGAGCTGCTGAAGACGGAGCTGGATCTGGACAATAAAATTAGTGAGGCGACGAGTAAGAGATCGGAGCTGCAGGCGCAGAGAGAGAGCCTGGCTGCGCAGAGGGAGACTCTGCAGGATTCCCTGGCCGCGCTGGACGCTCTTCCGGGACAGATCACAGCCCTGGAGGAGCAGCTTGCGGCTCTGGACGGCGGAATCGATGCGATTGACAGCCTTTTGTCAGACCAGTCCCAGATCAGCCAGCTTGCGGCCCTGAAGGGAGAAATAGACGCTCTGAAGGCGAAGGGTGACAGTCTGACTCCGGAAGAGCAGGCCAGGCTGGCAGCGCTGGAGGAGCAATATGCCGCTGCCTCCGGGATTCTGTCCCAAATGGGGATCGGTGATTTTACAGATGCGGCTTCACTGAACGCGGCTTTACAGGCAAAGCGGGCGGAGATGACAGCTTCCAGGACAGTTCTTCAGGGAACTCTGGAGCAGATGCTGGAGCTGAGCCAGGACACGGAAAAGAGACAGCAGCTGGTGGACGGCATTGGAAAGACGGATGAGGGACTGGCGGCCCTGGACACCGGTCTGGAGCAGCTGAATTCAGCGCTGGGCCAGATGGAATCGGCCAAGCAGCAGATATCCGGCGGGCAGACAATGCTGAGCGACGCGCTGGGGGAACTGAACCGGCAGCAGATATCTGCGGTTGTGGAAATGGCCGGAGCATCTGCCCAGCTCGCGGTGGGGCAGGCTCAGCTGGAGGAAGGGCAGAGTCAGCTGGATACCGGCAGGGAACAGCTGGAGGAACAGAAAGAGGCGGCTCTGGACGGGGCAGATCTCAGCTCGAAGATCACTGTGGATATGATCACGCAGATTCTCACCGCGCAGAACTTTACGATGCCGGCGGGATATGTGACAGAGAATGGCATCCAGTATCTGATCCGGGTGGGAGATAAATTCCAGAGCCAGGAAGAAATGGAGAGCCTGGTGTTGATGGATCTGGGCCTGGACGGACTGGAGCCTGTCCGCCTGACTGATGTGGCGGATGTGGTGCTGACGGATAATTCTTCCGAGGTCTATGCGAAGATTAACGGGCAGGACGGCCTGCTGCTGACGATTCAGAAGCAGACCGGGTACTCGACCGGGGATGTGTCCGGAAGGCTGAACGACTTTTTCCGGGAGCTGCAGGAGGAAGATCCGGCCGTACACGTGACGGCTTTGATGGATCAGGGTATCTACATCGATATGGTGGTGAATTCTGTCCTTCAGAATCTGGGCATGGGCGCGGTCCTGGCGGTGCTGATCCTGTTTCTGTTTCTGAGGGATATCCGGCCGACGGCGGTGGTGGCGTGTTCCATACCAATTTCTGTGCTGACGGCCGTCGTGCTGATGTATTTCTCAGGCATTACCCTGAATGTGATCTCCCTTTCCGGCCTGGCCCTGGGTGTGGGAATGCTGGTGGATAATTCCATCGTTGTGATTGAGAATATCTACAGGCTTCACAATCTGGGTATCCCGGTGAGAAAGGCGGCGGTTCAGGGGGCAAAGCAGATGAGCGGAGCGATCATCGCTTCGACGCTGACCACAGTCTGTGTGTTTCTGCCAATCGTATTTACGGAGGGGATTACCCGGCAGCTTTTTGTGGATATGGGCCTGACAATTGCCTATTCGCTTCTGGCCAGCCTGGTGATCGCCCTGACATTCGTTCCGATGGCGGCCTCCGGCATCCTGAAAAAACAGAAAAAGAAAGCGCCGGGCTTTATGGAGAAGCTTCTAAAGGTGTACGAAAAAGCAGCCTGGTTCAGCCTGCGCCACAAGGCCGTAGTGCTTCTGGGAGCGGTAGCCCTGCTGGCGGTGTCCATGTATGCGGCTGTTTCCAAAGGCTTCAGTTTCATGCCTGAGATGGAGAGCACTCAGGCCAGCGTGACAGTCACCATGCCGAAGGGCACCTCAACAGAGGATATCGGAAAGATGACCGACGAAGTGATGAACCGGCTTTCCTCCCTGGAAGATGTGGAAGAGATCGGCGCCATGGTGAGCAGCGGAGGTTCCATGTCCATGATGGGCGGCGGAAGCTCTTCTGCGAACACCTCCATGCTGTATCTTATTTTAAGCGAACAGAAGCAGTTATCCGGGGATGAGCTGGAACAGGCCATACTGGATCAGACGCAGGATCTGGACTGCGAGATCGAGGTCAGCGCTTCCATGATGGATATGTCGGCTCTGGGCGGAAGCGGGATTTCCGTGGAGATCAAGGGAAAGGATCTGGATACGCTGCAGAAGATTGCCGGGGATGTGAGCGCCCTGATCGAAGCGACAGAGGGCACCCGGGAGGTAGACGACGGCCTTGAAGAGACTACAGATGAGCTGAGAGTGTCTGTGAAGAAGGAGGAGGCTGCGAAGCATAATCTGACAGTGGGGCAGGTATATCAGCAGATCCGGTCGAAGCTGGCTGAACAATCGGCGGTCACGTCGCTGTCCACGGATTCAGACGAATATGATGTGAATGTATATGATGAAGCGCAGAAGCAGTATGGGAGGGAAGATATCAGGAAGCTCACGGTTACTGCCGCGAAGCCTGACGGTACGACGGAGGAAATACCGATTCTGGAGCTTGCGGATTTTACTGACGGGAAGGGCCTGGCATCTATTACCCGGGACAGCCAGAGCCGCTATCTCACGGTATCGGCCATGGTGGATGAGGAACATAATGTGACCAAGGTATCTGAGGCGGTTCAGAAGGCACTGGAAGATTACGAAATGCCTGCGGGCTATACGTATGAAATGGCCGGCGAGGACGCGACGATCAGCAGTGCGATGGATGACATGATACTGATGCTACTGCTGGCGCTGGTATTCATGTATCTGATTATGGTGGCGCAGTTCCAGTCACTGCTGTCTCCGTTCATTGTGATGTTTACCATACCGCTGGCATTTACAGGCGGTTTCCTGGCACTCCTGGCCGCCCGGATGGAGGTGAGCATCATTTCCATGATCGGTTTTGTCATGCTCTGCGGCATCATCGTAAATAACGGCATTGTGCTGGTCGATTATATTAACCAGCTGCGGGCGGCCGGCATGGAGAAGCGTCAGGCGATAGTGACAGCCGGAAAGACCAGGATGCGTCCGATCATGATGACTGCGCTGACAACGATCCTGGGTCTGGCCACGATGGCTGTCGGTTTCGGGATTGGGGCTGATATGACCCAGCCCATGGCGGTGGTGGTCATCGGCGGCCTGCTGTACGGTACGCTGCTCACCCTGTTTGTGGTGCCCTGCATTTATGATATTTTCAACAGGAAGAGCTATCAGGTCATCCGGGACGAGGAACTGGACGCGGCCGATGAAGAGCTGGATATGATGAGCGAAATCAATCTGGCTGGGTATCTGGACGGCCAGGGCCGGAAGGAATAGGATCGTGCCCGGGCTGGGTCCACTTGCGCCGGAAATGTCTTTTCCGGTATTCGGTGGGCGTACAGCCGAAAGAGGCGCGGAACTGGCTGCAGGAACGGCTGTGGGAAGAGAAGGCCAGATATGCGGCGATTTCCTGGCTTGAATAATCAGAATGACACAGCAGGCTGCTGTGCTCATATCAGTTTCACGTTTAAACAGCGCACAGTAATAGGTGGGAGTCAGATGGATTTCCCGGCACAGTCCGGCCAGTGTGAGCCGTTCGTGAAGATGATTCTGAATATAGTCCATACCATAACGGACAGAGGGAGGCAGAGTTTTTTCTGCCTCCTTTTTTCGGCAGCTGCGGACTTGTGCGGCAAATGTGCGGACCATCTGATCCAGAAGCTCTTAAATCTCTTCCTGGGTGCCGCAGAGGTCCATGCGCTGGATAAAGAGGTCGCTGATGTTATAGGCTGTTTCCATGGGAACGCCGCCTTCGATGGCAAAACGGGTCGCCATGGTGGCATTGACGACAAAGAGGTATCTGGAATTCCGGAGGGGATTCCTGGAAAGATGGCTGTAGGTGTTCGAGCGGAAGGTGTCCAGGATCGGCTGTGTTCCGTCCGGCTCCCCTGCCCGGATGGCCGAGAAACGTGCCAGCTCCTCTTCATAGCTTTCATTAGTTTCCGCGGTTTCCCGCTGGAGGAACGTTGAAAAGCCCTTTACGCCGACAGCGGCAGAGGCGGAAGAGATTTTTACCCTGGCCAGGGAAAAGGGGCTTGTCTGTATGCCGAACCAGAACCGCCGGTTTGACGCGGATTTTCTTGCTCTGAAGAGTGTCATTGACAGCGGGAAGCTGGGAGAATTGGTGCGGCTGGAAAGCCATTATGATTATTTCCGCGAAAATGGCTGGTATGATCACCTGGGTACGCTGTATAATCTGGGTGTACATACCGTTGACCAGGTGATCAGTCTCTTTGGCTGTCCGGACTGGACGCATCTGGACGTCAGGAGCATTCACCATCCCGGACAGGGCGATGACTGCTATGACCTGGAATTCCACTACGGGAAGCTGAAAGTGTCGATCAACACCAGCATGTGTGTCATGATTGATTATCCCAGGTTCACACTGCACGGGACGAAGGGCAGCTTCACCCTTCCGCCGGTCATCCATAACTCCGGTCAGAAGAAGGCGCCGGGCCGCCACAGAGTCCAGCGGGAAATGGCGCCTGAAAGCCGCTGGGGCACGCTGCGCTGCCAGGCAGAAAACGGATGTATAAAAGAATTTCCGTTGGCTGCGCCCATTATGAGCGGGTATACGACAGTCTGGCAGAGGCAATCTGTGCAGGAGGAGAAAAAGGTATTCAGGACTGGGAGGTTCTGGAAGTCCTGGGGATTCTGGAGCAGGCCACGGAGGTAGCGAAAGGAGAGAGAAAGCCATGAGAATCGGAACCATTGGATCGGGAGTGATTGTCCAGTCTATATTGAATGGGGTGGCGGCTACGGAGGGCATCAGCTGTGAAGCTGTCTATTCCAGAAGCCGGGAGAAGGGGTGCGCCCTCGCGGAGAAATATGGCGTGCAGAAGGTCTATACGAAGCTGGAGGATTTGATGCGGGATGAAGCGATTGATTTTATCTATGTGGCTTCACCCAACAGCCTGCATTACGGACAGGTGAAGATGGCGCTGGAATATGGGAAAAACGTCATATGTGAGAAGCCCTTTACGCCATCTGTGGAAAAAGCCAGGGAACTGGTAGAGCTGGCGCGGAATAAGAGCCTGTATCTGATTGATGCGGTTCCGACGGGATTTCTTCCCAACCTTCAGGTACTGAAGGAGCAGCTGCCGGCCATAGGACGGCTCAGGCTGGTGATGTGTAATTACAGCCAGTATTCCAGCCGGTACGACCTGCTGAAGGAGGGCAGGGTGACGAATGTGTTCAGCCCGGAATTTGCGGGAGGCTGCCTCCAGGACATTAATTTCTATAATGTCTATTTTAATGTATACCTTTTTGGAAAACCCTGCTCCGCGGTTTACTATCCCAACATATATCCGGGGCTGGTCGATACCTCCGGTGTGCTGATGATGCAGTATGACGGCTTTGTCAGCAGCAATTCAGGGGCCAAGGATACCTGGGGCGTGAATTTTATCCAGATAGAGGGCGAAGCGGGATATATCTACGGCCGGGACGGAAGCAACGGGCTGACAGAGATACGGGTAGTGACAAAACAGGGGGAAATGGTGTATAATTTACAGGATCATCCAGACCGTTGGCTCTATGAAGTACGGGCTATTGCCAGGATGGTGGCGGAGGACGATTATGAGGACTGCTGCCGCCGCCAGGAAGTGATGCTGGATGTTGTTGATACTATAGAGAGCAGCCGTAAAGCGGCAGGCATTTATTTTTCAGACGAGAAAAGGTGAAGAATTATGATTTATGGTAATCCTAAAATAGACCCGGATGCCAGAATCGCCCGTGAAGCGGTGATCCTGGGAGACGTAGCCATCGGAGCGGGGAGCAGCGTATGGTATTTCAGTGTAATCCGCGGGGATGAGGCCTCCATCACGATTGGCCGTGGAACGAATATTCAGGAAAACAGTACGGTACATGTGACTACAGGATGTCCGGCTGTGATCGGAGATGGAGTCACGGTGGGCCACAACGCCGTGCTGCACAGCTGCACCGTTGGGGACGGCAGTCTGATCGGCATGGGCTCGGTGGTTCTGGACCAGGCGTCCATAGGAAAGGACTGCCTGATAGCGGCGGGGAGTCTGGTCACGAAAGGAATGCAGATTCCAGACGGTTCCCTGGTGATGGGAAGCCCGGCCAGGGTTAAGAGGCAGCTCACAGAAGAGGAGAAAGAGGATATGCGGAATAACGCGCAGGTCTATCTGGAAATTTCCAAAGATATGAAAGGCGAAAGAGGATGTTATATACCGCGCTGAAAATTATGAAACGGCAGATCACAGGGAGACTTTCAGAATGCCAGAGAAACTGAAGACCGTTGTTACACGGTGGATAGAAAATTTTGTTTTGGATTATCAGGATAAAAAGGGGATAAATTTTTGGAGGAAGCCGCTGGTGGGTTTTGCAGATGCTGAGAATCCATATATCCTCCGTTTGAAAGAGATCGTCGGGCCAGAACATGGCCTGCCGAAGGACGTGCTTCCGGCTGCGTCAATCGTGATCGCCTGCTTCGTGCCGTTTACCCGTGATCTGGCGAGGACAAACCTGGTGGGGGAACCGTATGCTTCGGAAGAATGGGCCCTGGCTTATGAGGTTACTAATGCCATGCTGGGTGAACTGAACCAGGCCCTGATCGTTTTTCTGGAAGGAAAGGGATATCAGGGGGCTGTATCGCCTGAAGCATTCACGTTCGATCAGAAACAGCTAAAAAGCAACTGGTCCCATCGGCATATTGCCTATGCGGCGGGGCTGGGGACCTTCGGCGTCAATAACATGCTGATTACAGAGGCCGGATGCTGCGGACGGTATACAACCGTAGTGACAAACCTGGATGTGGAACCGGATTCCGTTTGCGGTGAAGAGCAGTGCCTCTATAAAAAAGATGGCAGCTGCGGGGTCTGTGTGAAGCATTGTCCGGCAGGGGCGCTGACGCTGGAGGGCTATGACCGCCATAAATGCTATGATCTGCTGAAGCTTAATGCTCTGAAATATACGGAATTTGGCAGCTCTTACGTCAACCAGTACGGGGAAGCGAACAGCGTGGGCAGCGAAGTATGCGGTAAATGCGTGGTCTATGCGCCCTGCACCTGCAGGGGGGAAGAGAACCTCCGAAGAAGCTGACGGGAAACGGCGAGTGAAAGGAAACAAAGAGATTTTGAGGGGAAAGCACGGGAGATATAGAAGAATAAGGACGGCTATCTGTATGATGGCGCTGTCAGCCGCAGTCCTGAAGGGAACTGCGGCCGATTGCCGCGCAGAAATTGCGGGAGATGAAGCGTTCTCCCATATCACCTGGGAAAAGCTATTTGAAGACGCGCTGCTGACCCCTAATGGCGTGATGCAGTCTGTATGTGTCACAGAACATTATATTATCAGTATTGAAAATACCGCCGACGATCCGGGCCAGCCGGATACTGTATCGGCGTACTACCGGAATTCTGTAGATGAGAACGGCCAACCAGTCCAGCAGTATTCCCTGGCGAAGCGAGTGGCGGACACCGACTGGGAGCATGGCAACGGAATGGCCTACAATCCCAATACCGGGGAAATCTATGTGGCCCTGTATACAAATACACATGGGGACAACGGGGGGTGCCTGTATGTCATGGACCCCAATACGCTTGCTCTGAAGGGGAAAATCAAGGTGAGCGACAGCTACAATATCCTGGGAATCGGATACCGGAGGGAAGAAAATCAATATGTGATACAGACAGACGGGACGGGCGGCTACAGCATAAAAATACTGGATGAAAATTTCCAGCTGCTGGATGATCAGGGACCGGCCGATCCCTCGCCGGGATATAATTTTCAGGATCTCTGTGTGAGCGGGGATTATGTGATCAATTTTCCTCTCACTTATGGAATGAATATTGGAGAATATATGCATGTTTATTCCCTTTCCAGGAGAACGACAGTGGCATCTGTGCCTCTGGATTTTCAGCTGATGGACTATATCCAGATTGAGGCGGAATCTATCTGCGAGCTGGAACAGGGGGTTTTTCTGACGATAGTCAACGTGGTAGATAGCTCTGGCGGCAGAAGATGCTGTTTTTACCGGACAGTTTTGCCCTACTACTTCACGGTGAATGTGACTGGAGATAAGGGAACGGTCACCGAAGGCTCCACCCGGGTTTCCAGAGGAGAAAGCTATCCCATCACTTATACGCCGAATCCGGGTTATGAATTGTCCGCCCTCGCTGTGGACGGTACGCCTGTGGATATTGCCGCCTATCCGGACGGATATACGCTGGAGAACATTCAGTCAGATCATACGGTGTCAGTAAATTTCACTCCGGAACCGGTATCGAGCGAACCGGTTCCCACGGGAGCCGGGGAAGGGGAGGGAGATGATTCCGGAAAATCCGGCCCCCGTGTGCAGATGGCTCTGAAACCGGCAGATGCGGAACGGGGCTGCAAGGGAAGTCTGATTTTACCGGCTGTAGTCGTGTCCATAGCAGTATTAGTGATTTCTTGGTATTTGTTTGTGCTGCATGTGAGAAGAGAAAGGCGGCGCAAACAGGCCAGAGCGAAGCTGGCAAGACAAAGGCTGCAGTGGGAAATGGCTGCCGAAGAGGATTAGAGGAGGGTATATGGTACAGCTTTTATAAATTGGCTGAATGTGTAAGCCGTTTAATTTTTAAAATCCCTTGCTTTCCGGAGGGTTTTATTATATAATACAAAGCGTATGGAACGCAGATTCGATTAGAGTTTCCATGCAAATATTTTGGCAACAGCGTTGCCTTATTGATTGAGTTAGAAGCTCAAATTTTATAAGTTGGTTACTTCATAACCGGTGTTGGATGCAACACATCAACTTGTGAAACGGTCAATAAGAGTATTAAAAGTGAAATATTTGCTATATAGACTCTAATGAAAATATATCTGCATATCCGCCGGAGGCGGAAGGTCTCTATATGTCTACGGTACTCTGCCGCAGGCACAAGACCTTTTGATAGATAGATAATCAGAACGCAAGCAAGAATGTTGTCAGCATTCCTGCCTGCGTTTTTTTTACTATAAAAGCCCCGGACGGGCAAGCCGGTATGGCCGTGCGTCCGATATGGAAAGTGAGGGAGAAAATCATGTCTGAATTATCACAGAAGAAAGCGCCCATTTACGAGGCACTGGAACGTTTCCGCCGGATGCGGGTGGTGCCTTTTGACGTACCGGGACATAAGCATGGTCGGGGGAATCCGGAGCTGGTGGAGCTGCTGGGGGAGAAGTGCGTGGGGATCGATGTGAATTCCATGAAGCCTCTGGACAACCTCTGCCATCCGGTGTCGGTCATCCGGGAAGCGGAGGAACTGGCGGCAGAAGCTTTTGGCGCCAGCCATGCTTTTTTGATGGTGGGAGGGACCACCTCAGCCGTGCAGGCCATGATCTTATCCTGCTGCAAAAAAGGCGACAAGATCATACTGCCCCGAAATGTCCACCGGAGCGCCATTAACTCGCTGGTACTCTGCGGAGCGAAGCCCATCTACGTGAACCCGGACGTGAAGCCCAGCCTGGGCATTTCCCTGGGCATGAAGGTTTCTCAGGTGGAACAGGCCATCCGGCAGAATCCGGATGCTGTGGCGGTATTTGTGAATAATCCCACCTATTACGGGGTCTGTTCTGATCTGAGGACGATTGTCAAGCTGGCCCATGCGCACGGGATGAAAGTCCTGGTGGATGAGGCCCACGGGACACATTTCTATTTTGGTGAAAATCTCCCTGTCTCTGCCATGGAAGCGGGCGCCGATATGTCTTCTATCAGCATGCATAAGTCAGGCGGAAGCCTGACGCAGAGCTCACTGCTTCTGATCGGGAAAGGGATGAAGGAAGGATATGTCCGGCAGATCATCAATCTGAGCCAGACTACCAGCGGCTCCTATCTCTTGCTTTCCAGCCTGGATATTTCCAGGAGGAATCTGGCGCTCCGGGGGAGAGAGTCGTTTCAGAGAGTGGCAGCTCTGGCGGAATATGCCCGGGAGGAGATCAATAAGATCGGCGGATACTATGCGTTTTCACGGGAACTAATCAACGGGAACAGCATTTATGATTTTGATACAACGAAGCTTTCTGTACATACGCTGGAGATCGGGTTGGCCGGCATTGAGGTTTATGACATTCTGCGGGATGAGTATGATATCCAGATTGAATTCGGGGATATCGGGAATGTTCTGGCCTATCTGTCCATTGGCGACCGCCGGCAGGAGGTGGAGCGGCTGGTCAGTGCTTTGTCTGAGGTCAAACGGAGATATCAGAAGGATAAGGCCGGCATGCTTTCTCAGGAATATATCGATCCTCATGTGGTGACCACACCGCAGGAATCCTTTTACGCGGAAAAGGAGGCTGTGCCGCTGGAGCAGGCGGCGGGCAGGGTCTGCAGCGAGTTCGTCATGTGCTATCCCCCGGGTATACCGATCCTGGCTCCGGGTGAGGCGATCACACAGGAGATTTTGGATTATATCGTGTATGCCAAGGAAAAGGGCTGCTCCATGACGGGGCCGGAGGATTCTGACATCCGTTATCTGAACGTGCTGAAGGGAGTCATGAGCGCGGCGCGGTGAGAAGACTGTGAAATGGAAAAAGAGGAGGACTGACTATGGAAATGTGGTTTTCCGATATGCATACGGAAAATGTGAAGCTGTCCATCAAAATAGACAGGCAGCTATTCTCGGCCCAAAGTGAATATCAGCGCATTGATGTGCTGGATTCCCGAGAATTCGGGAAAATCCTTGTGGCCGACGGCGACCTGATGCTGACGGAGATGGATGAATTCATATACCATGAGATGATCAGCCATGTACCCATGGCTGTACATCCCAATGTGGAGCACGTCCTGGTAATCGGCGGCGGGGACGGCGGAGTGGTGCGGGAGCTGGTGAAATACGACGGGATTCAGCAGATCGACGTGGTAGAGGTGGACCCTCTGCTGGTGGAGGTATGCAGGAAATATTTTCCCCAGATGGCCTGCAGCCTCAATGACCCAAGAGTGCAGATTTACCACGAAGACGGGCTGAGATTTGTCAGGTCGAAGGCAGATGCCTATGACCTGATTATCATAGATTCACCCAATCCCTTTGGCCCGGGGGAAGGACTGTTTACGAAGGAATTCTATGGGAATTGCTACAATGCTCTCCACGAGGACGGGATCATGGTCAACCAGCATGAAAGTCCTTTTTACAGGGAAGAAGCATTCCAGTGCCAGCGGATGCATAAGCGGATCATAGAATCCTTTCCCATCAGCCGGATCTATCAGGCGCATATCCCGTCCTATCCATCCGGACACTGGCTATTCGGGTTCGCCTCCAAGAAATACCATCCGCTGGATGAC